>NZ_JBBATI010000003.1:0-201372 GCF_040398825.1 Novosphingobium sp.
AGATTCGTAGTCTGATGCTCTATCCAGCTGAGCTACGGGCGCCGGGGAGACGCGCGTTTAGGTGGCGCCACCGGGCTTGGCAAGTGGTTTTCGAACAATCCTTACCCGCCCTGCACCCGTCCACCCTGTACCCGATCGCGCCGCTGCGCTTTCGCAAACCGTACCGCCGGCCCGACCAGCGGCACATCCAGCGGCGGCATGGCCAGCGCCGGCAGCCGCGCCGGCCGGCACCAGGCCAGCGCAGCGCCTTCGTCGCTGACAGGATCGCCACGCCAGGTGCGACACCCGTACAGCAGCAACACCACCGGGCGCGTGCCCGGGCCGCCCTCGTTCGCCGCAAACCCCAGCGCGACGCAGTCTGCCGGTGCCACCGTGATCGCCAGTTCTTCAGCAAGTTCGCGGACCAGTGCGGCGACCGGCCCCTCCCCCGGTTCCAGCTTGCCCCCCGGAAATTCCCACAGGCCGCCGTGATCGCGCTCCGCCGGACGCTGCTGCATCAGCACGCGGCCGGTCGCATCAACCAGCGCGGCGGCGACAACCAGCAATGCGGAAAGTACCGCAAGGTCCGAATCAGGCATTGACGGTTCAGGCGTGGGAGATGGTTCAGGCATGGTAGGGCACACTCGGCAAGACAAGCTCTAACGAATTGTTAGCATCGCCATCGTAAGGTTTGGTCGGGCTGTCACCACGGGAATCTGCGCGTGCAAACTTTATTCAAAAGGCTGCTGCGCGATAGCTCCGCCGCGACGGTAGTCGAATATGGTATGCTGATAGCGCTTATTTCAGTAATATTGATTGTGGGTTTCCAGGGTTTTTCCAACCAGCTGATCAACACCTGGCTGATCGTTCAGGGCTACACCGACAACTCCATGGCCAAACATTGACACCGGATATTAAACCCTCGTTAGCCGTTGTGCGCGCACAAACGGGCCAGGAAGATGCCGGGGCAGTGCCGGTACGCCCCGGGCAGGAGAGACCAATGGCGTTGCTGCGTGCATTGTGGGCAGACCGCACGGCGGCCACCGCAGTGGAATATGCGCTGCTGGCGGCGCTGGTGTCGTTTGCGGCGATCAGCGCGATCGGTACGCTGGGCAATGCCCTGTCAACCGCATTTGTCGCGGTGGCCAATGATATGAGCAACGCGTCCGACGGATCGCTGTAACCGCGCGCTCCGCCGTTTCAGGCGATCACGCACCAATCCGCAAAAACCGGTCTTCGCGTCTGGCCCGCAGCGCAGCGGGCGCCGTTCCTGCCAGGGCATCCAGTTCATCACCAATCGCTGCACCCAGCGTTTGTGCCATGGCCACCGGATCGCGATGCGCCCCGCCCACGGGTTCGGCCACGATCCGGTCGATTACGCCCAATTGCAACAGGTCCTGCGCGGTCACCTTCATCGCCTCGGCCGCATCGGCAGCCTTGTCGGCGGTGCGCCACAGGATCGATGCGCAGCCTTCGGGCGAAATCACCGAATAGACCGCGTGTTCCAGCATCAGCACGCGTTCGGCGCTGGCCAGCGCCACTGCGCCGCCCGATCCGCCTTCGCCGACGATCGTGGCGACCATCGGCACGCCCAGCGCCAGGCACGCCTGGGTTGACCGCGCGATCGCCTCGGCCTGACCGCGCTCTTCGGCTTCGACACCCGGAAACGCGCCGGATGTATCGACCAGCGTGACCACCGGCAGGCCAAACCGCCCGGCCAGTTCCATCAGCCGGATCGCCTTGCGGTATCCTTCGGGTTTGCCCATGCCGAAATTGTGGCGGATGCGGCTTTGCGTGTCGTTGCCCTTTTCGTGCCCGATCAGCATCACCCGGCGGTGACCGAGCCGCGCCAGCCCGCCCACAATCGCCTTGTCCTCGCCAAAACAGCGGTCGCCGCCCAGCGGTACAAAATCGGCAAAGGCATGCGCGATATAGTCATGAAAATGCGGCCGTGACGGATGCCGCGCAACCTGGGTTTTCTGCCACGGGGTCAGCGCGCGATAGGCCTGGCCCAGCAGTTCGGCCGACTTTGCCTCCAGCTTGCGGATCTCTGCCGAAATGTCGAGCTCGCCGGCCAGTTCCGCCGCCTCTGCGGTTTGGCGCAGTTCGGCGATGCGCGCATCAAGCGCGGCGATCGGTTTTTCAAATTCAAGATAGGAAATCATGGCTCTTGCGCTAGGCAACCGCGCGGGCGCGGTCAACCTTCGGATGCGTAGCGGCGGGTAGAGCCTTCCCCCAGCGGGTGGCGCAAGTTGACCAGCGCCACCAGCCGCGCGCCATCGACATGCGTGTAAATCTGGGTGGTGGCGATGTCGGCATGGCCCAGCAAGGTTTGCAGCACGCGCAAATCCGCGCCCCCTTCCAGCAGGTGTGTGGCAAAGGCGTGGCGCAGCACATGCGGGCTGACCGTCGCCGGATCGAGCCCGGCGCGTAGCACATGGTCGCGCAACAGTTGAAACAATCGTACTCGCGTCAGATGCCCCCCGCGCGGCGACGGAAACACGTGCCGCCCGCCGCCCGGGCGAACCCGCAGCCACGCGCGCAGCGCGGCGCCGGCGCGTTCCCCCACCGGCACCAGGCGTTGTTGTCCGCCCTTCCCCGTAATCGTCAGAAACGGGGCGTCGCGCGGCACCGCGTTGACCGCCAGCGACACCAGTTCGGTCGCGCGCAGCCCCGAACCATACAGCAATTCGATCAATGCCAGCAGCCGCAGGGCTGCCGGATCGCCGGTGGCGGCGTCTGCCTCTGCCAGCGTAAACAGCGCGGCAATCTGCGTGTGCGACAACAGGCGTGGCAGCGAACGGCGCGGGCGCAGGCGGGGCAAGGCATCGCCCGGATCATCGCCACGCCAGCCTTCCGCCACCGCAAAGGCATAAAACTGCCGCAGCGCCGACGCCTTGCGCGCCAGGCTGGCGGGCGCCAGATCGGCCCAGGCTTCGCCCAGCCGCGACAGCGCGGCGCGGTCGGCACCGACCAGATCGCCGATCAAGACTTGCGCACCGGTCAGATCGCGGCGGTAGGCTGACAGCGTGTTGGCCGCCGCGCCGCGCTCTGCCGCCAGCATCGCCAGAAATGCGGCAATCGCCGCAGCGGTGTCGACTGGCGCTGCGGGGCTGGCGGTCATGCTACCGCTCAGCTGCGCGCCACGGCCTCGGCGGCGATCATCCGCGCCTCTGCTTCCAGGCCGACCTGCCGCAACGCGCCGATAATGTGATACAGATGCAGCGGCGTCATGCGGTTCCAGCCGGACCCTTGCATGCCATAGGCCGCCAACAGCGCGACCAGCGCGGGGTTGCGCGATGCCGCGGCATTGTCGATCGCATCGCCCCACGCGGTCCTGCGGGCCATATCCAGCTTCAGCTTGCCAGCAAAGTCGCGCGCGGTCTGGCCATCGACGCGGCCCAGCCCCAGCAACCCGGCCAGCAACAATCCTGATCGCAGATGGCCCGTGCTGCTGTCGCCAGACTGAAACGATGACAGCGCGTCGCCGCTGACCACCAGCGGTTTGCTGGGCGCGCCGGTGATCACCATGCCCCACGCCTGGCTGCCCGCGGTCACCACCGGTGCCCAGCGCGCGGCATTGCGATCCAGCCCGGCGGTCAGCATCGCCGCGATCAGCCCCGCAGCATCATCGTTCAGCCCTGCCGATGGTTCGATCCGTGCCGCGGCATAGGCCGTCAGCACCTGCCGCGATGCCTGCCGCACCGGGTCTGTCGCATCGCCCCACAGCGCCTTGATCGCCGCCATCCGCTCATCCTGCCCGGCGACATAGGCGGTTCGCAGCTGCGCGGTCAGCGGCCCCCAGGTGGCATCAGGTTCCTGCAGCGCCGCAATCTGCGCATAGAGATCGACCATCGCCGCGGCGGACAGCACGCCCGCCGCCGCGCTGATGTCGGCGGCCGCTGCGCGCGATGCCAGCGACAGGCTGGGCGCGCGCGTGGCCAGCTGGGCATAGCCCGGCCAATCCTTGCGGCGCAGCGAATCCGGCGGCTCCAGCCCGGTGGCAAAGGCAAGGCCAGTGCGCCACGGGGTCAGGCCATCTACCTCGGCCCATTCGATCTGTACCGCACGGTGCGTGGTGTTTGCCGATCCGGCAAATTTTTGCGCCAGCAGGATATCCAGCTTTGCCGCCGTTCCGCGCCGCATCGCGCGATCCAGCTGCGCCAGCGCGGGCGATCCTTCGGTCCCGTTGAACGCCAGGCAGATCGACCGTGACAGGTCCCAATCCCATTCGCTGCGCGATATCGCGGTCAGCGCGTTGATCGGGCACAACCCGGCGGGATCGGCCGCCGACAGATACGTCGCCATCGCCGCGTCTTCGAGCTGACGCGTGTAGAACCCGCTGTCAACTTCCTGCACCAGCGCGCGCGCGGCATCGATTTCGCCCATCCGCAACAGCAGCGCGGCGCGCAGCGCGGCCCAGTCCGCACCGTTCATGCCGACGGGCGTGTCCAGCCGGCTGGCCAGCACGCGGCGCAACAGGATATGGCCCCAGCGCGACACCAGCGGGCCCTGCAGCCTGCCCAGCAGCGCCCCGACGTATTCACCATTCAGGTAATGCGTGGACACCGACGGCAGACCACCATCGACCGCCGCCAGATAGCCGACGCGGTCCAGGCTGCGGCGCGCCTGCAGCGGGATATCAAAGCGCGGCGCGGCACTCTGCACAACCTGGTCGATCAATGCCGGGTCGAGCGAATCGATCGGGTCCTGCGCGGGCGTCGCGGGCACGGTGGCGGTAACCCCGGTATCGTCGGGCAGCGCAGCGCTGGTGGCGATTGGCGCGGGGCGCACCGGCACCGGCGCGGCGGGCAGATGCGGCACTGGTGGCGCGGTGGCGGCAGAATTGCGCTGTGCCGCCGGCGCCGGGCGTGGGGCAACGGTTGCCCGCGGTGCCGTGCTGGCACGGGGCGTCGTACTTGGCGTGCCCGGTGCGGCGCGCGGGCGCGGCGCAGGCCGGTCATCCATGCCCGGCGGCAACAATGATTCCTGCGCCAGCACCATGCTGGTCAGCCCGGTGCCCAACAAAAGCCCCAGCGCCGCCAGCATGCGCAACGACCGGTGCGCCGTCATGCCGCACCCCCGGCAGTCGACGCCGTGCTGGCAGGAATTTCGACCACGCGGGCCGGCTGCACACCGCCCCTGATCCATGCCACCGCCATGATCCCCATCGCAAGAATGATCACCACCCCGGCAGCAGTTGCGAACCAAACCTTCACGTGTCGCCTTTTCGTTCGATCGGCCGCCGTCGCCGGCCGGATCGCGGATATCTTGCGCTTGGCTCTAGCCCAAGTATAGGCAGGGCGGCAATGGAGCACGACACCCTCTCTCATCCCGAAATTCAGCGCATTGCCGGGCGGATCGATCGTCCGGTGGTGCTGGTAGGCATGATGGGGGTGGGCAAGACCACGGTCGGGCGCAAATTGTCGGGTTTGCTCGCCCTGCCATTTGTCGATGCGGACGAGGAAATCGAACGCGCCGCGCAGATGTCGATCCCCGAAATCTTTGCCCAATATGGTGAGGCCTATTTTCGCGACGGCGAACGGCGCGTGATTGCGCGGCTGGTGGGTGGTGATGCCGACGGGCACCCTGCGCGCAAGGTGTTGGCGACCGGCGGCGGCGCATTTGTCGATGCCGATACCCGCGCGCTGATCCTGTCGCGCGCGATCGCAGTGTGGATTGACAGCGATCTGGACACGCTGGTGGAACGCGTCGGCCGCAAGGACAACCGGCCCCTGTTGCGCCAGGGCAACCCGCGCGAAATTCTGGGACGTCTGCGCACAGAGCGTGAGCCAGCCTATAGCCAGGCGCACATCCATGTCATCAGCGGCCATCAACCCCACGGCGTGACCGTGCACACCATTCTGAAGGCGATCGACGCATGGCTTTGACCTATACTGCCACTGCCACTGCCACCATTGCCGTCGATGTTGCGGGCGCACCCTATGAAGTGCGGATTGCGCCGGGACTGATCAACGAACTGGGCCACGCCGTGCGCCCGTTTGTGCGCAGGAACAGCGTGCCGGTGGTAACCGATGAACATGTTGCCGCGCAGTGGCGCGCGCGGGTTGATCAGACATTGAGCGCCGCCGGGCTGACCGGGCACTGGCTGGTGCTGCCGCCGGGTGAAGCGACAAAATCGTGGACCTTTCTGGCCGAAGTGGTCGATTTCCTGATCGCGGCCGAAATCGAACGGCGCGATGTGGTGATCGCGCTGGGCGGCGGGGTGATCGGTGATCTGGTCGGGTTTGCCGCATCGATGGTGAAGCGCGGCTGCGGGTTTATCCAGGTGCCGACGACGCTGCTGGCGCAAGTCGATTCAAGCGTGGGTGGCAAGACCGCGATCAACACCAGCGCCGGCAAGAACCTGGTTGGCGCGTTTCACCAGCCGGTGCTGGTGCTGGCCGATCCCGCCACATTGGACACGCTGCCGTCACGCGAAGTGCGCGCCGGCTATGCCGAAGTGGTCAAATATGGCCTGATCGACGATGCCGATTTTTTCGCCTGGTGTGAGCAGAACGGCCCGGCGCTGATTGCGGGCGACATGGCCGCGCGCACCACCGCGATCGCGCGCAGCGTGGCGGCCAAGGCGCGGATTGTCGCGGCGGACGAACGCGAAACCACCGGCGTGCGCGCGCTGCTCAACCTGGGTCACACGTTCGGCCATGCGCTGGAGGCGCAGACTGGCTTTTCCGACCGGCTGATCCATGGCGAAGGCGTGGCGCTGGGCATGGTACTGGCCGCACGGTTTTCGGTGCGACAGGGCCTGATGCACGGGCAGGATGCCGAACGGATCGCGGCGCATCTGCACAGTGTCGGGCTGCGTTCGTCGATCGCTACGCTCGACCTGGGCTGCGACGGGCGCCGGCTGGCCGATCATATGCTGCACGACAAGAAGATGGATGCCGGCACCCTGCCATTTTTGCTGATGCGCGGGATTGGGCAGACGTTTCTGGCACGCGATGTCGATCTGGGTGATGTCGCCGCGTTTCTGGACGACGAATTGGCGCGATAGTCTTAGCCCCTCCCCTCAGGGGAGGGGTTGGGGAGGGGTGTCCAACGCCCGAGTTGTCGCGCGTCACATCAGCGCTGGACATCCCCACCCAACCCTCCCCCTGAGGGGGAGGGCTTTATCTTCAGTGGGTTGCTTTTCCCATCACAGTCTACGGCACCAAATCAATCCCGGCGAAATCCGGCAGCGCCTCTGCACGCAGCAGCGTGCGGTGGCAGCCACAGGCGTCGCGTTCATAACACAGCAGCGCGGTGCGCCGATCGCTCGCCAGATCGGCCAGTCCTGCCATTGCCGCCATCGCTTCGGGCAATTGCAACTGCCCCGCATAAACCCGTTCAAGCGTGGCATGGTCGTTGCGGCGCGCCGCTGCACGGCCCTCTGGCGGGGTGCCCAATGCGCGAAAATGGACATAGCCGATGCCCGCCTCCGCCAGATTGGCGGCCAGCGACGATTTCGAAAAGCCCGGACGGCGCGACAGCGGCAGCGCGCGCACATCGGCCACCACCTGCACCCCTGCCCCGGTCAGCGCGGCCAGAAACGCTGCCATGGTGGTCTGTTCATAGCCGATGGTCCAGATGGTCGCGCCCATCAGAACAACCGCGAACCATCGGGCACTGCACGATCAGGCGCGAACAGCACCACATTGCCCGCGTCGTCGGCAAAACCCACCGTCAGCACTTCGGACATGACCTTGCCGATCTGGCGCGGCGGGAAATTGACCACCGCGGCCACCTGGCGCCCGATCAGCTCCGCCGGGGCATAAAGCGTGGCAATCTGCGCGCTGGATTTTTTCTCGCCGATCCCCGCCCCGAAATCGATACGCAGCTTCAGGCTGGGCTTGCGCGCCTCCGGATAGGGTTCCGCCGCAACGATGGTGCCCACGCGAATATCGACCGCCAGAAAATCGTCAAAGCCGATGAGCGCAGCAGGCGGCGCGGCGGGATCATGATCAAGGTGCATCCCTCTATTCGACCACGCACCACCACCCAATGCAAGCAATGCTCCCCGGTTCGGGAAGGATTTTTACGTCCCGGTGAAGACTGGTTTGCGCTTTTCCAGGAAGGCGCGGATGCCTTCGGCGGCGTCGGCGCTGTCGCCGGCTTTGCGCTGGCCTTCGGCCTCGGTCACCAGGGTAGAGCCGAGATCGCTTTCCAGCCCGCGCGCCATGGTCTGGCGCAGCGTGCCCAGCGCCACCGTTGGCCCGTGGGCCAGTCGCGTGGCCAGTGCCAGCGCTTCATCCGCCAGCGCGGCATCATCGACCGCGCGATAGATCATGCCCCAATTTTCTGCCTGTTCGGCGCTGACGCGTTCGCCCAGCATCATCATCTGCATCGCGCGCGGCTTGCCGATCAGGCGCGGCAGTATCCAGGTTGATCCGCCATCGGGGACCAGCCCGATATTGACGAACGCTTGCAGGAAATAGGCGCTTTTGGCGGCCAGCGTGAAATCGCCCGCCAGCGCCAGCGAACAGCCGACGCCCGCCGCCGGGCCGTTGACCGCCACCACCACCGGCACCGGCAGCCGCGACAGTTTCATGATCAGCGGGTTGTAGGATTCGGTCAGCGCCTTGTAACTGCCGGCACCCCCGGCAATGCTGCGCGCGCCGGTCACCGCCAGATCGGCGCCCGAACAGAACGCGCGGCCCTCCCCCGTCAACAACACGGCGCGGGCATCGCCCAGCATTGACAGCGCGTCGGAAATTTCCACCGCCATCGACGGCGGGCAGGCATTCAGCCGCTCCGGCCGGTTCAGCACGATTTTCGCAACCGGCCCGATGTGTTCAAGGCGGATGGTGTCGAAGCTCACGTCTGCTCTCCCGATTTAACCAACTGATTAAGACGAGGGCTAACGTGCGGACGGTGGTTTGGCAAGCGGTCAGGCGTCGCGATATTTCTGCGCAAAGGCCGCAGCCGCGCCAAACAGCCCCGGCTGCGGGTGGGTGATCAGTTTGACCGGCATCGCCGCCATCAGCCCTTCAAACCGGCCCTTGGCGGCAAACCGGCCGGCAAACCCCGATGCCACCAGATTGTCACGGATGCGATACCCCAGCCCGCCCGCCAGCACCAACGCCTTTGACCCGTGTGCCAGCGCGATGTCGCCCGCGACACTGCCCAGCGAAAGGCAGAACCGGTCGACCGCGGCGGTCGCCAGCGGATCGCTGCCATCCATGCCAGCCGCCCACAGCGTCTTGTCATCATGCGGCGCGGTCGATCGGCCTTCGATCGCGGCCAGCGTTTCATAGATATCGACAATGCCCGGCCCAGCCACCACGCGTTCGACCGAAACCCGGCGATGGCGGCGGCGCAGGCGTTTAAGGATCTTGTCCTCGATAGCATCGAGCGGGGCAAAATCGATATGGCCGCCCTCGGTCGGCTGCACGTGATAGCCGTGGTCGTCGCGCAACAGCAGCGCCACCCCCAACCCGGTGCCGGGCCCGACCACGCTGATCCCGCCATGGTCCGGCAGCGGTTCATCGGGGCCGCAGACATGGATGAAATGCGCGTCATCGGCCTGCGCCACCGAATGCGCCACGGCGGCAAAATCATTGACCACCACGTATTGATGCGCGCCCAGTTTTTCCGGGATCAGCGCGGGGCGCAGAATCCACGGGTTGTTGGTAAAGCGGATGATGTCGCCCCCCACCGGCCCGGCCACCGCAATCGCCACCGCCGGCGGCAGCGCGCCGCCGCTCAACCGCTGAAATTCGTGCCAGGCGAGTTGGAAACTGCCGTGATCGGCGGTTTTCAGCGTAACCGCCTCACCCAGCGCGACCACTTTGCCCGCCGATACTTCGGCAATGGCAAAGCGTGCATGAGTGCCCCCGATATCCACTGCAACCAGCCGCATCGTGCAATCCTTCCCCGGTTATGTTTTTAGCATCCTTAAACCCTCCCCCTGAGGGGAAGGGTTTTATCATTTACAAACCCGCTGCTGCCAGCATCGCCGATCCGCCGCGTTCGGCGGGATCGGCATGCGCACGCATCAGCGCAAACAGTTCGCGGCCCACGCCGATCGCCTCAGCCGGCGATGGCGCTGGTTCACGCGCCGCCCATTCGGGGGCATCAACCAGCGCCGACAATTCACCGGTCTGCGCGCACACGCGAACCAGATCACCATCACGCAACAGCGCCAGCGGGCCGGCATGCTTCGCCTCTGGCGTGACGTGGATGGCCGCGGGCACTTTGCCCGATGCGCCCGACATACGCCCGTCGGTGACCAGCGCAACGCGAAAGCCGCGATCCTGCAACACGCCCAGCGACGGCGTCAGCTTGTGCAATTCGGGCATGCCGTTGGCGCCGGGGCCCTGAAACCGCACCACCACCACCACATCGCGTTCCAGCTCACCCGCCTTGAACGCGGCGATCACCGCATCCTGGTCGGAAAACACGCGCGCCGGCGCCTCAATCGTCCAGCGTGATCGTTCCACCGCGCTGGTCTTGATCGTCGCACGTCCCAGGTTGCCCTTCAGCAAGGCAAACCCGCCTTCGGGCTGGAACGGTTCGGCCACGGGGCGCAGCATCGTCGGATCGGCGCTGGTGTCCGATGCCGGTTCCCAACGCAGCGCATCGCCATCCAGCACCGGTTGCTGCGCGCCCTCGGTCAACGATGCGCCATAGACGGTCCGGATATCGTCATGCGCCAGCCCTGCCCCGATCAGTTCGCGCAACACATAGGGCATGCCACCGGCGGCGGCGAAGGCGTTCACATCGCCGGCGCCGTTGGGATAGACACTGGCAATCAGCGGCACCGCGCGCGACAGATCGTTCATGTCGTCCCAGTCGATCTGGATACCCGCAGCGCGCGCGATGGCGGGCAGATGGATGACATGGTTGGTCGATCCGCCGGTCGCCAGCAGTCCGACAATAGCGTTGATAATCGCCTTTTCATCGATGCAATGTCCCAGCGGGCGGTAATCATCGCCGTCCCAGCCGATCTGCGCGATGCGATGCGTGGCAGCGCGCGTCAATTCCTGCCGCAGTTTGGTGCCGGGCGTGACAAAGCTGGCGCCGGGCAGGTGCAGCCCCATCATGTCCATCATCATCTGGTTGGAATTGGCAGTGCCGTAAAACGTGCAGGTGCCGGGCGAATGATAGCTGGCGCTTTCACTGTCGAGCAATTCGTCACGCCCTACCTTGCCCTCGGCATACAGTTGCCGGATGCGCACCTTTTCCTTGTTGGGCAGGCCCGATGGCATTGGCCCGGCGGGCACCAGGATGGCCGGCAGGTGGCCAAACCGCAGCGCGCCGATCAGCAGCCCGGGCACGATCTTGTCACAGATGCCCAGCAACAGCGCGGATTCGAACATGCCATGGCTCAGCGCGATGGCGGTGCCCATGGCGATGGTGTCGCGGCTGAACAGCGACAGTTCCATCGATGGCTGGCCCTGCGTCACCCCGTCACACATCGCCGGCACCCCGCCCGCGACTTGCGCCGTGGCGCCGACTTCGCGGGCGTAAAGCTTGATCTGGTCGGGATAGCGGGCATAGGGCTGATGCGCCGACAGCATGTCGTTATAGGCGGTGACGATGCCGATGTTCATCGCTTTGCCCGCGCGGATGGTCGCCTTGTCGGCTTCGGCGGCGGCAAAACCATGCGCCAGATTTCCGCACGACAGCCGCGGCCGGTCCAGCCCGTTGTGCCGCGCCTGGTCAATCAGATCGAGATAGGCGGCGCGGGTGAGCGCCGAACGGGCGATAACCCGGTCGGTTACGCGCGCGACAACAGGATGCAGGGCCATCATTCGCTCCAGTAAATGGTGACCTGCGGGCCACAGCCGCGCAGGACATCGGACACGGGATAGGCAAGTGCAGCGACATCGGTTCCCGCCAGCACACGATCGAGCAGCGCGCGCTTGGCGGCGCCGGTCACCACCAGGATAATTTCGGCAGTGGCCTTCAGCGCCATTTCATTAAGCGTCAGGCGATCAAACGGCGCCTCCACCGGCAGCGGGACCGGGGTGGTGGCGATCACCGTCGGGCCGGGGCGCACCAGCGCCTGCATGGTCGGGAACAGCGAAGCGACATGGCCATCGTCGCCCATGCCCAGCCACACCAGATCGAACGGGGCGACGGCCATGCCTTCGACCAGGCGTTCGAACCGGGCGCCGGTTGCGCCCAGCGCCGCGTGGATCTTGCCAAAGTTGGACGCCGGATGATCATCGGGCACGCGGCGGTCGTCGGTCAGCGCGATGGTCACCTGCGACCAGTCCAGATCGCGCGTGGCCAGCAGCGCCAGCACCTTTAACGGGGTTGATCCGCCGGTAAACGCAATCCGGCGGGGCGTGCCCAGACGGACCTCTGCCTCGATCCGCGCGGCCACAGCCGCGGCATCGCCGGGGTCGGCCCAGCGCACGCGGGGGCTGCCAGGCGTGGCGTCAGTCATGCCATGACCTCCCGTCACGTTCGGTCAGCGCGATGGCGGCGTTGGGGCCCCAGCCACCGGCGGCATAGGGCTTGACCTCTTCGTCTCCGCCATCCCAAACCGTGCGGATCGCGTCGATCCAGCGCCATTGCGCCTCCACCTCGTCACGGCGGACGAACAGCGTCTGTTCGCCCTCGATCAGATCGAGCAGCAGGCGTTCATAGGCGATGCGCCGCCGCGTCTTGGCAAAGGCCGTGGTCAGCGACAGGTCCAGATTGACCTCGCTCAGCACGATACCGCCGCGGTCCAGCCCGGGTTGTTTGGCCATGACCTGCAACCGCACGTATTCTTCGGGTTGCAGGCGGATCACCAGCCGGTTGGCGCGCGGGCGCCCGCCGCGGTCGGCAAAGATGTTGTGCGGCACATCCTTGAACTGCAACACGATTTCGCTGCGCCGTTCGGCCAGCCGTTTGCCGTGGCGGAGATAAAATGGCACCCCCTGCCAGCGCCAGTTGTCAACATGCGCCTTGATCGCGACAAAGGTTTCGGTGTCGGATTCGGCACCCAGATCGTCGGGATAGCCGGCCACGGCCGCCCCCGCGACCGCACCGCTGCGGTATTGCCCGCGCACCATTTCTGCCGACTTTACCGGGCGCAAGGCGCGCAGCAATTTGACCTTTTCATCGCGGATCGATGTCGCGTCATAATCGCACGGCGGCTCCATCGCGGTCAGCGCCAGCAATTGCAGCATGTGGTTCTGCACCATGTCGCGCAGCGCGCCGGTGTCGTCGTAAAACCCCTTGCGCCCCTCCAGCCCGACAGTTTCGCTGACGGTGATCTGCACATGGTCGATATGCGCGGCATTCCACAGCGGTTCGAACAGCATGTTGCCAAACCGCAGCGCCATCAGGTTTTGCACGGTTTCCTTGCCCAGATAGTGATCGATGCGAAAAATCGCGTTTTCGGCAAACCCGGCGGCCACCGCGTCGTTGATCCGCGCGCTGGATGCCAGATCATGCCCCAGCGGCTTTTCCAGGCCGATGCGCACGTTGGCATGGGCCAGACCGGCATGGCGCAGGCCTTCGATGGTCGCTTCGAACAGGGCTGGCGCGGTCGACAGGAAAATCGCCAGGCCGCACGAGATATCGCCCAGCTTTTCCGCCAGCGCGGCAAAACCGGCGATGTTCGACGCATCCAGCGGCTGATAATGCAGCCGGTCCAGAAACCCGCTCAACCGTGCCGGGTCCTGACGGTCGGCCGGCAGAAATTCTGCAAGCGCGGCCTTGGCAAAGGCGCGAAACCCGTCGTCATCCAGATCGGACCGCGCGGTGCCGACAATGCGCAGATCGGGCGCGATCAGATCGTCTTCATGCAGCGCAAACAGCGATGGCAGCAACATGCGGCGCGACAAGTCGCCGGTTGCCCCGAACAGCAGCAGCGCGGAACAGCTTGTCAAAGCCATGAAGGCAACACTCCAGCAAAAGCCCGGAAAAAACGGAACATGCCCGGGTTATACGCGCCCTAGATGCGAAACCCTTGCGCATAAACACGCATAAGTATGCGAGTAATTGCCGCGTGGCAGAAATTTCGCCGCCGGCAGTGATCCGGGTCCTGCCCCTTACCGTTTGCGGCGCGGCGCGGTGGGCGCATCAAAGTCGGGGCCCTTGCCGGCGACCCAGCCCAGAAACCGCACGATTTCAGGGTGTTCTATCAGTTTTTCGCGTTCCCCGGCACCACGCGCAAGTTCGGCATTGGTAAACACCGTTTCGATCGTGCGACGGCAGATCGGGTGCACCGCCACGGTTGCCCGACCGCCCCGGCTTTTGGGCACGGGGTGATAGTTATCGACCTTTTCACCCAGCGGCCGCAGGCACAGCCAGCACGTCGGCGGTGGTCCTTCGTCCTGCTGATCATCGTCATCGAGGTCGATTGCCCCGCGCTTGCGCCGTTCGCGTCCGCTCATTAACGTGGTGCTAACCTTGATTTGCAATGTCTGGACGGGAGGCCCGGTATCGGCCGCAAACATCCAACGCGCTTTGAGGGCCGCATGACTACCGCACTGCAGGACACTACGGCAAGCCTGCAAATGCCCGACGTTTGCGAATCCGGGTCGCGTTCCGGTCCGCCGCGTGCCCGTACCGGGGTTTTCGCTGCAATTTCGGCATCCTGGCGCTGGTTCGCACTGGCCGGCTATGCCGCCTGGGTGCTGCTGGTCGGCAGCCACCACGAACCGTGGTTTGATGAAGCGCAGGCGTGGCTGCTGGCGCGCGACAACGATCTGTGGCCGTTGCTGGTGCAGCATGTGCGCTATGAAGGCAGCCCCGGGCTGTGGCACGCAGTGCTGTGGATCGCCATGCGCGCGGGCGTGCCCTATGCCTGGCTGTTCATCCTGCCGGCAGGGTTTGCGATGGCCGGCGCGGGTGTCATCCTGTGGCGTGCCCCGTTTCCGGCGCCGTTGCGGGTGTTGCTGCTGACATCGTATTTCTATGGGTACCAGTTCAGCGTGGTTGCGCGCGGCTATTGCCTTGATCTGCTGCTGGTGCCGTTGGCGGCGACATGCTTTGCCGATCGAATCGCCCGACCGGTGCGCTATGCCGTGGTGATCGGGCTGATCGCCAATACCAACGCGCACGGGGTGCTGGTGGCGGGCGTGCTGGCGCTGGAACTGGCGGTGGCCATGGCCCGGCGCGTGATTGGCGGCCAAACGATCACCTATCGTCGGGCGGCGATGGCGCTGGCAATCGCTGGCGGGTTGATCGGGTTTGCGCTGTTTTGCACCTGGCAACCGGCGGACAACAATTTCCCCTTTCCCCAGTTGCACGGCAATCACGCGATGCGCACGATCGTGTTTCTGTGCAATGCGTTTGTCGATCATATCGTCGTGTGGAATGCGCAGGCGGCTGGCAACTGGGACATTTTTGCCAGCGTGATCCTGACGCTGGTACTGCAACGGCCGGTCATCGCGCTGGTTGCGGCGGGCAAAAACCGCGCGATGGCCGCGGCAGTGGTGGCGGTGCTGCTGCTGCTGGCGGTGTTTGTGCATGCGGCGGCCTGGCATTCAGGGGTGTTTTTCCTGTTCTGGCTGTTCATCGTGTGGGTGGAATGGCCAAACCGCGTGTCGCGCACCGACCGGCGCCAGCTGGTGGCGGCGATCGCGCTGATCGCGTCGCTGCAAACCGTGCAGACGGTGCGCACCGGTCTGTGGGACATCGCCAACGTCTATGCCACGGGGGCGCAGGCGGCGGCGGCGGTGTCCACCTGGCGCGCTGCGCATCCCGGCGGGCGGGTGTTTGGCTATGGCGATTATGCGTTCGTGGTGCAGCCCTGGCTGGGCGGCAATGCCTTTGCCAATTATCACGGCGGCGCCCCCCGGCCATCGTATGTCCGCTGGAACATGGGCGAACCGTGGATGGCGGGATCATGGCAAGCGACGAGCCGGATGGATTTCTGGCAGACGGTGCTGGCGGCCCGCCCCGATCTGATCGTGGCATCGCCGGTGAACCGCAACGGCAGCAGCGGGCATATGGCCAATCTGGTGCAGGATGCGTGCCGCGCCGGATATGGTGTGGCGGATCATTTTCCGGGCACGATGGTGTGGCGCGGGCGGCTGTCGGGCGATCAATCGCTGTACGTGTTTGCGCGCGGCAGCCAGCGTGGCTGTGCAGTGCCTTAACAGCCGCGTCTGGCGGTCGTTTGCCGGCGCCGAGGCATAAAAATCACCGGACAGGTGAACTTAACGCACAAAGATTCAGACCTGTTTAGCAAATTCTAAGCATTTTTCGGTCTACTGCGGACTATCAGACCGACATTATTGCCCATCGGAATATCACACGCGGGCAGCAAGCAAACGGGACACGGGGCATGAGCGCATTTGGTCGCAAGGCTGGTACGGGAGGGGGAAGCGCGGCAATGCGCCCTTCATTCGGCGTTGCGCGGCCCATGAAGGGCACCGACTCGGCTGCCCCCAGCAATGCGGCGGCGGTACCGGTACCCGGCAATGACGGGCGCGGTGGCTATGATTCGGGTGATCCCAAATCCGACGCGATGGCGCGGCTGGCCGATCGCGCCAACCAGGTCGTGGAAAACCAGTACCACGCCGAAGGTTTTGAAGCGTCGGTCCACAAGATCAAGGAACAGGTGCTTCCCCACCTGCTGGAACGTGTCGATCCCGAAGCGGCGGCGACGCTGACCAAGGAAGAGCTGTCCGAAGAATTCCGCCCGATCATCATGGAAGTGCTGGCGGAACTGAAAGTCACGCTCAACCGGCGCGAACAGTTCGCGCTGGAAAAGGTGCTGATCGACGAATTGCTGGGCTTTGGCCCGCTCGAAGAATTGCTCAACGATCCCGACGTGACCGACATCATGGTCAATGGCCCCGATCAGACCTATATCGAAAAAAAGGGCAAGCTGACGATCGCGCCGATCCGGTTTCGCGATGAAAGCCATTTGTTCCAGATTGCCCAGCGCATCGTCAACCAGGTTGGCCGACGGGTTGACCAGACCACTCCGCTGGCCGACGCCCGCCTGAAAGACGGCAGCCGCGTCAACGTGATCGTGCCGCCGCTCAGCTTGCGCGGCACCGCGATCTCGATTCGTAAATTTTCCGAAAAACCGATCACGCTCGACATGCTGCGCGATTTCGGTTCGATGAGCGACAAGATGTGCACCGCGCTGAAAATCGCCGGGGCCTGCCGCATGAACGTGGTGATTTCGGGTGGTACCGGTTCCGGGAAAACCACCATGCTGAACGCGCTGTCGAAAATGATCGACCCGGGCGAACGCGTGCTGACGATCGAAGACGCGGCCGAATTGCGGCTGCAACAGCCGCACTGGCTGCCGCTGGAAACGCGCCCGCCCAACCTGGAAGGCCAGGGCGCGATCACCATCGGCGACCTGGTGAAAAACGCCCTGCGTATGCGCCCTGACCGCATCATCCTGGGCGAAATTCGTGGCGCGGAATGTTTCGACCTGCTGGCCGCGATGAACACCGGTCACGATGGATCGATGTGTACGCTCCACGCCAACAGCCCGCGTGAATGCCTGGGCCGTATGGAAAACATGATCCTGATGGGCGACATCAAGATTCCAAAGGAAGCGATCAGCCGCCAGATTGCCGAATCGGTCGATCTGATCGTGCAGGTAAAGCGTCTGCGCGACGGGTCACGCCGCACCACCAACATCACCGAAGTGATCGGGATGGAAGGCGACGTGATCGTCACCCAGGAACTGTTCAAGTTCGAATATCTAGACGAAACCGACGACGGCAAGATCATCGGCGAATTCCGTCCGGCCGGACTGCGCCCCTATACGCTGGAAAAGGCACGCCAGTTCGGGTTCGACCAGGCCTATCTCGAAGCCTGCCTGTAACCCAACACGGCGCTTGATCCCCGGGGTTTGAACAGCCATGGGCGGCAGCAATGTCTGCCGCCCCGCACAGTCGCTTTCACGCGCGCTCAGCCGTGCAGCAACGCCCGCTGTTCGCGCTGGGGTTGCGGCTGCTGTCGGCCTTGCTGTTTTCGGTCGTGCTGCTGCTGGTCAAGCTGATCACTGATCGGGGCATGTGGTTTCCCGAAATGCTGTTCTGGCGGCAGGTTCTGCCGACAGTGGTCTTGCTGGTCTGGCTGGTCGCGCGCGGGCAATTGCACCGATTGCGCACCGCGCGGCCGCTGGTGCATGCCCGGCGCGCGGCCATCGGCACCTTCAGCATGTTTTTCACGCTCGGTGTCGTGCTGCTGCTGCCACTGGCAGAGGCGACTGTGCTGGGCTTTACTGCGCCGCTGTTCGCGGTGATCCTGTCGGTGGTGCTGCTGCGCGAAACGGTTGGCGTGTGGCGCATTGGCGCGGTTTTGCTTGGGCTGGGCGGGGTCGTGATCATGGCCAACCCCTGGCACGCCTATACCGGGCACCACCATTTGCCGGTGCTGGGGTTGCTGGTCGGCATCATCGCGGCGTTTCTGGTGGCGCTGATATCGATCCAGCTGCGCGACCTGGGCCGGACCGAAGAACCGATCACCATCGTGTTCTATTTTTGCGCGATGAGCGTGCCGGTGCTGGCGCTGCTGCTGCCGTTCGTGCCGGCCGGATACGATCGGGCGTTTCATCATGATGCGATTGGCTGGCTGATGATCGGCGGCATCGGCCTGCTCGGGATGTTTTCACAGCTGCTGATGACATCATCACTGCGTTATGGCCGGGTGTCGAGCGTGATCGTGATGGATTATGCCCAATTTGGCTGGTCCACGCTGTGGGGCTGGCTGGTGTTTGCCCACCTGCCCCCGGCCACGACGTGGATCGGCGCGCCGGCGATCATCGCGGCGGGTTCGATCATCGCGTGGCGCGAACATGTGCGATCAACCCGTGGGCTGGCAGCCGACACCGTGGCTGCCAGTGTGGGGTGATCCGCCGATCAGTTGACCTGCCGTTCCATCGCCGCCCAATAGGGTTCGCGCAACGTGCGCCGCATTACTTTGCCCGTGGGATTGCGCGGCAGGGCGGCGATCACGTCGATCGTTTTGGGCACCTTGAACCCGGCAATGCGCGTGCGGGCCCAGGCGATCACGTTATCGGGATCGATCACGTGGCCGGGTTTGGCGACCACGCAGGCCTTCACCGCCTCCCCCCATTTGGCGTCGGGCACGCCGATCACCGCGACTTCGGCCACATCCGGGTGGCCATAGATCGCGCTTTCGACCTCGGCCGGATAGATGTTTTCGCCGCCCGAAATGATCATGTCCTTGATCCGGTCCTGGATGAACACATAACCATCCGCGTCCATATAGGCGGCATCGCCGGTGCGCACCCAGCCTTCGGCGTTCATCGTCCTGGCGGTGGCATCGGGCAGGTTCCAGTATTGCAGCATGTTGTTGGAACTGCGGGTTTCAATCTCGCCCACTGCGCCGCGCGGCAATTCACTGCCCGCGGCATCGACGATGCGCACCTCTACCCCCGGCAGGGCGTGGCCGGCCGACCGCATCCGCGCATTGCCGGCCATATCGTGGTCTGATGGTGGCAACACACAGATGGTGCCGGTGGTTTCGGTCATGCCATAGCATTGCATGAACTGCGCATTGGGGATGGCGCTGACCGCCTCACGCAACAGATCGAGCGGGATCGGCGCGGCGCCGTACAGCACATATTTCAGCCGGGTAAAATCGGCGTCCTGCGCCAGTGGGTGATGCACCAGCATCTGCAACGCGGCCGGCACGATGAAAAACCGCGTGATCCCCTGCGCCACCCCGCGCAGGGCGCCCTCTGCGGTGAATTCGGGCTGGATGATCGCGCGCACGCCGCCGCTGAACGCCATCACCCCCAACCCCGTGCCGCCGATATGCGCACACGGCATGCACACCAGGATCGCCTCATCGGTGTCCCATTCGGCCCATGGCAAGCCGGCCTCCAGCGCCGGTTTGCGCAGGCCAAAGAAATTGCGCTGGCACAATACCGCGCCCTTGGGATGGCCGGTGGTGCCCGAGGTATACAGCTGCAACGCGGCGTCATCCGGCGCGGCGGCAATGATATCGATCGCGGGCGCGGCATCGATGGCAACGCGCGCCGCTTCTTCATCCAGCACGTGCGCGATCGTCGGAATTTCGTCGGCCATCGCCCTGACCACATCGCCAAACCCCTGCCCGGCAAAGACCACGCGCGCACGGGTGTCGTTCAGGATATAGGCGATTTCGGCCGGTGCCAGTCGCCAGCCGATCGGCGCCATGACCACACCAATGCGCGCCGCAGCATAGAACAGCTGAAAATAGATATCGGCATTTTTACCGACCCAGGCGATGCGGTCACCCTTTTTGACGCCAAGATCACCCAGCAGCGCGGCGATCTGCCGGGAACGCAGCTCCATTTCGGCAAAGGTGGTGGTGCGGTCCCCCTCCTGGTGCGCGATCGCGTCGCCGCGTTCGGCCGCCCAGTGGCGAAAAAACGCATCGAACGTCAAAAAACCCGCAGTTTCGCGCATGCCCACTCCCATTTCGTGACCGGGCATGCGCAAATCGGCAGCAGCCCGGCGGTTAATCAAATGGTTAAGTCGATCGCCGCGAAGCGCAAGCCCGATTGTTTTCGGAAGTGCGATTTACGCAGACAGCTGCCGCGCCAGGCGACGGATATCGGGCGTGGCATGCCCATGCCGGCCCCGCCCTGGCGCCCCGGCCAGCGCCAGGATCGCCGCCGCCATTTCACGCGCATGGACCGAGCGATAGGCGGCCCAGCGCCCGCGCAACAGCGGATCGATCAACGGTGCGATGATCTGCATCATGCGTTCCACCGGGCGCCGCGCCCCGCCCCGCGCCCCGCGCAGCAGACCCGGACGTAGAATATCAAACCGCGGAAAATTCAGGGCGTTCAGCGCGGCCTCTGCCTCGCCCTTGACCGACAGGTAAAAATTGCGCGAATCCGGGTCGGCGCCGACCGACGATACCAGGATCACTTGCCGGGTACCCGCGCTGCGTGCCGCCTTTGCCACTGCCAGCACCAGATCATGATCGACACCCCTGAATGCCTGCCGGTCGCCGCCTTCGGCTGCAATGGTCGTGCCCAGCGCGATCGCCAGCACGGCGGGCCGGGCGCGAGTGATCGCCAGGGGCCATTCGGCGGGATCGGCCACCAGCATTTCCAACCGCGCGCCCGATGGCAGCGCCGCCTCTCGCCGGGCCAGCGCGGCCAGCTGCACATCGTGATGGTGTGCGGTAGCGGCGATTACCGCGCTGCCGACCAGCCCGGTCGCCCCCACCAGCAGCAGCGGTACAGGCGGACAATCAGACATTGCGCAGTCCCCTGGGGCTTTCCCCGGTCAGGCGGGTGAACTGTTCGATGGCGAACCGGTCGGTCATCCCGGCGATATAGTCTGCGATCATGCGTGCGCGCGCCGGATCACTGCCGGGCAATTGTGCCTGCCACGTCACCGGCAGCAGCGCGGGATCGGCAGCATAGGCAGCATAAAGCCGTGCGATGACGTCACGCGCGGCATCGGCCGCGGCGACCTGTTCGGGGTGAAGATAGAGCCGCGCGTACATGAAATTTTTCAGCACGCGTTCCTGACCGCGCATGGTGGCTGAAAAACCGCATATGGTATGCCCAACGGCGCGCACGGCGTCGGCGCTGTCCACACCACTGGCGGTGATGCGTGCACGCGTTTCCGCCAGCACATCGTTGACCATCGCGCCGATCTGCCCGCGCACCAGTTCACGCAACAGCCGGTCGCGCGGGGCAGCGGGAAAGCGCGCCTCGATCGCATACCACTGCTCTGCCAATGCCGGCAGTTCCAGCAAGTGATCCAGCGTCAGGAACCCCGCGCGCAACCCATCATCGATATCGTGGTTGTCATAGGCGATATCGTCGGAAATCGCCGCCACCTGCGCTTCAAGCGAGGCGTGGCTGTGCAGATCGAGCGGGAATGCGGCGTCCAGTTCTGCCAGCGCCCAGGGCACGCGCGTGATCGGCCCATTATGCTTGGCCAGCCCCTCCAGCGTGTCCCACGTCAGGTTCAGCCCGTCATGTTCAATATATGGACTGTCCAGCCGCATCAGCACGCGCAGGGTATTGGCATTGTGATCAAACCCGCCGTGATCGGCCAGCGCGGCCTGCAACGCATCCTCACCCGCATGGCCAAACGGGGGGTGGCCGATATCGTGCGCCAGGCACAGCGCCTCGGTCAGGTCTTCGTTCAAACCCAGCGCGCGGGCGATCACCCGGCCGATCTGCGCCACTTCCAGACTGTGGGTCAGACGGACGCGGTAATGATCACCATCGGGGGCAACAAACACCTGCGTCTTGTGGCGCAGCCGGCGAAACGCGATCGAATGGATGATACGGTCGCGATCGCGCTGAAATGCGCTGCGCGGGCCGCGTGCGCTGGCAGATTCCAGCGCGAATTCACGCCCGCGCGACCGGTCCGGATCGCTGGCATAGGGGGCAAGCACCATTGCCAGCAATCAGGACGCGGCCGTGGTTCCGCGCATCAGTGCGCCAAAGCCTTGTTGATGTCTTCGACCATCTTCTTGGCGTCGGCCAGCAGCATCATGGTCTGGTCCATATAGAACACATCGTTGTCGACGCCGGCATAACCAACCCCGCCCATGCTGCGCTTGATGAAAAAGATCGTCTTGGCCTTGTCCACATCAAACACCGGCATGCCATAGATCGGCGATGATTTGTCGGTCTTGGCCGCCGGATTGACCACGTCGTTGGCGCCTATGATGAAGGCGACATCGGCCTGCGCAAATTCGCCGTTGATGTCTTCCAGTTCGAACACTTCGTCATAGGGCACGTTGGCCTCTGCAAGCAGCACGTTCATGTGCCCGGGCATGCGGCCGGCGACCGGGTGGATCGCGTATTTCACATTGACCCCGTGCGATTTCAGCTGGTCACCCATTTCGCGCAAGGCATGCTGCGCCTGGCTGACCGCCATGCCGTAACCGGGGATGATGATGACGTTTTCCGCCTCTTTCATGATGTAGGCGGCGTCTTCGGCGCTGCCACGTTTCCATGGCCGCTGTTCCTTGGCCGGGCCACCGCTGGCAGCCCCGGCATCGGCGCCAAAGCCGCCGGCGATCACCGACAGGAACGACCGGTTCATCGCCTTGCACATGATGTACGACAGGATCGCGCCCGATGACCCCACCAGCGCGCCGGTGATGATCATCGCGGTGTTGTTGAGCGTAAAGCCCATCGCCGCCGCCGCCCAGCCCGAATAGGAATTGAGCATCGACACGACCACCGGCATATCCGCCCCGCCAATCGGGATGATCAGCAGAAAACCGATCGCAAACGACAGCGCGGTTACCGCCGCGATCACCCACAAGTCTTCCACCTGGGTAAACCAGCCGACCAGCCCGATGATCAGCGCCAATGTGCCCAGATTGAGCGCATGGCGCCCTGGCAGCATGATCGGCGAACCGCTCATCTTGCCGGCCAGTTTCAGAAACGCGATAACTGATCCGGAAAAAGTGATCGCGCCAATGGCAATGCCCAGACCCATTTCGACGCGACTGTGCGCGGCAATATGCCCCGCTTCAAGAATGCCGAATGCTGCCGGATTGAGATAAGCGGCCCAGCCCACCAGCACCGCCGCCAGCCCGACCAGCGAGTGGAACGCAGCGACCAGTTGCGGCATGTCGGTCATCTTGATCCGGCGCGCGGTGAAAAAGCCGACGCTGCCGCCGATCGCAATGGCTCCGGCGATTTCCGGCAAGCTGGCAAGGCCATGAGTCACCAGCGTGGTAACCATAGCGATGGTCATGCCGATCATGCCATAGCGGTTGCCCGAACGCGATGATGCGGGGCTCGACAGCCCGCGCAGCGCCATGATGAACAATACGCCCGCAATCAGATAAGCCAGCGCGACCCAGGCTGAAGAAATGGCATCCCCCCCCATCACTTCTTGTCCTTCTTTTTATACATCGCCAGCATCCGCTCGGTCACGGCAAAGCCGCCGAAAATGTTGACGCTGGCCAGCACCACCGCCAGCAGCCCCAGCCATTTCGAAACGGCCGACCCTTGCGCCGCCCCGGCAATCAGCGCGCCCACCACGATCACCGAAGAAATCGCGTTGGTCACCGCCATCAGCGGCGTGTGCAAGGCCGGGGTGACCGACCACACCACGTAATAGCCCACAAAACAGGCCATCACGAAAATCGACAAAATAGAAACGAAGTCCATGGCGTGTCGCTCCTTTTAACCGAGCAGCCGCTCGTGGACCACTTTGCCGCCGTGGGTCAGGCGGATGGCGTTGCCGATTTCCTCGTCCAGCACCGGGCGGCCTTGTTCCTTGTCCCAGAACGCGTTGAGGAAATTGTACAGGTTGCGGGCAAACAGCGCCGAGGTATCGGCGGGCAATTGCGCGGGTGTGTTGCTGTAACCCACCACTTTGACCCCATGGATTTCCACCACCTGGTCGGGCACCGATCCTTCGACATTGCCGCCCTGGGCGACCGCGAGGTCATAGATCACGCTGCCCGGTTTCATCGTTGCAATCTGCGCGTCCGAAATCAGGCGCGGCGCAGGCCGGCCCGGGATCAGCGCGGTGGTGATCACGATGTCCTGCTTGGCGATATGGCTGGACACCAGCGCGGCCTGTGCGGCCTGGTATTCGGGGCTCATTTCGGTGGCATAGCCGCCCGCGCCCTCACCCTCGATGCCTGCGACATTTTCCACGAAGATCGGCTTGGCGCCCAGCGACTGGATCTGTTCCCTGGTGGCCGATCGCACGTCGGTGGCCGACACTTGCGCGCCCAGCCGGCGTGCGGTGGCGATCGCCTGCAGGCCGGCAACGCCCACGCCCATCACGAATGCCTTGGCCGCGCTGACGGTGCCGGCGGCGGTCATCATCATCGGAAAGGCGCGGCCATACAGGTTGGCGGCGATCATTACCGCCTTGTACCCGGCCAGGTTGGCCTGGCTAGACAGGATGTCCATCGATTGCGCGCGGGTAATGCGCGGCATGAATTCCATCGCCAGCGCCTCAAGCCCGGCGGCCGCATAGGCGTCCACGCGATCACGATGCCCAAACGGATCAAGCCCGGCCACCACCCATGCGCCGGGCTTTGCGCCGGTCAGCAGGTCCGGTTCCGGCCCTTGCACGCCGAACACGATGTCCGCGCCTTGCGCCGCGCCGGTCGTCGCAATGCGCGCGCCCGCCGCCACATAGTCGGCATCGGCGATCGATGCGTTAAGGCCGGCACCGGTCTCGACCGTAACCGCAGCGCCCAGCGCGATCAGCTTTTTGACCGTTTCCGGGGTTGCGGAAACGCGGGTTTCACCCTGCGCCCGTTCGGCCAGGACGGCGATTTCGATCGGCTGTGCCACGCTGCGCGCGATCAGTGAATCAGGAACACGACAAACGCGGTGATCAGAATGATCACCGGAACCGAAATCTTGATCAGACCAATAAACCCGTCATAGGTCGCGCGCGCGGCCTTCATGTCGTTTGCCGATGCCATGTCAAACACCCCTTAAAATTGCTTGCGCAAATTGTTGATCCCCTGCCCGTCGTTGCCGACGGTCCTGACGCCCCTCTATCGATCCCATCCACCATGCTCAAGCGTCAAGCGACTTTCGCGGCTTTAATCCGGTTTTTACCCACTTGGGCGTAAGCGTTCACGACAAGGTCGGTATCGAACCGCGAAATTTCGCGTGTTTTCGGTTCTGGCGCGCGGGAAACGGACCGGATGGCGAATGTCTGACATCGAAGATCGCCTGTTGATGCTGATCGATGACGAACCGGCGCAGATCCGGCTCGTGTCGGCGCTGGCCGCGCGCGAAGGGTGGCGCACGATTGTGGCGCGCGATTCGGAAACCGCGATTGCCATGCTCGGCACGCGCCAGGGCATGCGGCTGGGCGCGATCATCCTGGATCAATGGGTGCCGGGTGAAGCCGCCTGCGACCTGATTTCCGAATTGAAGGCGCGGCGCCCGGCGCTGCCGATCCTGATGATCACCACCAGTTCTTCGCCGCTGCTGGCGGTAGAGGCGATGCGTGCCGGCGCGACCGATTACCTGATCAAGCCGGTTGCGCCCGATCGGCTGATCCAGGCCCTGCGCGCCGCGACCGCACCCGAAGTGCAAAGTTCCGAACTGCATCCGCTGACCGAAAAGCTGGGCGCAGCGCTGGATTTCGATTCGATGATCGGCGCAACATCGTCATTCCGCACCGCGCTGGCGGTGGCGGCCAAAGCGGCGCGGACCCACGCCCATATCCTGATCGAGGGCGAAAGTGGCACGGGCAAGGAAATGCTGGTGCGCGCGATGCAGGCGGCATCCCCGCGGGCAAAGCTGCCGCTGCGGATCATCAACGCCGGGGGCATACCGCCCAACCAGATCGAATCCGTGCTGTTCGGCCACGAAAAGGGTGCCTTTGCCGGCGCGTTTGAACGGCTGGTCGGCGCGTTGCAGCATGCCGATGGCGGGACGCTGGTGATCGACGAAATCGACCGCCTGCCGCTGCCAGTGCAGGAACGGCTGGCGCAATTCATTGCGCGCGGCGATGTGCAGCCGATTGGCGCGCGTCATTCGTTCCGGCTGGATGTGCGGCTGTTCATGTGCAGCAACGTGCCGCTGAAGGATCTGGCGGAGGCCGGGCTGTTTGACCCGGATCTGCTGGCGCGGCTGTCGATCAACCAGGTCCGCCTGCCCACCCTGCGTGAACGCGTGGGCGATATTCCCGCGCTGGCGCGGCACTTTCTGGCGCGGATCGGCGAACAGCCGGGGCTGCGGCCGCTGGGCATTACCGATGGGGCGCTGTCGCTGCTGGCGGCCTATGACTGGCCGGGCAATGTCCGCCAGTTGCAGGCCACGCTGTTTCGCGCTGCGGTATTCTGCGATGGCGAAGCGCTGACCGCGCAGGATTTTCCCCGACTGGCCAACCTGCTGGGCGAAACCGCGCGGGTGCATCAGCCGATCAGCGATGGCGCCGGGGTCCTGCTGTTTGGCCCCGACGGCAATCTGCGCCCGCTGGAAGATATCGAGGCCGATGTGATCCGGCTGGCGATCGGGCATTATCGCGGGCGCATGACCGAAGTCGCGCGGCGGCTGGGGATTGGCCGATCGACGCTCTATCGCAAACTGTCGGAACTGGGCATCGACAACGCGGCCTGATCGGCTTGGTCCGACACGACAGTGTCGGACCAAGCCGATTAATCCACAATCTGGCTGAAATCGGTCAATGCCGCATCGCGCAGGCCGCGCCACACCTGCACCGCCTGCACGGTTTCAGGCACATCGTGCACGCGCAACACATGCGCGCCGCTGTCCACCGCACGCATGGCCAGCGCCAGTGATCCCGGCATGCGTTTGTGCGCCGGCACTTCGCCCGCCAGCGCGCCGATCATGCGTTTGCGGCTGGCGCCAAACAGGATCGGTTGACCCAGCGCGAGCAGCAAGGGCAATGCGTTGATCAGGATCAGGTTTTCGGCCAGCGTTTTGCCAAAGCCGATACCGGGATCGATCAGGATGTTATGCCGCGCGATCCCTGCCGCCAACGCCGCATCGCGCCGTTCGCGCAAGGCATCGAACACATCGAGCGCGACATCGCGGTATTCACCATCGGCATGCAGGTCGCTGGCGTCGCCGGGTGCATGCATCAGCACCACGGGCACGCCGCTTTGCGCCACCAGCGCCATCGTGCGCGGGTCGTGGCGCATCGCCGACACATCGTTGACGATATGCGCGCCGGCCCGCAGCGCAGCGCCAATCACGCTGGCGCGCCGGCTGTCGATTGAAATTGCCGCGCCGGCGCGCGCCAGGTTTTCGATCACCGGCACCACCCGGCGTTCCTCATCACCTTCCCACACCGCCGCCGCGCCGGGGCGGGTGGATTCGCCGCCGACATCGATGATCGCCGCGCCGGCCGCGAGCATGGCATGCGCATGGTCGAGCGCGGCATCGGGCTTGTCGAGGAATTTGCCGCCATCGGAAAAACTGTCGGGGGTAACGTTCAAAATGCCCATCACCACCGGCTGATCCAGCCGCAGCACGCGCGGGCCACATACCAGCGGGGGATGCGCCCGCGCCAGGTCATGCCATTGCATGGTGGCCTCTGCCGCCAGCGCATCGGGCAGCGCAGCGATTGCGGCGGGCACATCGTTTACGCCCAGGCGTTGTCGCGCGACGACGCGGCCATTGCTCCGCCGGATCAGCGCAAAGCGGCTGGCCCAGCACAGGCTTCCCCCCAGCCGCACCACTTCGCCCAGTTCGCTTTGCGGGCTTTCTGCCAGCGCAATCGGGCGGATATAGATTTGGTCGGTCATGCCGGAACGCGCGAATTTTGGGTGTGATCCCACACTGGGCCCGCTCGTCCTGAGCCTGTCGAAGGACGCGCACAAATCCAGGCCCCAATCACCGGGAACAACCGTCGCGCGTGTCCTTCGACAGGCTCAGGATGAGCGAAACCGGTTTTGTTTGGCAAGCAATCGGAATGCAGCACTGCCATCAATCCTCGGTCGCCAGCAGGTACAATTGCCGCAGTGCATCCAGCGGCTTGATCGCGCCCTCGTGTTCGACATGCCAGAATGTCCAGCCGTTGCACGATGGCGCGGTCTGCACCGCCGCGCCCACACCATGGATCGATCCTGGCCCGGCGCCGGCATCGATCGATCCATCGGCGCGCACATGGGCAATGAACAGCCCCTTGCGGTCAGACAGCCGGGCGCCAGGGGTGATCCAACCTGCCTCTACCAGTTGACCAAACGCCACGCGGCGCGCGGTGCGGCGGCTTTGCATCGTTTTCAGCGCGGTTTCATCCAGCGGCAGCGCCATCGCGATGCGTTCCTCGGCCACCGCGATATAGTCGGCTTCGCGTTCGCAGCCGATCCAGTCGCGGCCCAGCCGTTTGGCCACCGCGCCGGTGGTGCCGGTGCCAAAGAACGGATCGAGCACGACATCGCCCGGATTGGTGGTGGCCAGCAGCACGCGGTACAACAACGCCTCCGGCTTTTGCGTGGGGTGGGCTTTGGTGCCGTCCTTGCGGATACGTTCGGCGCCGGAACAGATCGGCAGCACCCAGTCAGACCGCATCTGCAGTTCGTCGTTCAGCGTTTTCATCGCGCGATAGTTGAAGGTGTATTTCGATTTTTCGCTTTTCGATGCCCAGATCAGCGTTTCGTGCGCGTTGGTGAACCGCGTGCCCTTGAAATTGGGCATCGGGTTGGCCTTGCGCCAGACGATGTCGTTCAAAATCCAGAACCCCATGTCCTGCAACAGCGCGCCCACGCGAAAGATGTTGTGATAGCTGCCGATCACCCAGATCGATCCATCGGGTTTCAGCAGGCGGTGCGCCTGGGTCAGCCATTCGCGGGTAAACGTATCGTACGTGGCAAAGCTGGTGAACTTGTCCCAGTCGTTGGTTACGGCATCGACCGCGCTGCCATCGGGGCGCGCCAGATCGCCGCCCAGTTGCAGGTTGTACGGCGGATCGGCAAAAATCATGTCGATCGATGCCGACGGCAGTGCACGCATCGCTTCGATACAATCGCCGCGCAGGATCTGATTGAGCGGCAGCGGGCAGGCTGGCGCGGGGATGGCACGGGCACGCGGTGTCCGCTCTTTTACCAGAACTGTCATGACGCCCGTGCCTTTCGCTGCAATGGCGTCGATTCTGAATCATCCGGGACTCGCCGTCAAGCCTCGACTCGCGGTGAATCCACGAGTCGCACTGAATCCAAAACGGGAACGGAACGAGTCCGTGCGCCATATCTTGTGGCCAGGGCCCGGTTCGGCACGCCACATCTTGTGGGCCGGCCGGAACAAAAAAATATCGGCGCGATCAGGTCCGTAAAGATTCGGCCACCGGGCGAAAGCTGCGTCGGTGCAGTGGGCACGGGCCGTGGCGTTGCAGCGCAGCAAGATGTTCGCGCGTGCCATAACCGGCGTTGCGGTCCCAGCCATACATCGGCCATTGCTGCGCCGCGGCGTGCATGATCGCATCGCGGTGCTGCTTTGCCACGATCGACGCGGCCGAAATGGCGGGTTCGCTGGCATCACCACCCACGATCGCGCGCGCCGGCCAGCGCCAGTCGGGATGACGCCCGTGCGGGGTCATGTTGCCATCGATCAGCACCACCGCCACCTCATCATCCGCACCCACCAGCGCGGCGACGGCCATGGTCATCGCCTGCATCGTCGCCGCAAAGATGTTGATCCGGTCGATCTCTTCGGCGTCGACCAGGCCAATGCCCCAGCGGCAGGTGGCGCGGATCAGGGGATCAAGCACCGCCCGCCGCCGCGCCGACAATACCTTTGAATCCGCCAGGCCATCTGGCGCCCCTGCCCCCAGCACGACTGCGGCGGCCACCACCGGCCCGGCCAGCGGCCCGCGCCCGGCTTCATCAACCCCGATGATCAGGCCGTTTGCACGCAAGATGATTGGACAGGACACGGCCACGACCTCTATCGCGCGTCATCCGCACTCATCAAGCAAAGATCCCTCACGCATGCCGTTTGATCCCACCCGCGTCGATTGCTGGATATTCGATCTGGACAACACGCTGTATCCCAGCCGCGTCAACCTGTTCAGCCAGATCGATGTGCTGATGGGGCGGTTCATCGCCGAATTGCTGGGGTGCGATCTGGACGAGGCGCGACGCGTGCAGAAACTGTATTTCCACGATCATGGCACCACGCTGGCCGGGCTGATGCATTACCATGCGGTCAATCCGCGCGAATTCCTCGACTATGTGCACGCGGTCGACATGTCGGTGCTGGCCGATGCGCCACGGCTGGCCGACCGGTTGATGGCACTGCCGGGGCGCCGGCTGATCTTTACCAACGCCGATGCCACTTATGCCGCGCGCGCGCTGGATGCGCTGGGCATTGCCGATTGTTTTGAAGGCGTGTGGGATATCCACGCGATGGAATACCGGCCAAAGCCGGAAATGCACGCCTATGCCGGGCTGATCGCCCATTTCGGCATTGATCCGGCACGCGCAGTGTTTGTCGAGGATACCGCGCGCAACCTGCCCCCGGCCAAGGCGATCGGCATGCAGACGGTGTGGATCGACATGGCCACCGAATGGGGCGACCGCGCCAAGGATGATACGGCGATCGACGTGCAGATCGATGACATGCCCACCTGGCTGGACGCCGTCGCAGGCGAACTTGCCCAGGCGCGCCGGCTGGGCTAGTCGCAGCGGCAATACCAACCGTTCAGGAAAATGTTGCGATGACCGACCAGCTTGCCGCCGCGATCGATGCCGCATGGGAAAACCGCGCCGCTGTCACCCCGGCCAGCGCCGATGTGCGCGAACTGGTCGATGCCGCACTCGATCTGCTCGACAGTGGCAAAGCCCGCGCGGCCGAACCGGTCGATGGCGAATGGCGCGTCAACCAGTGGCTGAAAAAGGCGGTGCTACTGTCATTCCGCCTGAACGACAATGTGCTGGTCGATGGCGGCGCCGCGGGTGCGCCGGCGTTCGACAAAGTGCCATCCAAATTTGCCGGCTGGGGCGAAAACCGCTTTCGCGATGCCGGGTTTCGGGTGGTACCGGGTGCAGTGGCGCGGCGCGGCGCCTATATTGCCAAAGGCGTGGTGCTGATGCCCAGTTTCGTCAACATCGGCGCGTTTGTCGATGAAGGCACGATGGTCGATACCTGGGCCACGATCGGATCCTGCGCGCAAATCGGCAAAAACGTGCACATTTCGGGCGGCGCCGGCATTGGCGGCGTGCTGGAACCGCTGCAGGCCGGCCCGGTGATCATCGAAGATGGCGCGTTCGTGGGCGCGCGGTCGGAAGTGGCAGAGGGCGTGATTGTCGGCACCGGCGCAGTGCTGTCGATGGGGGTGTTCCTGGGCGCATCGACCAAGATCATCGATCGTGCCACCGGTGAAGTGCATATTGGCCGGGTGCCGCCCTATGCAGTGGTCGTGCCGGGATCGCTGCCGGGCAAGCCCCTGCCCGATGGTTCGCCAGGGCCGTCGCTCTATTGCGCGGTGATCGTCAAGACGGTCGATGCGCAGACCCGCAGCAAGACCGCCATCAACGAACTGTTGCGCGATTGACCGCGGCGGAACTGATCGCCGCGCTGGACCTTGCGCCGCATCCCGAAGGCGGATGGTTTCGCGAAACCTGGCGTGCCGATCCGCCGGCCGGCACCCCGTCGCCTGCGCGCGCGGCGGGCACGCTGATTCATTTCCTGCTTGAATCCACCCAGAGTTCGCATTGGCACCGGGTCGATGCGCACGAAGTGTGGTGCTGGCAGGGCGGCGACCGGCTGGATCTGGAAATCGCAGCGGACGATGCAGGCCCTGTCCGGACTGCAACGCTGGGCCCCGATCCGCTGGCCGGTGACCAGTTGCAGGCGATTGTCCCGCCCGGGCACTGGCAGGCGGCACGCCCATGCGCGGGATCGCATGGTTATGCGCTGGTATCGTGCGCAGTCATGCCCGGGTTTGTGTTTGCTGGGTTTGAATTGGCCCCGCCGGAGTGGTCGCCGGGCCAGCCGCTGCGGGTAAATGACGCAGGTGCTGCCTGCCATAGTGGGTAGGAACCGGGATAGGTTTCAAATTGCTCCTTATTAAATCAATGTATTTCAATTAAAGTGCATTTTGCGCAATCGCTGGCGCGTGGAAAGCATTTGCGACTTCGCAGCTGCAGCATAAATGGGTGCTCACACCAGAACGCAACCGGATATCCCTGATCCGGTGATCGCGGGTTCGCCCTGCCTGGTCGAGGAGTAACGCCATGTTCAAGACTTCACTGATCGCCGCCACGTTGCTCGTTGCTGTTGCCCCGACCATGGCGCTGGCCGCCAATGATGACGCGGCAAAGTTCACCCACAAGGGCGTGGAATACAACTACACCACCGAAGACGCCAATGGCGACAAGGTTGTGCGCGGCACCGCCTATGCCGGCAAGGTTCCGTTTGAACTGCACATCCACAAAAAGACCGTGACCGGCACGTTCAACAACAAGCCGGTCGAATTTGACCTGGCCGAAGTGAAAACGCTGGGCATCGACGCCACCAACTGATCGGTTGGCCTTTGCAAACGGCCCCTGCGCATTGCGCGGGGGCCGTTTTCGCGTCAGGCAGCGTCAGCCGGGCAAGGCTTCAAAGCCAGGAATGCCGGGCAAATCCACCCACGCCTGCTTGCTTTTGAGATAGTATTGCGCTGTCGGCGCAAAGTCTGCGGTATCGTCCAGCGTCCCGGCCTTGATGAACACCATGCCCGGCATCGCCTCTGGCAGCGAAAACAGCGGCGATCCGCAGGTCGCGCAGAACTGGCGATGCACCGCCGCACCGCTGTCACCTTGGTCGATATAGGTTTTGGGCTCTCCGCTGATTGACAGCGCGTCAGTCATGACGCCAATCAGCATCGACCACGCGCTTCCCGCCTGGCGCTGGCAATTCTTGCAGTGGCACACACCACTCATCAGCGGCGCGCCGTTCACCGTGTAGCGCACCGCCCCGCACAGGCAGCCGCCGGTTCTTGTGTCGCTCATCCTCACCCCCTTCAGTTTGTTATGACGCCAGTCTGCGCCGACAGCATGGCAAGGGCAAGTTTGTCGTCAGGCCCTGCGCCAGGGGCTCGCCAGTGGCGCGCGCCAATCCGTCCAGGCGGGGTCTGGACATTAATCGCATGATTAAGGATAGTCGGTGAAACCTGCGCCCACCCGCAATCCGCCTGAAAGCACAGCCATGGCCACAACCGCACCCGACGCAACCCGCGCGATCAACCCGTTCGATGTCAGCCAGAATGCGCTGTATACCGATGACACCTGGCGCGAACCGTTTGCACGGCTGCGCGCGAAAATGCCGGTCAGCTGGTGCCCGCAAAGCCCGTTTGGCGCCTATTGGTCGGTGGTCACCCATGCCCCGGTGATGGAGGTCGAACTGGCCCCGCAGGTATTTTCCAGCAGCCACGCGCTGGGCAACATCACCATCGCCGATACCCCGCCCGAAACCAGCCTGGCCAATTTCATCGCGATGGATGCGCCCGGCCATACCGAACAGCGCAAGGTGGTGGCGCCTGCGTTCAGCCCCAGCCAGATGGTCAAGGCCGATGCCCTGGTGCGCCAGCGCACGCACGAACTGATCGCCCGGTTGCCGGTGGGTGAAACGTTTTGCTGGGTCAACGACGTGGCGATCCCGCTGACCATCGGCATGTTGTGCGTGCTGTTCGATTTTCCGTGGGACGAACGCGCCGATCTGAAACTGTGGTCCGACTGGGCCAGCAATGTGCAACCAGACCGTGATGCCGATTACAACCAGCGATTTCTGGCCGAAATGCAACGGATGCTGGTACGGTTCGATGCGCTGATGGATGACCGACGCCAGCGCCCGCCCAGCGATGACCTGTTGTCCCGCATGGTGCACAGCACCGCGATGGGCAATCTGAACCCGTTTGAACGCATCAGCAATCTGGCACTGCTGGTGGTGGCAGGCAACGATACCACGCGCAATTCGATGGCCGGATTGGTGGAGGCGCTGGCGCGCTATCCTGCGCAGCTGGATATCCTGCGCGCCGATCCATCGCTGATCGCCAATGCCGCGCAGGAGATTGTGCGCTGGCAATCACCGGTGACGCATATGCGCCGCACCGCCACTGCCGATTACACCCTGCACGGGCAGACCATCCGCGCCGGCGAAAAAGTGGTGATGTGGTATATTTCCGCCAACCGCGACGAAACCGTGTTTGCCGATGCCGAACGTTTTGATGTGACGCGCGACAACGCCCGGCGCCACCTTGGTTTTGGCCACGGGTCGCACCGCTGCGTGGGTGCGCGCCTGGCCGAAGTCCAGCTGGCCACGCTGATCGAGGAATTGGTCTCCCAGCGCATTCGCGTCGTACCACAAGGTGAACCGACGCGGCTGGCCAGTTCATTCCTGCATGGGTTTACCCAGATGCCGGTGCAAATCATTCGAGAATAACAATTTGTTCCACTGGGCGTTGGTTGACAGGGGGCGGCCCCCCCCCGGCGTCCATGCTACGCAGCTTTCAACGCCTTTGACAAAAGCCCTGGTTGCACCGGCGCGGGCCAGGCCCTACTCGGCTTAGGCGTCGGTTTAGGCAATGGGCGAGAGGACAAGCTGACACCGCGACCACCGGTGATGGTCCTGCCCGCGCGCATGGCAAAGGGTGTTGAGCGATGAAGCGAGCATGTGTGATCGGGTCGGGTTTTGGCGGCATGGCACTGGCCATCCGCCTGCAATCGGCCGGAATTGCCACCACCGTGGTGGAGGCGCGCGACAAGCCCGGCGGGCGGGCCTATCACTGGCAGCGCGACGGCTTTACCTTTGACGCCGGGCCGACGGTGATCACCGACCCGCCGTGCCTCGAGGAATTGTGGGCGCTGACCGGGCACAAACTGTCCGAAGATGTCGAACTGATGCCGGTCATGCCGTTTTACCGGCTGAATTGGCCCGACGGCACCAATTTTGATTATTCCAACGATGAAGCGTCGCTGCGCAGCGAGATCGCCAAAATCAATCCGCGCGACGTGGCGGGGTATGACGAATTTTTTGAATATTCGACCGGCGTGCACCGCGAAGGCTATATCAAGCTGGGGTCGGTGCCGTTTCTGGATTTTGCCAGCATGATCAAGGCAGCACCCACGCTGATGCGCTATCAGGCGTGGCGCTCGGTCTATTCGATCGTGTCGAAATTCATCGAGAATGACAAACTGCGCGAAGCGTTCAGTTTTCACTCGCTGCTGCTCGGCGGCAATCCGATGTCTACCAGCGCGGTCTATGCGCTGATCCACAAGCTGGAAAAGGACGGAGGGGTGTGGTGGGCCAAGGGCGGCACCAACCAGCTGATCGCCGGGATGGTGCGGCATTTCGAACGGATCGGCGGCGAAATGCGCGTGGGCGACGCGGTTACGCGGATCGAAACGCTGGGCAACCGTGCCACTGGCGTCACCACCGCCAGCGGCTGGACCGCCAATTTCGATGCGGTCGCGTCAAACGCCGACCTGGTCCATTCGTACCGCGATCTGCTGTCCGACAATGGCCATGCCAAACGGCACACCAAAAAACTGCTGCGCAAAAAGTTTTCGCCCAGCCTGTTTGTTGTCCATTTTGGCGTTCAGGGCACCTGGCCAGGGATCGCCCACCATATGATCCTGTTTGGCCCGCGTTACAAAGGCCTGCTGGACGACATCTACAAATATGGCGTGCTGCCGCAGGATTTTTCGATCTATCTGCACCACCCGACCGTGACCGACCCGAGCATGGCGCCCGAAGGGATGAGCACGTTCTATGCGCTGGTGCCGGTCGCACACCTGGGCAAGCTGCCGGTGGACTGGAACGAGATCGGACCGATCCTGGAAAAGCGCGTGCTGGACGAAGTCGGCCGGCGGCTGATCCCCGACATCCACAGCCGTATCGTAACGAAATTTCACTATACCCCGCTGGATTTCAGCCAGGACCTGTCGGCCCATCTGGGCAACGCGTTCAGCCTGGAACCGCTGTTAACGCAAAGCGCGTTTTTCCGCGGGCACAACCGTGACGATGCCATTTCCAACCTCTATCTGGTTGGCGCCGGCACCCATCCCGGGGCAGGGATTCCGGGCGTCGTCGGCAGCGCCAAGGCCACCGCAAAACTGATGGTGGAGGATCTTGCGTGAAGCGGATTGCAGTCTATTGCGGATCGGCCACCCCGCATGACGACCGTTACGTAACGCTGGCGCGTGACGTCGGCGCCACGCTGGCACGGCGCGGGATCGGCGTGGTCTATGGCGGCGGGCGCCTGGGGCTGATGGGCGCAGTGGCGACCGGCGCGCTGGCGGCGGGTGGCGAGGTGATCGGCGTTATTCCGCAGGCGCTGGCCGATGCCGAAGTGGCCAATGCCGAATGCACCGAATTGCGTGTGGTAACGGGCATGCATGCGCGCAAACAGGCGTTTACCGATCTGTCCGACGGCTTTCTGACGCTGCCAGGCGGGGTCGGCACAATGGACGAACTGTGGGAAGCGGTCAGCTGGGCGCAGCTGGGATACCATACCAAGCCGGTCGGACTGTTGAACGCGTTCGGTTTTTTCGACCATCTGCTGGCGTTCAACCGTCACATGACGGACACGGGGTTTGTCCGCCCGGCCCATGCCGGGATCATTCTGGCCGAACCCGATCTGGATCTGTTGCTGGCACGGATGGCCGCGCACCAGCCGCATGTGCCGATTTTTGCGATGAACGCAGGCGATCTGTAACACGCGATGGACCGCCGGACTCGTCTCGTAACGCTGGCCGCAGCGATGATCGGCAAAGGATCCAAAAGCTTTGCCGCCGCCAGCCGGCTGTTTGACCGCACCACGCGTGAACGCGTGTGGCTGCTCTATGCGTGGTGCCGCCGCTGCGACGATCTGATCGATGGCCAGGATCTGGGCGGCGATATGGGTGACCAGTCCGCCGTTACATCACGGTTGCAGCAGGTGCGCGCGCTGACCACGCTGGCGCTGACCGGGGGCGACACGGGAGAGCCGGCGTTTGATTGCCTGGGCGTGGTGGCGGCCGAAACCGGGCTGACGCAAGACATGGCCGATGCCGTGATTGCCGGGTTTGCGCTGGATGCGCGCGGCTGGTCGCCACAGACAGAGGCCGACCTGATGCAGTATTGCTGGCATGTCGCGGGCGCGGTCGGGGTGATGATGGCGGTGGTCATGGGGGTTGACCCCGATGACGACGAAACGCTCGATCGGGCGTGCGACCTGGGCCTGGCGTTTCAGCTGGCCAATATATCGCGCGATCTGGCGGAGGATTTTGCCGCCGGGCGCTGTTACCTGCCCGCGCAATGGCTGGCCGAGGCGGCAATTCCCGCCGGCGACGCGTTGAACCCGCGTTACCGTGACGCGCTGGCCGGGCTCGCCGCGCGCATGTGCGGCATGGCGGCGGCCTATGAAAGCTCTGCCCGCATCGGCGCACGGCGCCTGGAAATGCGCCAACGCTGGGCGATTCTGGCGGCAGCAGGGATCTATGGCGATATTGCGCGGCTGGTGAAGCGGCGGGGTGCCAATGCGTGGGACACCCGCACGGTGGTCAGCACCACGCGCAAAATAGGGTGGATCGGTCGGTCGCTGGTGCAGACCATGCTGCCCGTTACGGCACGGATGCATGAACTGGCGGCACCGCGCCGTCACACCCGTCACGAACTTGCCCAACGCGTGGCGTAACGTAACAAACAAATCGTGATTGACGTCACGGCGGGGTGTAACCGGATGGCGTTTGATAACGAAATAGCGGATGTTATCCTGAAATACCTCTGGTGAAAGCGCGCATATGCCCGATCCTGCCCCACGATCCGATCTGGTCTATCGCACGCGCCTGCCGGTGCGGCTGTGGCATTGGACCAATGCCGTGACACTGTTCATCATGCTGATGACCGGTCTGATGATCTTCAACGCCCACCCCCGGCTGTACTGGGGGGCCTATGGTGCGAATTTTGATCACGCCTGGCTGGAAATCGGCAACCATGGCACTAACGGCTACCTGACGATCGCGGGGATTGAAGTGCCCACCACCGGTGTGCTGGGCTATGCCATGGGCACGGCCGAGGCGTTTCCCCCGCTGGTCACGCTGCCCGGGCAATACAATGTACCGGTGGCGCGCATCTGGCATTTCTTCTTTGCCTGGGTGCTGGTCAGCGGGTGGATGGCGTTCGCAATATATTCGCTTTTTTCCAAACATTTGTTCAATGATCTTCTTCTGAAATGGGAAGAAGCAAAACCGGCATCGCTGTGGCATGATATCAAGGCGCATGCGCGGTTGCATCTGCCCAAGGGCGAAGCTGCACGCCATTACAATCCCTTGCAGAAACTGGCCTATCTGGGCGTGCTGCTGGCCGGGCTGCCGCTGATGGTGCTGACCGGGTTGACCATGTCACCGGCGATGGATGCGGCCTGGCCATGGTTGCTGGTGCTGTTCCACGGCCGCCAGTCGGCCCGATCGCTGCATTTCATCGTGGCCGCCGGGCTGGCGCTGTTCATCGTCGTGCATCTGACGATGGTGCTGCTGGCCGGGCCAATCAACGAACTGCGATCGATGATCACCGGCTGGTACCGCCTGCCGCCAGAGGACATTTTGCCAGAGCCAGCCCGGTCAGAGCCAGCACAGATGGAGGAAGGGGCATGACCGGTTCGGTAACACGGCGCGGGCTCTTGGCTGGATCGGGCAGCCTGCTGCTGGCGGGTTGCGACAAATGGACCACCGCGCCGCAGACGTTGGACGTGCTGTCGCTGGGGGAAAAGGCCTCACGCAGTGCGCAGCGGTTGCTGGTGGCGGATCGTCAGGCGCTGGCACCCGAATTCACCCGCGCCGATCTGTCGCCAGTCTTTCGCGTGAACGGTTCGGCGCGCGCTGATTCTGCCGATTATGTCCGCCATGCCGCCAGCCATTTTGCCGATTGGACACTCACATTCGACGGGCTGGTCAACCAGCCGCTGGCGCTGTCCATGGCGCAATTGCGGGCCGCACCAGCGCGCAGCCAGATCACCCGTCACGATTGCGTCGAAGGGTGGAGCGCGATCGGTGAATGGCACGGGGTGCCGCTGGGTCTGCTGTTGCGCCGCGCCGGGCTGTCAACCCGCGCACGCTATGTGGTGTTTCACTGTGCCGACACGCTGCTGGGCAAACCCTATTACGAAAGCATCGATCTGGTCGATGCCTTTCACCCGCAGACCATCCTGGCCTACAGCCTGAACCGCGCGCCGCTGTCGATCGGCCACGGCGCGCCGCTGCGGCTGCGGGTTGAACGCCAGCTGGGTTACAAACAGGCCAAATATGTCATGCGCGTGCAGGCGGTCGATACGCTGGCGGGCCTGCACGGCGGCAAAGGCGGGTTTTGGGAAGATAACCACAATTACCAGTGGTACGCGGGGATCTGACCCTCATCACGTCTTGACGATGCCGCGCTCGATCAGGCTGCGCGCGCAATCAACGATCGAATCTTCAACCGGGCGCGTTTTCCAGCCCAGCACGGCCAACGCGTGCCCGGCATCGGCATCGCGCACATTGCCCAGTTCACCGACGATCTGCCGGATCATCGGATTGAACAGTGCAGAAAACCGTACCAGCCAGTCGGGCAAGCGCCGTGTCGGGACCTTGCGCGATTGAACGGGCAACCGTGCCTTCAGCACGCGGGCGACTTCGATCAGTTTGAAAAACGGCCCCGATGCGATAAAACGTTCGCCGGCGATCCCCGGCGCGGTCAGCGCGCGCACATGCAGATCGGCGCAATCGCGCACATCGACGATGCCGAACCCCAGATCGGGGCACCCCGGCAGCAACCCGCCCAGCAATTGCCGCACCACTTCGATTGATGGCGAAAAATCGTCGGTCCACACCGGGCCCAGCACTGCCGCCGGATTGATCGACACGAATTCCATCGCCCCGCCCCCGCCTTTGCCCTCTGCCGCAATCCAGTCGCGCGCCGCACGTTCGGCAATCGTCTTGGATTTTACATAGGCATAGACGTCGGACCCGGTGACATCGGTCCAGTCGGCTTCGGTAAAGCGGTGGTGGCCCTTGCCATGGCCATAGGCGATCGCAGCGACTGACGAGGTTTGCACAAAACGGGTGACCCCGGCGTCACGCGCAAACCGAAGCGCGCGCAACACGCCATCGCGCGCCGGCACGATCAGATCGTCTTCGTGACGCGGCGCTTCGGTGCTGAACGGCGATGCCACGTGGGCGACATGGCTGCACCCGGCCATCGCCTCTGCCCAGCCGGCATCGGCAGTCAGGTCGGCAACGAAGAACTGCAAGGATTGCGTGTCACCACCCAAAAGCGCGCGCAAACCGGCCTCACGCGCCGGGTTGCGCACGGTGGTGCGCACTTGCCAGCCTTCGGCCAGCAGCTGTTTGATGACGAACCCGGCGATATAACCGCTGCCACCACTGACCAGAACCGTGCCTGTCATCGTTTAAAACCCGATCATGATGCGGCGCGCCAACCATGGCGCAACCTGGTTTACCGCGGCCAGCACGCGCACCATGCCGACATTGGCCTCATTCGCATTGGCGCGCATGGCCGCGACAATCTGCCGCGCGCATTCCTGCGGCGGCAGCTTGCGCCCGCTGCGCGTGGTGGTCATCGCGGTATCGACCAGTGGCGGCAGTGCCTCCAGCACATGGATGCGCGTGCCCTTCAACTGCGCGCGCAGCGACTGGGTATAGCTGCGCAAGGCTGCCTTGGTCGCGCAATAGACTGGCGATCCCGCGCTGGGCGCTATCGCCAGCCCCGATGTGACATTGACGATCATCGCCTCTGGCCGGGTCTGTAACGCGGTCATCAGCGCGGTGATCAGCCGGATCGGGGCATGCAGGTTGAGCCAGATGGTGCGTTCGTCATCCGCGACATCGGGCAGCCCAACGCGAAAATCGTGATCGGTGCCCATCCCGGCATTGTTGACCAGAATGTCGATCGATCGTTCGGACAGTCCGCGCAGCACCGCCTCCACCCCGTCGGGCCTGGTCAGATCGGCGCTGATCACCGCAAACCCGTCGCCGCGCGCACGCGCCAGCCGGTCCGGATTGCGCCCGGTCACGATCACTTCTGCGCCCAGCGCCTGCAATTGCAGCGCGATCTGGCGCCCGATACCATCCGTTCCGCCGGTGACCAGCACCAGCTTGCCCGCAATCTGCATCCCTGTCCCCTGTTGTTCTTTATGCTTTAGCGCATCAGCACCAGTTCTTCGGCCATCGACGGATGCAGCGCGACCGTCGCATCAAAATCGGCCTTGGTCAGCCCGGCCTTGACCGCAATCGCCGCTGCCTGAAGGATTTCGGGCGCATCGGGGCCGATCATGTGGATGCCCAGCACGCGGTCGGTTTCGCCATCGACCACGAGCTTATAAAACCCGCGTTCAACGCGTTGGCTGAAAATGTTTTTCATCGGCCGGAAATCCGATGTGAACACCTTGATGGCGGCAAACTGTCGCCGCGCTTCCGCCTCGGTCAGGCCAACTGCGGCCAGCGGCGGTTGCGAAAACACCGCACTGGGGATGGCGTCATAGGATACCGCGGTCTTTTTCCCGGCGTATTGCGCATCGGCAAAGGCGTGGCCTTCGCGGATTGCCACCGGGGTCAGCTGTACGCGGTCGGTGACATCGCCCACTGCGTAGATGCTGGGGCACGCGGTGCGGCCATCGCCATCCACCGGCACTTCGCCGCGATGGCCCAGCGCAATGCCGGCCTGTTCCAGCCCCAGCCCGGCGGTGTTGGCGCGACGGCCCGCCGCCACCAGCACGACATCGGCCGGCACGGGTTCGCCGCCATCGCCCAGGTGCACCAGCAGGCTGCCGTCAGCGCATTTTTCCACGCGATCAAGCGTGGCGTGAAACCGATAGGCAATTCCGCGCGCACGCGTCAGCGTCAGCAGCCGGTCGCGCAGATCGATGTCGTAACTGCGCAGGATTGCGTCGCTGCGGTTGACCACCGTCACTGCGCTGCCCAGTGCGTTGAAAATGCCGGCGAATTCCAGCGCGATGTACCCGGCGCCGGCCACCACCACGCGGCGCGGCAGCGTTGGCAGGCCGAACACCTCGTTCGATGTTATGCAATGCTCTGTACCGTCAAATTCGGGCATGATCGGCCAGGCGCCGGTGGCCACCAGGATGGTTTTGGCGGTGACCGTCTGGCCGGTGCTTTTCATCCGCACACTGTTCGGCCCGGTCACTTCGGCCCGGTCAAGGTATTGCGCGACCTGGTTGGTGTTGAGCGTGCTGGTATAGGCAAGGTTGATGCGGTCGACATCGCGCGCAACGGCGTCGCGCAAGGTGGGCCAATCGAATGTTGCGCCCGCAATGGTCCAGCCATAATCGCCGGCATGCGCCAGATCGTCGGAAAACTGCGCGGCATAGACCAGCAGCTTTTTGGGTACACAGCCGCGGATGACGCAGGTGCCGCCGATACGGAATTCTTCGGCCACGGCCACCTTTGCGCCATGCCCGGCGGCGATCCGCGCAGCGCGCACCCCGCCCGAACCCGCGCCAATCACAAACAGGTCGTATTCGAATTGCGCGTCGTTCACCGTCATGCTCCGATCCCGGCCGCCGCCAGCAGCGCTTCGGTCGATGGGTCAAACCCCTCGCCCCCGCCACTGTCGATCTGCTTGGCGATTTTCTTGCCCAGTTCGACGCCGAACTGGTCAAACGGGTTAATCCCCAGCATCATCGCCGAAACAAACACGCGGTGTTCGTGGAACGCGATCAGCGCGCCCAGCGTCGCGGGGTTCAGGTCATCGGCCAGCATGGTCGCCGAGGGACGGTTGCCCGGATAGGACCGCGCGGCATCATCGGCAGCGGCCCCGGCCATCAGCGCGGCGCCCTGCGCAAAACAGTTCGACAGCAGGATCTGGTGATGCACCGGGTCCAGATCGTGGCCGGGGATTTTCACCGCCAGAAAATCGACCGGAATCAGGTGCGTGCCCTGATGCAACAGCTGAAACACCGCATGTTGCGCATCGGTGCCCACCCCGCCCCAGGTTACCGGCGCGCTCGGCCGGTTGAGCGGCTGGCCATCGGCAGTCACGCTTTTTCCGTTCGATTCCATTTCCAGCTGCTGCAAATAATCGGGAAACAGCGCCAGCCGCTGATCATAGGCAAACACCGCACGCGACTGGCACCCCAGCGCCTGGGTATAAATCAGATCCGCAAAGGCGGCACGCACGACGACATTGCCGGCCAGCGGGGTTTCGATGAAATGCAGGTCCATCGCCTTGGCACCGGCCAGAAATTCGGCAAACCCGGCATAGCCCAGCGCCAGCGCAATCGGAAAACCGATCGACGACCACAGCGAATAACGCCCGCCGACGCTTTCCGCAAAGGGCAGCACGCGGGTGTCATCCACCCCCCATTCCACCGCCTTTTCGGGTGCTGCGGTCAGCGCCACTACCCGCCCATAGGGGTCCTCCACCCCGCCTTCGCGCAACCAGTCGAGCGCAGAGGCGGCGTTGGTCATCGTTTCGGTGGTGGTAAAGGTCTTTGATGCGATCGCGATCATGGTCGTTGCCGGATCACACGCACGGCACGCGGTTTCCAGTGCGCAACCATCGATGTTGGACACCACATGCACCGCGACGCGCGCACCATCGTGGGTCAGCGCGTCGATCGCCAGCGCCGGGCCCAGCGCCGAACCGCCAATGCCGATATGGATCAGTGAACGGACTTCGCCAAACAGGCCTTCGTGGATCGCCTCGACCAGCGCCTCCATCCGCGCCTGCAGCGCCTCGGCCTCGACCACGCTGGCGGCATTGCCCACCCCGCGCTGGGCGGTGTGTTCGGCGGCGCGGCCCTCGGTGTTGTTGATCGGTTCGCCATCGATCAGTTGCCGGCGCTTTTCGGTAAACTGCTGCACATCGGCCAGCCGGGTCAGGATCGCCTCTGCCGCCGGGTACAAATGGGTTTTGGACCAGTCGAACCGAATCGCTCCGCCCGGCAGCCCCAGCGTGGTCGAATAGCGCGCCAGCCGGTCCGGCGCGGCAAACAGCGCCGCCAGCGCCGGAAATTCAAGCTGCTCAAACTGTTCCCACAGCGCAGCAGAGGTATCGGTCATCATGCACTCCAACGGATCACGCCCAAACAGGCTTTCCCCCTTGTGCCCGCTGGCGACAAATCCGCCAAGCGTTCCCGCTATTCGACCAACACCTTGCGCAAAGCTATGCGCCAGGCCCGTCTGCGCCTAGGGCAAGGCAATATTTGCGGGTCGCGCATGACGATCCCGCTTGACGCAAGGCAACCGGCCCAACATGACCGCGACGATGAACGATACGCCCGAACATTCCCCGGAAAGCGCCGGTCCCGCCGCAACCACCCGCGACCCGGCCGCCGAAATTGCCGCCCAGATCGCGCGCGGTGCCAAGCCGGCCAAGCCAAAGGAAGATGAAAACTTTTTCGTCTTTCTGATCAAGCTCGTGCTGATTGTCGGAATTTTCCGCAGCTTCATCTTTTCGCCGTTCAACATTCCATCCGAATCGATGCTGCCCCGGTTGGAAAACGGTGACTATCTGCTGGCAGCCAAGTGGCCCTATGGCTTTTCCAAATATTCGATGCCGTTCAGCCTGCCGCTGATCCCGGGCCGTGTGCTGGCGCATCAGCCGGCGCGCGGCGACGTGGTCATTTTCAAGGCACCGCCGGGCAACGATGTCGATTACATCAAACGCGTGATCGGCCTGCCCGGCGACACGGTGCAATTGAAGGGCGGCGTGGTCTGGCTGAACGGCAAACCCGTGCCCAAGGTAAAGCAGGATGATTTCGTCATCCGCATTTCACCCAATACAAATTGCGTATCGCCCGAATTTGAAGCGCTGGAAAAGGACGGCACCCCCAGTTGCCATTACCCGCAGTTCAAAGAAACGCTGCCCGAAGGCAAAAGTTATAACGTGCTCGACCTGGGCTATCGTCCGCAGGATGATACCCCGCCGGTAGTGGTGCCCGCCGATCGCCTGTTCATGATGGGCGACAACCGTGACAATTCGATGGATAGCCGGTTTGAGGCGCGGGAAGGCGGCGGGATCGGGCTGGTACCGCAGGAAAACCTGGTTGGCCGCGCCACCATCGTGATGTGGTCCACCGATGGCGGCGCCAACTGGTTCCTGCCGTGGACGTGGTTTACCGCCGCACGCTGGAACCGCATCGGGGGCATGTTCTGAGCGCCGCGCTCGACCCGGCCGCACGGCAATTCCTGATCGCGCTGACCGGGGTGGAACCGCTGAACGCAGCGCTGTGGCGCGAAGCGCTGACGCATGGATCATTGGGCGAAACGCCCGATTACCAGCGGCTGGAGTTTCTGGGCGATCGCGTGCTGGGGCTGTCGATCGCCGAATGGCTGTTTGGCGAAGGTGGCAGCAACGAAGGCAAGCTGTCACAACGCCTGAACGTGCTGGTCAGCCGCGAAACCTGCGCAGCGATCGCGCGCACCATCGGGCTGGCGCCGCATATCCGCATGGGCAAACAGGCGCGCGATGACGGCGGCGCCGACAGCGACAATATCCTGGGCGACGTGATGGAGGCGCTGATCGGCGCGCTGTTTGTCGAACGCGGGTTTACCGTGGCGCGCGATTTCGTGCGCCGCGCCTGGGCCCCGCCGATGGCGGCGGGCGCAGGCCAGCGCAAACACCCCAAGGCGGCGTTGCAGGAATGGGCAGCAGGCAACCGGCGCAAACCGCCGGTCTATGCGCTGGTCACGCGTGAGGGGCCGGATCATGCCGCCACCTTCACCGTTTCGGTCACCGTGGCCGGGGTGGGCGAAGTAAGCGCGCGCGGCACCAGCAAGCAGGAGGCGGAAACCGCCGCCGCCCGTGAATTCATGCAGCGTTTCGGCTAGGCCAGGTCACACGCCCCTGCCCTGCCATTCGCGCCTTTCCCGTTTTGATGATAAGATCGGTTTCATGTCAGACATTTCCCCCCCTATTGATCCCGCCATTTCGCCGCAGCATTGCGGGCTGGTTGCCATTCTGGGCGCGCCCAACGCGGGCAAATCGACGCTGGTCAACGCCCTGGTCGGCCAGAAAGTGGCGATCGTGTCGAACAAGGCGCAGACCACGCGCGCGCGCCTGATGGGCATCGCGATCGAGGCAGATACACAGATCATCCTGGTCGATACGCCCGGGCTGTTTGAACCGCGCCGGCGGCTGGACCGAGCGATGGTCAGCGCGGCCTGGGGCGGCGCAGAGGCCGCCGATGCGATCGTGCTGGTGGTCGATGCGCGCAAAAAGCGCCGCGAATACCTCGAACCGATCCTGACCACGCTGGCCACGCGCCCCGAACGCCGCATCCTGGTGCTCAACAAGGTCGATGCCACGCCAAAGGAACCGCTGCTGGTCGCCGCCGAAGAGCTGGTCGCGGCGGGCGGGTTTGACGAGGTGTTCTTTATCTCTGCGCTGACCGGCGACGGCGTGGCCGAATTGAAAACGCGGCTGGCGGCGCTGATGCCGCCCAGCCCCTGGCATTATCCCGAAGACCAGGTGTCGAATGCGTCGGAACGCCTGTTGGCCACCGAAATCACCCGCGAACAACTGTACCGCCAATTGCACGACGAACTGCCCTATGACAGCGCGGTCCGCCCCGAAAGCTATGCCGTGCGCGCCGACGGATCGATCGAGATCCACCAGCAGATCGTGATCGCGCGCGACAGCCAGCGCCCGATCGTGCTGGGCAAAGGCGGGTCGAAACTGAAATCAATCGGCGAAACCGCGCGCAAGGAACTGGCCAACCTGCTGGGCGCCAAAGTCCACTTGTTCCTCCACGTCAAAGTCGAGGAAAAATGGGCCGAAAGCCGCGATCTGTATGAAGAGATCGGGCTCGACTGGGTGCAGTGATTGGGGTTGTCCCAGGCGCCCAATGGGTTGGCCCATTTGGATGGAAGGTGTTCAAAGCTTTTCGTCATTCCAGATCAAGTCTGGAATGACGAATTAAATATAGTGGCGCTTGGTATTATGTCGCCGGTTTCTTCGCTGCGGGTTTCTTCGCAGCAGGTTTCTTGGCAGTAGGTTTTTTCGCCACCGGCTTTTTGGCGGCGGTTGCAGCACCCGCGCCGGCATCTTTCTTCGCCGGCGCCTTTTTCGCAGGCGCCTTTTTCGCCGGGGCCTTCTTTTTCCCCTTGGCAGGCGCGGCAGCGGCGCGGGCGTCGATCAGCGCGGCGGCTTCATCGATCGTCAGCGTGTCGGCGGTCTTGTCCTTGGGCAATGTCGCGTTGGTGGTGCCATCGGTAACATAGGCGCCATAGCGTCCCGCCATCAGCCGCACTTCCAGTCCTGATACGGGATGTGCCCCAACCACTTTCAATGGCTCGGTCGCTGTGCGCCCACCACGTGCGCCACCGCCGGCGGCGGCCTCGGCCAGCCGCACCACGGCAGCATTCATGCCGGTTTCAAACACTTCGGCGGTGTTGCGCAGGCGGCCATATTTGCCGTCATGCGCCAGATAAGGACCATAGCGGCCTATCGATGCGGTAATCGGTTTGCCGGATTCGGGATGCATGCCGATTTCGCGCGGCAGTGACAGCAGCTTCAGCGCCCAGTCCAGATCGAGCTCCGGAATGTCCTTGGGGATCGAGGCGCGCTTGGCTTCCTTGCCGTCGCCGAGCTGGACATAGGGCCCGAACCGCCCGCTGCGGCGCACCACGTCCTGACCGGTGACCGGGTCCTGGCCCAGCACGGCGTCTTCGGATGCGCCGCCCTCGGCATTGTCCTGCCCTTGCGCGAATTTGCGCGTGTATTTGCATTCGGGATAGTTGGAACAGGCGACAAACGCGCCATAGCGCCCGCCGCGCAGCGACAGACGGCCCACCGCGCATTTGGGGCACACGCGCGGATCGGTGCCATCTTCGCGCGGGGGAAACAGGTAATCGGACAGGAACACGTCCAGCTCGGCAGTCACCTCGCTGGGCTTGCGCTCCATCACTTCGTCAGACTTCGGCTTGAAATCGCGCCAGAACGCGGCGAGCACATCTTTCCACGCGGCGCGCCCGCCCGACACATCGTCCAGTTCCTCCTCCATCCCGGCGGTGAACTGATAGGCGACATAGCGGTCGAAAAAGCGTTCGAGAAACGCTGTCAACAACCGGCCGGATTCTTCTGCAAAGAAACGGTTTTTTTCCAGCCGCACATAATTGCGGTCCTTGATCACCTGGATCGTCGCGGCATAGGTCGATGGCCGGCCGATGCCCAGTTCTTCCAGCCGCTTCACCAAAGATGCCTCGGCATAACGTGGCGGTGGCTGGGTGAAATGCTGGATCGCCTCCACGCCATGCTTCTTTGGCAGATCGCCCGCGGCCATCGCCGGCAGGATGCCGCTGTCTTCATCGTCGGCGTCGGCCTTCTGGTCGCGCCCTTCTTCATAGACGGCCAAAAATCCGGGGAACCGCACCACCTGGCCGGTGGCGCGCAATTCGTGCTTGCCGGTGCCTTCGCCCAGCGAAACCGTGGTGCGTTCCAGCGCGGCAGAGGCCATCTGGCTGGCCAGCGCGCGTTTCCAGATCAGGTCATACAGCCGCGCTTCATCACCCGAACCATGCGTGGTGCGAGAAAAATCGACCGGCCGGATCGCTTCATGCGCTTCCTGAGCATTCTTCGCCTTGGTTTCGTAAATACGTGGTTTTTCGGGCAGATAATGCCCGTCATAGCGGCTGGAAATCACCCGCCGCGCGTCGGAAATGGCAGAACTGTCCATCTGCACGCCGTCGGTGCGCATATAAGTGATCGCGCCCGCCTCATACAGCGTCTGCGCCACACGCATGGTGTGGCTGGTGGAAAAGCCCAGCTTGCGCGCGGCTTCCTGTTGCAACGTCGATGTGGTGAACGGCGGCTGCGGGTTGCGCCGCATCGGCTTGGTTTCGACAGAGTCGACGCGGAACGTGGCCGCCTCTACCGTCGCCCTGGCTCGCTGCGCCACGCCTTCATCGCCCAGCGACAACCGGTCCAGCTTGTTGCCTTCAAATCGCACCAGCCGCGCGGTAAAGCCGGTGCCGGCATGTTCCAGTTTTGCCGCGACCGACCAGTATTCCTGGGTCTTGAACGCCTCAATCTCGCGCTCGCGCTCGACAATCAGCCGCAGCGCCACCGATTGCACGCGACCCGCCGATTTTGCCCCCGGCAATTTGCGCCACAGCACCGGCGACAGCGTAAAGCCGAACAGGTAATCGAGCGCACGCCGCGCCAGATAGGCATCGATCAGGTCCTGATCCAGCGCACGCGGCGCGGCCATTGCCGCCAGCACGGTGGCCTTGGTAATGGCGTTGAAGGTGACCCGCTGCACGTCCTTTGGCAGCGCCTTGCGCTTGGCCAGCAATTCGCGCACGTGCCACGAAATCGCCTCACCCTCACGATCGGGGTCGGTGGCCAGGATCAGGCGATCGGCAGTTTTGGCCGCATCGGTGATCGCCTTTATCCGCGCGGCCTTGTCACCATAGATTTCCCAATCCATCGCAAACGCGTCATCGGGGCGAACCGAACCATCCTTTGGCGGCAGGTCGCGCACGTGGCCATAGGACGCGAGCACCTTAAAGCCCGGTCCCAGATACTTCTCTATGGTCTTGGCTTTGGCGGGGGATTCTACGATGACCAATTGCATGGGGCGGCGCCAACTGTCCTGAATAGAGTGCGCACCTTACGTGTGCACGCACGAGGGTGGAGACAACCCCGCACCGCCGTCAAGCAGTTCTAGGCGCCAAACGCAACCGTGCTGACCCGCCCCCCGGCATGGCGCGCCAGACGACCGGCCAATTCCAGATCGAGCAAAGCGTTCTGCACCACGCCCGGCGCGGCCCCGCTCTGGCGGATCAATTCATCGACCGTGACCGGCGCGGTGCCCAGCAGCGCGGCGATCTGCGCGACCACGTCACCGGCTGGCGCGTCTCCCGCGCCTTCGTTCTGCGCGCCAGCATAATCGCCGAGCGCGCCATCGCGAAAGGTGGATCGCGCGGTGCCCTGAAATGTATCGACCAGTTCGGCGATGTCATCGGCGCTCTGCACCAGGATCGCACCTTCGCGAATCAGGCGGTTGCAGCCGTGCGCGCGTGCGTCGAGCGGCGATCCCGGCACCGCCATGACCTCTCGCCCGAATTCGCCGGCCAGCCTTGCCGTGATCAGCGACCCGGATTTGGGCGCGGCCTCTACCACCACGGTCCCGGCGGCCAGCCCGGCGATGATGCGGTTGCGCGATGGGAAATGGCGCGCCTGCGGCTCGATCCCCGGCGCCATCTGCGCCACCAGCAGACCTTCGGCGGCAATCCGTTCCTGCAGTGCGGCATGTTCGGGCGGATAGACCACGTCAATGCCGCCCGCGATCACCGCGATCGTGCCGCCGTCGTGCACAGCGCCATCGCCCGCGGCCAGCGCGCCATGGTGCGCCGCCGCATCGATCCCGCGCGCCAGCCCGGAAATCACCGCAAAACCGCGCGCGGCCAGCGCAGCGGCGAAATCGCGCGCCAGCCGCACCGCCCCGGCAGAGGCATTGCGCGCGCCGACAATCGCCACCCCCGGTTGATCAAACAGCGCCAGATTGCCGCGCACGCTCAACACCGGCGGCGGCTGATCGGCGGCCAGCAATGCCAGCGGATAATGGCCATCATCATGAAACACCAGCCGCGCACTGCAGCGTGCCAGTGCGGCAAATTCATCCTCGATCTGCGCGGCCGGCGCCAGGCGATAGGCGGCGCCACCGCGCGCGGCCAGATCGGGCACCGCGGGTAGCGCAGCCACCGCGCTGCCAAACCGGGTGAGCAAGTGATAAAACGTCACCGGGCCAATGTTGGGGGACCGCAGCAAGCGTACACGCGCGAACTGTTCTGCGGCATCCGGCCCTTCGACGTGTGCGCGGTTCACTTGGGCGCACCGACGCGCGGCTCGGTCCCGGCGCGCAGCCGGGCGATGTTGGCGCGGTGCAGCCACAGCACCAGCACTGCCAGCGGCCACAGCGCACGCGCATCATTGACATGCCCGATCGCCAGCGCGGCCAGCGGCGCCGCAACTGCTGCAGATATCCCGCTGAGCGAGGAGATGCGCGTGATCGCCAGCATGCCCAGCCACACCACCGCATAGGCCAGCCCGATCGGCCAGGCGAGCGCCAGCGACACCCCCATCAGCGTGGCCACGCCCTTGCCCCCGCGAAACCGCAGCCACACCGGGTAACAATGCCCGATCACCACCGCGCCCGCCGCCACATGTTCATACCCCGGCCACAGCGCGCGCACCACGCACACCGCCGTCGCACCCTTGGCCAGATCGAGCAGCAGTGTCGCCGCCGCCAGCCCCTTGCGCCCGGTGCGCAGGACGTTGGTCGCGCCGATATTGCCCGATCCGATGGCGCGCAGGTCCCCCGCCCCGCCCAGCCGCGCCAGGATCAGCCCGAACGGGATCGACCCCAGCAGATAGGCCAGACCCGCGACGACCAGCGCCAGTTGCAGCGTTTTATCGATCACCCGATTGTCCCCCGGCGCAGGTATGGGCCTGTGCAGCACCCGTACTAACGGCCACCGTGGGTAAAAGGGAGGGGGCATCTGGATGTTTTTGCCCATGATGCCCATAGCAGGCATCAACCATGCCGATTACCCCCGACCAACCCATCCTGATGTTCGATTCCGGCGTGGGCGGGCTGTCGGTGCTGCGCGCGCTGCGCCGGGTGCTGCCCCAGGCGCCGGTCATCTATGTCGCCGACAATGCCGGGCTGCCCTATGGCGGCAAGACCGAGGCGGAGATTGCCGCGCGGGTGTCGGGCCTGCTGGGCCGGATGACCGAACGGCTGCGGCCCCGTTTGGTGTGCATCGCGTGCAACACCGCTTCGACGATCGCGCTGGCCGCCGTGCGCGATGTGCTGGAAGTGCCGATTGTCGGCACCGTCCCCGCGATCAAACCTGCTGCCGGCATGACCCGCACCGGGGTGATCGGGCTGCTGGGGACCGAAGCGACCATCCGCCAGGGCTATGTTGACCGGCTGCAGGCGGAATTTGCCCATGACAAAACGCTGCTGCGCCATGCTGCGCCCGATCTGGTGACCGCGGCAGAGGCGATGATGCGCGGGGGCGATGACGCTGGCGGCGCGGCACAGCGGGCGGCGGCGGCGCTCCGCGCGATGCCGGGTGGCGACACGATCGATACGGTGGTGCTGGCCTGCACCCATTTTCCGCTGATGATCGACGATCTGGCCGCCGCGTTCGGACCCGGCGTGCGGTTTATCGACGGCGCCGACGGCATCGCCCGGCGGATTGCGCACCTGACCGACGGACAGCCGTTTGCGCGCAGCGTGCCCGATCAGGCGCTGTTTACGCGCGATGACCCGGGCCTGATTGCGCTGGCCCCCGCGCTCGCCCGCGCCGGGCTGGACCATACCGTCATTTTCTGACGCCATGCTGACAGGGCCACGGGTGGGACAAAATGCCATAGGGGGCAATGGGCGAAACCGGGTGGCAATCGCGTAAAAACAGGACTATGGCGCGCACCACGCCAGCGTTGTGGGACCGGCAAAACAGACGTGCCGCAGGCGCAAAAACCGCCTTCGACGTGGGGTAAAGGAGCCTCAGGTGAATTACGAGCAGGTGTTTGACAGCGCGATCGACCGGCTTCATTCCGAAGGCCGCTACCGGGTGTTCATCGATATCCTGCGCAACAAGGGCGCGTTTCCCAACGCGCGCTGTTTTGCCGGGCACAACGGGCCCAAACCGATCACGGTGTGGTGTTCCAACGATTACCTCGCCATGGGGCAGCACCCCGCGGTGATCGCCGCGATGGAAGAGGCGCTGCACGATGTCGGCGCCGGGTCGGGCGGCACCCGCAATATCGGTGGCAACACGCATTACCACATCGATCTGGAACACGAACTGGCCGACCTGCATGGCAAGGACGCCGCGCTGCTGTTCACATCGGGCTATGTGTCCAACGATGCGACATTGTCGACGCTGGCCAAAATCCTGCCCGGCTGCGTGATCTTTTCCGATGCGCTGAACCATGCCTCGATGATCGCCGGTATTCGCAATTCGGGCGCGGAAAAGCGCGTGTTCCGCCACAACGACGTCGCCCATCTGGAAGAATTGCTGGCCGCCGAAGACCCCGCCGTGCCCAAGCTGATCGCGTTTGAAAGCGTCTATTCGATGGATGCCGACATCGCGCCGATCCATGCGATCTGCGACCTGGCGGAAAAATACAACGCGCTGACCTATATCGACGAAGTCCACGCGGTCGGTATGTATGGTGCGCGCGGCGGTGGCATTTCCGAACGCGACGATGCCGCGCACCGCATCGACATCATCGAAGGCACGCTGGGCAAGGCGTTTGGCGTGATGGGTGGCTATATCGCCGCCGACCGCCGCATTATCGATGTCATCCGGTCCTACGCGCCGGGCTTTATCTTTACCACGTCGTTGTCGCCGGTGCTGGTCGCCGGCGTGCTGGCGGCGGTGCGCCATCTGAAATCATCCTGTGTGGAACGTGATGCGCAGGCCGAGGCTGCCGCGACGATGAAGACGCTGTTTGCCGACGCCGGCCTGCCGGTCATGCCATCGACCACACATATCGTGCCGCTGATGGTGGGTGACCCGGTGCGCGCCAAAAAGGTCAGCGATATCCTGCTGGCCGAATATGGCGTCTATGTGCAGCCAATCAATTTCCCCACCGTGCCGCGCGGCACCGAACGCCTGCGCTTTACCCCCGGGCCACAGCACACGCACGCGATGATCGTCGATCTGACCGCTGCGCTGGTGGAAATCTGGCAGCGGCTGGAACTGGAAAAGCGCCGCGCCGCCTGACCGGGTCGCAACAGGCCCGCTTTGCAGCGGCAACGCCACTGGCATCACAGCGATCTGCGCGAACGGCTGTGTCGTGTTTTGCGCCTCTCTGTGACCTAAACGCAACAGTCAAATCTTCCAGAACGCCGGGGAAACCGCGGTTTTTCCGCCAATCACTAAAGATAGTGTAGACGCCCTGACACAAAGGGAAGGTCGGTTTTCGACAAATTTGTTGCACTGCGGGTGCACAGGCTGTTTTATGGCCGTAACGACAATCCAATGGGGGCTTCCATGTCATCGTTCTCCAATCGCCGCCACGCCCTGCGCGTTGCAGTGTCCGGCTTTGCCCTTGCGGCATTCGCACCGAATATCGCGCTGGCCGATGCGCCGGCACCCGCGCCTGCCGCAGAGCAGGCTGCCGCGCCAGAGGCGCCAGCCGCCACCGACATTGTTGTCACCGGCACGCGCGTGCGCCGTCCCGATTACAACACCGCCAGCCCGGTGGTGTCATTCGGCAGCGCGCTGCTGCAGCAGTCCGGCACGGTCAACTTCACCGATTTCCTGACCTCGCTGCCCGCATTGCTCAATTCATCGGGCGCTTATGCCAACTCGGGCGATCGCGCCGGGATCGGTACGACCGGGCTCAATCTGCTCAACCTGCGCAACCTCGGCACCGATCGCACGCTGGTGCTGATCGATGGCCGCCGCCATGTGTCGGGCCTCGAAGGATCACAGTCGGTCGATATCAGCACCATTCCCGAAGACCTGGTGGAACGCACCGACATTCTGACCGGCGGCGCATCGGCAATTTATGGCGCCGACGCGGTGACCGGTGTGGTCAACTTTGTGCTGAAAAAGAATTTTGACGGTCTGACCGTCCGCGCCCAGTCCGGCATCAGCAAATATGGTGACAACGGCAACCGCCTGGTCGCGGCAACCTGGGGCAAGAACTTTGCCGGCGGTCGCGGCAATATCGCGCTGTCGTATGAATACAGCGGCGAAGATGAACTGACCAGCCACCAGCGTTCCGAATATACCGGGCCCGCTGCAATCGGGTTTTTTCGCAATCCCGATTATCACGCGGGCACTGCCGGGTCGTATTCCCGCATCCCGCTGGATAATGTTTCCTACGGCCTGACATCACGCAAGGGCGCGGTGAACATCCTGGATGGTGACTATCCGTCGTTCAACGGGCTGGGTCAGCCCTACAACCTTGGCACGACGCTGCCCGGCGGTTATTCGCGCAACAGCGAGGATACGCTGGTATCGGATTATGCCAACGATTTGCGGCCTCGGGTTGATCGTCACATCGTCAACGTACTCGGTCATTATGACGTTTCGCCGGCGTTGAAGTTTTATTTCGAAGGTAAATACGCCAAAACCAAGAGCTATTCGCTAGCGCAGCCGACCTTCGATTATAACCTGCCGATCAGGACGGACAATCCGTTTATGCCGGCGTCGATCCGCGGTGCTGCGGCTGATAACGGCATGGACCATGTCCAGATCACGCGCGACAACTTTGACCTGGGCCAGCGTGGCGAAAGCATCAAACGCGAAACGTTCCGCACTGTTATCGGCGCGCGCGGTGAACTGGGCAGCAGCCTGCATTACGACGTGAGCTATGTATTCGGTCAGACCAATGTGACCACCCACTTCATCAACGATCGCTATACCGACCGTTGGCTGGCAGCGATTGACGCGGTCAACGGCCCCGATGGCAAACCCACCTGCCGCGTGAACGTCGATCCGACCGACGCGGCGGCTGCAGTATCGTTCAAACCCGGCGCCTGCGTCCCGTTCAACGTGTTTGGCGAAGGCGTGGCCAGCAAGGCATCGATCGACTTCATTCGCGCCGCCACGACCGAACACACTCGCCAGGTGCAGCATGTGGCATCGGGTTCGCTGTCGGGCGACACGCACAGCTTCTTCAATCTGCCAGGTGGGCCGGTCAGTTTTGCGGTCGGTTCCGAATTTCGCTGGGAATCGTCGACGTTCGTTCCAGACCAGCTTGAGGTGAAGGGCCTGACATTCAGCAACGTGCTGAACCCGTCGCATGGGTCCTATTCGGTCAAGGAAGCGTTTGGCGAGCTTGACCTGCCACTGATACACAACAAGCCGTTCTTTGAAGTGCTTGATTTTTCGGCCGCAGCGCGCGTGTCCGATTACACAAGCACCGGGACGAGCACGACGTGGAAGTTTGACGGCACCTGGGCGCCAATCCGCGATATCAAGTTCCGCGGCACGCTGTCGCGTTCGGTACGGTCACCCAACATCAGCGAACTGTACGGTGCGAAGTCACAGACTTTCTTCTTCTTTGACGATCCCTGCATTGTGTCCAACCGGACGCTGGGCAAGCCGCCGCGCGCGGCCAACTGTCAGGCGCTGCTGGCACAATCCGGCCTGACCCCGGCACAGATTGCCAAGTTCGATGATACACGCTCGGTCAACATTGCCGGTACGCAGGGTGGCAATGGCGCGCTCCGTCCGGAAGTGGCCAATACCTGGACCGCTGGCGTTGTGCTGCAACCCAGCTTTACGCCCGGCTTGTCGGTGTCGTTCGACTGGTACAACATCAAGATCAAGCAGGCGATCAACACGGTTGATCCACAGCAACTCGCGGATCTGTGCGTCGATCAGCAGACCATCGACAACCCGTTCTGCAAAGCGATCATCCGCGCACCGGGCACTGGCCTGATATCCGATTATGCGTTGCAGCCGCAGAACGTCGCCAGCTTCCAGACTGCCGGGCTTGACATCAACCTTGATTATCATGTGTCGGTCAAGAAGTTCGGTACAGTCTTTGCCAAAATTGTCGGCAACTATCTGAACAAGCTGACGACGGTCGGTACCCCCGGGGCTGCCCCAACCGACGAACTCGCGCAGTACAAGTACACCTCACCCAAGTATCAGTTCTACACCAACGTCGGGTTCAACACTGGCAATTTCACGTTCGATTATAGCTGGTCCTGGTTTGACAAGACCCAGCGCTACACGCCAGACAAGTTGGCCGGTAACCCCAACTACGTCGCGCCGCAATATGTGTGGGTCAAGGCGCGCTCGGTCCACAACATCTACGCCAGCGTCGACGTGGAAAAGAACTTCACGTTCTACGGCGGTGTGACCAACATCCTCAACCAGAAGCCGGATCTGGGTTTCAACTCCTATCCGACCGAGGCAATTGGCCAGTCGTTCTTTATCGGCGCCAAGGTCAAGTACTGATCCGACTGTACCCCGGCCGCACATGCGTTGTGCGGCCGGGTTTTCTTTGTCCCCCTTGCGCAGGGCAGCATTCAGTTTAATCACCTGATTAAGTCAGGGGAGAACATGATGCCGACCAATTCCGCCACCACAAGCGCGACGTATGACGATGTCGTGGTGGGCCGCCGCAGCATTCGCGGATTTCTGGACAAACCGGTGCCACGCGCGCTGATCGAAGAGGTGCTGGCGCTGGCGATGCGCGCACCATCCTCGCTCAATACCCAGCCTTGGAATTTCAGCGTGGTGACCGGCGCGCCGCTCGACGCCATTCGTGCCGAAAACGCCCGCCGCAACCTGGCCGGCGTGCCTGAATCGCGCGAATTCCGGAAATTTGAGGTTTACGCCGGGCAGCACCGCGAACGCCAGGTCGAAATCGCCAAGCAGTTGTTCGCAGTGATGGGCATCGCGCGCGAAGACAAGGACGCGCGGCTCGATTGGGTGCTGCGCGGGTTTCGCCAGTTCGATGCGCCGGTGTCGATTGTCGTCACCTATGACCGCGCGCTGTTTGGTGGCGACATCGCGCCGTTTGATTGCGGGGCGGTCACCACCGCGCTGGTCAACGCCGCGTGGTCACGCGGCCTGGGCTGCGTGATCAACAGCCAGGGCATCATGCAAAGCCCGGTGGTGCGCGAACATGCGCAAATCCCCGAAGATCAGGTGATCATGATTTGCGTCGCCATGGGCTGGCCCGATGAAACGTTTCCGGCCAACACGGTGGTGAGCAACCGCAAATCGGTGGCAGAAGCCGCCCGGTTCGTGGGGTTTGCGGACTGAAGCTGTGGTTGTTGCATAGCCCTCCCCCTCAGGGGGAGGGTTGGGTGGGGGTGTCCTACGCTGGAGATTTATGCGCGGTCATTGCAGACGGCGCACACCCTTCCCCAACCCCTCCACTGAGGGGAGGGGCCAAGGATACTCAGCGCAGCGACACTACGTTGTCGCTGACACGCGGGTCGCGGCGGGTGCCGCAGTATTGGCTGGCCATCGGTTCGTCGGTCACTTCGCAGATCACGTTGGCCTCAAACCCGTTGAACGCGGTTTTCATCGCCGCGCCATAGGCACCCAGCATACCGATTTCGATGTAGTCACCCGCGCCAATATCGGCGGGAAGATCGAATGGCCCCGCCATATGGTCCATATCGTCACACGTAGGCCCATAGAAGCTGAACGGCACGGTTTCCGCGGTAGAGGCATTGTCACGCAGCAGCCGCACCGGAAAGCGCCAGCCGACATGCGCGGCATCAAACAGCGCGCCATAGGCGCCGTCGTTGATATACAGTTCGTTGTCGCGGCGGCGTTCAACGCGCACCACGATCGAATTGTATTCTGCCGACAGCGCACGGCCCGGTTCGCACCACAATTCGGCCGAATAGGACACCGGCAGCGATTCATACGTGCGATCGATCAGCGCGAAGAAATCTTCGAGCGGGGGCGGTTCCATGCCCGGATAGATCGACGGGAACCCGCCGCCGACATCGATAATATCGACCGTGACCGATGCATCGACAATCGCCGCACGCACCTTTTCCAGCGCAGTGACAAACGCGAACGGGGTCATCGCCTGGCTGCCGACGTGAAAACAGATGCCCAGGCAATCGGCCAGCTGCCGCGTTGCCTGCAACAGGTCGCGCGCATCGGCCAGCTCGCAGCCGAATTTCGACGCCAGGCTCAACTCCGAATATTCCGACGACACGCGCAAACGCACGCACAGCGTCAGGTCGGTCGGTTCGACGCCGTCATTGGCTGCGGTGGTGGCGGCACGGATCTTGTCCAGTTCCTCGATCGTGTCCAGGCTGAACGTGCGCACGCCGTGGTCGCGATAGGCCTCGACAATCGCCGCCACCGATTTGACCGGGTGCATGAAGCACAGCGTGGCGTGGGGCAACAGCCCGCGCACCAGCCGCGTTTCGCCGATCGAGGCGACGTCATAATGGGTGACGCCCGTGTCCCACAGCACCTTGATCAGGTCGGGAGACGGATTGGCCTTTACCGCATAGAGCGTCTTGCCCGGAAACTTCTGAACAAAGAAGCGGGCAGCACGCGCAGCAGCATGCGGGCGGTTGAGAATGGCAGGTTGGTCCGGCGCAGTGGCGCGGACTACGGCCAACGCATCAAGATAATGGTGCAACTCAAGGGACCCCCAAAACAAATTTGTTGAACAAGGCTGCCTTGCGGTTTGGAAGTCCCCATGGGGCAGCGAGGTGCGTAAATAGCCCCCCCTCCCCGAACTTCAAGTGATAAATGGGGACAATCGCAAATCTGTCACACGAATGAAACATACGGGGCCGTCACCCGCGCAAATGCCGCCCGATCGCCTGCCACATCGGGATCGATACCGGATCATTGCCGGCGTTGCCCGCCACCGGGTGCGACCCGAACCGCGCGATCACCAGATCGGCCGCTGGCGCGACCCACAGCGCCTGCCCGTGGATACCGCGCGCGGTAAACGCGCCATCATCAGCGTGGCTGTGCCACCACTGGCTGCCATAGCTCCACCCCGGCAGGGACGGGTAATGCGGGGTGTCAAACTGCGCCGGGTCTCCGCCCAGCCGGATCGCGGCGATCGCCTGCGCTGGCACCAACCCCTGCCCGTCCTGGCGAATCATCTCGCCAAACCGCGCCAGGTCTTCCAGCCGCAGGCACAGCCCGCCGCCCGCAAACGGCGTACCGATCGAATCGACCATCACATCGGCATCGTGCAGCCCCAGCGGCGCCCAGAACCGTTCGGACAGGTTGGTGGCAAACGCCTTGCCGGTAATCCGTGTGATGATCCAGTTCAGCACATCGGTATTGCAGGTGCGATAGGTGAATGCCTGGCCATGATCACCATTCGCGCCGATCCCGCACAGAAACGACCACATATCGCGCGGGCCGGTGTAATCGGGTGCGGGCGGCACAAACCCGACCGCCGCGCTATAGGCGCCGATGCCCGATTTGGGATCGGTGTATTCCTCGCTGAAATCGACCCCGGTGGTCATGTCCATCACCTGGCGCACGGTGGCATTGCCAAACCCGCTGCCCGCCAGTTCGGGCACATAGGCAGCGACCGGCGCTGCAGGATCAAGCCGACCCTCTGCCACCAGCGATGCGGCGATCGTGCCGACAAAGCTTTTGGTGACGGAAAAGGCGATGTGGCGGGTTTCCGGCCCGGTCACCCCGAACCAGCGTTCAAAGATCACCTGGCCCTTGTGCACCACCAGCACGCCATCGGCATACGTCGCCAGCAGGCCCTGTTCGACCGTGATCGGCGTCGTGCTGTTCAGCGGGGTAAAGGTCAGCGCGCCCAGTGATTCGTCGATCGCGCGCGGCAGTGGCGCGGCATTGCCGCCCGCGACGCGCACCGTCGGAAGCAGTTCTCGGTAATGCGAAAACGCCCAGCGCGTGCGGGGAAAGCGCCAGTGATCGGTATTGCGCCACAGGATCTGCTTGTCTGCCGGCGGCGGAAACCCCTGCATCCAGCCCATTGTCACGGGATCGCTGGCAATCGCATCAGGCAGCGGGTCAGTCATCACATCTCTCCGGTTATGCCCGGACAGTGTGCCGTCACTTCACCACAACGCAAGGCCTTCACGACAGCCGGTCGCGGAAATCCTCGTAGGCAAAACTGCGCACACGTTCCAGCGCGTCGGTTTCGCTGTCCCACAGCCAGATCGACGGCAGCGGCACGCCGTTGAAGGTGGTGGTTTTCACCATCGAATAATGCGCCTGATCCAGAAACGCGAACCGCGCGCCGGGCACGCATGGCACCGGCAGCCGGTAATCGCCGATCACATCGCCGGCCAGGCACGATGGCCCGCCCAGCCGTACCGGATCATCGCCGCTGTCATCGCCGCGTTCACCCAGCATCGCCGGGCGATAGGGCGCCTCGATCACATCGGGCATGTGGCAGGTGGCGGAAATGTCGACCACCGCCAGCGGCATGCCATTGTCGCCGGTATCGAGCACACTGCCGACCAGAATGCCGGCATCCAGCGCCACCGCCTCACCCGGCTCCAGATAGATCTGGCAGCCGGTTTCGGCCTTTACGGACTTCAGAAAGGCAACCAGATCATCGCGCTGGTAATCGGCGCGCGTGATGTGGTGCCCGCCGCCGAAATTCAACCATTGCAGCTGCGCAAAATACGGCGCCAGCACGGGCCGCAGCGCATCCCAGGTTTCCACCAGCGGCGCCAGATCCTGTTCGCACAGGGTGTGGAAATGCAGGCCCGACACGCCGTGCAGATGCTCTGCCGTCAGCCGGTCGACCGGGAACCCCAGCCGCGAATGCGGGGCACACGGGTCATAGCGCGGCACTTCGCCGGTGGGATGCAGCGGGTTGATGCGCAGGCCCACGTCAAAACTGTCGCCGCGCACCCGCGCTGCCGCCAGCACATCGGCGAACCGCGCAATCTGCCCCGGCGAATTGAAGATCACATGGTCCGACAGCCGGCAGATTTCTGGCAAATCCGCCGCCTTGTACCCCGCGCAATAAGTGGCGATTTCACCCTGGTAATGCTCGGCAGCCAGCTTTGCTTCCCACAGACCCGACGTGCATACACCGTCCAGGTGGCTGCTGATCAGCGGGGCGACGCGCCACATGCTGAACGCCTTCAGCGCGGCCAGCATGGTTATGCCCGCAGCATCGCGCACATCGGCCAGAACGCGCAAATTGCGCCGCAGCGCCGCAGCGTCGACCACAAATGCCGGGCTATCCACCCGCGCCAGATCAAACCGGGCAAAGGCCCCCGGATCGCCCGCACGCGTTTCCATCAGAATGCCAGCGGCGCTTCAAGTTCCTTCACCTGCCACGGCAGGCCATGGGCATTGAGCATGTCCATGAACGGATCGGGATCAAGCTGTTCAATGTTGAACACCCCGGCCCCGCCCCACACGCCCTGCACCAGCAGCGCCGCGCCGATCATCGCCGGCACCCCGGTGGTATAGCTGATCGCCTGGTTGCCGGTTTCGGCATAGGCGTCTTCGTGGTCGCAGATGTTGTAGATATAAAACGTCTTTTCCACGCCATCCCTGGTGCCGGTAGCGATATCGCCGATATTGGTCTTGCCGCGCGTGGTCGCCCCCAGCGAGGCCGGTTCGGGCAGCACCGCCTTCAGGAATTGCAGCGGCACGATTTCCTGACCATTGTACATGACCGGATCGATCCGGGTCATGCCGACGTTCTGCAACACGGTCAGGTGGGTGATATAGGCATCGCCAAAGGTCATCCAGAACCGCGCGCGTTCCATTTCCGGGATGAACCGCGCCAGGCTTTCCAGTTCCTCGTGGTACATCAGGTACATGTTTTTCGGGCCGACCGCCTCGAAATCAAAATTCTGGCGCACGGTCAGCGCCGGGGTTTCCACCCATTCGCCCGCCGCCCAGTGGCGCGCCGGCGCGGTGACTTCGCGGATGTTGATTTCGGGGTTGAAATTGGTGGCAAACGCCTGGCCATGGTCACCGCCGTTGCAATCGAGGATGTCGAGCGTGCGGATCGTATCCAGCTTGTGCTTTTTCAACCACATCGCAAACACGCTGGTCACCCCGGGGTCGAACCCCGATCCCAGCAGCGCGGTCAGCCCGGCGGCAGCAAAGCGGTCCTGGTAATCCCACTGCCAGCGGTATTCGAACTTGGCCTGGTCGCGCGGTTCGTAATTGGCGGTGTCCATATAGTTGACGCCGGCGGCCAGGCACGCGTCCATCAGCGCCAGATCCTGATAGGGCAGCGCCAGATTGACCACCAGCACCGGCCGGATCGCCTGCAACAGCGCGGTAGTCGCAGGCACATCATCGGCATCGATCTGGTACGTGGCCACATCAACCCCGGTGCGTTCCTTGACCGACGCGGCAATCGCCTCACACTTTGCAACGGTGCGGCTGGCCAGCGCGATTTCGGTGAAAATGCCGGGGTTCATCGCCATTTTGTGAACCGCAACCGAACCGACGCCGCCAGCGCCAATGACAAGAACCTTGGCCATGGAAATTCTCCGGGATATCTGCAAAAAATTGCCCGCATATGGCAGGCCTGCCCGGCCGTTTAGGATATCGTGATGACAAACCCAAGTCCCCATTCCACGCAAGCGGCAATGCGGGCACCGACCCGTGCTGGCGTGCTGCGCGCGGCGGCCAAAATTGCCGTGCTGCTGCCGGCGACCCCGCTGTTGCCGCTGACCCTGCCCGGCGGGGCAACGGTGTGGGCAAAGGTGGAAAGCCTGCAACCGGTCGGCGCATTCAAGATTCGCGGCGGCTGGCACCGGCTGACCGATTTGTCGGCAGACGAACGCGCGCGCGGCGTCGTCGCGGTATCCAGCGGCAACCATGCGCAGGGTGTGGCGTGGGCCGCCGCGCGATTGGGGATTGCCGCCACGATCGTGATGCCCGCCGATGCGCCGCAGGTGAAACTGGCCGCAACGCGCGCGCTGGGGGCGGAAATCGTGCTGTATGACCGGCGCGGCGGCGAATCGCGCGATGCCGTCGCCGCTGCGCTGATCGCGGCCAGTGGCGCGGTGCTGGTCCATGCCTATGGCGACCCCTGGGTGATTGAGGGGCAAGGCAGCGCGGGAATCGAACTGATGGCGCAAATGGCAGCACAGGCAGGCGGTGCGCCGACGCGAATCGTGTGCCCGTGCGGCGGCGGCGGGCTGGCGTCGGGACTGGCGCTGGCGGTAGCGGAGGCGCAGATCGTGCCGGTCGAGCCCGAACATTGGGATGACGTCACCCGCAGCCTGGCCAGCGGGGTGATCCAGTCGGTGCCTGCCGATGCGCCCGTCACCGCCTGCGACGCGTTGCAAACCCCGGCCACCTTTCCCATCAATTTTGCGGTGATGCGGGCGCGGCGCATGGTCGGCGTCAGCGTGACCGAAGCGGAAGTGCGCACCGCGCAACGCCTTGCGTTCGATGCCCTGCATCTGGTGATCGAACCGGGCGGAGCCGCGGGGCTGGCCGCGCTGATCGCGGGCAAAGTGCCGGCCGATGGCCGCACCGCAGTGATCCTGTCGGGCGGCAATGTCGATCGCACCGCGTTTGCGCAGGTTATCGCCGGCGCGGATTGATTTTGACATTTGCGGCGACCCCTGCGCACACCTTTGCCAAAGCAAGCGTGGGGATCGAGGCAATGCATACAGTTACACACGGCGCAATGCTGGCCCCGGCGGCAGTGCTGGTGCTGTGGACCCTGGTCATGATGATGTGGGTCATGGTCACGCGCATCCCGGCCATGAGCAAGATACCGGGTATCGAAAAGGCGCCACCGGGTGGGCGCGGACAGGATCTGGAAGGCATTCTGCCGCCGCAGATCAACTGGAAATCACACAATTACACGCACCTGCTGGAACAGCCGACGCTGTTTTACGCGGCCGTGGTGATTTTGGCGCTGACCGGGGCGGGCACGGTCGATGTCGCGCTGGCGTGGGGTTATGTCGGTTTGCGCGTGGTGCATTCGCTGTGGCAGGCGCTGGTCAACCGCATTCCGGTGCGGTTTTTGCTGTTTCTGCTGTCCAGTCTGTGTCTGGTGGCGCTGGCGATCCGCGCTGCGGCCGCCTGTTTTGCAACTATGGGTTAGGGGGGGCTTTTTGATGCATTCGACAGGAATGGCCATTCTGGGGCCGGTGGTTGCGCTGGCGGGCTGGACCATGGTGATGTGGGTGTGGATGTATGCCACGCGCATCCCGGCAATTGGCAAGATCCCGCAATCGGGCGAACCCGGCGCCGATCAGGGCTGGACCGGGGCCATGCTGGATGATCTGCTGCCGCGTAAAACCCAGTGGATCGCGCACAATTACAACCATTTGCATGAGGCGCCGACGGTGTTCTATGCCGTCGCGCTCACGCTGGCGCTGCTGCATTGGGGCGATGGTTTCAACGCCTGGCTGGGCTGGGCATATGTCGCGTTGCGCATCGTGCATTCGCTGTTTCAGGCCACCGTGAACAAGGTCATGCCGCGCTTCATTCTGTTCGCGCTGTCCAGCCTGGTGCTGATGGCGCTGACGCTGCACGCCGGCATGGCGGTCTATTTCGCCAGCTGATCGCGCGTAAAATAGCTGGCCAGCTCGACATGGCTGGACCAGCGGAACTGCCCCACCGCGCGCAAGCCTGACAGGCGATAGCCGCCGGCGATCAGCGTGGCGGCATCGCGCGCCCAACTGGCGGGATTGCAGCTGATATAGACCACCCGCCCGACGCGTGATGCGGCAATCTGTTCGATCTGATCGCGCGCACCGGCGCGCGGCGGATCGAGCAGCACGGCGGCAAAGCGGTCAAGCTCTTCGCTGCGCAGCGGATTGCGAAACAGGTCGCGGTGCAGCGCGTGAACCGGCCGCCCCCATATCCGCGCTGCCGACTGGCACGCCAGATGCGCGTCACGCGCAGCCTCTGCCGCCAGCACTTTGACCCCTGGCGCGGCCAGCGCAAACGCAAACGTGCCCAGCCCGGAAAACAGGTCGGCGACGGTGGCCGCGCCGTGCAACCATTCGCGCGCCGCAGCGATCAGCGCCGCTTCGCCATCGGCGGTCGCCTGCAGGAACGCCTGTGCTGGCAGCGGGACCGCGGTGCCACCCAGCGTAATCGTCACCGGTTCGGGTTCCCACACCGTATCGGGGCCATAGCCGCTGTCGATGGTCAGCCGGGCCAGCGCATTGTCGCGGGCGAAATCCAGCATCGCTTCGGTCGCGGCCAGCCCTTCGGTCTCCAGCCCCGTCAGGCCCAGCGCCACGCCCTGGTCGGCCAGCGTCATTTCAATATCGACCGCCAGCTTGCGATCGCCGCGCCGGGACAGCAGGTCGCGCAAGGGGGCGACCAGCGCGAACAGCGCCGGCACCAGCACGTCGCACTGTTTCAGATCGACCACGCGGTGCGATGCCGCTTCACGAAAACCGACCACCACACGTTTGCCGATCGCCATCGCGTGCAGACTGGCGCGGCGGCGGCTGTGCGGCGGGGACAAGTGCGCCGGCGGCATCTCCCCCGGGTCGATCCCCTGCCCGCGCGCGGCACCGGCCACGCGGTCACCGACGAACGCGGCCAGCGCGCGCGGCGACAAATGTTGCAACTGGCACGATCCGCAGGCGGGAAAGTGCCGGCACACCGGATCGACATGGTCGGGGCCATGGGTCAGGCTGCCGTCCGCCTGCAGAATGTCGCCGGGGGCGGCCAGCGGCACGTGGCGGCCATCGGCGGTGGCACCGTCGCCCTTGGCGGCGACGCGGATGATTGTTCCTGGATCTTGGGTCACACGAGTGCCCGTACCGCCTCTTGCACCCATTGGGCAAGGTCGGACGCAGCGAAAGCCGGGCCAGCGCGACGCGCCGCCTCTGCATGCAACCACACGCCCTCGGCTGCGGCGCGCCACGGATCGCGCAAAACCGCCAGGCGGCTGGCAATAATGCCGGCCAGCACATCGCCCGTGCCCGCAACCGACAGCCAGGGCGTGGCGCGCGGCGCCACCATGATGCGGCCATCGGGTGCGGCGATCACCGTATCGGGGCCCTTGGCAACCACCACCGCACCGCTCGCATCGGCCAGGCGTGCGGCTCGGTCGCGCTTCTGCCCGGCAGAATTGAGCCCGAACGCACGTTCCAGCGGGGCCAGTTCACCCTCGTGCGGGGTCAACACCAGCGCCACACCTGCTGCGGCCTGGCCGGGGCGCAGCAGCATCAGCGCATCAGCATCGACCACCGTCGGCACACCCGCGCCCAGCGCCACCGCCAACCGCGTGCGCGCCTGCGCATCGCGCCCAAGCCCCGGCCCGACCAGCACCGCAGCCACGCGTGCATCGGCCAGCGCCAGTGCGAACCCCGCATCACCATCACGCTGCACCACCAGATCGGGCGGCACCGCCCCGGGGTCGGTCCCGGCCAGCAGTTTGACATAACCGGCCCCGGCATGGCGCGCGGCGAGCGTCGCCAGCACTGCTGCGCCGGGCATCGCCCCGCCAACCACGGCCAGCAAACCGCGCCGATACTTGTGCGCATCCGCCGCAGGTGCTGCGATCTTTGGCGCGTACAGCACTTGCGCCGCACCGGGCATCGCGCCGCACCCGATATCAACCAGTCGCAGCACACCCATGCTGGCCGCGGCCGGCATCGCATAATGCGCGTGTTTCCACGCCCCCAACGCCAACGTCAGGTCATAGGCCAGCGCGGGATTGAGGTTTGCGCCGCTGTCGCTTTCCACACCGCTGGGCACATCGATGGCAATCCGGTAGGTGTGCTGCAGGGCGATCGTGGTCAGCATGGCATAAAGTTCGTCATCGATCGGCCGGGCCAGGCCGCTGCCAAACAGGCAATCGACGAACACCTGCGCGCCTGGCGGTGACACCGCCATACCATCGTGGATTGCACCGCCAAACGCTGCGCGCGCGGCGATCGCGGCCGGGGTGCGCGGTGGCAGTGCCGCGATAACCTGCACCGGCACCCCACGCGCCGCCAGATGCTGTGCAATGACATAGCCATCGCCGCCATTGTTGCCCGGCCCGCACAGCACGGTCACCGGCCGCCCCGCCGCCATGCGGAACACCCAGTCACCCGCGCCATGGCCGGCGCGCTGCATCAGGCTGTCAACCGTATCGCCCGCATCGATCAGCGCCTGTTCCGCGCCGCGCATCTGTACCACGGTCAGCACCTGGTGCGGTGCAAGCCCGTGGGCGGGATCAGGGTGTGGGCGCAGCATCGGGCTTTACCGTGGCGGGAAAGCGATAGCGATCGGTGCCCACTGTTACTTCCAGCCGGCCATCGGCGATCCATGCCACTTGCGCCTGTTCGATCCCGTCGGCGGCCACCACCCCGCGCCCGTCATCCACCTTGCGCAGGCGGCGAAACCCGCCGCCGGGCTGGTGTACGACCAGCACCGAACCGGCCTGTTCCACCTGGCATTGCGCAGCAAACACGGTTGCGCCACCCACGGCGCAATCGATCACCCGCATGTCGGGTTCAGGATCGCCCACAGGGCGGCCGCAACCGGCCAGCAGCAGCACCACAATCAGGCAAGACACTTTGCGCATGACCAAAACCATCCGGCGGTTTGCCCTGCCGGTCAAGCGGTTAGCGGGTCTTGATCCGGGACAGATCACGCACCGCACCGCGCGCGGCGCTGGTTGTCATCAGGGCATAGGCCTGCAACGCCAGTGAAACCTTGCGCGGGCGGGCCTTGACCGGGGTCCAGGCGTCGGCGCCGCGCGCCTCTTGGGCGGCGCGGCGTGTGGCCAGCACGGCATCGTCCACGTTCAGCGTGATCGCGCGGGTGTGGATGTTGATCGTGATCATATCGCCGTTTTCGACCAGCGCGATTGTGCCACCTTCTGCGGCTTCGGGCGAAACGTGCCCGATCGACAAGCCGGAGGTACCACCCGAAAAGCGCCCGTCGGTGACCAGCGCACACGCTTTGCCCAACCCTTTGGATTTGATGTAGCTGGTGGGGTACAGCATTTCCTGCATCCCCGGGCCACCGCGCGGGCCTTCATAGCGGATTACCACTACGTCGCCCGCCTTGACCCCACCGGTCAGGATGCCGGCAACCGCCGCGTCCTGGCTTTCATAGACCACCGCCGGGCCGGTGAAGACCAGAATGCTGTCGTCAACCCCGGCGGTTTTGACGATGCAGCCATCGACCGCGATATTGCCGGTCAGCACCGCCAGGCCACCATCGGTGGAAAAGGCATGCGCGACATCGCGGATGACGCCAGTGCTGCGATCGAGGTCAAGCTCGTCCCAGCGCCGGTTCTGGCTGAACGCCACTTGCGTGGGCACGCCGCCCGGTGCTGCGCGATAAAATTCCTGCGTTGCGGCCGAAGTGCTGCGGCCGATGTCCCATTGTGCCAGTGCATCGGCCATGGTGCGGCTGTGCACGGTGGGCAAATCGGTGTTGATCAGTCCACCGCGTTCCAGTTCGCCCAGCAGCGCCATGATCCCGCCTGCGCGGTGGACATCCTCCATATGCACGTCGGACTTGGCCGGGGCGACCTTTGACAGGCACGGCACGCGGCGCGACAGCCGGTCGATATCGGCCATGGTGAACGGCACTTCGCCCTCGTGCGCGGCGGCCAGCAGGTGCAGCACGGTATTGGTCGATCCGCCCATCGCGATGTCCAGGCTGATGGCGTTTTCAAACGCGGCAAACCCGGCGATCGTGCGCGGCAAAGCGCTGGCATCATCGTGTTCATACCAGCGGCGCGCCAGATCGACGATGGTGTGCCCGGCCTGTTTGAACAGGCGTTCGCGGTCGGCATGCGTGGCCAGTACCGAACCATTGCCGGGCAGCGACAGGCCCAGTGCCTCGGTCAGGCAATTCATCGAATTGGCGGTGAACATCCCGCTGCACGACCCGCAGGTGGGGCAGGCCGAGCGTTCGATCGTTTTTACTTCTTCGTCGGTATAGCTGTCGTCGGCGGCGGCCACCATCGCATCGACCAGATCGAGCGCGACCTCTTTGCCGCGCAGCACGACTTTGCCGGCCTCCATCGGCCCGCCCGACACGAACACCACCGGGATGTTGATGCGCAGCGCGGCCATCAGCATGCCCGGCGTGATCTTGTCACAGTTGGAAATGCACACCATCGCATCGGCGCAATGGGCGTTGACCATATATTCTACGCTATCGGCGATCAGATCGCGGCTGGGCAGCGAATACAACATGCCGTCGTGGCCCATGGCTATGCCATCATCCACCGCGATGGTGTTGAATTCCTTGGCCACGCCGCCGGCCGCCTCAATCTCGCGCGCGACCAGCTGACCCAGGTCCTTCAGGTGGACATGACCGGGCACGAACTGCGTGAACGAATTGACCACGGCAATGATCGGCTTGCCAAAATCGCTGTCCTTCATGCCTGTCGCGCGCCACAGGCCGCGCGCGCCGGCCATGTTGCGGCCGTGGGTGGTGGTGCGGGAACGATAGGCAGGCATGGCGGGCTCCGGGTACTGCAAAGGTGGTTTCTGGCTGCGCATTCCCTAGCCGAGCGCAGCAGGACAGTCGAAAGGTATCTTTAAAGGCTGGCCTGCACGGCGCGCATCAGCCGTTCCATGCGGTCGGCCCAAACCCGCTGCCCCGCCGCGTCGCCGATCAGGTCCTGACGAATCTCCACGCCCACATAGGGAATGCCGCGCGCTTCGGCGTGCCGATCCATCGTCGCATTCAGCAATTCGCCCGAATAGGGTTGCTGATCACCCACGACCAGCCCCGGTTCGCCCGCCAGCCAATCCAGCGCCAGGCCCGCGCCACGCCGGTCACGGTTGTACAGAATGCCGATATGCCAGGGCCGCGCTTCGTCGGGGCGGCTGGCCAGATGCGGGGTAAAGCTGTGCAGCGACAGGATCAGCGCCGGCTGCATCCGGTCGATCAGGTCGGTCAGGGCGGCATGATAGGGCCGGTAAAACCGCGCCAGCCGCGCTTCGTGCCCGGCATGATCCAGCGCGTTGCCCGGGATGGCATGGCCGTCGCTGGCAATCGGCGCCACCGCCGGGCCGTGTTCATCGCGGTTGAAATCGCATACCAGCCGGCTGACATTGCCCAGAAATGCGGCAAAGGCGGGGCGTTCCACCAGCAATTCGGCGATTTCCGCCACGCCGATGTCGATCGCGATATGCTGGCCCAGCAGCGCCGGGGCGATGCCCAGGTCGATATCCGCCGGCACCTGTGCCGATGCGTGGTCAGCCTCGATCAGAATGCCGCCCGGTGTGGTATCACCGATCACGCGGAAAGCTTCGTTCATCGCAAGTTCCCGCACAAAGTCCACCATTCCGGGTGATCGGCCATGATCTGCCGCGCGGCACGATCGCGGCCAACCGCATAGTCAAACAGCGCAAAGCACGTCGCCCCCGATCCCGACATGCGCGTCACGCGCGCTCCGGTCTGGCGCAAGGCATTGAGCACGTCACCAATGACAGGGACAAGCGCGATCGCCGGCGCCTCAAGATCGTTGCGCGCGTCCAGCCAGTGCACCGGGTCGAGCGGGCCTTGATCGATCCCGTCCCATCGGCGAAAAACCGGTCCGGTCGGGCAGGCAACTTGCGGATTGACCAGCAGCACTGGCGCACCGGCCAGTCCATCAATCGCAAAATCGACCACGCGATCACCAACACCAGACCCGAAACACGTGCGCGAAAGACCGCAGGCCGGAACATCTGCACCCAATTCAGCGTCAAAATCGGATGCCCGCCAGGTTACCCGGTGCGGCCCCCAGATGCGTGTCGCCAACCGCAGCGCAGCCGCCGCATCCGCCGATCCGCCGCCGATCCCCGACGCGATCGGCAGATGTTTGTCGAGCGTAAAGGCCAGCCCGGTGGTGATGCCGTTGTATTTGGCCATCAGCCGCGCCGCCCGCAAAACAAGGTTGTCGGTTTCACCCGCCAGGGCCGCCGCAAACGGCCCGGTTACCGTCAGCGAAAAGTGTTCGGCCTCGACCGCGGTGAGCGTGTCGCCCGCATCGACAAAGGCGAACAGCGTTTCCAGGTCATGATAGCCATCCGTCCGCCGCCCGCGCACATGCAGCGCCAGATTGATCTTGGCATAGGCGGTTTCGCTGGTGGGATCAGCGGGCATTTACAATAACCTTCCGCGATCGTTCGACAAAAACACCCACGCCCGCGCATGCTCAGGCTGTCGGAGGATACGCACATCCGCCAGCCCGCAATCCCCTGACCTGCCGTCGCGCGTGTCCTTCGACAGGCTCAGGATGAGCGGGAATGGTATAGTGGGCCGACCCAACCCACATCACATATTGGGATAGTTCGGGCCGCCGCCGCCCTCGGGGGTGACCCAGGTGATATTCTGGGTCTTGTCCTTGATGTCGCAGGTCTTGCAATGCACGCAGTTCTGCGCGTTGATTTGCAGGCGCGGGTTGCCTTCGTCGATGCCCACGAATTCATAGACCCCGGCCGGGCAATAGCGCGCCTCTGGCCCGGCATAGAGCCGCAGATTGACCTCCACCGGCACAGTCGGATCAGTCAGCACCAGATGGCACGGCTGGTCTTCCTCGTGGTTGGTATAGGAATAGGCGACATTGGTCAGGCGGTCGAACGTGATCACGCCATCGGCCTTTGGATAGTCGATCGGCCGGTACAGGTCGGCCCGCATGGTCGCTTCGGCATCGGTGTGATGATGCATCGGCTTGAACGGATTGACCCGCAACACGCGCGCCCACATGTCTGCCCCGGCCAGCACGGTGCCCAGCGAACCACCGAATTTGGCAACCAGCGGCTGCGCATTCTGCACCAGTTTCAGCTCTTTGGCGATCCAGCTGCTGCGCACGGCGGCATCGTATTCGTTCAGCGCGTCGTGTTCGCGGCCCGTCGCGACGGCGGCAGCGATCGCCTCTGCCGCCAGCATGCCCGATTTCATCGCGGTGTGGCTGCCCTTGATGCGCGGCACATTGACGAACCCGGCCGAACACCCGATCAGCGCGCCGCCGGCAAAGGCCAGATGCGGCACAGATTGCCAGCCGCCTTCGTTGATCGCGCGCGCGCCATATGACACGCGGCGCCCCCCGGCCAGGATCTTGCGGATTTCCGGATGCTGTTTCCAGCGCTGGAATTCCTCATAGGGGTAAACGTAGGGGTTGGCGTAATCGAGCGCGGTGACAAACCCCAGTGCGACCTGGTTGTTGGCCTGGTGATACAGGAACCCGCCGCCCCATGATCCGGATTCGGACAGTGGCCAGCCCTGCGTATGCAGCACGCGCCCCGGCACATGCTGTTCGGGATCGATATCCCACAATTCCTTGATGCCGATGCCATAACATTGCGGCTGGCAATCGCGTTCCAGGTCATAACGCGCCTTGACCTGCTTGGTCAGGCTGCCGCGCGCGCCTTCGGCAAACAGCGTGTATTTGGCATGCAGTTCCATGCCCGGCTGATAATCGCCCTTTTGGCTTCCATCCTTGGCAATGCCCATATCGCCGGTGGCCACGCCGATCACCGCACCGGCGTCGTTGTACAGCACTTCGGCCGCAGGGAAGCCGGGGAAAATTTCCACGCCCAGCTCGGTCGCCTGTTCGGCCAGCCAGCGGCACAGGTTGCCCAGGCTGCCGGTATAATTGCCGTGGTTCGACATGAACGGGGGCATCGGCCAGTGCGGCAGCGCGACTTTACCGGTGCGGGTCATCACCCAGTGCCAGTTGTCGGTGACCGGCGTTTCCGCCAGTGAACAGCCCTGATCGCGCCATTCGGGCAGCAGTTCATCCAGCGCGCGCGGGTCAACCACCGCGCCCGACAGAATGTGTGCGCCGATTTCCGACCCTTTTTCCAGGATACAGACGCTGATTTCGGGATTGACCTGTTTCAACCGGATCGCCGCGCCCAGCCCGGCGGGGCCGCCACCAACGATGACCACGTCATAGGGCATCGATTCGCGTTCGCTCATTCTTCGCGCTCCGTCCTCGTTCAACACACCCGCCACAGCGCCATTCACAGGCGCGGGCCGGGTTAACCGCGTGATTGATTTGCCGGTTCGCCTTGAAAGAGGCGCCGACCAAGGTCAATAGCGCTTACATGGTTCCGCCCAATTCGCAAATCACCCCTGCAGACAGTGCCGCTCCGGGCCGCCCGCCGCTGGCGCTGGCGGATGCGATCGATGCCGCGCTGGCCTGGTGGCGCGATGCCGGGGTCGATGGCGCCCTGGGTGATGCCCCGCGCGACTGGCTGGCCACGCCGGACCAGCCCAAAAAGCGTGGCAGGCAAACCGGGACCGACACAACCGCTGCATCGCCCGGCGCGGCCCTGCCAACCCCGGTCGAAACCGCGCAGATTGGCGGCGGCCCTGCCGCCTGGCCCGCCACCATCGCCGAATTTGCACCCTGGTGGATGCAGGAACCGACGCTGGCACCGGCAGGCGCAGTGCGTGTGCCACCCGCCGGCCCGGTCGCACCGGCGCTGATGATAGTGGTGCCGATGCCCGAAGCCGATGACCACGATACGCTGCTGTCGGGCAAGGCCGGGATCATGCTGGACGGTCTGCTGGCGGCGGCGGGGCTTTCGCGTGCAGCAATCTATTGCGCCGCCGCGCTGCCGGCGCGAATCACCGCGCCCGACTGGAACGCGCTGGCAAACGACGGCCTGGGTGCGCTGCTGACCCATCACATCACGCTGGTGGCGCCCAGACGGCTGATTGTGTTTGGCCAGAACGGCATTTCAACGCTGCTGGGCAACGATTCAGCGAATAAGTCCCCCGGTTTACCGGTGATCAACCATAATGGTGCATTGCTGCCCTCGTTGTTTGCCTATGAACTTGATGCGTATGTGGCGCGCCCCGCGCTGAAGGCGGGTCTTTGGAAAAGCTGGCTCGACTGGATGCCGGCATGATCGAATTGGGACCTGTGATCACCGTGCCGATGATAACCCGATCCCGACCGGCAGAACGCCGCGCCATGGCAGATGGTTGCGCATGATATTTGCACAACGCCTTCGTCCTGTCGCGCTGGCCACAATCGCGCTGGCCAGCGTGGTCGCAGCCGTACCCGCGCATGCCAGTTCGGCCGCTGCCGACTATTTTCGCGCCCGGGCTGATCGCACGGCAGTGCCCACGCTGCTGACCCAGGACGATCGCGATTTTTACCGGCAGGTGTTTGCCGCGCTGTCGCGCCAGGATTGGGCATCGGTACGCGGCCTGCTGGACAAACGCCCCGACGGCCCGCTGCACCCGGTGGCCCGTGCGCAATATTACCTGGCAGCCGGATCGCCGCGTGCCGAATTGCAGCCGCTGACCGACCTGATCGCAAAAGCGCCTGATCTGCCATGGTCAGAGGCGTTGGGCCGGCTGGCCATCAAACGTGGCGCGACCGCCCTGCCCGCCGCGCTGCCCGATGCGCAGCAATTGTTCATGCAACCCGCCGCCGCCCGCCGCGCGCGGCCGCACCGTACCGCCGACGGCACGATGCCCGATACCGTGGCAACCGCGATCGAGGCGCGGATCAAGGCCGACGATCCGACCGGCGCACGCGTGCTGCTCGACGGGATCGATGCCACGCTGTCGGCCGAGGCGCGCGCCGAATGGCGGCAAAAGGTTGGCTGGGCGTTTTATATCAACAACGACGACGCGACCGCGCGCACCATCGCCGCATCTGCCTTTGATGGCGGCAGCGGCCCGTGGGTGGCCGAAGGGTTGTGGACCGCCGGCCTCGCGGCCTGGCGGCTGGCCGATTATCCCGGCGCGGCAGAGGCGTTTGCCCGCGCCGCCGGGGTGACGCAAAACCCCGAACTGACCGCGGCCGGCAATTATTGGGCGTCGCGCGCGTGGATGCGCGCGCAAAAGCCCGAACGCGTCGGGCCTTCGCTGCGCGCAGCCGCAGCGCAACGCGATACGCTGTATGGCATGCTGGCGGCAGAGGCGCTGGGCCTGCATGAAAGCGCGGCGGCGGCGGCCCCCGATTTCAGCGGTGACGATTGGCAAAAACTGCGCAACCTGACCAATGTCCGGCTGGCGGTGCAATTGGCCGAGGTCGGTGCCGATGGCCTGGCCGACCAGGTGCTGCGCCATCAGGCGCGGATTGGTGATCCCACGCTCTATGCCCCGCTGTCGCGGCTGGCGCGCGACCTGGGCCTGCCGGCGACGCAATTGTGGATGGCGGGCAATGCCCCGGCTGGCGCGCGTGCTGATGACGCCGCGCGCTATCCCGCCCCAAAATGGGTCCCGGCCAATGGCTGGAAGGTCGATCCGGCGCTGTTGTTCGCGCACACTTTGCAGGAATCGAATTTCCGTACCGAGGCAGTCAGCCCGGCGGGTGCGCGCGGATTGATGCAAGTGCTGCCGGGCACGGCGCGGTTGCTGGCGCGCGGCAATCCGGCAATGGACGGGCGCGACCGCCAGCTGGAATTGCCCGATGTGAACCTGGCCTTTGGCCAGACCTATCTGACCGTGTTGCGCGACAAGGCGGCGACGCAGGGCCTGCTGCCCAAGGTCATCGCTGCCTATAACGCCGGGCCGATGCCGATTGACCGGTGGAACAGCCAGATCCGCGACCATGGCGACCCGCTGTTGTGGATGGAATCGATCCCCTATTGGGAAACGCGCGGCTATGTCGCGGCGGTGATGCGCAATTACTGGATGTACGAACGCCAGGCGGGTGGCCCGTCGGAAAGCCGGCTGGGGCTGACACAGGGGCTGTGGCCAAAATTCCCCGGCATGGACGGCGCACAAAACGTGAGGGTCGCCGCGCGTGGCGATTGACCCCGAACGCACCTTCACGCCGATCCACATCGCGCTGCTGACGGTGTCGGACACACGTGGGCCGGATCAGGATACATCGGGCGATATTCTGGCCGACCGTATCCGCGCCAAGGGCCATGTGCTGGTGACCCGCGCGATCGAAAAGGATGATGCCGACCGCATCGCATCGCGGCTGAACAACTGGATCGATGACCGCGGGATCGATGCGGTGGTGATCACTGGCGGCACCGGGCTGACCGGTCGCGATGTCACGCCAGAGGCGCTGGACCGCGTGAAAACGCGCGATATCCCGGGGTTTGGCGAACTGTTCCGGTGGGTCAGTTATCAGACCATCGGCACATCGACAATCCAGTCGCGCGCCTGTGCGGTGGTGGCGCGCGGCACCTATATCTTTGCGCTGCCGGGATCGAACGGCGCGGTCAAGGACGGGTGGGACCGCATTCTTGACGAACAGCTGGACAGCCGCAACCGGCCCTGCAATTTTGTCGAGCTGATGCCGCGCCTGCTGGAAAAATAAGCAGAAGCGATACGCGGCCTTGCCGTTGGGCGGGGGGCATGCGACAGGCGTCGCCAAACTGCCAACAACTTTCGCTACAATCCCCAAATTCCCTCAAATCACCGAGGCATATCATGGCCCTGCTACAAGAAAATGCCGCTTTCCTGAAGGAATTTGCCGCGGACGGGCTCAATCTCGCGCTCGTGCGCGCGGTTGAATTTGCCCACGTGTTTGGCAATGCCGAAGATGCCGACGCCTTTGCCCAGGCCGCTGCCACCGATGAAGCCGATATCGATGTGCTGGAACCCGAAGATGACGGCGATCCGTGGGAAGTGGCAGTGACGCTGGAACTGCTGCCCACCGCCGAAACGATCACCGAGATCGAAGAGCGGCTGGATGCGCTGGCGCAAAAGCACAACGGCGAATCCGATGGCTGGGGCCTGTACGACGACGAATGAGCGCGGTTAGCGCCCCGCCCTTGCCGATGCTGGTCATCGGTTGGGCGCGGCGTATACCGGTGGCATGACGCCTGGCAGCAAACGTCTTGATCATATCCATGCCGCACGCGGTTTCGCCGCGCTTGCGGTAGTGGTGCAGCACGCCTGCCAGGTGGCGCAAGAGGGCGGCACGCCGCTGTTCCGGCCCATGCTCGACAGCGTGAACCTGGGCCGGTTTGGCGTGTTGATCTTTTTCATGATCAGCGGTTTTGTCGTGCCGTTCAGCTTTGGCAAACAACGCCCCTTGCGCAATTTCATGATCAGCCGGCTGTTCCGGCTCTATCCCGCCTATTGGGTGTCACTGCCGCTGCTGACGCTGGTGGCCGTGCACATCGGCCTGCCGCACGACCCGCTGACGGTGCTCGCCAATGTGACCATGCTGCAATGGTTTGCGGGGATTGCCAATATCGGGCCGGGCTATTGGACGCTGGCGTGCGAACTGATGTTTTATGCGATGTGCGCGGGCCTGTTTGCCTTGCGCCTGCTGTCGTGTCCGGCATTGATCGGTTCGGCAGTGCTGTGCGCGCTGGCCGGCGCGGTGGCGCCGATGATCATCGATACCGATGATCCGCGTGTCCCGCTCGATTTGTCGTTTTATTTTGCGATGTTTTTCATCGGGCTGCTGCTGCGGCTGGCATTTGTCGATCGGTCGCGCGCCGCGCTGTGGTGGACAGCTGCGCTGGTACCGCTGATCATGGCCACCGGCGTGGTGGTGGGCGGGGCAATCGTCCCGGTCGCCTCCAACGAAGGTGCCTATTTTTCCCCGCTTGCGCTGTCGGTCAGCATGGCGCTGCCAGTGCTGGTGTTCGTGGTCCTGCTGTGGCGCAAACCCGCGCCAGGCCCGATTTCCATGTATCTCGGCACGATCAGCTATTCGGTCTATCTGTTTCAGGATCTGGCCCTGCGGTTTTTGCCCGACGTCATCGCGCCCGGGCGATATCCGCTGGCCTACGTGCCAGCGGTGATTGCACTGACCGTGGCAATCGCAGCGGCAGTCTATCGCTGGGTTGAAGCGCCGACGATCGCGTTGGGCCGGCGGCTGACCCATGCCCCCGCCGCGACCGCAACCGCCGAACCGGGGCAGCCGCCGCACGGTTGACCACGCGGCACAATGTTCCTAATATGTTCCAATGTCATCACGCCTGCATCCTGACCCGACAATTGCCATCGGCGGCCATGTCGCTCGCGGCAGGGGCGCCACCGCCAACCATACCAGCGCGCGGTTTCGCCTGCCCGAACGTCAGGCGGATGGCGACTGGCTTGATCAGGCGGCTGCGATCGACGGCGCGCCGCCAAAACTGCGCACCCACGTTTCCATGCTTGCCGCACGCACGATCCTGTCGCGCAACACATCGCCGGATATTCCGTTTGACCGGTCGATCAACGCCTATCAGGGCTGCGAACACGGCTGCATCTATTGCTACGCGCGGCCAACGCATGCGTATCATGATCTGTCACCGGGGATCGATTTTGAAACGCGGCTGTTTGCCAAGCCTGATGCCGCAAAGCTGTTGCGGCGCGAACTGGCGGCGCGATCCTATCGCCCGGCGCCGATCGCGATGGGCACCAACACCGACCCCTATCAACCGATCGAGGGGCACTATCGCCTGACCCGCCAAATTCTTGAGGTCTGTGCGGAAACGCGCCATCCGGTGACGATCACCACCAAATCGGCGCGCATCTGCGATGATATCGACCTGATCGCAGACATGGCGCGCGACAATCTGATCGCGGTACAGATTTCGGTGACCACGCTGGATGCGCGGCTGTCCTCCACGCTGGAGCCGCGCGCCTCAACCCCGGAACGGCGGATCGACGCCATAGCCAGGCTGGTGGCGGCGGGCGTGCATGTCGGGGTCAATGTATCGCCGATCATCCCGGCGATCACCGACCAGTATATTGAGGCGATCATCGCGCGCGCGGCGCAGGCCGGCGCGCGTTCGGCCAGCTGGATCATGATCCGCCTGCCGCACGAAGTGGCGCCACTGTTCCGCACGTGGTTGCAAACGCACTTTCCCGATCGCGCCGACAAAGTCATGGCAACGATCCAGTCAATGCGCCAGGGCCGCGACAACGACCCGGCGTTTTTCACCCGCATGAAACCGCAAGGCGTGTGGGCCGATCTGGTGCGTACCCGTTTTCGCATAGCCCGCCAGCGCAGCGGCATCCCGCAGGAACGCGCCAACCTGGATTGCAGCCAGTTTCGCCCGCCTGCCCTGGATGGGCAGCTGACGCTATTTTGACCGTCTTGCCTGAAGCCCGCCCCCTCAGGGGGAGGGTTGGGAGGGGGTGTCCGACGTTGATGCCGATGCGCAAACACGCCCAGCATTGCTGCATGTGATTCCCGCCAGCGGCAGCGTCGGACACCCCTCCCCAACCCCTCCCCTGAGGGGCGGGGCTTTATCGCGTTGGGAGTCTATGCGCTACGCCGGCGAAAACCGCACCAGCCGGCTGTCAGCCACAGCGGCCTGCCGGTGCACCACCACCGGGGCGTAATCGGGGTCCTTGACCATGCCCATGAACGCTGCGGCATCGGGATAGGACATCACAAAGGTTTCGTCCCACGGCCATTCCGCCGGGCCGGTCACCACGCAGTCAAACCCGCCGGCCCACGCGATTTTTCCGCCGGCGCGTTCCAGCACGGGCTGAATCGTGCGCATGTATTCGCGATAGGCCGCTTCACCGGTCAGGCCCGCCCCGGCCAAAGCATGGCCATCGGGATAGGTCGCCAGCGGTTTGAACCGGATCAGGTTGAGCATGTGGATCGGCGTATCGCGCGGCAGCGCCTTGAACCGGTCAAAATTGTCGCGGGTCGGGTCTACATATGCCAGTTCATCGGTCATCACGCCCTCCAGCTGTAGCCGCGAAAGCGGTCGCGCAGGTCCTTTTTGCTGATCTTGCCAGTACCGGTGTGCGGCAGTTCATCGACAAACGCGATCTCGTCGGGCACCCACCACTTGGCGACATGCTGGCCCAGATAGTGCCGCAGCGCGCCTTCATCGACATCGTTGTCGGGCTTTTTGACCACGACCAGCAGCGGGCGTTCATCCCATTTGGGGTGATAGACGCCGATCGCCGCCGCCTCTGCCACACCGGGGTGTCCGACCGCGGCATTTTCCAGTTCGACCGAGCTGATCCATTCGCCGCCCGATTTAATCACGTCCTTGGTCCGGTCGGTCAATTGCAGCGTGCCATCGGGGTGGATCACCGCCACATCGCCGGTATCGAACCAGCCTTCGGCGTCGATTGCGTCGCTTTCCGCCTTGAAATAGCGTTTCACCACCCACGGCCCGCGCACCTGCAGCGCGCCGGACGTCACGCCATCGCGCGGCAGCACCACCGCTGGATCACCCAGATCGACACAGCGCAATTCCACCCCGAACGGCGGGCGGCCCTGCATCGCCTTGACCGTGACCTGCTGGTCAAAGGTCAGGTCGTCCCAATCGGCGGTTTCGGCTCCGGTCGATCCGATCGGCGATGTTTCGGTCATGCCCCAGGCATGCGCAACACGAATGCCGGCCGACATAAAGCGTTCGACCATCGATCGCGGCATTGCCGAACCGCCGCAAACCACCTGGGTCAGGCTGGGCGGGATCGGTTTGCCGGCCTTTTCCAGATGTTGCAGCATGCCCAGCCAGACCGTCGGTACCCCGGCCGCGGCAGTAACCTTTTCTTCCTCAAACAAATCACACAGCACGGCGGGATCGTTGACCGCGGAATAGACGAATTTGGCCCCCGCTGCGGCGCCCGACCACGGGATGCCCCAGCTGGCGGCATGAAACATCGGCACGATCGGCATGATTACCGTGCGCGTATCCAGCGAAAACACCGGCACGGTCAGCCCGCACATCGCGTGCAACACGGTCGACCGGTGTTCGTACAGCACGCCCTTGGGATTGCCGGTAGTGCCGCTGGTATAGCACAGCATGCACGGATCGCGTTCATCGCCATCGGCCCATTGCGTATTGCCATCATACGCGCCGATCCAGTCGGCGAAATGCGGCACCGGCCAGGACAGACCGGCATCGGCGCTGTCAAAGCAGATGTAATGCGCGATGGTGGGCCAGCGCGGCTTCATGCGTTCGACAATCGGCGCCCATTGTTTGTCAAACAGCAGCACGCGGTCTTCGGCATGGTTGACGATGTAATCCAGCTGATCGTCGAACAGGCGCGGGTTGACCGTGTGCAGGATGCCGCCCACCCCGACCGCACCGTACCAGCTGATCAGGTGGTGGTGGTGGTTCATCGCCAGCGTGGCGATGCGATCACCCGGCGCAATCCCCAGCGCGCGCAGCGCCTGCGTCATGCGCAGCGCATCGTGGCGCACATTGGCCCAATTGGTGCGCGTGGTGGTGCCATCGGCCCAGCGCGAAACGATTTCACGCGTGGCATGTTCGCGCCCGGCATGATCGATCAGGGCCGTCACCCGCAGTTTCCAGTCCTGCATCCCGCCCAGCATTCAAACTCTCCCGCTTGTCTTATCGTTGTCGCGTCATGCTGACGCCGCCTATTCAACCAGCCGCAAGTGCCGGTCCGGCCGAGCCGTCAGCGCCACATTGGCAAGTCCGTCGATCGGAAGCAACCGTTCGATCAGGTCGCTGTCCAGCCGGAAATCACTGCCCAGGATCGCCCACGGCTCACGCGCCCCCCCGGTGCGCAGATGCACCCGCACTTCACCGCGCGCATCGGCGGCGCGCGGCAGCAGCAGCGCCAGTTCACCGATCGCTTCAGGGCGGCTGACTTCGCATTGCAGCATCATCCGCGCCGCGCTGGTGACCGATGCCAGCGGCCGCGCGCTGCGCACGGTTACGCGCGGGGCCTCCTCTGCGCTGGGCCGGTCGAGTTCGACATTGAGCAACACACAGGTGCCTTCGCGTGCCCATTGCACAAACTGGTCGACCAGCGCCTCTTCGAAACACGATGCCGAAAACAGCCCGCTGGCATCGGAAAAATCGGCCATGACAAAATCCTTGCCGCGCTTGGTCTTGCGCTTTTGCACGCCTTCGACCATCGCTGCCATCACCGCTGCGGTGCGCCCTTGCGCGGCTCCACCCGCCATCATCAATCCTGAATAGGTGCGCGCGCCATTGGCGCTGGCGATCGTGCGATATTCCTCCACCGGGTGCGCGGCGAAATAGAATCCGAAATTTTCGCGTTCCGCCGCCATCTGTTCGGTGCGGGTCATCGGTTTGGTTTCGGTCAGGCGGATCGACTGGTCGGCGTGGGTATCATCGCCAAACAGCCCGCCCTGCCCCGATGTGCGCGCGCGCGCCGCCTCATCCGCCACCGCCATCAGCAATTCGGCATTGGCGATCAGCGCGGCGCGGTTGGGTTCCAGCGCATCGAGCGCACCACCGGCGGCCAGCGCCTCCAGCTGGCGGCGGTTCATCGATCCGGCGGGAATACGGCGGAACAGGTCCTCCAGCGACTGGAACGGTCCATTGGCCTCCCGTTCCGCAACGATCGCGTCCATCGCCTTTTCACCGACATTGCGCAGGCCTGCCAGCGCATAGCGCACGGCATAGGATTCAGCCGTGCGTTCGACCGAAAATTCGCCGTGCGAATGGTTGATGTCGGGCCCGGCCAGCGCGACGCCATTGCGCCGCATGTCATCGACGAACACGTTCAGCTTTTCCGACTGGTGCATGTCGAAACACATCGATGCGGCATAGAATTCATGCGGATAGTGCGTTTTCAGCCAGGCGGTCTGATAGGCCAGCAGGGCATAAGCGGCGGCGTGGCTCTTGTTGAAACCGTACCCGGCAAACTTGTCGATCAAATCGAACAGTTCACCCGCCTTGAGCCCATCGATGGCCGAATGTTCGGCACAGCCGGCGATGAACCGTGCGCGTTGCTGGTCCATCTCCTGCTGGTTTTTCTTGCCCATCGCGCGGCGCAACAGATCGGCATCGCCCAGCGAATAGCCGGCCAGGATCTGCGCGGCCTGCATCACCTGTTCCTGATAGACGAAAATGCCATAGGTTTCCGACAGGATGCCGGCCAGTTTGGCATGCGGGTATTCGATCGATTCCAGCCCGTTCTTACGCCGGCCAAACAGCGGGATATTGTCCATCGGACCCGGTCGATAGAGCGAAACGAGCGCGATGATGTCGCCAAACGCGGTGGGTTTGACCGCCGCCAGCGTGCGCCGCATGCCTTCGGATTCCAGCTGGAACACGCCAACCGTGTCCCCCGATTGCAGCAGGCGGTATACCTGCGCATCGTCCCATGCCAGCGCCGACAGATCGATGACAATCCCGCGCTGTTCCAGCAGGTCGGTCGCCTTGCGCAGTACCGACAGTGTTTTCAGGCCCAGAAAGTCGAATTTGACCAGGCCGGCATCCTCGACATGCTTCATGTCGAACTGCGTGACCGGCATATCCGATCGCGGATCGCGGTACAGCGGTACCAGCTGCGCCAGCGGGCGATCGCCGATCACCACGCCGGCGGCATGGGTGGAACTGTTGCGCGGCAACCCTTCAAGCTGCATCGCCAGATCGATCAGCCGCCGCACTTCGGGGTCGCGGTCATATTCGCGCTTCAGTTCCAGCACGCCATTGAGCGCGCGTGGCAGCGGCCACGGGTCGGTCGGATGGTTGGGGATCATCTTGCACAGCCGGTCAACCTGGCCATAGCTCATCTGCAGGATGCGGCCGGTGTCGCGCAGCACCGCGCGCGCCTTCAATTTGCCGAACGTGATAATCTGCGCGACATGGTCGTCGCCATATTTGGCCTGGACATAGCGGATCACTTCGCCGCGCCGGGTTTCGCAGAAATCGATGTCGAAGTCGGGCATCGACACGCGTTCGGGGTTCAAAAAGCGTTCGAACAGCAGGCCCAGCCGGATCGGATCAAGATCGGTAATCGTCAGCGCCCAGGCCACCAGCGATCCGGCGCCGGACCCGCGCCCCGGCCCGACCGGAATGCCCTGATCCTTTGCCCATTTGATGAAATCGGCGACGATCAGAAAATAGCCGCCAAACCCCATGCGGTTGATGATGCCGACCTCGAATTCCAGCCGCGCGCGGTATTCGGTGACTTCGTCCCAGATCCCGGCCGCCTCCAGCGCGGGATAATCGCCGGCCACCGCTTCGACATCCGGCCCCAGCGTCAGCACGCGGGCCAGTTCGTCGTGCGTTTCGGGCGGATAATAGGGCTCCATCCGCCGCACCAGCCCCAGCCGGCTGTCGGTGCCGCACATCGTCGCCTCACCCGCCTGATCGCCGGCCAGGCTGGGCAGGATCGGTTTGCGGCGCGGCGGGGTAACCGCGCAACGCTGCGCCACCACCAGCGTGTTGGCCAGTGCTTCGGGCAGATCGGCAAACAGTTCGGCCATCACCGCGGCGGGCTTGATCCACCATTCCTGCGATGATCGCGGACGGTCGGCACTGTCGACATGGGTGGAACTGGCGATGCACAGCATCGCATCGTGCGCGGGGTAAAACGTGCGTTCGGCAAAGCGTGCCGGGTTGGTCGCCACCAGCGGCCAATCGCGCGCATAGGCCAGATCGATCACCGCGTCTTCGGCGCGTTCCTCCGCCGCATCACCGCGCCGGCACAGCTCGACATAGAACCGCCCGGGGAAATACGCGGCCAGCGCATCGGCATAGCCTTGCGCCGCATCGGCCTGGCCATCGGCCAGCAACCGGGTGAGCGCCCCTTCCCCGCCGCCGCTCAGACAGATCAGCCCATCGCTGTGCCCGGCCAGATCGTCGATCTGCACATGCGCGGGCAATTCCAGCGGCCGATCGAGATGCGACCGGCTGACCAGATGGCAAAGGTTGTCATATCCGGTCGAATCCTGCGCATAGAGCGCGATCCAGTCGATCGTCGGTGCCTGTTGCCCCGGCGTGGCGGCGCCGCCGCGTTCGGGGCGTGCGATCGCCAGCATGGTGCCGATCACCGGCTGCACGCCCAGATCCTTGCACGCCTTGGCAAACGCGACCGACCCATACAGGCCATTGCGGTCGGTGATGGCAATCGCCGGAAACCCGCGTTCCGACGCGGTCTTGGCAATCGCCTTGGGGTCCACCGCGCCGTCGAGCATGGTATAGGACGAAAACACACGGAGCGGAACGAACGGGGCGTGGGGCATGGTCAGCGATATAGGTTACCTGTGCCCGCATGGGGAGCCGGCGGGCAAGGTTAGCCACAGGCAAATCGGCATTACCCGGCCGGGCGTTACAACAGCGCGGCGATATCCTTGGCGATGCTCGCCGGCTTGTCGGTGGGGGCATAGCGGCGCACTACTTTGCCGTCGCGGCCGATCAGGAACTTGGTGAAGTTCCACTTGATGCCCTTGGTGCCGACGATGCCAGGTGCCTCGGCCTTTAGCCACTGGTACAGCGGCGTGGCGGCGTCACCGTTGACGTCGATCTTGGCGAACAAGGGAAAACTGAGGCCGAAGTTGACCTTGCAAAACGTGTCGATTTCTTCGGCGCTGCCCGGTTCCTGCCCGCCGAACTGGTTGCAGGGGAATGCCAGCACTTCAAAACCGCGGTCGCCATATTCGCGCCACAGCGCCTCCAGCCCGTCGTATTGCGGGGTGAAGCCGCATTTCGATGCGGTGTTGACCACCAGCAGCACTTTGCCTTGCTTGTCTGCCAGCGAGATATCTTCGCCGTTGGGCAGTTTGGCAGTGAAATCGGCGATCGTGTGCGGTGCGGCCATGGTGTGTCCCCTGAATGTTAAGCCCTCCCCCTCAGGGGGAGGGTTGGGTGGGGGTGTCCCTCGCTGCAACGACGCGTTGACGCATCGGCCTCGGACACCCCTTCCCAACCCTTCCCCTGAGGGGAAGGGCTTTGATGCGGGAAAGTGGCGGCAATCACGCCGAAGCGCAACCCTATTCCAGCACACCCTATTCCAGCACGCCTTCATGCAGGCGCAGCACGCGGTCCATGCGAAAGGCCAGGCGTTCGTTGTGCGTGGCGATCAGCGCGGCGCTGCCCTGCCCGCGCACCAGTTGCACCAGTTCATCGAACACGCGTTCGGCCGTAGCCTCGTCCAGATTGCCGGTGGGTTCGTCCGCCAGCACCAGCGCCGGGCGGTTGGCCAAAGCGCGCGCCACCGCCACGCGTTGCTGTTCCCCACCCGACAACTGGCTGGGCCGGTGATCCAGCCGATGCCCCAGCCCCAGCGTGGTCAAAAGGTCGCGGGCACGGTCGGTCGCATCACGTTTGCGGTGCCCGGCCACCAGCCCGGCCAGCATGACGTTTTCGGTCGCGGTGAAATCGGGCAACAGGTGATGGAACTGATAGACAAACCCCAGATGGGTGCGGCGCAGCGCCGTGCGCGCATCGCCCGACAGGGCCGAGGCATCGATCCCGGCAATCTCGATCCTGCCCTCAAATCCGCCTTCCAGCAGGCCGATGGCTTGCAGCATGGTCGATTTGCCCGATCCCGATGGCCCGAGCAGCGCGACGATTTCCCCAGGATTGATATCGAGATGGATGCCGCGCAGCACCTCGATTGCTTCACCCGCCTGGTAAAACGTGCGGCGCAGATTGGTCAGCCGGACCACCGGCACGATCGCGTCATTCATAGCGCAGCACCTGTACCGGGTCGGTGCTCGCCGCCTTGATCGCCGGGTAGAGCGTGGCCAGGAAGCTCAGCAGGAACGACATCCCGCAAATGCCCACCACTTCGACCGGATCGACCCGCGATGGCAGGTCGGTCAGAAAGCGGATTGACGGGTCCCACAGGTTTTGCCCGGTCAGCCATTCAATGCCATGCACCACCGGCTGGCGGAAATGCAGGAACACCAGCCCGATGCCCAACCCGGCCCCGGTGCCGACCACGCCGATCAATGATCCGATCGTGACGAATATGCGTACCATGCTGCCACGCGTCGCACCCATCGTGCGCAGGATGGCGATGTCGCGGGTCTTGGCCCGCACCAGCATGATCAGCGATGACAGGATGTTGAACACCGCCACCAGCACGATGATCGACAGCACCACGAACATGGCCACGCGTTCCACCGCCAGCGCCTGAAACAGGCTGGCGTTCAGCGTTTTCCAGTCGGTCAGTTGCGCCCGCCCGGCCAGCCTTGCCTTTACCGGCGCCAACGTCTGCCCAACGCTGTCGGGATCGCGGGTCATGATTTCGATCATGCCGATAGCATCGCCGGTCAGCAACAGTGTCTGCGCATCGGCAATCGGCATGACCACGAATGTATTATCATAGTCATACACCCCGATTTCAAACACCGCGGCCACGCGATAGCCGATTTCGCGCGGCACGGTGCCAAACGGCGTGGTGCGCCCGGCCGGGTTGATGATGGTGATCGTATCGCCCACCTGCACCCCCAGGTTTTCGGCCAGCCGCGATCCAATCGCGACCTGGTTTGCCCCGGGCTGCAGATCCTTGAACGACCCGGCGACCTTTTTTTCGGCCATATGCGCGATGTCGGCCTGGGTGTTGCCGCGCGCAATGATCGCCTCCACCCGCCCGTTAAAGGTGGCCAGCAGCGGCTGTTCGATCAGCGGCGTGGCGCGCGTGACGCCCGGGGTTGCCTGCAGATCGCGGATCAGGCCCTGCCAGTTGTCCAGCCGCCCGCCATAGGCCTGGATCACTGCATGGCCATTCAGCCCGACGATCTTGTCCATCAGTTCGGCGCGGAACCCGTTCATCACGCTCATCACGATCACCAGCGCGGCAACGCCGAGCATGACCGCAACCAGACTGATGCCGGCAACCAGCGCGATAAAGGCCTCGCTGCGTCCGGGCAGGATATAGCGGCGGACAATGGTCCATTCAAACGATGTCAGAAACAATGCTTGCGTCACTTTCGCCAGATCCGGCCCCTCATCCGCATCTAGGGTGTATGCACACTGGTGGCAATGGCGCCGATTGCGCGGTTACGCTGCCGATGCGAGGCGTGAACGCCCGCTGCCTTTGGCGGCATAGAGCGCCCGGTCAGCGGCGGCCAACGCGGCCTCGCCATGGCTCGCATCGGCGCTGTCGCCCTGGCCGTCGATGCTGGCGACCCCGCTGCTGATGGTCACCCGCACCGGACCCATTGCGGTAGCGATGTCGGCGCCAGCCACCCGGTCGACCAGCCGCTGACACACCAGGCACGCCTGTTCGACGCTGACCCCACGCAGGATGACCGCGAATTCTTCACCCCCGATTCGCCCGACCATGTCGGACGCGCGAAAGCACGCCTTTGCAATGTCGGCAAATTCGCGCAGCACGGCATCGCCGGTGGCATGGCCAAAACGGTCGTTGACCTGTTTGAAATGGTCGATGTCGATCATCGCCACACAGGCGCGCTCGCCCGATTGCGCCTGGGCGGCCAGCGCTTCGAAAAACGCCCGTCGGTTGGGCAGCCCGGTCAGCGGGTCGGTCAGCGCCGCGCGGCGCAATTCATCGATAAGCGTATCGGCATTCTGGCTCATCGCCTGAAAATGCGCGGCGCTGCGGCTCAGCCGGTTGATTTCGTGCCGCCGGCGTGCCTGTTCCGCCACCACCGGCAGGCAACAGCACGCCACCAGCACGGCGTAGATCAACCCCAGTTGCAGCCGATCACCCGCCAGCACCACCCCCGGGGCGATCGGCCCCCACCCGGCGGCAGTCAGCGGTGCGGCAATCAGCGCCACCAGCATCGGCATCGCCGTGGCGAGCAGCGCATCGGCCCACACCGCGACAAACAGCGCGAACAGCACCGGAGCCGCCAGCGGCCAGCGGCTATCCTGGACAAACACGCACAGCACCAGCAGCGCCATGGTCAACACCATCAACAGCGACAGCAGCCGCGATCCGCGCGTCGCGGGGATGGCCGCCGGCGCAGGATCGCTGGCGCGGCGCCGAACGCTGCCCGGCCCCGCCCGCAGTGTGATCCGCCGCGCGCACATCAGCGCAAACGGAAGCACCGCGACCAGACCCGCCGCATGGCCGAGCATCCAGTGCTGAAACGTGGAGACAAAGCCCTGCCCGGTCAGGCCGTGCACCAGCGCCGCGGCCACCAGCGCGCCGACGCCGGGGATCACCAGAATCGTGCCAAGCAGGAAGGTCGACACCATTTCAAAGCTGGCGCCCGGCCAATGCGCGCGCCAAGAATAGCGGCTGAGCAGTGCCACCGCCACCGCTTCGCCCAGATTGACCGGGGCGAGCGCTGCGCCGGTTAGCCAGCCCAGCCCGAACCAGGCCGAACCCAGCACATTGGCCAGGCCACAGACGGCCAGTGCCGGCAACCACACCGCGCGATCGCAAACCGACAGCACCGCCGCCAGCAGCGCGCCCGGCACCCAAATCATCGCCACCCCGCCATCCAGCCGGCCCAGCACGCACGAAAACATCATCCCGCCCAGATAGAGCAGGCCAATGGCCATGACGCGCGCCGGGATCGGTATTTTCACCATGGTCCTACTACACGCCATATTGGTGAATTTCGGCTTAAAATCAGGGTAAAAATCGTGACGCAGCCGCGTTGGACTGCGACACACCATTGGCAAGGCCGCCTCACTGCGGCCTGCCGCGCACACCGCCGACGGCGTCATCAAATGGTCACAGCCTCTTGTGTTCCGGCGCAAACGAGGCCACATGGCGCGCAGATGGCCGGGCCACCTTGCCGAGGCGGAGTGCCGCGGCGCGATGGCTTCAGCCTGTGTGGCCAACACCAGTGGGCCGGTCCTGATGGACCCGAGATGTGGACCAGAGATCTTCATGAACCTGACCAATCCCCTGTATGACGCAGATGGCGACAAACTGCGCGAAGAATGCGGCATTTTTGGCGTTCTGGGCACGCGTGATGCAGCGGCAATGACCGCGCTGGGCCTGCATGCGCTGCAGCATCGCGGGCAGGAAGCCGTCGGCATCACCAGCTTTGACGGGTCCGAATTCTACACCCGGCGCGGGCTGGGCCACGTCGCACAGAACTTTTCATCGGGTGAGGCGATTGCCGAATTGCCCGGCACCATGGCGGTCGGCCACGTGCGCTATTCCACCACCGGCGGTGCGGGCCTGCGCAATGTGCAGCCGCTTTATGCCGATCTGGCCGCGGGCGGCTTTGCCATCGCGCACAACGGCAACATTTCCAACGCGATGACCCTGCGCCGCGATCTGGTGACCAAAGGCGCGATTTTCCAGTCAACCTCTGACACCGAGGTGATCATTCACCTGGTTGCCACCAGCCGCTATCCCACGCTGCTGGACCGGTTTACCGATGCGCTGCGGCTGGTCGAAGGTGCCTATTCGCTGATTTGTACCACCCCCGAAGGGATGATCGCCTGCCGCGACCCGCTCGGCATTCGGCCGCTGGTGATGGGGCAGCTGGATGGCGCGGTTATTTTTGCCAGCGAAACGGTCGCGCTGGATGTGGTTGGCGCCGAATTCGTGCGCGAAATCGATGCCGGCGAACTGGTTGCGGTTGCGCCCGACGGCACGATCACCAGCCACCGCCCGTTTGCGCCCGCGCGGTCGCGGATGTGCATTTTCGAACATGTCTATTTCAGCCGCCCGGATTCGCTGATCGGCGGGCAATCGGTCTATCAGGTGCGCAAGGCGATCGGCGAACAGCTGGCGATCGAGGCCAGCGTCGATGCCGATCTGGTAATCCCGGTCCCCGACAGCGGCGTGCCCGCCGCGCTGGGCTATGCGCAGCAATCGGGCATCCCGTTTGAACTGGGCATCATCCGGTCGCACTATGTCGGGCGCACGTTCATCCAGCCATCGGATGGCAAGCGCAACGCCGATGTCAAACGCAAACACAACGCCAACCGCGCGCTGGTGGCGGGCAAACGCATCATCCTGATCGACGATTCGATCGTGCGCGGAACAACTTCGCTGAAAATCGTCGAAATGATGCGCGAAGCCGGTGCCAGCGAAGTGCATTTCCGGGTCGCCAGCCCGCCCACCGAACATTCATGCTTTTACGGGGTGGATACGCCCGAACGGTCAAAACTGCTCGCCGCGCGCATGGATGTTGCGGAAATGGCCAAGTTTATTCAGGCTGACAGCCTGGCCTTCGTATCGATCGACGGCCTGTATCGCGCGGTGGGCGAAGCACAGCGCAACGCCGCCCGCCCGCAATATTGCGATGCCTGTTTCAGCGGCGAATACCCCACCCGGCTGACCGACCTGGGCGAACGCGAAGCCGCGGAGCGCGGCATTTCAAAGGTGGCCTGATGACTTCCAAAGTTTCATCTGCAGCCACGGACGACCGCGCGCTGGCCGGCAAAGTGGCGCTGGTAACCGGCGCCAGCCGGGGCATTGGTGCCGCGACCGCACAGGCGCTGGCCGCCGCCGGCGCGCATGTCGTCCTGGTTGCGCGCACCGCGCGCGATCTGGAAAGCGTGGAACAGGCAATCTTTGACGCGGGCGGCACCGCCACGATCGCGCCGTGCGATCTGGCCGAACCCGATGCAATCACCCGGCTGGCCACCGCAATCACCGGGCGCTGGCCCGCGCTGGATGTGCTGGTGATCAACGCCGCGGTGCTGCCGGTGCTGACCCCGGTATGGCAGATCGAACCGATCGATCTTAACCGCGGGCTGCTGCTGAATGTCGCAGCGACACAGGCGCTACTGGCCAGTTTTCACCTCGCGCTGCGCAAAAGCCCGGGCGCACGGGTGATCGGCGTCACCAGCAGCGTCGGCGCCTCCCCCCGCGCCTATTGGGGTGCCTATGGCGCCAGCAAGGCGGCGTTTGACAACCTGCTCGATTGCTATGCGCAGGAAGTGCGCAGGCTTTCGCCGATCCGCGTGGCGATTGTCGACCCCGGCGCCACCCGCACGGCGATGCGTGCAAAGGCCTATCCGGGCGAAGATCCAGCCAGCGTAAAACCGCCGCAAGTGGTGGCCGCGCGCATTGCCGCGCTGGCGAGCGAGGATTTTGCCAGCCCGCATCGCGAGCGGGTTGAAGCACCCTGATTGACGTATAACCGGGCGCGCCAGTGCAGCTTCGTCCAAGCCGTTAACCAGTTCGCCTGACGGTGGATTAACGGCAATGTGCCAAAAACCCTGATGACCGCATTCGCACGGTGTTAAGCGCCAGCGCACATTCGGAAACAAGCAGGGCCATGACGACCACCTGGAACGATTCCCGGTTTGGACCGGGCAGTTACGAACACGCCTCGCAAGAGGATCGCAGCGCGCCGCGCATGCGCGTGCACATCGCCGCCACGGTGCGCCCCGCCGGGGTGCGCACGTTCCAGACGATCGTGCGCGATATGTCGGTGGCCGGGTTTACCGCGACATCGGCCACCCGCATCGATGCCCACAGCCTGTGCTGGCTGACTGTGGCCGGCTTTGCGCCAATCCAGGCCGAAGTGATCTGGTGGGACGCCGGGCTGTTTGGCGCGGCCTTTGCCAGCATGCTTCATACTGAACAGTTCGACGCGCTGGTGGCCCAACACAGCCACGCCGGCAATGCACCGGGAACTGGCGAAGCGTCGGCCTGACCGGGGGTCAGTCTTTCAGCTGCGCATGCGCTGCCAGCGCGCGCGCGCGTGCCTCCACGTGGCCGATGATCGGCGCCGGATAGGCCCGTGGCCGCACCGGCGGATCGTGAATGTCACTGTCCGACAGATGCGCCAGTTCGGGCACCCAGCGGCGGATATATCCCGCCGCATCAAATTTTGGCGATTGCGTCAGTGGCGCCATGATCCGCACAAACATATTGGCATCGACCCCGGTGCCGGCGGTCCACTGCCAATTGACCGCGTTGGCGCCAAGGTCGGCATCGACCAGCGTATCCCAGAACCAGCGTTCGCCCGCGCGCCAGTCGATCAACAGGTGTTTTACCAGAAAACTGGCGGCGATCATCCGCACGCGGTTGTGCATCCAGCCGGTCGCCCACAGTTCGCGCATGCCGGCATCGACAATCGGATAGCCGGTGCGCCCGCGCTGCCAGGCCTGCAAATCATCCGGCGCATCGCGCCACGCCAGCCGGTCATAGGCAGCGCGGGCATTGGTCCCGGCGTAATCGGGAAACTGGTACAGCACATTGGCGGCAAAATCGCGCCAGCCAAGCTCGCCCAGAAAGGTATCGACCGAGCCACCGGCGCCGGCCATGGCGCGCCACACCGTCGCCACCGAAATCTCGCCAAAATGCAGGTGCGGCGACAGGCGTGAGGTGCCTTCGACCGAGGGCAGGTTGCGCCGTTCGTTATAGCGCGCCGCGTTATCGGCAAACGCGTCCAGCCGCGCCTTCGCACCGGCTTCACCCGGTGACCAGACGCTGAATCCGCCTGCCCAGTCGGGCGCGCGTGGCAGCAAGTGCCAATCATCCAGCCGGTCGCTGTCCGGCCAGACCGCTGGCGGATAAAGGCGTGATGGCGCGTCGTGCGGCAGCGCAGGCGGCATATGCTGCACCAGCGCGCGCCAGAACGGGGTGTAGATACGATAGGGTGCCCCTGCCCCGGTGCGCAATGTCCCCGGCGGCAGCAGGTATTGGCCATGGTGGAGCGCCAGATCGAGCACGCGCCCGACCGCACGCTCGGCATTGCGCCACCACGGTTCGCTGTGCGCCAGTGCGTGCACGCAATTTGCACCGGTTTCGCGCGCGACTGCGGCCAGTTGTTCCTCACACTTGCCACGGCGCAGCACCAGCTGCGACCCGGCTGCGCGCAGATCGGCATCAAGGCTGGCCAGGCTGTGATGCAGCCACCAGCGCGCCGCGCCGCCCATGCGCCGATGTCGCGGGGTTTCATCATCCAGCACATAGACCGGGATGACCAGCCCTTGCGCAGCGGCGGCGACAAAGGCGGCCTGATCGGTCAGGCGCAGATCCTGGCGCAGCCAGACGATGACGGGTGTGTTCATGGCGCCCTATTGGCGGGTAGCGGTGTGCGAACGACCTGCCTTTTCGGGCAGAAGATCACCCGGCGACTGTGCCACCGGCGTTAGCCGGCGACTGTCCCACTGGCGTTAGCCGGCAACTGTCCACGTCTGCCCCCGGGCCAGCAGCGCGCCCAGATCGGTGTTGCGCCCTGCCCGCGCACGCGTGTCCTGCGCCAGTAGCGCGGATTCATAGGTGGGGCGTGGATGGTCGTAGATCACCCCCAGCGCCATCGGAAACGGCCCGAACGGCATTTCCACCAGCATATGTGCCAGTGTGCGGTTGGTCTGGTCGTGCACCATCACGCCGGCCGCCTGCCAATCGCCATCCGCCACATCGACCACCCGCAGCGCCAGCGTGGCACTGTCGAGCGCGATACCCTTGCTGCCCTTGGCGAACAACAGCGGTTCGCCATGACGGGTCCACAGTTGCGTGGCATCGACCACCGGCTTGGCGATGAAATCATCGAAACGGTCTTTGTTGTAGACGATACAGTTTTGGAAAATCTCGACAAAGGCCGCGCCCTGGTGCGCGTGCGCAGCCTTCAGCACCTGCGGCAGATCCTTTGACACGTCATACGACCGCGCGATGAACCGCCCGCCCGACCCCAGCGCCACCGCGCATGGGCTGGCCGGGTGATCGACCGATCCCAGCGGGGTGGTCGGCGAAAAGGTGCCTTCGCGGCTGGTGGGCGAATATTGCCCCTTGGTCAGGCCGTAAATCTCGTTGTTGAACAACAGGATCTGCGTGTTCACGTTGCGGCGGATCACGTGCATGGTGTGGTTGCCGCCAATCGACAGGCCATCGCCATCGCCGGTGATCAGCCACACATCCAATTCGGGATTGGCCAGCTTGATCCCCGTCGCAAACGCCGGTGCTCGCCCATGGATGGTGTGAAAGCCATAGCTTTCAATATAATACGGGAACCGGCTGGAACAGCCGATGCCCGACACGAACACCGTTTTGGACGGATCGGCACCCAGATTTGGCAAAGTGCGCTGCACCGCCTTCAGGATGGCATAATCGCCGCAGCCGGGGCACCAGCGCACCTCCTGATCGGTTTCCCAGTCTTTCAACGTGGTCTTTACCGGCGCAATCGTGGTCATGTCATTCATGCTTTTTTATCCCTGAAGATCGTAGAGCCGATCTTTCAACTCAAATTTAAGGCCTTCCTCGTCGGTCTGGATATTATCTACTGAAAATACAGCAATATAACCGATCCGTTCAAATTGGAGGCCACTTTTGCCATCCTGTTCGCGAATGGGTTTATCCTTCGTGACTATTACTTTTCTCATTTGTCGGATTGCATCAACAAATTTGGGCCAAGGCGCGACACCGTCAATGTACCCTGGATCACAGTGGTGCAGTCCCTTGATCCAGTGAAAATGCACGCAAGGTAAGCGCTCACCATCAACGGTCGCGAACCACGAGCCTCGTTCACCGAAGGCTTTTTTCTTGGGTCGCGCCATTATTCAGGCCAATGCTGCATCAATCGCGGCTTCGATCTCGGCGATCGTAAACGGCTGCCCGCTGGTCTTGTTGAACGGTTTGGCATCGACCAGATATTGATCGCGCAACACGGTCTTGAACTGGCCGGTGTTCATTTCGGGTACCAGAACCTTGGCGTAACTCTTTAACAAGGCGCCCAGATTTTCGGGCAACGGCCAGATATGGCGTACATGAATATGCGCAACATCCAACCCGCGCCGGCGCGCGCGGCGCACCGCCTGGTGGATAGGGCCATACGTGCTGCCCCAGCCGACCACCACCAGCGCACCGCCCACGTCGCCCAGCGTCACCTGCTGTGGCGGGATCGATCGCGCAATGCCGTCGATCTTGGCGCGCCGCGCGTCGGTCATCGTCTGGTGGCTGGCAGGGGCATAATCGATATTGCCGGTACCCGGGTTTTTCTCGATCCCGCCGATGCGGTGCATCAGGCCGGGGGTGCCGGGTTTGATCCACGGCCGCGCGCCATTTTCATTGCGCGCATAGGGCAGCACGGTACCATCCGGGCCATTCGGCGCTTCAAGAAATGTCACAGGAAACGGTGTGTAGGCACTGGGATCAGGCACTTTCCACGGTTCCGCCGCGTTGGCGATATAACCATCGGTCAGCAGGATCACCGGGGTCATGTATTGCGTGGCAATGCGCACCGCCTCAATCGCGCAATCGAACGCATCGCCGGGGCTGCACGCCGCGACCACCGGGATCGGCGCATCGCCGTTGCGGCCATAGACCGCCTGGTACAGGTCCGACTGTTCGGTCTTGGTCGGCAGCCCGGTCGATGGCCCGCCGCGCTGCGAATTGACGATCACCAGCGGCAGTTCGGTCATCACCGCCAGCCCCATCGCTTCGCCTTTCAACGCGATGCCCGGCCCCGACGATGACGTCACCCCCAGCGATCCGGCATAGGATGCGCCGATGGCCGAAGCGATCGCGGCAATTTCATCCTCTGCCTGAAATGTGGTGACGCCAAATTCCTTCAGCTTCACCAGATTGTGCAGGATCGATGACGCGGGCGTGATCGGGTAGCCGCCAAAAAACATTGGCAACCCGGCCAGTTGCGCGCCCGCGACCAGCCCATAACTGATCGATTCTGCCCCGGTCACCGTGCGGTACAGTCCCGGTTCGCTGGGCGCGGCGGCGATGTGCACCTGTTTGAGCGGGCCGGACAATTCCGCGGTTTCGCCATAGGCATGGCCCGCATTCAGCGCGGCGATGTTGGCATCGGCCAGCACGTGGTTCTTGATGAATTTCGCGCGCAGCCAGTCGATCAGCGGCGCCCGGTCACGATCGAACATCCACAACGCCAGTCCCAGCGTCCACATGTTCTTGCAACGCAGCGCTTCCTTGTTGCCCAGGCCATAGGGTTTGACCGCCAGCAGGGTCAGCGCCGAAATGTCGAACGCCAGCAACTGCCATTTGTCGAGGCTGCCATCCTCCAGCGGGTTGGCGGCATATTTGGCCTTTTCCAGGTTGCGCCGGGTAAATTCGCCGCTGTCGGCAATGATCAGGCCGCCCACCTTCAGCGCCGTCAGATTGGTTTTGAGCGCCGCCGGGTTCATCGCGATCAACACGTCGGGCTGATCGCCTGCGGTGTCGATATCGGTCGATCCGAAATTGATCTGGAATGCCGAAACGCCGAACAGCGTGCCCTGCGGCGCGCGGATTTCGGCGGGAAAATCGGGAAAGGTCGACAGATCGTTGCCCGCCAGCGCGGTCGACAGCGTGAACTGCCCCCCGGTCAGCTGCATCCCGTCGCCCGAATCGCCCGCAAACCGCACCACGACTGCCTCTGGCGCGGCCAGGTTTGCAGTCGATCGGTCATCCACCATTCCGGGCCCGTCAAACACTGCTGTCGCCATCGTATCCCCTATGCGGCCAACCGACTGCCGCGTGGTTTCCCTGTTCGCTCAATCGGCCGTTGCCTGTCTTGACGCCTAATCATCGCGCACGCCACGCGCAAAAAAGAAAATCTGGTGCGCATCATACCCATAAGGTCACGATCGCGGTGCAAAAGCCTTGATCGCGGTCAATCCGCCTAGCCAATTGGCCTTTGCACACTTACCCATGGCGCAACAATCAGCACATGCCGATTCAAACCGCACCGTGCGCGGAAACGATCAAGACAAACCATAAAAGAGGACCTGATAGACCATGGCCGATGCAACCCCTACCGCCCCCGACAACGCCCCTTATGTCCGCCCCGATGTGCAGGGCTTTCTCGATCTGCTGAACGGTGCCGGCACTCCGCCGATGAGCGCGCTGACCCCGGCCCAGGCGCGTGAGGCCTATGTGATGATGGGCACGATCGGTGAACGCGATCCCCTGCCGCTGGCGGTCATCCGCGATCTGGCCGCCCCCGGTGCGGCCGGGCCGATCCCGCTGCGGTTGTACGATGCGCGCGAAACCCGCGATGCCGGTCCGCTGGTGGTGTTCTATCACGGGGGCGGGTTCGTCATCGGCGATCTGGAAACGCATCACGCGTTCTGCACCGAACTGGCCGCCGCGCTCGATCTGCCGGTGGTTGCGGTGGATTACCGGCTCGCGCCCGAACACCCGTTTCCCGCTGCGCCCGACGATTGCGAAGCGGCCACACGGTGGCTGGCCACCAGTCCGGCAGAGCTTGGCCGCACGGTCACCGGCTTGATCCTGACCGGCGATTCGGCGGGCGGCAATCTGACAATCGTGACCACCCAGGCGCTGATGGCCCGGCCGGCCGCGGTACCGGTGGTGTTGCAGGTGCCGTTCTATCCGCTCAGCGATGATCGGCCCGACCATGCCTCGTTCGCGCAGTTTGGTGACGGGTATCTGCTGACCGCCGACACCATGCTGTGGTTTGCCAACGGCTATGCCGCCACCCCCGGCGATGTCCGCGCCTTTCCGCTGTACAATGACCATGCGCATACCCCGCCAACCGTGCTAGTGACCGCCGGGCTTGATCCGATCCGCGACAGTGGGCGGGTCTATGGGGCTGCGCTGATCCACGCCGGAGCGCCGGTGCACTTTATCGAGGTGCCGGGAATCGTTCATGGTTTCATCCAGTTCCGCAAGGCGATGCCAAGCGCTCAGGATGCCTGCCAGACTGTATTTGCCGCCATCAAGCACCAGCTGGCGGCGCTGACCTGAATTGAACCGAACCGAATTGGATGGCTATGACTGAAGACTATACCGCGCTGCCCTATCGCCCCTGCGTCGGGGTGATGCTGGTCAACGCCGCTGGCCGCGTGTTTGTCGGCCAGCGGATCGACACGCGCGAACGGGCCGCACGCGGTGAATCTGTCAGTGGCGAAGGTGACGCCTGGCAGATGCCGCAGGGCGGGATCGACGAGGGAGAAGAACTGCGCGCCGCCGCTTTGCGCGAATTGTTTGAAGAAACCGGGGTCACTGCCGACCTGGTGCAGGTGATCGCCGAAACCGCCGAAGAGTATTTCTATGATCTGCCGCCCGAACTGCTTGGACGCTTGTGGAAAGGCCGGTTTCGCGGGCAACGGCAGAAATGGTTGCTGATGCGGTTTACCGGCGATGACAGCCACGTTGACCTGAACGCGCACGATCCGGCCGAATTCGCCGAATGGAAATGGGCCGACGCAGAAACACTGCCCGATCTGATCGTGCCGTTCAAAAAGCGAGTCTATCGTCAGGTGCTGGATGAATTCCGCCCGTTGATCTGAACGTCTGCGTCAACCCTGCCGCGGGCAGGGTTGACGCAGAGTCAGTTGGCCTGCGCGACCGGCTGCGGCTTCACTGCTTCGGCAGCGATCACTTTGGGTGCGGGGCCTTTGGCGATGGCATCGGCCAGCGCGCGGGTTTCGGGGCAGGCCTTGCCACATAGGCCTTCCAGCCGGGTCAGCTCGGCGCGCGCCTTGTCCAGCGCGCCCTTTTCGGCCAGTGCGCCGCCTTCGCCGCTCATCGCCGCCAGGTTGCCCGGATTGCGGTCAAGCGCGACGCGGTAATAATGGATCGCCTTACCCTGCAGGCCCGATTTGCGCGCGGCATCGCCCAGCGCCACCAGAGTGCCGGCATAGCCCGGGTCAACCGCCAGCGCAGATTCAAACGAATCGATCGCCGTATCGACATCGCCACGCGCCAGCGCCGCGCGGCCATTGGTCAACAGCACGGCAGCACGCGGATCAACCGTATCGGTCACCCGCGCCTGGCCCATGCTGCCGGTCACCACCAGCACCAGCGAAAGGGCCAAGGCGGCGGGAAAATAGCGCATCAACAGCTCCTTCACCGGGGTCTTCGCCGCAGACCTTTGTGTCGTGGGGTGCCCGGGTTGCATCATGCCATCGATTATCATGGCGCGCGCAGCGATGCGACGAAAAATCCATCGGTGCCATCATGCCCCGGGGTGAGGCGCCAACCCCGGCCATGCGCCCGTCCAATCTCCAGCGCCGGTGGCTCTGCCCGCCACCGTGGGTTCCGCGCCAGAAACGCCGCGACCGCATCGGACCCTTCGGCATCGAGCAGCGAGCAGGTGATAAAGCCGATCCGCCCGCCCGGCCGCACCAGCCCGGCCGCCAGATCGAGCACATGCGCCTGAATCGCGGCATAACGGTCGATTACCGCCGGGGTCAGCCGCCAACGCGCCTCTGGATTGCGGCGCCAGGTGCCGGTGCCCGAACAGGGCGCATCAACCAGCACGGCATCGACCGTCCCGGCCAGATCGCGCAAACCTTCGCGTTCGCGCCCGCCATTCAGCAGGCGGCATTCCACTGTCGCGCCGGCGCGCGCCGCCCGCTGCGGCAGGTGCGACAGCCGCGCCCGATCCACATCGCAGGCAATCAGGCGGCCCTGGTTGGCCATCATCGCGGCCAGCGCCAGCGTCTTTCCCCCGCCGCCGGCGCACAGATCGACCACGGTTTCGCCAGGCATGGCGTTCATCGCGGTGCAGACCAGCTGGCTGCCCGCATCCTGCACCTCGAACAGGCCGGCGGCAAATTCCGGCCAGGATTCAACCGGCGTGCCGGTCGGCAGCCGCAGCGTATCGGGGCCCGGCCCCGGTTGCGCCGCCACTGGTAGCCGCACTGCCAGTTCATCGCGCGTGATACGCAAGGCGTTTGCGCGAATGTCGAGCGGCGCGCGCGTCAGCAAGGCCGGCTGTTCATCCGCAGTGATCCCGCTGGCGGCCAGCGTGGTCAGCAACCACGCGGGCGCCACCCCGCCCGTTGCCGCCTGCTCATCCGCGCCGATCGGCGCCGGGCCATAGCGTGATCCATCAAACAGCGCGGGCAACGCGGGATCCTGGCGGGCGAGCTGCAACAGCGCGGCGCGGCCATTGTGCGGAATATCGCCACAGGCACGCATCGCGTCCCACGCCAGATTACGGATCGCGCGGCGGTCGGATGACCCGACATAACGCCGCGCCCGGAACCAGTCGGCGGCAATGCGATCGGCCGACGCCCCGCTGGCCCGCGCCGCCACGATCATCGCATCCAGCAGGTCAATCGCTGCCTGAACGCGGGCTGCAGGGTTCATCGGGGCGTATCAGCGGGTGGGATAATTGGGCGCTTCGCGCGTAATGGCCACATCGTGCACGTGGCTTTCCTGCAGACCGGCGTTGGTGATCCGCACAAACCGTGCGCGCGCCTTCAGTTCGGGAATCGTCGCACTGCCGGTATAGCCCATGGCGGCCTTGATCCCGCCGACCAGCTGGTGGATGACATCCTTGGCCGGGCCCTTGAACGGTACCTGCCCTTCGATCCCTTCGGGCACCAGTTTCATCTGGTCCTTGATATCCTGCTGAAAATAGCGGTCGGCCGATCCGCGCGCCATCGCCCCGACCGAACCCATCCCGCGATAGGATTTGTAGGCGCGCCCCTGGTACAGGAACGTTTCGCCCGGCGCCTCTTCGGTGCCGGCCAGCAATGAACCGATCATGATCGTGCTCGCGCCCGCTGCCAGTGCCTTGGCCGCGTCACCCGATGTGCGCAGGCCCCCGTCGGCGATGACCGGCACGCCCGATTTGTCCGCCTCTTCGGCGCATTCCATCACCGCGGTCAGTTGCGGCACGCCCACCCCGGCCACGATCCGGGTGGTGCAGATCGATCCCGGCCCGATGCCAACCTTGATCGCATCGGCGCCCGCATCGATCAGCGCGCGCGTCGCCTCTGCCGTGGCGACATTGCCGGCGATCACCTGCACATCGTTGGACAGTTTCTTGGCCAGTTCGACCGCGCGCGCGACATCGGCGTTGTGGCCATGCGCGGTGTCGATCACGATCACATCGCATTCCGCATCGATCAGCGCGCGGGTGCGTTCCAGCCCCTTTTCGCCGACAGTTGTCGCCGCGGCAACGCGCAGACGCCCGGCCGCATCCTTGGTCGCGGCAGGGTAATTCACCGCCTTTTCAATATCCTTGACCGTGATCAGGCCGATGCAGTGATAGGCATCATCCACCACCAACAGCTTTTCAATCCGGCGCTGGTGCAGCAACCGCCGCGCCTCGTCACCGGTGGTGCCCAGGCCGACCGTGGCCAGATTTTCGTGGGTCATCAATTCGCGCACCGGCTGCGCCGGGTTATCGGCAAAGCGCACGTCGCGGTTGGTCAGGATGCCGACCAGCCGTCCGGTTGTTTCGACCACGGGAATACCGCTGATGCGGTGGTGGCGCATCAGCGCCTGTGCCTCACCCAGCGTGGCATCGGGGGCGATGGTGATCGGGTTGACCACCATGCCGCTTTCAAACCGCTTTACCGCGCGCACGGCGGCGCATTGCTCCGCCACCCCCAGATTGCGGTGCAGCACGCCGATCCCGCCCAGTTGCGCCATGACGATCGCCATGTCGGCCTCGGTCACGGTATCCATCGCCGATGACAGCACCGGGATATTCAGCGCGATCATGCGGGTCAGACGGGTGCGGGTATCGGCCTGGCTGGGCACAAGGTCAGACGCCCCCGGGCGCAACAGCACGTCGTCGTAGGTCAGGCCAAGGGGGATATCGATCACGGCTGCCACTTTCTGTCCGGGGGGGGTGTGGCGGCCCATGTAAACAAGCCGCCCGGATTGCGCTACCGGTCTTTTTGCCTGCGGGGCAGCAGCGCCCGATCTGGCCGATCAGCGTGTCGGGCTGTCCAGCCGTGGCACCGGCGGCCCGGCAAACCGGTGCACATCGGCAAAGTACCGCGCCAGTTCCACTTGCAGCGCGACATCTTCGCCCATGCCGCCATATTCCACGCGGGCGGGCACATCGGTCGGGCGGTGATAGCGTTCGTCCATGAACCGATCCAGCCGCGCCGGGTCGGAATAGGCGCTGCTAACCATCACCGCCGGCACATCGTGCTGAATGAACACCCAGCCATCCTGCCGCCGGACATAAGCATTGGCGCTGCTGTCAACGACCTGTTTGCGGCGGATCGATTTCAGCACCGCGGCAATGCTGTCGTCCAGATCGGTCATCCCCGATCCGATCACGCTGACCGGCAGCCCTGGTCCAACCAGCCCGGTCGAATCGACATTGAGCACCGCCATGATCGCATCCAGCGGCAGCGGCGGATTTTCGGTAAACGCCAGCGCGCCCAGCAATCCCAGCTCTTCACCGGTGGTTGCCAGAAAATAGATATCGCGATCGGGCGGTCGGCCAAAGGTCAGAATGCGCGCGGCCTCGGTAATCACCGCCAGCCCGCTGGCATTGTCGACCGCGCCGTTGCAGATCAGATGTTCGGCAGGCGGATCGGCGCAGCGGCCAAAATGGTCCCAATGCGCCACCAGCACCACCGCGCCCAGATCGCGCCGTCGCCCTTCCAGCTTGCCGATCAGATTGTGGGTGTGGATGCGGGTTTCGCTGCTGGTCGCCTCCAGCGTGCCCGCCAGCCCGATCAGGCGGGGGACAAACGCCGGGTCGGCCGCGGCGGTGCGCAATGCTGCCAGCTTGCCCAGGCCCGCCGCATCGAACAGGCTGTCGGCGACCGCCGGCGTCACATAGGCCTGGATGTCGCCGCCCAGTTTCTGCCCGGCCAGCGCATAGCCAGGGCGTCGCCGGCGCGCTGCCACATCGTCCAGCGCGCGCGTGCCATCCAGCACGGTAATCACCGCCGCCGCCCCGGCATCGAGCAACCGCCCGGCGCGTTCATCCGCCCCCGCGCCACCCGGCGGCGCGGCAGTTGATGCAGGCGCACCGGCAGCGGGTGCGGACTGGCTGTCAAACACCACCGCGATTCGCCCGGCCAGTTCGATGCGTGCCGCTTTCGGATTGGTTTCGCGGCCGACAAGCAACAGCGGGGCGTTTTCGATCAGGCTGCGCAGCCCCGATGTCACCACCAGCACGCCATTGGCGTCCACCGCGATCCGCCGGCGGCCATGCGCAAAGCTGGCGCGACTGGCCTGCGCCGTGCGCTCGATCAGCTCGACCGGGGCGAACCACGCATTGCCGGGATCGTTGGTGCCGCTGACCAGGCCGATGTCAAACCATTGCCGCGCCAGATAGCGCAGCGTTTTTGTTTCACCATCGGTGCCCGGCTCGCGCCCGCCGAAATCATCGCTGGCCAGCGTTTCAACATGCCGGCGCAGCGCGGTTTCCAGCTGGTTTTCGCGCGGTGCTGCCGCGATCACCGCAACCGGGCGGGGGGGGCGTGCCGTAACCGGGCCAGGCAGCAATGTTGTGGCAACCGCCAGTGCGAGGGTCACGGCCAGAACGCAGATGCGCTTTGACCCTTTTGCCCCCTGCCCGGTCTGCCCAACGCCCATTCACTGCCCCGCTGCGCCTGTGCTTCGATGCGGCGCAACCACCTGCCTGACAAATGGAGCGTTCTGGCGCAAGCACCCATTTACCATGGATGCCATGCCCCGGCTGAAAACCGGGGCATGGCCAGTAAATCAACGCCAGTTTTGGTGATGATGGTGGTGGTGGTCCGGCTGCCCGCGACCGTCCTGATATTGGCCCTGGTCATAGCCATTGCCGCGATAGCGATCGGCGTGGTGATGATGGTGGTCGCGCGGCCCCTGCCAGCCACGGCCATCCCACGAATAGCCCCGGCCACGGTACCAGTCGGCATCATGATTGTGCCAATAGCGTGGCTGCGGCGGAGGGCCGAACGCCCAGATCTGACCGGTCCAGAAATAGCCGTGGCCGCGATACCAGCGCGTGCTGTGGCGCACATGATGGTGATGGTGGTGATGATGATGGTGGTCGTAACCGCCGCGATATTGCGCCTGAATCATGTGCGCATCGGCCGCCATCGCGTCATCCGCATGCAGCCGCGCCAGAGCATCAGGTACAGGTTCCAGCAAATCGGCATAGCTGACCGCTGCGGGAATCGGATCGGCCATTGCCGCTGGTGCCAGCGCCGTGCTGCCGATCAGGGCCAATGCGGCTGCACTGGTCAACATTCGTGTCTTGCGTGTCATGTCTTGTCCTTTTCGTCGTATGCCACCCGACTGTGCATCGGTCTGCACTGCGACGGCACAGCAAGGCCTGAACGCGGTCTTCACCCGCCATTCATCGCGGGATCGTCGTCATCCGGCGGCAGATCGTGCTGTAGTTCGTGCTGTAGTTCGTGCTGTAGTTCGTGCTGCCGCGCACGCGCTGCGCGGTACAGATTGCGATAGGTGCCATCAAACACGGTGTGCGTGTCGGATACCCAGCGCGTACCCTGCGCCAGCTGATCGCGGCTGATCGACATCCGCCGCGCGCGCAATTCGCGCTGTGCCGCCTGATCTTCGGACATCGGCGCCAGATCGATCGCGGGATCTTCGGGCAGGATGATGAACGCCATCATCGGTTCACCCTGGCGGAACACGTGCGTGACACCGGGCGGGGGGGCGCGAAAGATTGTGAAAAACACCATAGGCCACCATTCCGACCGGATCAGCGCGGGTACCGCCAGCGGCGTCTGGTGCGTGGGGTCGGTAAAATAGCGCGGATGCGGCTCAGTACGCACGGCATAGCCCGGCGGCACCGCCAGATCGAGCGACAGCTGATACGAATAATAGTCGTTGCCAAAGGCGCGGAACGGCGGCCAGGCCGGTTCACCAGCGGGCGCCGGGCCCCATTCGGCATCCAGCTGCACCCGCCCGTCGACCGTGGTCACCCGCAATTCGGGGGCAAAGGGATAGACCAGTTCGATTGCATAACGCGCGCTTTCCGAAAACGGCACGCAATGCCACGGTTGTTCGTGGCTGCCGTCGGCGCGTGGCTGTTTGTCACCCGCCCAACCCGGCACCGTGATGCGCACCGGTCGAGGTGCCGGGCGGTTGCCATGGCTGCGATAGCGAACCTGTACCATATCATCCCTTTGCTGTGGCTGCATGATCGCTGGGCCGTACTGCCTGACCGGCGCCTGAACCAATGTGCACCAGCGCCAGCGGCCTGTGGCGCCTGGGTTGCAGACCCGGCGCAAACCATTCTGCCCGCTGATTTTTTGCTGCGGCCTGGCAGCTGTGCGTGGTAACCATCGCGGATGCACAAGACGTTCCCCCGTTCGCCCGCGCTGTTTGCGCATGCTGTTGCGCTGGCGCTGGTCGTGCCGATGCCTGCCCCAGCACAGACCGTGGTGGCGCCCAAACCGGTAACGGTCGGCGATGTCGCCACCAAACCGATCGACGATCTGAATTTGCGCAAAGTGCCGATTGCACCAGCGTTGGAAACAGCGATGGCAAACCCCTATGGGTTGCCGGCCAAGGGACGCTGCGCCGGGCTGCAGCGCGACATTGCCGCGCTTGATGCGGCGCTGGGCCCCGATATCGATGAAAGCGTGGCGCCCACCCGACGCCAGAAACGCGACCGCGTGATCGTCGGCACCGCACGGTCGGTGGTCGGCGGGATCATCCCGTTTGGCGGAATCGTCCGCGAAATCAGCGGCGCCAATGCCGAAGATAACCGGCGCGCGCGCTATCTGTACGCCGGCAGCGTGCGCCGCGCCTGGCTGAAGGGTTATGCCCGCGCGCGCGGCTGCCCGATACGGCACCCGGCATGACAGGGGACGGCATCGAACCTGCCCCGATTGCCTTGCGCCCCGCCACCATGGCCGACGCGCCCACGATTGTCGCACTCAATGCCGCGGTGGTCGCGGTCACCAGCCCGATGGATGTGGCCGATTTTACCGCGCTGCTGCCACTGTGCGCGGTGTGTACGGTGGTGGAACGGGCCGGCACGTTGCTGGGGTTCATCATGGCGATGCAGCAGGGCGCGGGTTACGACAACGGCAATTTCCGCTGGTTTTCCGATCGGCTCAACCGCTTTGTCTATATCGACCGGGTGGTGATCGACGCTGACGCGCGCGGGCTGCGGCTGGGCAGCATGCTTTATGATCATCTGTCCCGGGCCGCGCGCCAGCGCGATTGCCTGCTGCTGGCGGCGGAAATGGACCTGATTCCCGCCAATCCGGTATCGCTGAAATTTCACGCACAGCGCGGCTTTGTCCAGCTGGGCACGCGCGAACTGCCCAGCGGCAAAGTCGTTTCGATGCAGGTCGCCGGGCTGTGACCGGGCGCGCTTAAACCGTGCGTTTGCGCACGAATTCGGCGCGCAGCACCAGACCCTTGATCCCGTCGAAACGGCAGTCGATTTCCTGCGCATCGCCGGTCAGGCGGATCGATTTGATCACCGTGCCGCGTTTCAGCGTCTGGCCGGCGCCCTTGACCTCCAGATCCTTGATCAGCGTGACCTGATCACCATCGGCCAGCAGCGTGCCGGCCGAATCGCGCACTTCCACTTTGTCGGCGGCTGCATTGCGCGCGGCTTGGTCGGATGCGGTCATCCATTCGCCGGTGTCTTCGTCATAGACGTATTCGTCATCTGCCATGGCATTGTCTCCATCAGGGGGCGTTTCGCCCAAAACAAAATGCCGGGGTGCTTCCACCCCGGCATTTGGCATGGTCGGTGTCGTCGGTGCCGATCAGTACACCCGCGCCTTGGGCTTGATGTACGCAACATCGTCGGTCAGCGTGTATTCGTGCACCGGGCGGTAATCGATGCGCACTTCGCCGCCCTTTCCGCCCCAGCCGTTGAACCACGTTGCCGTGTGCTTCATCCAGTTGGCATCATCGCGGTTGGGGAAATCCTCGTGCGCGTGGGCGCCGCGGCTTTCCTTGCGGTTGAACGCGCTGTGCATGGTCACCGCCGCCTGGCTGATCAGGTTGTCAAGCTCCAGCGTTTCCACCAGGTCCGAATTCCAGATCAGCGAACGATCGGTCACGTTGATGTCGGCCATCCGCGCATAAGTCGCGGCCAGCTTTTCCTTACCCTCGGCCATCAATTCGTCGGTGCGGAACACCGCGGCATGCTGGCTCATCGTGCGCTGCATTTCGCTGCGCACGACGGCGGTGGGCGAACCGCCCTTGGCATTGCGGAAATGGTCGAGCCGGGTCAGCGCCAGATCGGCGCTGTCGGCGGGCAGCGCCGCGTGTGCGGTGCCGGGCTTGATCAGTTCCTTCAACCGCAGGCCAGTCGCGCGGCCAAACACCACCAGGTCGATCAGCGAATTTGACCCCAGCCGGTTGGCACCATGGACCGACACGCAGGCCGCCTCACCCACCGAAAACAGCCCCGGCACGATCGTTTCGGGATTGCCGTCGGCGCCGATCGTCACGACCTCACCATGGTAATTGGTCGGGATGCCGCCCATGTTGTAATGCACTGTCGGCACCACCGGCAGCGGCTGCCGCGTCAGATCAACCCCGGCAAAGATCTTGCCGGATTCGGTAATGCCCGGCAGACGTTCGCCCAGCACCTTGGGATCGATATGATCGAGGTGCAGGTAGATATGGTCTTTGTGCGGGCCGACGCCGCGCCCTTCGCGGATTTCCAGCGCCATCGACCGTGATACCACGTCGCGGCTGGCCAGGTCCTTGGCCGACGGGGCGTACCGTTCCATGAACCGTTCGCCCTCGGAATTGGTCAGGTATCCGCCTTCACCGCGCGCGCCTTCGGTAATCAGCACGCCCGCACCATAGATGCCGGTGGGGTGGAACTGCACGAATTCCATATCCTGCAACGGCAGCCCGGCGCGCAGCACCATGCCGCCGCCATCGCCGGTGCAGGTGTGCGCCGATGTGGCGGTGAAATAGCTGCGGCCATAACCGCCGGTGGCCAGCACCACGGCATGGCCACGGAACCGGTGGATCGATCCGTCATCCATGCACAGCGCGATCACCCCGCGGCAGGCGCCGTTTTCCATGATCAGGTCGATCGCGAAATATTCGATAAAGAAATCGGCGTCGTATTTCAGCGACTGTTGATACAGCGCGTGCAGCATGGCGTGGCCGGTGCGGTCGGCCGCGGCGCAAGTGCGCTGCACCGGCGGGCCTGCGCCCATGTTCTGCATATGGCCGCCGAACGGGCGCTGATAGATCGTGCCATCGGCATTGCGGCTGAACGGTACGCCGGCATGTTCCAACTCGTACACCGCTGCCGGCGCTTCGCGTACCATGTATTCGATCGCGTCCTGGTCACCCAGCCAGTCCGACCCCTTGACGGTGTCGTACATATGCCAGGTCCAATGATCGGGCGTGTTGTTGCACAGCGATGCGGCAATCCCGCCCTGCGCCGCAACCGTGTGCGACCGGGTGGGAAACACTTTGGTGATGCAGGCGGTGCGCAGGCCGGCCTGGGCCGAACCCATCGTCGCACGCAGGCCCGAACCGCCGGCGCCGACAACGATGACGTCATAGTTGTGGTCGATGATCTTGTAAGCGGCAGTCATGGCTCAGGCGCCTCCCAAAGCGATGCGGATGACCGACACGATGCCGAATGCGGCGCCCGCGACGGGCACGACATTGATCAGCACCCAGGCGGCCAGTTTGCCCCCGGCTTCGTGCACATAGTCTTCCAGCATCACCTGCACGCCAAGGCGTGCGTGATAGAATGTGTTGATGAAGGTCAGCACCAGCGCAGTGGCCGGGACCGGCTGCGCCAGCCAGGCATGCACCGATGCGAAATCAAACCCCGGCAGCAGCATCAGGCTGACCAGCAGATAAGGGATCAGCACCAGATTGCCCACCGCGGTCAGCCGCGAGGCAAGCCAGTGATGCGTGCCGTGGTGGCTGGAACCCAGCCCCCGTACCCGGCCGATGGAAGTACCGTTACCCATGAAATCCTCGTATGTTGGAATTGGGCGTCAAATGTGGGCGTGGATGCGGATCGATCGGCGCGCTATCAGCGCGGCATCAGCATGAACGCCCAGAACAGCGCGGTTGCCACCACTGCAAAAACAATGGTCAGCACCGACCAGCGCGCATTGGTTTCCAGTTCGTACCCCGCCCCGATGTCGAGCACGAGATGCCGCAGGCCAGAGCCGAGATGCTGAAAAAACGCCCAGCTCAGACCGATCAGCACGACTTTGCCCAAAATCGCGGTCACCGATGCAAACGGGCTGGCAGTGCCGGTCCACACATAGGCGATAAAGGTCTGATAGCTTGTTTCACCCCCGGCGATCGCGCCCACCCACCACAGCAGCAGGCCCAGCCCGGCAAACGCCAGACCATTGCCGGTGACGCGGTGCATGATCGAAATCAGCATCGCCGGGCCCCAGCGCCAGATTTGCAGATGGGGCGAAGTGGGCCGGTTGCTGTGTGCCTGCGCCATGCGAAACTCCTCAATTGCCGAATGGGCATCACGACCAGATCAAACCGTCGGGATGCCAAGCGCGATTCGTCTTAGTCGAAATGTTGCGGCGCGCAACCTGTGCGGCGGGGGTATCGCGCAAACGTATGATCACCGGTCCGGATCGCGCCCTGCCCCGGGTGCGCGCAGGTTCAACCCCCGGAAAGCCGAAGGTTGCCCCGCTGCCATGCGGGCACTACAGCATCGGCCATGACGGATATGAACCTAGGCGCTGCCCCGGTCGTGCTGGTGACCGGATCAACCCGCGGCATCGGCGCGGGCATTGTCGATGCCCTGCGCGCGCGCGGCGCGCGCGTGATCGGGCATGGCCGCAACGGCGGGCCCGATAGCATCGGCGCCGATCTGGGCATGCCCGGTGCGCCTGCCGCACTGTGGGACGCCGCGCTGGCGCAGGTCGGTGGGCAGATCGACGTGCTGATCAACAATGCCGGGCAGTTTTCCGACAATCCCGTCGACACACCGGATTGCGCATGGCTGGACGCGTGGGAAGAAACGCTGCGCATCAACCTGACCGCAGCGGCGCAATTGTCGCGGGCAGCGGTGCTGCACTGGCAGGCAAACGGCCGACCCGGGCGGATCGTGCATATCGCCAGCCGTGCCGCGCATCGCGGTGACAGCCCCGATCATTGGCACTACGCCGCCGCCAAGGGTGGCATGATCGCGCTGCACAAGACGATTGCCCGCGGCTATGCCCACCAGAACATTTTAAGCTTTGCCATTTCGCCCGGCTTTGTCGCCACCGATATGGCCGCCGATTACCTCGCCACCAATGACGCTGCGGCGCTGGCGGCACAGATCCCGCTGGGCCGCGTGGCCACCCCGCAGGAAATTGCGCGCATCGCGGTGTTTTGCGCGATCGATGCGCCGGCCAGCATGACCGGCACGGTCATCGATGCCAATGGAGCCAGTTATGTCCGCTAAAACCCTGACCACCGCTGATGCCGACACGGATGAACCATCGGGCGATGCGTGGAAGGTGACGTTCGAAGGCCCGCGCGCGCAAATCCACGCCGCGCTGCTGGCGCACGAAGACGCGCCCGACTGGGACTCCGAAATCGTCATTGCCGGCAGCGAAATTGCCGATGACCGCCCCGATGACTGGCAGCTGGAAGCATGGCTGTCGCACCCACCCGCTGCGCACGATCTGGCGGCGATGCGCGCGCTGTTTGACGGTGATGCCCCGACCGAAACGATCGAACACCTGCCCCCCACCGACTGGGTGACGCTGAGCCAGGCCGGGATCGAGCCGATCCGCGAAGGGCCGTTTTATGTCCACACGCCCGATCATCCGGCGCTGAACGCACCGGGGGTACGCGATTTTGTTATCCCCGCCAGCCTGGCCTTCGGCACTGGCCAGCACGCCACCACCGCCGGATGCCTGGCGATGCTGGCCATGATGAAGCGGCGCGGCGTGGTGGTGCGCAATCTGGTGGATATCGGCACCGGCACCGGGTTGCTGGCGTTTGCCGCGCTGCATCTGTGGCCGCGCGCACGCGCGCTGGCGAGCGACATCGATGCGGTGTGCGGCCCGGTGGTGGCGCGCAATGCCGATGCCAACGGCGTGCGGTTGGGCGATGGCGGCGGCAGGCTGGCGATGGTAATCGCCGCCGGCATGGACCATCCGCTGATCGAGGCCAGCGCGCCCTATGACCTGCTGATCGCCAATATTCTGGCCGGGCCGCTGGTGGAACTGGCGCCGGCGTTTGCCAGTGCGGTCACCCCCGGCGGCCACGTGCTGCTATCGGGCCTGCTGACCACGCAGGAACCGGCGGTGCGCGCCGCCTATGCGCGCGCCGGGCTGCGGCTGGCCGCGCGCATGACACGTGGCGACTGGTCGATCCTGTGGCTGCGCCGTCGCCGCTTTGGCGGGGGCAGGTCGCGCGCGACTGTTCCGTCAGATTGGTCACGCCGCTGGTAGGGTGGCGCCGTCACCCAGCGTTTGGGCCAGCAATTCCAATGCCGCCAGCGCAAACGCCTGCATGTTGGCCAGCCGGTCTTCGCTGCCAGTGTGCACCAGGATCGTGGCGTTGACGTCACCCGGGCCAGCCACGGCAATCGCGCTGGTGCCCGATGCCACGCCCAGCGGATGGCGGCCCGGCCCTGCTGCCCCGGTTTCGGCAATGCCCCAATCGGCGTCATAACGCGCACGGATCAACTGTGCCTGCGCCAGCGCATAGCTTTCGGTCGCAGAGGTCAGCCCGCGTAGCGATCCCGGTTCATGCCCCAGTACGATGCGCCGGCCTTTCAGCGAATAGATCACCCCGCCGCCGCGATAGAATGCCGAAGCACCGGGCATGGCCAGCAATCCGGCCGAAATCAGACCACCGGTGGCACCATCGACCACGGCAATGGTTTCGCCCCGCGCCATCAGCAGCGCCCCGGCGTGCGCGCCTGCGGTGGCCAGCCGTTCCAATGTCATACGCGGCTGCCCGCCATTACCAGACCAAACACTACAAACACCCCCCCGGTTACACGGTTGAACAGGCGCCGGCGCGCCGGCAGGCGCAGCCATGATGCCAGCCCCCGCCCGCCCAGCGCATAGGTAAAATACCAGGCAAATTCGATCACTGAAAACGTGGCGATCATCACCCCGAACTGGCCCAATTTGGGCCGGGCGGGATCAAGGAACAGCGGCAGGAACGCGGCGGCAAACACCAGCGCCTTGGGATTGCTGATCCCGATCGTGAACGCCGTGCCCATCAGCCGGGCGGGCGATGGCCGCCCCGCCCCGCCCGGCGCCAGCGCGCCATCCGGTTCGTCATCGGCCACCCTGGCCATCCACGCCTTGTACCCAAGCCAGATCAGATAGGCGGCACCCGCCAGTTTCAGCACGGTGAACGCGGCCGGCAGCGCCAGCAGGAGCGCGGTCAGACCCGCGGCAGAGGCCGCCAGCAGGCACACCACCGCCGTGAAACAGCCGATCATCGCCAGTACCGAACCGGTCAGCCCCCATTCGATACTGCGCGTCATCACGTGCAGCATGTTGGGGCCGGGTGAGGCCGAAATCACAAAGACGGTGCCCGCAAACAGCCACCAGGTGTGCCAGGCCATCCTGCGCTTAGCCTGCGTTGCGCACGATTTCGGCCCACGCGGCCTCATCGATCACGTCGATGCCCAGCGCCGCCGCCTGTTTCAGCTTTGACCCCGCACCTGGCCCGGCCACCACCAGGTCGGTCTTGGCCGAAACCGATCCCGCGCTGCGCGCACCCAGCGCCTCGGCCTGGGCCTTCGCCTCATCACGGCTCATGGTTTCCAGCTTGCCGGTGAACACCACGGTCTTGCCCGCCACCGCGCTGGCGCGGGTTTCGACCACATAGACCGGTGGCGTAACCTCTCCCAGCAAATCGTCCCACACCGCGCGGTTGTGTGCTTCGTGAAAGAATTCGCCCAGCGCCTCCACCACCACCGGGCCGACACCATCGATCGCCAGCAATTCGGCGCGCGCCTCTGCATCACCATCCTTGCCCTCACCCTCCTCACTGGCGCTGCCATGGGCGCGCGTGGCCACATCGCGCAGCGCGGGCAGCGTGGCAAAGCGTTTCAGCAGATCGCGCGCGGTGACCTGCCCGACATGGCGGATGCCCAGCGCAAACAGCAGCCGCGCCGCATCGGGGGCGCGGCGCGCCTCGATCGCGGCCAGCAGGTTGTCGACCGATTTGTCCTTCCACCCTTCACGCCCGATGATGTCCGACCGCCGCGCTTTCAGGCGAAAGATGTCGGCCGGGCTTTCCAGCCAGCCCAGGGCAAAAAATTCGCCGATGGTTTTTTCGCCCAGCCCTTCGATATCGAGGCCTGCGCGGCTGACGAAATGGCGCAACCGTTCGGTGCGCTGCGCCGGACAGACCAGCCCGCCGGTGCAGCGCACATCCACCTCGCCCGCCTCGGCCACCGCCTCTGACCCGCATTCGGGGCAATGGTCGGGAAAGGCATAGGCGTCGCCGGGTTCATCGCGGGTAAGGTTTTCGACCACTTGCGGGATGACGTCGCCAGCGCGCTGCAACACCACGCGGTCACCCACGCGCACGCCCAGCCGCGCAATTTCATCGCGGTTGTGCAGCGTAACGTTGGTGACCGTCACCCCGCCGACCAGCACCGGCGCCAGCCGGCCGACCGGGGTCAGTTTGCCGGTGCGGCCAACCTGCACGTCGATAGCTTCGACCACTGTCACCGCGCGTTCGGCGGGAAATTTGTGCGCCATGCCCCAGCGCGGCGCCTTGGCCACAAAGCCCAGCCGGTCCTGCCAATCGAGCCGGTCGACCTTATAGACCACGCCGTCAATGTCATAGCCCAGATCGGGCCGGCGCGCCTGAATGCCGCGATAATGCGCAACCATCGCCTCGGTACTGTCGCACTGCACCAGCAGCGGCGAAACCGGCACGCCCCACCGGGCAATTTCCTGCATCACGCCAAATTGCGTCGCCGCGGGCAAGGCACTGTGCGCGCCCCAGCCATGCGCCAGAAAGCGCAAGGGCCGGCTGGCGGTAACACTCGCGTCCTTTTGCCGCAACGACCCGGCCGCGGCGTTGCGCGGGTTCGCGAACAGCTTTTCATCGCGTTCTGCCTGCGCGGCGTTGAGCGCGGCAAAGTCGGCGCGGGCCATATAGACTTCGCCCCGGATCTCGAACAATTCAGGCACCTGGCCGGTCAGCACCTGCGGAATATCGGCGATATGCGCGACATTGGCGGTCACATCTTCGCCGACCTGGCCATCACCGCGCGTGGCCGCGCGCACCAGCCGGCCCTGTTCATAGCGCAATGAACACGATAGCCCGTCGATCTTGTCTTCGGCGGTCATCACCAGTTCGGCCTCTGCCGGCAGCGCCAGAAAGCGCCGCACGCGGGCGACAAATTCGGCCACTTCCTCATCGGTAAACGCGTTGTCCAGGCTCATCATCCGCACGTCGTGGCGCACTTTGGCCAAGGGCGTGGCGGCGATGTCGTGCCCCACCTTGCGGCTGGGGCTGTCGGCGCGGATCAACTGCGGAAACGCCGCCTCAATCTCCGCATTGCGGCGCACCAGCGCATCATAGGCGGCATCGTCGATCTCGGGCGTGTCGAGCGTATGATACAGATGATCATGATGCGCAATCTGCCGCGCCAGCCGCATCAGTTCGTTGGCGGCCTCTGCCTCAGATTGCAAACCTGCGCCCATCATCGCTCAGCCTCTCCCGCTTACGCCTGTTCGAGCAGGCGATCGGCCTGCGCGCGCGCCTCGGGGGTGATTTCGGCGCCCGACAGCATGCGTGCGATTTCCTCCTGCCGGCCAGCCGTGTCGAGCAGCGCCACCGAAGTGCGCGTGACCGTGCCTTCGCTCGATTTGGCAATCAGGTAGTGCAGCGCGCCGCGCGCCGCCACCTGCGGGCTGTGCGTGACCGCCAGCAACTGCCCCTGTGCGGCCAGCCGCGCCAGCCGTTCGCCAATCGCGCTGGCCACCGCGCCGCCCACGCCCCGGTCGATTTCGTCAAAGATCACCGTGGCCGCGCCGCCCTGTTCGGCCAGCGCGACCTTCAGCGCAAGAATGAACCGCGACAGTTCCCCGCCAGAGGCGATCTTGCCCAGCGGCGCAAACGGCGCGCCGGGGTTGGTGGCGATCAGAAATTCCACCGCATCCACGCCCTGCGGGCCCCAGCGGTCCTCTGGCAGCCGCACCACCGCAGTGCGAAACCGAGCCGAATCGAGCTTGAGCGGGGCCAGTTCCTGCGCCACCGCGGTGTCCAGCCGCCGCGCCGCCTCTGCGCGCAGGACCGACAGTGTTTCCGCCTTGGCCTGGTAATCGAGGCCCGCTTCGTGGCTTTCGCGTTCCAGCGTGACCAGCCGCGCATCGCCGCTTTCAATGCCTTCGAGCGCGGCGCGCATTTCGGCCAGTTTGGCGGGCAAGGCATCTGCCGCACAGCCATGCTTGCGGGCCGCCGCGCGCAATTCGAACAAACGCGTTTCGATACGGTCCAGCAACAGCGGATCGTGCGCCAGCGCGTCGATCGCGGCGGCAATCTTGTCCTCCGCCTCTCCTGCCTCGATCACCGCGCGGTCGATCGATGCCAGTGCTTCGGCCAGCAGCGGATGTTCACCGGCAATCCGGTCCAGCCGCCGCCCTGCGCTGCGCAACAGGGTCAGCGCCGAATCCGAACCCTCCCACAGCGATTGCAGCGCGACCAGATCGGCCGACAGGCGTTCGCCTTTTTGCATCGCCGCGCGTTGCTGGGCCAATTCGGCCTCTTCGCCAATCTCTGCCGCCAGCGCGGTCAGTTCATCGACAAACGCGCGCATCAGCGCTTCATCCTCACGCGCGGTGGTGGCGGCGGCGCGCGCCTCGGCCAACAGGCGATCGGCGCGGCTCCAGCGTTGCCACGCTTCGGCCACGGCCGATACATCGGCATGGGCATAGCGGTCGACCAGCGCGCGATGGCCGCGCGCGTTGACCAGCCCGCGATCATCATGCTGCCCGTGCAATTCGACCAGCGCGCGCGACAGATCACGCAGCAGCGCCACACCCACCGGTTGATCGTTGATAAACGCGCGGCTGCCGCCATCAGCGCGCAGCCGGCGCTTGATGATCAGGGGCTCGCCCGGTTCGATGTCGATCTCCGCCTCAACCAGCGCGGCGCGGATCGTGTCGGGCAGGCGGTCAAATTCAAAGGTGGCGGTCACACTGGCCTGATCGGTGCCCGCGCGCACCAGCCCGGCATCGGCGCGATCGCCCAGCACCAGCCCCAGCGAATCGAGCAGGATCGATTTGCCCGCGCCGGTTTCACCGGTCAGTACGCCCAGCCCGGCGTGAAACACCAGATCGAGCGCCTCGATCAGCACGACATTTCGGATGGCAAGAGTGGTCAGCATCGGTGACCCGCATAGCCCGCGCCAGCCGCGCCGTCATCCCATCATGGCGCGTGTTAGTCGATCAAACCCGCCAGACGCGGGGTTATCCCCCCGGGAAATGGTCACTGGCCGGTTCAGCCTGCCACGGCCCGCACCGGGTGCCGCCGCGCAACGCCCGTGCCAGGCGCAAGTGTTGCGGTGATGTTACACTGTGACATGCGAACGAAACGTGATTGTGACAGTGAGTCGAGGCAGGACGCAAACGGCCCGTAAAGGATACCTCGATGGCACAGCGCGCACTGCTGAAGGATATCAAAAAAGCCCTTCCTTCGGCGAAGGATCTCGCCACCTCGGTTCCGGCTTGGCTCGACCTGCCCGAACCGCGCGGATTTCGGCCCAAGCGCAAATTGCGCACGGTGTGGATTTCCGACATCCATCTGGGCACGCGCGGCTGCAACGCCACGCTGCTGCTGGATTTCCTGTCTTCGATCGAATGCGAAACACTGTATCTGGTGGGCGACATCGTCGATGGCTGGCGCCTGTCACGCGGCTGGTACTGGCCCGATGAACACAACGAAGTGGTGCGCCGTGTGCTGAAAATGGCACATCGCGGCACCCGCGTGGTGCTGATCGCGGGCAACCACGATGAAATGCTGCGGCCCTATGCCGGGATGAGCTTTGGCGGGGTGGAACTGGCGCTCGATGCGATCCATGTCACCGCCGATGGCCGGCAATTGCTGGTCACGCACGGCGACGGGTTCGACGGGGTGGTGCTCTATGCCCGCTGGCTCGCATTTCTGGGCGACCAGGCCTACGAAGTGCTGCTGAAGACCAACCGCTGGGTCAACGTCATCCGCCGGCATTTCCGCCTGCCCTACTGGTCGCTGTCGGCGTACATGAAAAAGCGCGTGAAAAACGCGGTGCAATTCATCTGCGATTTTGAAGAGGCAGTGGCGCATGCCGCGCGCGACATGGGCGTCGACGGCGTGGTCTGTGGCCACATCCATTGCGCTGAAATCCGCCAGATCGGCGATGTCACGTATTACAATGATGGTGATTGGGTCGAAAGCTGCACCGCGCTGGTCGAGGATGCGCAGGGCGTGATGTCGATCATCGACTGGCCTGCCGAAATCGCCGCCGCGCAAGCGTCGGTCACCGTCGCGCCGACCGTGATCGCCAACCAACCCGCCGAACCGGCCCCGGCCGCTGCCCGCACTGGACGCGCAAAGGAACAGGCATGAGACTGGCAATCTGCACGGATGCCTGGCATCCGCAAGTCAACGGTGTGGTCCGCACGCTGTCAACCACGGTCGATCGCCTGACGCGACGCGGCTACGAAGTGGAACTGGTCACCCCGTCGCAGTTTTTCACCTTTGGCCTGCCCGGCTACAGCGAAATCCGGCTGGCGATGGTGCCTCGGTTTGGCACGCGGCGCACTTTGCGCGCGTTTGCCCCCGATATCGTGCATATCGCCACCGAAGGCCCGATCGGGTGGAGCGCGCGGGGCTGGTGCAAGGATAACGGCGTGCCGTTCACCAGCGCCTTTCACACCCGCTTTCCCGATTATGCCGCGGTGCGCACGGGTCTGTCACCATCACATTTCTGGCCGCTGATGCAGCGCTTTCACGCATCGAGTGAGGCGGTGCTGGTGTCGACGCCAACACTGGCCGCCGAATTGGCCGGGCATGGCATCGCACACACCCGCCCATGGTCGCGCGGGATTGATGATACGCTGTTCCATCCGCTGCACGCCCCCCATCCCGCGCTGCGCGATTTGCCCCGGCCGGTCATGCTGAACGTGGGGCGCGTCGCGGTAGAAAAGAACCTGACCGCATTTCTGGATGCCGACGTACCCGGGACCAAAGTGGTGGTGGGCGACGGGCCCGATCTGGCCGCGCTGCGCGCGCGCTATCCGCAGGCGGTGTTTCTGGGCGCGCTGGCAGGCGAAGCGCTGGCATCGGCCTATTGCGCGGCGGATGTGTTCGTGTTTCCCAGCCGCACCGATACCTTTGGTCTGGTGATGATCGAGGCACTGGCCTGCGGCGTGCCGGTTGCCGCCTATCCGGTGGCCGGACCGATCGACATTGTCGGCCCCGACGGTCGTGGCCCGGTCGGCCTGATGCCGATGCAGGTCGGCGCGTTGCACGATGATCTGGCCCAGGCGATTGCGCGCGCGCTACGCTGCGATCGCCTGGGTGCGGCGGTCTATGGTGCGGGCTATTCGTGGGATCGCGCCACCGACCAGTTCGTCAACGCCATCAGCGAGGCATTGCAGCGGCGGACCACGGCGCAACAGGCCGCCGAACCAGCACTCGCCTGACGGAGCATGGCGGGGTGCCGTCAGGGGACCCCGCCCGCGTTTCGGTCAGATCGCCTTGGTACCGGGCGCCTTCTTGTTCATCAGCTTGAAGGAGCGTTCGTACCATTCGCTGCCGGGGTAATTGTTGCCCAGCACGGCGGCCGCTTTTTGGGCTTCCTCGGGAATGCCGAGCGCAAGATAGCTTTCCACCAGGCGGTACAGCGCCTCGGGCACATGGCTGGTGGCCTGGTATTTGTCGACCACGTTGCGAAACCGGATCGTCCCGGCCAGAAATTTGCCGCTGTGTTCGTAAAACCGGCCGATTTCCATTTCCTTGCCAGCCAGGTGGTCGTTGACCAGGTCCAGCTTCAGCTTGGCATCGGTGGCGTATTGCGTGGCCGGATAGCGGCGGATGACCTCGGTCAGCGCGTCCAGCGCCTGCTTGGTATCCTTTTGGTCGCGGCGGACGTCGCTGATCTGTTCATAATAGCACAGCGCGACCAGGTAATAGGCATAAGGCGCATCCTTGTTGCCAGGATGCACCGACAGGAAGCGCTGCGCCGCCTGCACCGATTTGGCATAGTCGCGTGCGACGTAATAGCTGAACGCGCCCATCAGCTGCGCGCGGCGCGCCCAGGGCGAATAGGGGTGCTGGCGTTCGACTTCGTCAAACAGCGCCGCGGCCTGTTTGGAATCGCCCGCATCCAGCCGCTGTTTGGCGGTGATATACAACGTGTCGACATCGCGCGCGACGTAGGCCACGTCCTTCTTGGGCTTGCCGCCACCGCCACAACCGGCAAGGCCGATTGACAAGGCGGCAAGGGCAAGGACGGGCGCGCGCAGCGGGTGGCGGCCAAGGGCTTTCAGCATCATGCCGGTGCTATAGCCAGCGACCCGGCGATCGCCAAGCCATGTTCTGGGGGGCGATCAATTTATGCGCAACCCATCATCAGACATGCAGGGCTTCATCCAGCAGGTCGAACGGCGCTTCGACCGCGATGGCATCGGCCAGCGTGATGCGATCGAGCATGGCGGCGGTTTCGTCGCGCAGTTTCAGCATCAGCCCGCGCAACCGGCACTCCGCCTCTGGCAGGCAATTGGCACATGTTTCATAGGCATTGCGGCTGGCGCACGGCACCAGCGCCAGGCTGCCGCGCGACAGGCGGATGATATCGCCATAGCGGATATCGACCGGGGGCAAGGCCAGCTCGTAACCGCCGTCGCGCCCGCGATGCGAAACCACGATCCCTTCGCGCGCCATTTCCGACAGGATCACGGTCAGAAACTTGCGCGGAATCTTCTGCGCCTCGGCAATGGTATCAAGCCGCACCGAACCCTGGCCGAACGTATCGGCCAGATGTTGCAGCGCGCGAATGGTATACCGTGTCTTCTGCGATAGCATGCAGCGAATGTGGCCAGCCCGCGCGCCATTGTCAACGCACGCAGGCTGGCCGATAACCGGGCGTCAGGTGTGCAGTGCCACGCGCTGGCGCGCATAAACACCAAAGCTGGCGATCACCAGATAGCACACGGCGGGCAGGATCAGCGCGATTTCCAGATTGCCGCCGGTCAGATCGGCCAGCGTTCCGGTCAGCGGCGGGATTACCGCACCGCCGACAATCGCCATGCAGATCACCCCCGAACCATCGGCCGCGCGTTCACCCAGCCCTTCGCAGGCCAGGGTAAAGATCGTCGGGAACATGATCGAATTCATCAGTCCGATCGCCAGCAGGCTGCCAGCGGCCAGATGCCCGCCGGTCTGTGTGGTGATCACGATCAGCAGCAGCGCGCCGACCGCGTTGAACGCCAGCACTTTGGCCGGATCGATAGTGCGCATCACCGCCGAACCGATGAACCGGCCGATCAGCGCCCCGCCCCAATAGAGCGGGATAAGCGCGCCCGCGCTGAGCTCGCTCAGCCCCAGCACATGCGGCTGGCGCATATAGTTGACGATCAACGACCCGATCGCGACCTCTGCACCAACGTACAAAAAGATGCACAGCGCGCCAAACCCGAACCGCGGGCGCAACAGCAGGTCAAAACTTTTCAGCACCGCGCCATGGTCGTGGTGTTCACCCTTCAGCCGGTTGCGATTGGCCCAGACCACGCCCGCCACGATCGCCAGCGCAACCGCCAGCCCCAGATAGGAATGGACCACCGCCACCGTTTCCGCACTGCGATAGGCATCGAGCGCGGCGCCCGACAGATCGCTCGCCTTCACCTTGGCCAGAGAGCCCAGCATGACGATCGATCCGACAATCGGGAAAATGGTGGTGCCCAGCGAATTGAACGCCTGTGCAAAGGTCAGCCGGCTGCCCGCGGTCTTTGCCGGCCCCAGCAGCGAAATCAGCGGGTTGGCGACCACCTGCACGATCGTCACGCCGCTGGCGAGTACGAACAGCGCCAGCAGAAATAGCCCGAACGTGGCCGTACCCGATGCCGGGATGAACAGCAGGCATCCCGCCATCATCGTCAACAATCCGATCGCCGCGCCGCGCATATAGCCGACGCGTTTGACAATCGCCGCGCCAGGGATGCCGATGATCGCATAGGCCGCAAAAAACGCGGTCTGGATCAGCATCGCCTGCATGTAATTCAGCGTGAACAGTTCCTTCAGCTTGGGGATGATCACATCGTTGAGCGATGTGATCCCGCCAAAGATAAAGAACAGCGCCATGACAAACAGCCGCAGTTCGGGCGCATCGATGTGCATCCCGCCATCATTGTCGGCAGAATCAGGGGCAAGGCTGGCAGCAGAAGGCGCGAGTGCCATAGGTATCCTCTTTGATCGTGACGTCGTTGCGCCGGACGGTTTTGAACGTTCTCAACGCTCCGCTTGCGCGCGCGCATCGGCGAAGTCCAGCCGCATACGTATGGGTTCTGCGCCACGGGATTGCCGGTTCCGGGTCTGGACCGGGCAGGCCCCGCTTGTCAACGCACCGGCACTGTTCAGCGCGCAGCCTGTTGCAGAAAGGCGATCAGGTCGGCGCGGTCGCGCGCATCGGGCAGGCCGGCAAACGCCATGTTTGTGCCGGGCACAAACCGTGTCGGCGCGGCGATATAGGCATCCAGACTGGCCGGGGTCCATACCACCGCGCTGGCCTGCAGCGCCGGGGAATAGGCAAACCCGGGCATCGCCCCCGCCTTGCGCCCCACAATCCCCTTCATCGATGGGCCGAGCACGGTTTTACCGGTGTTGAGATCATGGCAGGCGGCGCAGCGGGCATAGACAGTCTTGCCGTGATCGGCATCACCGCCCGTCGGCTGTGCAGTGGTCGTGGCAAGGGCCGTAGCCGCGCACAGCATACTGGCGGCAACAAGGCTCAATATCCGGGCGGCGCGGTTCATGACAGATACTCCCATCAGCATTGGCACCATATATGGCTGCGCGCGGCTTAGCGCGCGCTGAATGATCAGCCTGGCTGGGTAAAACGCCCCAGCGCGGGAATGCCGATCGACCGCCGCCCGCCATAATCGGTGCGCACCACGATCAGCCCCTGTTTTTCCAGGTGGTCGAGCAGGCGGCGGATGCGCCCTGCTGACTGTGTACCGTATACCGTGGCCAGTTGTTCATCATCAGGGCAGGCCGCGCCCTCGCTGGCCGCCACCGCCAGCACCAGAAACGGGGCGAGCACATCGTCGGGCACATCGGCGGCCAGCGCCAGCACGGGCTGCCATTGTGCCACGGCAGGATCGGCGATCCCGGCCACCGCCATGGCAAAGCGGCGCCGAAACGCCGGAAGATCGATGGTGCCAGGGGTGATCCGCGCCATGCGACAGCGCACGGTGAAATCCTGGTAGAGCTGCGCCGGGGCCTGAAACGTACAACCCGGTTCGGCCGCGATGTCGGCCATGATCAGCGCGATCGCGGCGGCATCCTCTTCGGCCGCGAACAGGCTGGGCTCGGCGGGCGGTGTGACCTGTTCGGCCAGCGGCTGGCTTTCACCGATCTGTTCGATCAGCGCCGCAACCGGGGGCGGCGGTGGTTCGGCCGGGGCCATCCGCACGGGCGGTTCGGCGGTGGTGGCCAGCACCAGATCCTCCATCGCGCCGCCGGCCATGTCGGGCAGCGGCATCAGGCCCTGGATCACGTTGCGCGCCACGGTTTCAACATCGGCAATCCGCACCGCCACCGGCCGCCGCGCAATCGCCGGGCCCAGCCCCAGGAAATGCCCGCGCGCCAGATCGCGGATCGCCTCTGCTGCGCGGCGCTCCATGCCCAGCAGATCGGCCGCGCGCGCCATGTCGATATCCAGGAACGTGCGCCCCATCAGGAAATTGGATGCCTCGGCCGCGACGTTCTTGGCCAGTTTGGCCAGGCGTTGCGTGGCGATCACCCCGGCCAGCCCGCGTTTGCGCCCGCGGCACATCAGGTTGGTCATCGCTGCCAGCGACAACCGGCGCACATCGTCAGACACATCGCCGGCCGCGGCGGGGGCAAAGATCTGCGCTTCATCCACCACCACCAGCGCGGGGTACCATTGATCGCGCGGGGCATCGAACATGGCGTTCAAAAACACCGCCGCACAACGCATCTGCGCCTCCAGCTCCAAGCCGTCGAGCGCCAGCACGACCGAGGCGCGATGGCTGCGGATGCGCGCCGCCACCCGCGCGATTTCGGCGGGATCATAGGCCGCACCATCAACCACGACATGGCCGAACCGGTCCGCCAGCGTGACAAAGTCGCCTTCGGGATCGATCACTACCTGTTGCACCAGGTGCGCGCTTTGTTCGAGCAGGCGGCGCAGCAGATGCGATTTGCCAGACCCGGAATTGCCCTGCACCAGCAGGCGGGTCGCCAGCAGTTCTTCGATATCGATCCGCACCGGCGCGCCCGAAGGGTCGGCCCCGATGACAATGGCTGCGCTCACCGGCGCGGCTTTACCGTGCCGGGGCAGCGGGACAAGCCCCCTGCCCCGGAGTATCCACGGGGTTTGTTGGAGTGCGCGCAGGGCGCGCGGCCTGTGTTCCCGTCAGGGAACCCGAAATCAATGCCGGATCAGGTAATCGAACGCGGACAATGCCGCCTTGCTGCCCTCACCCATGGCGATCACGATCTGCTTGTACGGCACGGTGGTGGCATCGCCGGCCGCAAACACGCCTTCGACGCTGGTTTCGCCGCGCGCGTCGATTTCGATTTCGCCGCGGTTGGTCAGCGCGACTGCGCCTTTCAGCCATTCGGTGTTGGGCACCAGACCGATCTGCACAAAGATGCCTTCCAGCGGCACGGTGTGGTCTTCGCCGGTGTCGCGGTTGCGATAGACCAGGCCGGTCACCTTGTTGCCGTCGCCCTCCACCAGGGTGGTCATTGCCGATACGTGGATGGTGACATTGGGCAGGCTGCGCAGCTTTTTCTGCAACACCGCATCGGCGCGCAGGATGCTGTCATATTCGATCAGCGTCACGTGCGCGACAATCCCGGCAAGGTCGATCGCGGCCTCTACCCCCGAATTGCCGCCACCGATCACCGCGACGCGCTTGCCCTTGTACAACGGGCCATCGCAATGCGGGCAATAGGCAACACCGCGGTTGCGGTATTCGTCTTCGCCCGGCACGCCGATCTGGCGCCAGCGCGCGCCGGTCGACAGGATCACGGTTTTTGCGCGCAGGCTGGCGCCATTTTCCAGCTCGACCGTGGCCAGACCGTCGCCATTGGCGGCGCGAAAGCCCACTGCGCGCTGCAGGTTCATCACGTCAACTTCGTAATCCCTGACGTGCTGTTCCAGCTGCGCGACCAGCTTTGGCCCTTCGGTATGCGACACCGAAATGAAATTTTCGATGCCCATGGTGTCCAGCACCTGCCCGCCAAAGCGTTCAGCCACCACACCGGTGCGAATGCCCTTGCGCGCGGCATAGATTGCCGCCGCCGCGCCTGCGGGTCCGCCACCGACCACCAGCACGTCAAACGGTTCCTTGGCCGCAATCTTTTCAGCATTGCGGGCAACCGACCCGGTATCGAGTTTGGCGACAATCTGCGCGAGGTCCATACGGCCCTGCCCAAACGGTTCACCGTTCAGGAACACCGCCGGCACGGCCATGATCTGGCGGCGCTCCACTTCGTCCTGAAACAGCGCGCCATCGATCGCGACATGGCTGGCATTGGGGTTGAGCGCAGCAATCATGTTAAGCGCCTGCACCACATCCGGGCAGTTCTGGCAGGTCAGCGAAAAGAACGTTTCGAAATGCAGCGGGCCATCCAGCGCGCGCACCTGGTCCAGCAATTCCGCGTCTTCCTTGGGCGGGTGTCCACCCACGTGCAGCAGCGCCAGGATCAGCGAGGTGAATTCGTGCCCCATTGGCAGCCCGGCAAACACCGCTTCGGACCGTGGCTGACCCGCATCGTCGAAATCGGCGCGGATGGCAAAGCTGGGACGGCGCGCATCGGTGCCATCAAACCGGGCGGTGATCTTGTCGGACAACACCGCCACTTCTTCGACCAGCGCGCGCGTGTCGGCCGATTTGGCATCGCTGCCCAGGCTGGCGACCAGTTCGATCGGCCGGCGCAAGTTGGCGAGGTACGCCTTCAACTGGGCGGTGGTGGCAGCATCGAGCATGGACATGGGCGTTACTCTCGGACGGGGGGCGGGCATGGGGAACAGAGCATGGGGAACAGAGCATGGGGAACAGGAGCGCAAGCGCGCAACGGCAGTCAAGCCGACGCAACGGTCACCCCGTGCGCAGCGTCAAACAGGCAAAAGTCATTGGCAAAGTTGGCGGACGGCGACGCGAAGGGCTTAGCGCCGCCGTCCGGCCGGCCCGGCCGGTCCGCGCATTGGGGGGGATGCGGACCGGCCGGGCAAACGTGGTATCAATTCAGATGGTTATGATCAGATCTTGCCAACCAGGTCGATCGACGGGGCCAGCGTGGCATCGCCTTCTTCCCACTTGGCCGGGCACACTTCGCCCGGGTGCGCGCGGCCATACTGTGCGGCCTTGATTTTGCGCACCAGTTCAGATGCGTTGCGGCCCACGCCTTCGGGGTTGATTTCCACGAGCTGGATGGTGCCATCGGGATCGACCACAAAGGTGCCACGGTCGGCCAGCCCGCTATCGCGCAGGATGTCGAAATTCTTTGACAGCGTATGGTTCTGGTCACCGACCAGGTAATAGTTGATCTTGCCGATCGCGGGGCTGCTGTCGTGCCAGGCCTTGTGGCTGAAATGGGTGTCGGTCGACACGCCGAACACTTCGACGCCCATGCCCTGCAGTTCGGCATACTTGTCGGCCAGGTCTTCCAGTTCGGTCGGGCACACAAACGTGAAATCGGCCGGATAGAAGAAGAACACGGCCCATTTGCCGGCGATGTCGGCCTCGGTCAGGCCGACGAATTTGCCCTGGTGATAGGCCGTGTTTGCAAACGGCTTGATGGTGCTGCCAACGATCGACATGAAGCTAGGTCCTTTGTTTGTCACCCCGGTGGGGTATGGTGGTAATCCAGTGGTTGGGTAAATAGGGATTGCCGTCGCCCTTTGCCAATGATCAATTCCGCCCGTATTGATCGCGTTTATCGATTAGTCTGCGACAGGCGCCGGATATCCCGCCGGAACCAGCATGGACATTGCGCATTGCAACCTTGCGACACGCCGGTTTTGGTGCTGATCCCAATCAAATTGCAAAAACTGCAATCACGACCGGGCAAGTTGCACTTGAAAGCAGGTCGCTCTGCCCCCACTTGGCCATTAAACAGAACGAAGTCGTTCCATTTATAGCACTTCCGGCCCACCGAAGTATCGCCCCACCGGCCACACCGCCCATTCAGGACCCCGCATGACCACCCAGCCCGACCCATCCCCGCCGACAGCAACCGCGCCCGACAACCGGCCCCGCAACCGCCGCATCGGCCGCATTGCGCTGGTCGCGCTGGCACTGGGTGCTGCCTATGGCGTCTATGCCACGGTCGGCTATCTCGACCACGGCCAGTTTGTGCAGGAAACCGACGACGCCTATGTCAAGGCCGACGGTGTTACTGTCAGTTCCAAACTGTCGGGCTATGTCCGCACCGTCCAGGTCGCCGAAAACCAGCCGGTCAAGGCCGGCGACGTGCTGGTCGAGGTTGATCCGACCGATTATCGCATCCGCCTGGCGCAGGCCAGCGCGCAGGAAAACCTGGCGCGCGCGGGCGAAGCGACCACCCGTGCCAGCATTGCCGAGGCGCAGGCCGGCGTGGCGCAGGCCGATGCCGCGCTGACCACGGCGCAGCGCGATCTGGCCTTTGCCACTGGCGAAGTCGCCCGCTATCGCCCGCTGGTCGCGGCCGGGTCGGAACCGAAACAGATGCTGGACCAGATGGCCGCCAACCGTGACAAGGCGGCAGCGAATGTTGCCGCGCAGACGGCTGCGGTCATGGCCGCACGCGCCAAATATGCCGCCGCACAGGCGCAACTGGGCCAATCCGGCGCGCAGATTGCGTCCGCTGCGGCACAGCGTGACGCGGCACAGACCGATCTGGCCACCACCCGGCTGACCGCCGCAGTGGCGGGCACGGTGGCGTCATCATCGGTGCGGATCGGCCAGTTTGTGCAGCCAGGGCAGCGGTTGATGACCATCGTTCCGGTCCAGGCCATCTATGTCGAGGCCAATTTCAAGGAAACCCAGATCGGGCTGATGCGCCCCGGGCAACCCGCGACGATCCTGGTCGATGCACTGCCCGGCGTGCCGTTCCATGGCCATGTCGACAGCATTACGCCGGGTACCGGCGCAACATTTTCGCTGGTCCCCGCCCAGAACGCCACCGGCAATTTCACCAAGATCGTGCAGCGCGTGCCGGTGCGCATCCGGCTGGACGCCGGGCCAGAGGCGCGCCGCGTGCTGGCGCCGGGGCTGTCGCTGCGCGTGGAGGTCGATACCAAGTCTGCCCGCGATGCGATCAACCGCATCCGTGACGAGGAAAAGCGGAACGCCAAATGACCGCCGTCACCGCCACCCCGTCATCGCCAGTCGCCCCGCGCGTAACCACGCCAATGGTCAGCGGTCGCGCGCCGAACGCCGATCTGACCGCATGGCTGGCGGTGGTCGCCGGCGCGATCGGCGCGCTGATGGCGACGCTGGATATTTCGATCGTCAATTCATCACTGCCCACCATTCAGGGCGAAATCGGCGCCTCATCGACCGAGGGGACGTGGATCGCCACCGCCTATCTGGTGTCGGAAATCATCATCATCCCGCTGACCGCGTGGCTGGAACGGATGTTCGGGCTGCGGCGGTTCCTGCTGGTGATGGCGGCGCTGTTCACGCTGTTTTCGATTGCCTGCGGGCTGTCCACCAATCTGACCGAAATGATCATCGGCCGCGTGGGCCAGGGCTTTACCGGCGGGGCGATGATCCCCACCGGCATGACCATTATCGCCACCCGCCTGCCCCGGCATCAGCAACCGGTGGGGACCGCGTTGTTCGGATCGACGCTGATCATGGGGCCGGTGATGGGCCCGCTGCTGGGTGGCTGGCTGACCGAAAATTACAGCTGGCACTATGCCTTTTTCATCAACATCCCGGTCTGTGCGATCCTGATGACGTTTCTGCTGGTCGGCCTGAAACCCACGGCGATGAAGCTGGACGAGCTGAAAAACGCCGACTGGCTGGGCATTGCCGGGCTTGCTGCGGGCCTGGGCGGGCTGACCGTGGTGCTGGAAGAAGGCAACCGCGAACAGTGGTTTGAATCCGCGCTGATCTGGAAATTGAGCGCGGTCACGCTGATCGGCTTTGTGATGATCGGGCTGGGGCAGATCTATGCCAGGCGCCCGGTGATCAAACTGGCGCTGTTGCGCAACCGCGCATTTGCATCGGTGTTTGTGCTGGGGCTGCTGATCGGCGCGGTCCTGTACGGGACATCCTATGTCATCCCGCAGTTCCTGGCAGCGATTGCCGGTTACAATGCCCAGCAGGCCGGCGGGATCGTGTTTCTGTCGGGCATCCCGGCGGCAATGATGATGCCGCTGTTTCCGCTGCTGGTGGCGCGGATTGACCTGCGCGTGGCGGTGATGGCCGGCATGCTGCTGATGGCCGGATCGTGCTGGTTTGATACCACGCTGACCGTGCAATCGGATGGATCGGATTTCTATCTGTCGCAACTGATGCGCGGGCTGGGTCAGGCGCTGTCGATGTTGTTCCTCAACCAGGCGGCGATCGCCAGCGTCAAACCGAACGAGGCGGGCGATGCGTCCGGGCTGTTCAACGCCGCGCGCAACCTGGGCGGATCGATCGCGCTGGCGCTGCTGGCCACGCTGCAGGACCGCCGCATGGAATTTCACCACTGGACGCTGTTCAGCGCGGTACGCGCCAACGACACCGGGGTGCAGGACTGGGTCAATAGCCAGGCCGCAACCTATGGTGCGGGCGATGCCGGCACGATGGGTGCGCTCCACGCGATTGACCAGACCGTGTTGCGCCAGGCGCTGGTGATGAGTTTTACCGACGAATTCGTCGCGCTGGCCTGGGCGATCGCGATCGTCATTCCGCTTGTCCTGCTCCTGCGCCCCCTGCCCCGGGGCCACCACCAGATGGCGATGCACTGATGTCTGTTTTCCTGAACCCGATCCGCCTGGGCCTGTTGCCGCTGACCGCGCTGGTGCTGACCGGCTGTGCCACCACCGATCGCAACTGGCATGGCCCGGCGCAGCGTGCGCCGGTGGCGGCGGCGCGCGCCAGTTATTTGCGCGCGCCCGTCGATACCCGGGCCACTGCGCCCGCTGCACACTGGTGGGAAGCGCTGGGCGATCCCGTGCTGAACGCGATCGAGGCGCGCGCGCTGATCGGGTCGCCCGATCTGGCCGCCGCGCAGGCGCGCATTGCCCAGGCGCGCGCCACGCTTGATGGCGCACGCGGTGCCGGCGCACCCAGCGCCAGCGTCAGCGCGCTGGCGGCCGAAGCCTCACTGCCAGCCGCGCTGCTGGGGCGCAGCGGTCGCCTGTCGGAACAGGTCTACGCCGACAATTTTCAGGCATCGTGGGAAGCCGACCTGTTCGGCGCCAACCGCCGCCGGACCGATGCGGCCGGAAAACGCGCCGAGGCCAGCGTGGCGGCGGCGGGCGATGTGGCAGTGGCATTGTCGGCGCAAGTGGCGCGGGCATACGTGGATCTGCGCCAGCAACAGGCCGTCGCAGCGCTGCTGGACCGGCAGGTCGATGATGATCAACAGGCGCTGGTCCATGCGCAGAACCGGCTGGCGGGCGGCACCGCGCCGGCGCAAAATGTCGAAAATGCTGCGACTGTGCTGGCCCAGACCCGCATCGATCTCGCCCAGACCCGCGCCCAGATCACCATTCTGGGCGATCAGCTGGCGGTGCTGACCGGGGCGGAACCGGGCGCGCTGGATGCGCTGGTGGCGGCACCCGCGCCGGTGCCGCAAGTGCCCGCGACAATTGCCGTTGGCGATCCGGCCCAGCTGTTGCGCCATCGTCCCGATATCCGCCAGGCCGAAGCGTTGCTGGCGGCAGCGAACGCCGATGTGAACGCGCGCATGGCCGACCGGTTTCCCAAAGTCAGCTTTACCGGCATTCTGGGGCTTGGTGGCACCAGCGTGACCGACGCGTTCACCCCCGCCAGCCTGATCGCGCTGATCCTGCCGCAGATCAAATGGTCGCCGATCGATGGCGGGCGATCAAAGGCGCTGGTGCGCGGCGCACAGGGCGCACGTGATGAGGCAGAGGCCAATTACCAGGCGCGCGTGCTGACCGCGTTGCAGGATGCCGAAAACGCGCTGACCCGGTTCGGCAGCCAGCGCATTGCCGTCGCGCGGTCGCTGGAACAGCGCGACGCGGCCGACCGCGTGGCAAAATTGCAGGCTGGCCGTGCGGCGGGCGGCACGGTATCGCGCGCCGATGCGGTGCTGGCAGCGCGGCAGGCCTTGCGCGCGCAACTGGGTGCCCTGGCCGCGCAGGCGCAGCTGATCACCGATTTCATCGCTGTCGAAAAGGCGCTGGGGCTGGGCTGGGACCAACAATGAACCGGTTTCGTTCCGTTTATAGTGGCTTGACCATGGCCAGAATTCGGGCAGACTTCTCCCCACAAAAGCCCTTAAGGGATATAGGTGGGACGGATGAGCTGGGTAAACGCGAACTGGGCAACTTCGGATTGGGTTTCGGATATGGGCCGCCGCTTTTTGCAGGCCTATACCGAAGGGTTGGCGATGAGCTGCCCGATGCACCGGTCGGATATGGACAGCGACATGGCGGCATCCGTCGGCATGATGGCCGCGGCCATCGACCAGTCGCAGGCTGATGTCCGTGGATCGTTCCGCCCCGAATACGCCCAGCACGGCCAGGAGCCAGTCCACCATTGATGGATCGGCTAGTGATGGTTCGGGTGCCGCAGCGCCCGTGACAGATTTGTCGGATCAGGGCGCGATCGTTGGCGAAGCTGATGTGTTGCTGCCGTCCGATGCCCACACCGCCGACTGTGATACCCCGACCATCCGCCGTGGGCGGCCATCGGTGGCAGAGGCAGAGGCCCTGTCCGGCCGCATCCTGGATGCCAGCTGGGACGTGCTGCTGATCGGCGGGTTTGAAAATTTCACCTTTGATCGCGTCGCACGCCACGCCCACATCGGCAAGGCGACGATCTATTCGCGCTTTGCCGGCAAGTTTGAGCTGATGCAGGCGCTGCTGTTGCGGCGGATCGATCAGCGTAACGATTATCTGTCGCAACAGGGGTCTGATCTGCCGCTGGAACAGGCATTCCGGCTGCGCGCGGGCGAAGTCATGAAAATGCTGTTTTCGCCCGACGGGGTGCTGATGGACCGGCTGATCGACTGGCTGGACCAGGAATCCGGCACGGGCCAGCAGATGCTTGGCAGTGCCTATCGCAGCGCCATTGAAACGATATCGGCACAATTGCTCAAGCGCCGCGATGCCGATGCACCACTGGTGGCCGATGTGACGGTGGCGGCGCGACTGTGGGTCGAAGGGTTGATCGGCCACGCCCGGCTGGCCAATACCGAAGGCGCCGCATCACCCGCCGAAATCGAACGCTGGGCCGCGGATTACACGCGGTTCTATTTCGCGGGCCTGCGCGCGATGCATCAACCGGGCTGAACTGCTCGCAGTTTCAAATCCGTTTCACAATTCGTGCCGGGCCGGGTTATGTTTGCGCCGTCTGCAACCATGCCTGGAAAGCTTTGATCATGGCCGCCAACAGCCCCTGGAACTATGCGCGCAACCCTTCGCTGACCGACGATATCGATTTTGCGATTCGCGGTCACGACTTGCAATTTGTCGAAATCGAGCTCGATCCGGGCGAAAGCGCGGTCGGCGAAGCAGGCGCGATGGTGTGGAAAGACGCGAGTGTCGACATGACCACGGTGTTCGGCGATGGTTCCGAAAGCGCCGACGCCGGGTTCATGGGCAAATTGCTGGGCGCGGGCAAGCGGCTGTTGTCGGGCGCGACGATGTTCACCACCGTGTTTACCCACAATGGCACCGGCAAGGCGCGCGTGGCCTTTGGCGCGCCGGTCCCGGGCACCGTGCTGCCGATCCGGCTGGCCGATCTGGGCGGCACGCTGATCTGCCAGAAGGACAGCTTTTTGTGCGCGGCGCGCGGCGTATCGATCGGCATCGCGTTTCAACAGCGGATCATGACCGGGCTGTTTGGCGGCGATGGCTTTGTCATGCAGCGGCTCGACGGCGATGGCTGGGTGTTTGTGCAGATGGGTGGCACGCTGATCGAACGTGAACTGGCGCCAGGCGAACAGATCCATGTCGATACCGGCTGCCTGGCCGCGCTGACACCGTCAGTCACCTTTGACGTCATCACCACCGGCGGGGTCAAATCGATGCTGTTTGGCGGCGAAGGCGTGTTTTTTGCGCGGCTGACCGGGCCAGGCCGGGTGTGGATACAGTCGCTGCCGTTTTCACGACTGGCCGGGCGCATGCTGGCGGCGGCCATGCCGGCCGGCGGTGACCGGCGCGGTGAAGGTGGCGTGCTGGGCGCGTTTACCTCGTTTATCGAACGCGATTGATCGAAAGGGGTGCGTGCGTGCGGCCGCATCGCCGCACGCACGCCCGATACTCAGAACTTCACGCGGGCGGTAACGCCATAAGTGCGGGGATCACCCAGCTGGCCGGCAATCAGCCCGGTGCTGCCCGGCGCCACCGCCAGCTGCTGAAAGTAATTGACGTCAAACGCGTTGCGCACCCAGCCATAGATGTCAAAGCCGGTGTCGGCGCGAAAACCGGCGCGGAAATTGGTCAGCGCGTAACCCGCGACCCAGGTATAGGCCGATGGCGATGCGTTGGATGAAAACGCGGTGCGATAGCTGCCATCAATCCCGGCATAAAGCTCGCCACCATGGCCCAGCAGTTTGGCCGGCACATTGGCCTCTGCCCCATAGGACAGCGTCAGTTTGGAAATTCCCGGCATGCGCAGCCCGGAAATATCGCAGGTCACCGGGCTGACCCCGCCAACCGTGCCGGGGGCCGATGGCGTCTGTCCGGCGGTCGGCGTGCTGCCGCCCGACAGTTCGGGCGGGCACGGCGCATTGGGAAAGCGCACATATTTGCCATCGTTGTAGGCGCCGTTGAAATAGGCGTTCACGCGCGGATCGGGCCGCACGCTGATGTCCCATTCCACCCCCTGCACCCGCACAAACGGCGCAGAATCGACATACCCGCGCAGCGCACCCTGCTGGCCGTTGTTCACGATCGCCTGATAATTGTGGATTTGGGTGCGGAACGCATCGACGTTGAACGTGGCGCGGCGGCCAAAGAACTGCGTCTTGATCCCCGCTTCAAAGTGATCGACGCTTTCGGGTTTCACCGTGTTGTATTGCGACAACGGCACGCCGTTGGCATCGGCGGGCACGCCATTGAGGTTGATCCCGCCCGATTTGAACGTGTGCGCATAGGATGCATAGAGATGGATGTCGCGCGTTACGGCATAGCTGGTGGTCAGGTCATACGACACATTCCACGCGCTATAGGTTGATGCGATGGATTCGGGTGCCAGCTGCGACAGCTGTGCGATCTGCGCCGCGGTGTTGTTTGGCGCGAACTGCACGGTCGCCCCCGTCGCGTCGGTGATCACCGCATTGTAAGTCCCTTTTTTCCAGTCATAGTTCAGCCGCAAGCCAGGCTGGATCGACAGGGCATCGGTCACTTTCCACGTCAGCTGGCCATAAAGCGCGGCGCTGGCGTTATCGAGACCGATCAGCGTGGTCGACGTCAGGCCGTTCAGGCAGCCGGAGTTATAGCAATCACTGGCCTTTGCGCTGGGTTTCAGCAGCCATTTGCTGGCCGCAGCGCCCTGCACCTGCAACCCCTGAACATGCACTTTCTGATCAAACGCATACAGACCGATCGTAAAATCGACCTTGCGCCCTTCGTGGCTCAACCGCAGTTCCTGCGAAATCTGGTGCTGCTGCGACGGATTGGCCGACACGGGGGTGATCGGCAGACCGGTATAATCGCGGTCGTTGGACGGTTCCCAATGCCAGAAACGCCACGCGCTGATCGACGTGATCTTGCCGATGCCGGTTTCCAGTTCGCCCTTCAGCGATACGCCGCCCACCTCGTTGAGCGCCTTCAGCGGCGTATCAAGATCGGCGATTCGTGCGGTCGGGTCGGTGTGCGGCACATAGCCGAGCGTGGCGGCCAGCGCGCCAAACTGGCGGTTGGCGGCGCGTTGGGTAGTACCGACACGGGCATAGACAAACCCGCAGCATTCGGGGTTCTGCCGGTTCCAGTCCGCCGCCAACGTGACGCTCAGCGCATCAGACGCCTTCCACAGCAGTTGTGCGCGCCCGCCCAGGTTCTGCTGCGCATTGATCTTGTGCCCGGTAGTGGCGTTGAAAACATTGCCATCACGGTTGGTTGACGACACTGCCAACCGCACCGCCACGGTCTTGCTCAGCGGGCCGGAAATCGCGCCCTTGAACTGATAGAACCCTTCGTTGCCGGTCGATCCTTCGGCACGTGCGGTAAAATCAAAGCTGGGTTTGCGCGTGGTGATGTTGACCGCGCCGGCGGTGGTGTTCTTGCCATAAAGCGTACCCTGCGGCCCGCGCAGCACTTCCACGCGATCGACATCGAGGAAATCGAGCGTGGCCGCGGCCGGGCGCGCATAGTACACATCATCGACATAGACCCCCACGCCCTGTTCGATGCCATCGTTGGTCAGGCCGAGCGTGGCCCCCAGCCCGCGAATGTTGAGCGAGGTGTTGCGCGGGTTCTGTGAATAGAATTGCACCGTCGGGGTCATTTGCTGCACGCGGTCAATGTTGAACGCACCGGTGCGGTCGATGTGTTCACCGCCCAGCACCGACAGCGAGATCGGCACCGACTGCGATGTTTCGGCACGATGGCGTGCCGTCACCAGAATGATGTCGTCGCCGGTTTCGGGCGGGGTTTCGGCCGTTGTTGCGGGCGCCGCGACCGGCACCTCTGCCGGCGCGGCAAGCGCAGGATTTGCGGCAATCAACGCCAGCGGCGCAGCGGCAAAAGCATAGCGAAACTGCATCAATGTTTTCCCTTTGAACATGCAAAACGACTGGAGCGCGAAGTGATTGCCTGCCTTGGGGATCGGAATTGCGGGGGTCGCGCAAGCGGGCGCGCAGCCTCCCGACCCCCGAACCGATGGTTCGGGGGGACGATCCTGGCGCAGGGTCCCTCATGCGTTCGACCCCGGTCAGCTTGTCCCGGCGGCGTGAGTGCTCCTTATACTCAACTCATTGAGTAGAGTAAATAGGAGATATTTGCACTGCGAAAGCCCCGCTTTATGCCGTCGCGGGTTGGACCATCGCGCGGCTGACGCGTGCAACGTGTGACAATCACCGCAACCGGCTTGCCAGACCGGTCGCCACCCGTGCAAAGGTGGCAAATCCGTCACGAAGGAGTCACGAAAGCGCGATCATGGCTGCTTCCCCGCCATTTCCCCCCCATCTGTCGGGCCGCGAATCCGCGCCAAAGCGCGCCAGGACCAGCCCGCGCCACGCCGTTCCCGGACCGGACCATGACGCCCTGCCGCCTGACCGGTTCTTTAACCGCGAGCTGAGCTGGCTGACGTTCAACCGCCGCGTGCTGGCAGAGGCGCAGAACCAGCACTATCCGCTGCTGGAACGCCTGCGCTTTCTGGCGATTTCGGGCAGCAATCTTGATGAATTCATGATGGTGCGCGTGGCCGGGCTGGCCGCGCAAGTGCGCCGCCAGATCGACGAGGTATCGATCGACGGGCTGTCGCCGGTGCAGCAATTGCAAAACATCCACGGCGCGATCAACGATCTGGTCGATGCCCAGTATGAAATTTTCACCGATCTGGTTGCCGCGCTCGACGGCCAGGGCGTGCGGCTGATCACCACCCGGCGGCTGGAAAAGGCGGAAGCCGAGTTCCTGGGCGACTATTTCGATCGCCATGTGCTGCCCGCGCTGACCCCGCAGGCGATCGACCCGGCGCATCCGTTTCCGTTCATCGCCAACCAAGGCAGCGGCATCCTGTTTTCACTGGTGCGCACCGCCGACGGCGCACAAGTCAATGAAATGGTGCTGATCCCGCCGGCACTGCCCCGTTACGTCCGCCTGCCCGGCCCGGCGGCGACGTGGATCGCGATCGAAGATCTGATCCGGCGCAAGGCGACCCGGCTGTTCCCCGGGTTTCGCATCATGGGCAATGGCGTGTTCCGCGTGCTGCGCGACAGCGATATCGAAATCGAAGAAGATGCCGAAGATCTGGTGCGCTATTTCCGCACCGCAATCCAGCGCCGCCGCCGTGGCCGGGTGATCCTGCTGACGCTGCAAGACGGATTTGACCCTGGCGCCGAAACGATGCTGCGCGACAAGTTGCGGCTGGATTACGCGCTGGTGATCAAGGCGCGCGGGCCCCTGTCAATGAGCGGGCTGTCGGTGCTGTGCGATGAAGAACGCCCCGATCTGAAATTCGAACCCTATAACCCGCGCTATCCCGAACGCATTCTGGAACACAGCGGCGATTGTTTCGCGGCGATCCGCGAAAAGGATATCGTCATCCACCACCCGTTTGAAAGTTTCGACGTGGTGGTCGATTTTCTGCACCAGGCCGCGTCCGATCCAGATGTCGTGGCGATCAAACAGACGCTGTACCGCGCCGGCAAACAATCGGCGGTGATCGCCGCGCTGATCGCCGCCGCCGAAGCCGGCAAATCGGTAACTGCGGTGGTGGAACTGAAGGCCCGCTTTGACGAAGAACAGAACCTGCACTGGGCCAGCCAGCTGGAACGCGCCGGGGTACAGGTCATCTATGGCTTTGTCGACTGGAAGACCCACGCCAAAGTATCGATGGTGGTGCGCCGTGAAGGCGATGGTTATCGCACGTACTGCCATTTCGGCACGGGCAATTATCACCCGGTGACCGCACGGGTCTATACCGACCTGTCGTTTTTCACCGCCGATCCGCGGTTTGGCCGCGACGCCGGGCTGCTGTTCAATTTCATCACCGGGTATATCGAACCCAAACGCACCGAAATGCTGGCGATTTCGCCCGGCGGGGTGCGCACCCGGCTGTACGAATGCATCGACCGCGAAGTGGCCTTTGCGCGCGCGGGTAAACCGGCAACGATCTGGGCCAAGCTGAACGCGCTGACCGATCCCGATCTGATCGACCGGCTCTATCTCGCCAGCCGGGCGGGCGTATCGATCGCGCTGGTGGTGCGCGGCATTTGCTGCCTGAAACCCGGGGTCGCCGGCCTGTCGGAAACCATCACGGTAAAATCGGTGATCGGGCGTTTTCTGGAACACAGTCGCATCTGGGCGTTTGGCAATGGCGCGGCGATGCCCAACCGGCGCGCGCGGGTCTATATCAGTTCGGCCGACGGGATGAGCCGCAACCTCGACCGCCGGGTGGAGGTGATGGTGCCCATCCGCAACAGCACGGTGCACGATCAGGTGCTCGACCAGGTCATGCTCGCCAATCTGCTTGACACCGAACAAAGCTGGACGCTTGACCAGACCGGACATTACCACCGCATCGACCCCGGCCCGCAACCCTTTAACGTGCATCGGTATTTCATGACCAATCCGTCGCTTTCCGGCCGGGGTGCAGCCCTGACCAAGGGGCGCAAAGTGCCCAAACTGGCGCTCCGCCGCGGCCGCGCGGCAACCTTGTGAAACTGCAGGGCTGACAGATCATGGCACAATCAGACCGGCGTTCGGTTCACGGGCCTGCCCGCGCGATCATCGATATCGGTTCCAACACGGTGCGGCTGGTCATCTATGGCGGGCCGACCCGCGCGCCGATGGTGCTGCACAACGAAAAGGTCACCGCCCGGCTGGGCAAGGGCGTGGCCGAAAACGGGGTGATGGGCGGGCGTGCGCGCGCCGCCGCGCTGGCGGCGCTGGCACGCTATCGCGTGCTGCTGTCGCTCAAAGGGGTTGACCGGGTCGATGTCGTGGCGACGGCGGCGGTGCGGGATGCCAGCAATGGCCCGGCGTTTTTGGATGAAGTCGCGGCCCTTGGCTTTTCGCCCCGGTTGCTCAGCGGCGAACAGGAAGCGGTAACCAGCGCGCACGGCGTGCTTGGCGCATTTCCCGGTGCGACCGGGGTCGTCGGCGATCTGGGTGGCGGCAGTCTGGAACTGGTCGACATCGATAACGACAGCTGCCGTCATGGCGTTTCGATGCCGCTGGGCACGCTGCGGCTGGGTGCCTTGCGCACAACCGGCGATCGCGCTTTTGGCCAATCGGTGGCCAAGGCGCTGAAAAAGGCCGACTGGGCAGCCGAACCGGGATCGACGTTGTATCTGGTGGGCGGATCGCTGCGCGCGTTTGCGCGCTATGCGATGATGCGGCTGGACTGGCCGATCGATGATCCGCACGGCTTCACCATCGATCCGGCCGATGCCCAACGCATTGCCACCACGCTGGCGCGTCGGCGGACCGAGGCGCTGCCATCATTGCCCGGTATTTCCAGCGGGCGCATGGCCGGGCTGCCCGATACCGCCGCGCTGCTGGCGGTGCTGATCCGCCGGTTGCAGCCGGGCAAACTGGTGTTTTCATCGTGGGGCCTGCGCGAAGGGCTGTTGTACGAGGACATGGCCCCGGGCGTGCGCGGGCAGGACCCGCTGGTCGCAGGCATGTCGGCGTTTGTGCAGGAACAGGGCATTCCGGCGCATATCGGCGCGATGGTGGCGGGATGGACCGTGTCTGCCAGTCCCGCCAGCGGCATCGAGCGGCGCGAACGGCTGCGGCTGGCCGCGACGATGCTGTGCCTGGCCGCAGCGGCGGTCGAACCCAACTTGCGCGGCGATATCGCCCGCGACTGGGCTTTACGCAAACGGTGGATCGGCGCGGCCACCACCGAACGCGTGATGCTGGCGGCCGCGATCATGGCGCATGCCGGGCGGCTGGACATTTCCCCCGCACTGGCCGCGCTGGTTTCGCCGGCCGCGCTGCGTGAAGCGCAAAGCTGGGGCCTGGCCACGCGCCTGTGCCGCCGATTCAGCACCTGCGCACCACAGGGCCTGGCCGACAGCAAATTGACCGTGGAAAACGGACGGCTGGTGCTGACCGTGCAACCATCGATCGCCGCGCTGCTGAACGACGGGGTGGACCGCGACATGCGCACGCTGGCGGCGCACCTGGGGCTGAAACCCGACGTACGCCAGACGTAACGCCGCTGTTTTACGTCGGCGGCGCGGCTGCCTCGCGCGCGGCTTCGGCTTCGGCAGCGGCCAGCACGCGCAGGACGTTGCCCGACCAGATCTTGGCAATATCGTCACGGCTGTAACCGGCCTTGACCAAAGCGGCGGTGATCTTGGGCAGGCTGGCCACATCTTCCAGCCCGATCGCGCCGCCGCCGCCGTCCCAATCGGCACCAATGCCGACATGGTCGACCCCGGCAATCTTGATCGCGTGCAGCAGGTTGGCCATGACGTCGTCAAACGTCGAACCGTCAGTCGCCGGATACTGCGACTCGATCGAACGCCGTTCGGCCAGGAACGCGGCACGTTCGGCCGGGGCCAATGCACGATTTTCGGGGTATTTTTCCGACAACGCCTTCATCGCCGCATCACGCGGTGGATTGGGCTTTTCCGCTTTGACATAGACGGTGTTGATCTGGATCACTCCGCCCAGCGCCGACAACGCGCGCAGGTGCGCATCATCGATATTGCGCGGATGATCGAACACCGCGCGGCAGCCCGAATGAGTCAACACCAACGGCGCCTTTGACAGGGCCAGCGCATCGTCCAGCGCCTTGTCCGAACTGTGCGACAGATCCGGCACCACGCCCAGCCGGTTCATTTCCGCCAGCAGCACTTTGCCCGCCGGGCTCAGCCCGCCCCATTGCTCCTTGTCGGTCGAACTGTCGGCGAACTGGTTGTTGCGAAAATGGGCAAAGCCCGAAATACGCACGCCCAGGCGATAAAAAGTGCCCAGCAGGCTGACATCATCACCCAGCGGCCAGGCGTTTTCGATCGATTCGTACACCACGATCCGGCCGGATGCGGCAAATTTCGCGGCATCGGCGGCCTTGTCGGCCAGCGCAAACACCGCCGGATGGGCCGCGACCATTTCGCGGATGGCCACCCCGCGCATCATCGCCGCGTCGCGCGCGGCGTGCGTGGCCGCCGGGGTCAGCGCGCCCTGCGGCGTGAAGATCGCCCAGAACCCGCCATCGAGGTGCCCCTGTTTCATGCGCGGCACGTCAACCTGGGTAAAATCACCATGCACATCATGGCGATCGACGATCGACCAGCCGGGAATGATCAGCGACGCCGGCGTATCCAGGTGGGTATCCAGCGTCAGCAGCGACCGGTGCAGCCGCATATCCGCCGGCGAAACCCCGGCAACCGTTTCCGCGCCGGGACGCGCGGCCGTTGCATGCCGCACCGGGCGCGCCGACAGCGGCGCTGCCCCGATCAACGCCACACCCGCCAGCATTGCCGTGCCCAACCGGCGGCGCAGCATTGCGTTTCGTGTGCCACATCCTGGCGCTGATCTGTCCATGCCCGATTCCCGTTGTTTCCAGCACGACCACCTGTCGATCGCGGGCACAGCTTTTGCATTGTCACCGGTTGAGTCAAACGCAAAAGCCGTGCGTATCAATTCTGCATGGGGCCGGAGCAATCATAACCCGATATTAAGGGCTATCACGTAAGCATGGCACACGGCCCATTGCCCGAACAACAGGCATCACCATGATCGCGTCAGAGCAATCATCATCGCGCACCTTGCTGCCGCGCCGGTCATCCCGGCAGGGGATCAGCGCCAAGGTCCAGTATCGGCGGTCAACCGTGCGGATGGCCGGGGTGACGCTGGACCTGTCGTGCCACGGCGTGCGGCTGGCGGCGATGGAACGGCTGCGCATTGGTGAGGCGCTGTGGATCACCCTGCCCGGCCTGCCCCCGCGCCGCGCCACCGTGAAATGGGTCGATCGTTTCGATATCGGCTGCGAATTTGATGAAGCGTTGCACCCGGCGGTGTTTGAACGGATCGTATCGCTCGACACGCACTGATAGTGTGGCACCTTTCGCGATGGCGCGCGGGCGTATAGGGACGCCACATGCTTCGCCTGACCGATCTCAAACTCCCGCTCGACCATGGCCCCGACGATCTGGCCGCTGCGATCTGCCAGCGGTTGCGGATCGCGCCAGAGGATCTGCTGCGCTTTGCCGTGGCCAAACGCGGCAACGACGCGCGGCGCAAATCGGCGATCCAACTGGTCTATGCAGTCGACGTCACGCTGCGTGATGAGGCCGCAGTCGCCGCCAGCCACGCCGGGGACAAGGATCTGCGCCCCGCCCCGGATACGCTGTACCGGTTTCCCGTGCGCGCGCCGGCCGACTGGAACGGGCCGCGCCCGGTGGTGATCGGTGCCGGCCCATGCGGGTTGATGGCGGCGCTGGTGCTGGCGCAGATGGGGCTGAAACCGATCATCATCGAACGCGGCAAGGCGGTGCGCGAACGTACCAAGGACACCTGGGCGCTGTGGCGGCGGTCAGTGCTGACCCCTGAATCCAACGTGCAATTCGGCGAAGGCGGCGCCGGCACCTTTTCCGACGGCAAATTGTACAGCCGGATCAAGGACCCGCGCCATCTGGGGCGCAAGGTGCTGGTGGAATTCGTCAAGGCCGGCGCACCCGCCGACATCCTGACCGAGGCGCACCCGCATATCGGCACGTTCCGGCTGGTGACCATGGTCATGAGCATTCGCGATACGATCGAAGCGCTGGGCGGCGAATACCGTTTTGAAACCCGCGTCGATGATTTTGAAATCGCCACCGATGCCGCGGGCACGCGCTCGATTGCCGCGCTGCACTTGTCCGATGGCAGTGTCTTGCCGGCGGCGCAGGTGATCGTCGCGGTCGGCCATTCGGCGCGCGACACGTTTGAGGCGCTGTGCGACCGGGGCGTGCACGCGGTCGCCAAACCCTTTGCCATCGGCGTGCGCATCGAACATCCGCAAGGGTGGATCGACCGCGCGCGCTATGGCACGTTTGCCGGTAATCCGGTGCTGGGACCGGCGTCCTATGCCGCCACGCACCAGGCGCGCAATGGCCGCACCGTTTACAGTTTCTGCATGTGTCCGGGCGGGCGCGTGGTCGCCGCCACCAGCGAACCGGGCCGCGTGGTAACCAACGGCATGAGCCAGTATTCGCGTGCCGAATTCAACGCCAATTCGGGGCTGGTGGTCGATATCGACCCGTCGCGCGATTATCCCGGCGGGCCGCTGGCGGGCATCGCGTTTCAGCGCAAATGGGAAAGCCTGGCCTATACCGCCGGGGGCAGCAATTATTGCGCGCCAGGGCAGAAAGTGGGCGATCTGCTGGCCGGGCGCGCGTCATCGGGCGCGTTTGGCAGCGTCGTGCCATCGTACCAGCCGGGGGTGCACTTGACCGATCTCGGCCAGTGCCTGCCCGACTATGTGATCAGCGCGATCCGCGAAGCGCTGCCGGTGTTCGGCCGCCAGATCCCCGGCTATGATCACCCCGACGTGATCATGACCGGGGTCGAAACCCGCACCTCATCACCCGTACGGTTCGGCCGCGGGGCCGATCTGCAAAGCCTGAACACGCGCGGGTTGTACCCGGCGGGCGAAGGCGCCGGTTATGCCGGCGGCATCCTGTCGGCGGCGGTCGATGGCATCAAGGTGGCCGAAGCACTGGCCATGGAACTGCTGGCTCGCCCCACCTGAAATGTTCCATCCGAAATTCGCTGCATTGCGGCAAGATCGCAAAGCAACCCCAATATCATGGTAAATGAATAACGCGCAGCCACCGTCGCGACGCTGGATTGACACTATAAATCAATACTTATCATAAATTTAAAGGATAGCAGGACGCAGCAGGGCGGGTTAATTGCCTTTTGCGCAAGCCCTTAGGCTTCTTTCGCACTTGCACAATCGGTCACGCCGGTCCATTCCGATCCTGCCTTTCAGGCATCCTCTCCCAAAACTTTCAAGGCCGGCCAGGCAACTGGCCGGCCCTTTTTTTACGCCGGACCGGTCATCGCATCGGCAACTGCGGCGGATCAGCGCACGGCGCTGCGAATCGCCCCGGCCATCAGGTCCCCGCGCAACGATTCCAACGGCGGCAGCCCCAGGCTAGCCGGGTCAACAATGCCATCGATCCGGTCTTCGCCATAACAATGCCCCAGCGCCAAGGTGGTCGGGCGCAGCGGCGTCATGGCGGGGCCGGCTGTGGGATCGTGCGACAGCATTGCAAAAATCCGCACCACCGGCAGCGCGCTGTCGCCATCATCCTGATCGACCACCATCGCCAGCCGGCCACTGCGCAGGCGCACGAACGATCCGATCGGATAGACCCCGACCGCCTCGGTCAGGCGTTCAACCAGCGCGCCATCATAGGCCGCACCGCCCGCTTGCAGCCGGGCAATCGCGCTGGCTGGATCGCGCGGGGCATAGTCCTGCGATCCGGTCACCAGCGTGGCATAATCGTCGCACAGCGCGGCCATCCGCGCATATTGGCCGATCGCATCGCCTGCCAGACCATGGGGATAGCCGCTGCCATCGATGCGTTCATGGTGTTGCAGGCAGGCGTTCAACACCGCCAGCGGAATGTCGCCAGCGGCGCGCAGCAGGATCAGGCCGTGAATGACATGGCCCTGCGCCTGATCATCGGGCAAGTCGCGACAATCGGCCAGCCCCGCGTCTGCCGACAGCTGCGCCAGGCCAATATCCATCAACAGCCCGACCATGCCGGCTTCGCGCGTGGCGTCCGGTGACAGCCGCATCGCCCGCGCCAGCGCGATCATCAGCGCCGACACGGCCAGCGCGTGGCGGTACAGATGCACCTGATCGTTCTGGCACAGCAGCAGACCATTGAAAGCATAGATGTTGCGCTGGATCGAGGCATAGATATCCTCGATCACCGGTTCGACATCGCTGGCGGCGATATGCTTGCCCAACCGCGCCTCCAGAAACAGGCAATTGACCGCCTTGCCCGCCTGGCGTGCCAGGCGATCGGCGCGCGCGATTTCGGGCGACAGTTCAGCCAGACGCCGCCCGGGCGGAGCGGCCCCGGCACCGCGATCCGCCGGCGGCGCACTCGCAATTGTTTCCGTTTGTGCGGGCGATGGGCGGGCATGATCGGGAATGCGCCCCAGCGCCGCATCGATCAGCACCCATTCCACCGCGCTGGCATGCAGGGCCGCCAGGCGCGCGGGGTCATCCAGCAAAAAGCGCGCCTTCCAGAACGGATGGCGGAACCAGTTGCCTTCCAGCCGGTGAATGAACATCCCCAGCTCAACCTGATCGGTGCGGATACGTTTCAACATGGTCGCCGGACGTGCAGAGCAGCGGGTACCGTCGCACGGCGCGGTTCAACACCGCGCTGCCCGCGCGCTACGCAACAGTGCGTAGCGCGCGAACGGCATGCCCGGCGTGACAAAATTCGCAGCACAACGGTTGAAACCGCTGGCCTTCCCCGATAGCGCCTTCCGAAACACCAACCTGCGAAGCACCGCCGCCGCGACGCTTGCCCCCGTAAGAACCTTGCCAGATAGCGCAACGCAGGGCAGCGCTGGCCGGGATGCCAACGCCGCAGAACCGAGGACAGGGACAACCACCCGATGACCAGCACCAACCCCGGCATGGACCCAGCCACCTTTGCCCAGTTCCATGACCAGTTGGAACGCTATGTCCGCGAACGGCTGATCCCGGCCGAGGCCGAGGTGATAGCCCAGGACGGCATCCCCGCTGCGCTGCGTCAGGAAATGGCCGATATGGGCCTGTTCGGGCTGACCATGCCCGAACAATTCGGCGGCGCGGGCATGAACGTGTCGCAATATATCGAAACGATCCACACGCTGTCCTATGCCATGCCGGCGTTTCGTTCGATCATTTCGATCAACATCGGCATGGTCTGTTCGGCGATAAAGAACGCCGGTACGCCCGAACAGCAGGCGCACTGGCTGCCGCGCCTGGCCGCCGGCGAAATCGCCGCGTTTGGATTGACCGAGCCAGGTTCGGGGTCGGATTCGGCGGGGCTGCAAACCACCGCGGTGCGCAGTGGCAACGGTTATGTGCTCAACGGCACCAAACGCTACATCACCAACGCGCCCTATGCCAAAGTGGCGCTGGTGATGGCGCGTACGGCGCGCGAAAACCTGCCCCGCAATGCGCATATTTCGGCGTTTCTGGTCCCGCTCGACAGCGCCGGTGTGTCGCGCGGCACGCCCGATAAAAAGATGGGCCAGTCCGGCAGCCAGATCGGCGATCTGATATTTGACGACGTGTTCGTGCCCGGCGACGCGCTGCTGGGCGGTGAAGAAGGCCGCGGCTTTGCCACCGCGATGCAAAGCCTGGACAACGGGCGGCTGTCGGTGGGCGCGGCCAGCACCGGCTATGCCCGGCGCATGCTCGACACCGCCACGCGCTATGCCACCGAACGCAAGGCATTTGGCGAACCAATCGCCAATTTTCAGCTGATCCAGGCGATGCTGGCTGACAGTTATGCCGAAATCTATGCCGCGCAATGCATGATGCGCGATGCCATTGCCCGGGCCGACAGCGGCGCCAAAGTGCTGAAAGAGGCCGCCGCGTTCAAGATGTTCGCGTCCGAAATGTGTGGCCGCGTCGCCGATCGCTGCGTGCAGATCCACGGCGGCGCCGGTTACCTTGCGGAATACGAGGCCGAACGGTTTTTCCGCGATGCGCGCATCTATCGCATTTACGAAGGCACTACGCAGATCATGCAACTGGTGATCGCCAAACAGATGCTGCGCGATTTCGCCGCGGGCGCCGCCTGATGTACCCGCTGCTGACCGGTCTTACGGTGATCGAAGCGTCATCGTTCGTCGCCTCCCCCACATGCGGGCTGTATCTGGCGCAAATGGGCGCAGAGGTGATCCGCGTTGACCAGATCGGCGGCGGGCCGGATTATCGCCGCTGGCCGGTCACGCCGGGCAACGATTCGCTCTATTGGGAAAACCTCAACCGCGCCAAACGTTCGGTCGCGCTTGATCTGTCGCATCCACAGGGCCGCGAACTGTTGCAGGCGCTGGTGCGCGCGACCGGGCAATTCGTCACCAATTTTCCAGCGAAGGGGTTTCTGGCGCATGACACGCTGGCGGCGGGGCGCGCAGACCTGATTACGGTGCGCGTGATGGGCTGGGCCGATGGCAGCCCGGCTCTGGATTACACCGTCAACAACGCCGTCGGCTATCCCATGTTGACCGGCGATGGCCCCGATCCGGTCAACCATGTGCTGCCGGCGTGGGACCTGTTGACGGGGTCCTATGCCGCGTTTGCGCTGCTGGCGGCGCTGCGCCACCGCGATATGACCGGCGCCGGGGGCGAAGTGCGCCTGCCGCTGTCGGATGTCGCGATCGGCACCGTCGCCAATCTGGGCAGCCTGGCCGAGGTGATCACCACCGGCGCCGACCGGCCACGGCTGGGCAACACCGTGTTCGGCCTGTTCGGGCGCGATTTCGTGACCGGCGATGGCGTGCGCACGATGATCGTGGTCGTCACTCACCGGCAATGGGCCAATCTGGTGGCGGCGCTGGGCCTGGGCGACGCGATTGCTGCGGTAGAGGTCACACGCGGCGTGTCGTTCGCCGCCGACGATGGCGCGCGCTTCAACCACCGCGACGCGCTGTTTCCCTTGTTTGAGTCTGCGATCGGCGCACGTGCGCATGCCGATCTGGCAACTGCGTTCGATGCCGGCGGCATTGTCTATTCGGCCTATCGCCCGATGCATGCCGCCGTGGCCGACCCTGCGCTGGTCGCCAACAATCCGCTGTTCGGCGCGTGTGAAAACCCCAGCGGCGCGGTCTATCCCGCAGCAGGCGCGTTCGCCACGCTGCCGGCGATGACCCGCCAGCCACCCCGCCCCGCCCCGCGCAATGGCGCAGATACCGAGGCGGTCTTGACCGAACGGCTGGGGCTGTCATCGGGCGAAGTGGCCCACCTTATCGATACTGGCATAGCAGGAACCACGACATGACCCCATTACGCCGCGCCGCCATCGTTGCCCCCCTGCGCACACCTGTTGGCAAATTCGGCGGCGCGCTGGCGCCCTTGACTGCCGGACACCTGGGTGCGGTGATCCTGAAGGCGCTGATCGCGCGCAGCGGCATCGATCCCGCGCGGGTCGACGACGTGATCTTTGCCCAGGGCTATGGCAATGGTGAGGCACCCGCCATCGGCCACTGGTCGTGGCTGGCCGCCGGGCTGCCGATCGATGTGCCGGGATACCAGGTCGATCGCCGCTGCGGATCGGGGTTGCAGGCGGTGGTCAACGCGGCGATGATGGTGCAGACCGGCGCCGCCGATGTGGTGGTGGCGGGCGGCGTTGAATCGATGTCCAACGTCGAACATTATTCCACCGACATCCGCAAAGGCTTGCGCGCCGGCAATCTGGTGCTGCACGACCGGCTGACGCGCGGGCGGCTGATGTCGCAGCCGGTCGAACGCTTTGGCGTGATTTCGGGCATGATTGAAACCGCCGAAAACCTGGCGCGCGATTACGGCATTACCCGCGAAGCCGCCGATGCCTATGCTGCACGGTCGCACAGCCGCGCCACTGCGGCCTGGGCCGCCGGGCTGTTTGCGGATGAACTGGTGCCGGTCGCGATCCCGCAGAAAAAGGGCGATCCGGTCCTGTTTGACCACGACGAAGGCTATCGCCCCGATGCGACGGTGGAATCGCTGGGCAAGCTGCGCGCGATCGAGGCCAAAACGATCCCCGGCGCGGTGGTCACCGCCGGCAATGCCAGCCAGCAGAACGATGCTGCCGCCGCCTGCCTGGTGGTGGCCGAAGACAAGCTGGACGAACTGGGGCTGACCCCGATCGCCTGGTTCCATTCGTGGGCGGCGGCGGGCTGCGACCCGGCGCGGATGGGGATCGGCCCGGTTCCGGCGGTGGAGCGTCTGTTTGCGCGCACCGGGCTGACCTGGGACCAGATCGACCTGGTCGAACTGAACGAGGCGTTTGCCCCGCAGGTGCTGGCCGTGCTGAAAGGCTGGGGCTGGTCCGACGATGACAGCCGGCTCGACCTGCTGAATGTCAATGGATCGGGCATCTCGCTTGGCCACCCGATCGGCGCCACCGGGGGGCGGATTCTGGCCAACCTGACGCGCGAACTGGTGCGGCGCGATGGGCGTTACGGGCTGGAAACGATGTGCATCGGCGGTGGCCAGGGGATCGCTGCGGTGTTTGAGCGCGCGGCATGACCGCAACCACCACTGCCCTCACCGCCGCCGAACTCTATCTGGCCGAGGCGCGCACCGCGCTCATCGACCGGCTGGCGCACCGCAGTATCGATCAGGAACAGCGCGCCGCGCATGGCTTTGCCTGGGTGGCGACCAGCGTCGCCGCGCTGCAGGCTGTCGCGCAGTGGCGCGCGCGCAACAGCGATACCAACCCGGTCGATGCGCTGGTGGAACGGATCGCCTTTGCCGAAACATTGGCGCAGATCGTTGGCGGGCTGCCGATGGGGCAGAACGAACTGGTGCGCCCGGCCGATCTGGGGCTCGGCGCCGCAGCGCAGCGGCTGCGTGAAGCGGTTGGCGAATGGATTGATGCCGATCTGGCGCCGGTACGGGCCGAACTGGCCGCCGCGCTGGCGCAGGGCCAATGGCCCAGCGAAGCGTTTGGCGATGCCGAACTTGATACCATCCGCGACCAGTTCCGGCGGTTTACCGACAGCGAAATCGTGCCCCACGCGCATCGCTGGCACCTCGACAACGCGCTGATCCCCGATGCCACGGTCGCGGCAATGGCCGATCTCGGCACCTTTGGCGTGTGCATCCCCGAACAATATGGCGGGCTTGGCCTCGACAAACTGGTGATGTGCGTGATCACCGAAGAACTGTCGCGCGGCTGGATCGGCGCCGGATCACTGGGTACGCGTTCGGAAATCGCCGGCGAACTGATCGCGCTGGGCGGCACCGATACGCAAAAGGACTATTGGCTGCCACGCATCGCCCGCGGCGAAGTGTTGCCGACCGCGGTGTTCACCGAACCCGATACCGGGTCGGACCTGGGCGCGTTGCAGACGCGCGCGCGGCTGGATGATGGGCAATGGACCATCGCGGGCGCCAAGACCTGGATCACCCACGCCAGCCGGTCCGATCTGATGACCCTGCTATGCCGCACGCTGCCCGATGCCAGTGGCTATGCCGGGCTGTCGATGCTGCTGGTGCCCAAACCGCGCGGGACCGAGGCCGATCCGTTCCCCGCGGCGGGCATGACCGGCAGCGAAATCGAGGTGTTGGGCTATCGCGGAATGCGCGAATATGCGCTGCAATTCGATGATCTGACCGCGCCGGCCGATGCGCTGCTGGGCGGCGAACAGGGCCAGGGTTTCAAACAGCTGATGCGCACATTCGAAGGCGCGCGTATCCAGACCGCCGCACGCGCGGTGGGCGTGGCGCGGCGCGCGCTGGAACTGGGGCTGGATTATGCCTGCACGCGCAAACAGTTTGGCCGCGCGATCGTCCATTTTCCCCGCGTGGCCGACAAACTGGCGATGTCTGCAGTCGATTGGGTCATGGCGCGCGAGCTGACCTATGCGGCGGCGCGCGCCAAGGACACCGGCAAACGCTGCGATATCGAGGCGGGCATGGCCAAGCTGCACGCCGCGCGAACCGCCTGGGCCAACGCCGATGCCGCACTGCAGGTCCACGGCGGCAATGGCTATGCGCTGGAATACGAAATCAGCCGCGTGCTGTGCGACGCACGCATTCTGAATATTTTTGAAGGCGCGGCCGAAATCCAGGCACAAGTGATCGCGCGCGGCCTGCTGGCCACACGCAACTGATGGGCGAATGGGACGCGTGGATCGGCCGCAGCGAGCAGCATGGCGACCGGGTCGATGCCGGGCTGGTCGCGCGCTGGTGCGCCACGCTGGACCGCGAAGGTCCGGTTGATGGCAGCGCACCGCTCGGATTACATTGGTGCCTGGCGCCACCACAGGCCCTGACCATGCAGCTGGGCAGCGACGGCCACCCGCAGCGCGATTCGGCGGAACATGCGCTATTGCCACCGGTGCCACTGCCGCGCCGGATGTGGGCCGCAGGCACCTTGCAATTTCATGGCCCCCTGCCGGTTGGCGCCGGCGTGGTGCGCACATCACGGGTAATCGCCGTGACCGCCAAGACCGGAACCAGCGGGCCGCTGGTGTTTGTCGAAATCGCCCATGACCTTGCCCGCCACGATCATGTGCTGGTGTCGGAAACGCAAAGCCTGGTCTATCGCGCCGCCGCGCCGCCCGGGGCCGCATTGGTTCCTACGCCCGCACCTGGGCACTTTGACCCTGCGCCGTGGTTGCTGACCCGCACCGTGCGGCCAGGGCCAGCGCTGCTGTTCCGCTATTCCGCGCTCACCTTCAACAGCCACCGCATTCACTATGACTGGCCTTATGCGACCCAGGCAGAAGGCTATCGCGGGCTGGTCGTGCAGGGGCCTTTGATCGCCAGTCTGCTGATCGATCTGGCGCGGCGACATCTGGGCGGCGACCGGCTGGCATCATTCCGGTTTCGCGGGGCGTCCCCCGCCATCGCCGATGAACCCTTGCATCTGGTCTTGCGCGAAACGGCGGATGGACTTGATCTGGCTGCCTTTGCCGACGATGGCCGGCAAGTGATGGCGGCCACTGCGCAAGTCATGCCCGCAACCGGCGGGTGATGCAAAAACATCACAACAAAGCATTGAACAGCACGGCCCCACACGGCTCGGCACGAGGGCGCCACGCCCCGTCGAACTGTTCAGGAAACTGAAACCAACCGATTGACATTAGGGCGCTTGTGGCGGGCCAGACGGGCCACGCCCGCCCCCGTCCTGTCGCTTTTATCACCTGGTGGTTTGATCATGCCTGCTCGCAATACCCAGACGCGTGGCGATTCCGGCACAGCAGCGCACCCGCCCATACCGACGTTGAGCCCGGGTGAATGGCGCGGGGTACAACGCGCGCTGCGCGCGGTCGAAGGGTTGCGCTGTGGCGACCAGCAGTCCGGCCCGGTGCGACGGGGCCTTGCCAAAATCCGCCGGATCGTGCCGGGCATGCGCGTGGCAGTCGCGCCCGAAGTTGCGGCCGACCTGGCACCCTTGCGCGATTTTCTGTGCGAATCCGCCCGCCATGGGCCCGATGTCGATGCGCTGGCCGGACGGCTGGAACAGCAGGGCTATTCGCCGGCCCAGATTGCGGCCCTGAGCATGATCGCGGGCTGAGATTCGTCGGTCATTCGCAACGTTCCGTTTACAAAAATCGCGTATCACCGTTTCGGGGAAAACCTGTCGGACGGCAGTTCCGACAGTACACTGTTGGTGACGGGATAAATCACGATGTCGTTCATGGACCGGCAACCGGTTTCAGGATCGTTGCTGCGCGAAAATCGCCGTGCACGTCTGGTGCGCGGCACATTGCGATTGGCCAATGGCGCCGAAATCCCGATCGTGGTGCGCAACCTGTCCGAACGCGGGGTTGGCGTAACGGCCAAGGACAAGCCGCCGGCGATTGGCGAACTGGTCACCATCCGCCTGCCCGGTTCGGACGATCTGGCTGGTGTGGTGCGCTGGTTGCGCAACAATGCCTTTGGCGTGGAACTGACCGGAACCGTCGATACCGACGCCATCAGCGCGACATTGCAACGCCAACTGGCACGGTTGCAGGAACAATCTGACTGGACCGTGAGTTCACTGCACCGCGTCAACAGCCCGCTGTCAAACGGGCCGCGCCGCCGCGTTTGATCACGGCTATGGTAACCGGGCACCGCATCGCGGCGCCCGGCGCACATCAAAATTCCGCGTTGCGAACCCGCGCCACTTCGGCATCGATCTTCCGAGTTGCGGCGATATAGTGATAGGTCGCCCAGAATCCGGTCGGCGCCAGCAACAACAGCGCAATCCGCAAAGACGCGGCATCGGCACCATGCGGCCCGGCCACATAGTCAGACACATAGCCCACAAATTGCGGCGCGATCACCAGGTTGGCGATGTTGGCCAGCAGCAGCGTGACCGCCGATGCCATCGCGCGCAATTGCGGCGGCACCACGTTGTTGAGCAGGCCAAAGCATGGCCCGATGTAAAAATACATCGCCGGCACCAGGATCCACAAACAGATCTTGGCCACTGCCAGATTGTCGGTCCAATAGATAAAGAACGACGGCACGGTCACCACGCCGACCACCAGCGCCATCAGCCACAGCACGCGTTTCGGATCGGTCATCAGGCTGGTGGCCATCAGCAAGCCGGTGCCGACGGTCGCCAGGCTGCCGGCGATCAGATACATCGGCCCCAGAATTTCGCCAGCCTGCCCAGCAGTCAGGTGATAGGCGCGCTGCAGATAAGTCGGCGTCCACCACATCAGGCCCCAACCCCACAGCGCGGTGACCGCACTGCCCATCATCAGGTGGACGGTGGCGGGCTGGGACAGGATCGTGCGCAGCGCGGCCACGATCGGCACTTTCACTTGCGCGCGCTCAACCGCGGCGCGGGTGGTTGTGGTGGTTTCGCCATCCATCGCACCGCGCAACGGTTCGCGGATGGTGGTGAAAATCAGGATGCCCATCACCAGCCCCGGCACGCCCATGGCATAGAACGCCGCGCGCCAGCCATAGGCATCGGCAATCCGCCCCGCCACATCGGCGCCGACCCATGCCCCCAGCGATGCGCCCAGCGCCCAGAACGTCAGCGCAAAGGTGCGCTGGTGCGGACGAAACCAGTCGGCCAGCATCGATGTCGATGGCGGCGTGCCCCCGCTTTCGCCGATGCCGACGCCAATACGCGCCAGAAACATCTGCGTAAACGTGCGCGACAGCCCGGTAAACACCGTCAGCGCCGACCAGATCACCAGCGCGGCGGAAATGATGTTGCGCCGGTTGTAACGGTCGGCCAGCGCCGAAATCGGTATGCCGGCCAGCACATAGAACACCGCGAGGGCCGTTCCGGTCAGCCAGGCCAGTTCGCTGTCGGTGACATGCAGATCGAGCTTGATCGATTCCATCACGGTGCTGATCACATAGCGGTCGGCAATGTTGATGGCATAGACCAGCGACAGCACCACCAGCACATACCACTGGCGCGGGGTCATATCGCCAATTCCAGACCCGGCAAACAGACCAACCGGTGCGGCTGCCCGCTGTTCTTGCGCCATTCTTCATTCCCCCGATGGCCGGATTACCCCCGCGCCATTCTTTATGTTTATCGATCCTGTACCCGTATGACCAGATGTCGCCCCCGGTTCCAACGGCAATCGTTCAAGAAGGGTTTGCACCCGTCACGCGTGTCCAGCCAAGGTGGTCCCAATGCGACAGGATATGACCAGAATAACTATTGGGAACAAATACTTCACAAATGTCATTGGCACGCACAAAAACCGCGCACCGCGCATGGTGCAAGGGCGTTACCGCCACGCTGCCACTGCCGAATTGTGCCGATTCGGCATCGATCAGCCCCGATTGCATGATCAGATCGCGCCAGCCTGCGCCATTCAGCGTGACCCGCGTCCACCCGCCACCAACTGGCGTGACCACACCCTGGTCACCAGGCGTCAGGTCCGCAAACCCTGCGCCGTTCAGCCACCACCGGCGCGGGCCAACACGCAATACGGTGCCGCCCGCAACAGCCACGCCCTGCCCCGCGTCCGGCAGGGCAAACCCCAGCGCCGCCGACGCTGCCGCATGATCGGCGCCGTGCCACAGATCAAGCGCGAACAGGGTATCCGCCGGGGCCACTACCATCTCAGTCACGATAGCGCGCCCCTTCGGCATCATAGAACAGCGGCGGACCCACTCGCACGGGCACGGTGCTGCGCCGGGTTGGTGACCAGGCCACCAGGGTTTCGCCATGGCGCGCGGCGCCATCGATCAGCAGCCCCAGCGCAATTGCGCCATCGCCGGCCACGCGTGGTGCGGCGGTGGTCACATGGCCCAGCGGTTCTTCGCCCGCGCGCACGACCAGCATCGCGCCCTCCGCAATCGGCGTATCGTCGATCGCGGTCAGCCCGACCAGGTGCCGCCGTCCGGCCGGATCGGCCAGCACCGGCCGCGTCAGCCCCTGCCAGCCGACAAACCCGCCGGTCTTGCGCAGCATACCGCCCAGCCCCAGATCGCCGGGCGTGACCCGCCCGTCAGCCTCGGCGCCGATCACCACATGGCCCTTTTCCACGCGCAGGTGGTCCATCGCGTCCAGACCATAGGCCCCGCCACCAACCGCTGTCACACCCGCCATCAGCGCTTCAAACACCGGCGCGGCCCGGTGCCCCGGCACATGCACCTCAAACGCGCGTTCGCCGCTGTAACTGGCGCCCAGAATACGCACCGGCACCCCGGCAATTGTGGCATCGATCAGCCCCATGTGCGCTGGCGAAGGTACCCCGGTCAGATCGGCCAGCACTGCTGCGGCGTGTGGCCCGGCCAGCGCCAGTCCCGCCCAATGTTCGCTGACGTCCACCACGGTCGCGCGCGGGTGATTCAGCAGAATATCGATGACATAGGAAAAGTGCCGCGCCATGCGCGCCAGGCCGCCGGTTGAACTGGTAACCAGCCAGCGGTCATCTGCCAGCCGCCAGACCGTGCCATCATCCATCACCAGCCCGTCTTCGCGCAGCATCACGGTATAACGCCCGCGCCCGACCGCCAGCTTGGCCAGCGGCGTAGCGCAAACCGCCATGACCACTGCGAGCGCGTCGGGCCCGGCCACTTCGAACTTGGTCAGGGTGGAAACATCGACCACCCCGGCCGAACTGCGCACCATCCGCGCCTCTCGCAAACTGGCAACGCCCAGCGCTTCACCGCGACGCGGATAGGCGCGCGGGCGCATCCATGCCCCCGCCGGCACCCACAACGCGCCCAGCGCGTCGTGCGCCCCTGCCAGTGGCAAACGCCGGATCGGCCCGGCGTGGTCCCCGCGCATCGGCCCCGCGAAAGCCCCCAGTGTGACCGGGGTATAGGGCGGGCGGAACGTGGTCAGCCCGGCATCGGGCACGGCCAGCCCGCGGCCATCGGCAATCTGCGCCAGCGCGACCATCGCCGCGGTCTTGCCCTGGTCGGTGCCCATGCCCAGCGTGGTATAGCGCTTGGTGTGCTCGACCGAGACGTAACCTTCGCGCTGCGCCAGTGCCAGATCATCGGTGGTCACATCGTTCTGGAAATCGACGAAGGCCTTGCCCGCCGCTTCGCCGTGCCACACCGGGCCCGGTTGTGGCGGGGTGGCCGTGCCCAGCGGATCGACCACGGTGGATTGGGGCAGGATCGCAACCAGATCGTGCGTCCCGGCCGCCGCGCCGATCGTGGTGTGGTGCTGGCGCACTGCCCCCGGTAAAAACGCGCCACGGTCGGTGTGATAATCGAGCGCGCCACCAGCCTGGCGGTGAAGGTGCAGCACCGGGCTGGCGCCCCCAGACATCGCGATGCAATCGGCAGTAAAACGTCTTTTCGCACCCGCGATCACCGCCTCGATCCCGCCCACGCCGTTGCCACTGCGCAGCGCGCGCAACGGGCGCGCATCGGCATGCACCGGGAACCGCACGCGCGCGGCATCGATCACCGCGCCGGTTGGCGCCACGCGGCTGTCCAGGATCGCGACCACCTCTGCCCCTGCCGCCGCCAGCGCAAACGCGGTGCGATAGGCATCATCGTGGCTGGTGGCGATCACCACGCGGCGGCCAGGCGCCACGCCATGGCGCAGCGCCAGCGTGCGGGCCGCGCCCGCCAGCATCACCCCGGGCAGATCGTTGTCGACAAACACCAGCGGGCGTTCGATCGTGCCGGTGGCCAGCACCACTTCGCCACAGCGCAGTTTCCACAGAACTTGCGCGGGCCGATCAGTCGCGCCGTGCTCCGTCGGCTGGCCCGGTTCCACCCGCCGCTCGATCGCAGTCACGAAATTGTCGTCCCAATAGCCGCTGGCGGTGGTGCGGGTCAGCACGCGGCCACCGGCCGCCGTGATCTGCGCCATCATGCTGCGCGCCCAGTCGGCACCGGGCAGGCCATCGATTGTCACGTTTTCGCGCAACAGGCTGCCACCGGCAATCGCATCCTGTTCGATCAGGATCACGCGCTTGCCCACCTGTGCCGCTGCCAGCGCCGCGTTCAGCCCGGCGGGACCTCCGCCCACCACCAGTACATCGCAAAACGCCGCACGATGGGCATAAGTATCGGCATCGGCCACGCTGGGCGGCATGCCCAGCCCGGCGGCGCGGCGGATAAACCGTTCATACAGCATCCAGCGCGACGGCGGGCCAAAGAATGTCTTGTAATAGAACCCCGCCGGGATGAACGGCGCCAGCAGTGAATTGATCGCGCCCACATCAAACCGCAGCGACGGCCACACGTTCTGGCTGCGCGCGACCAGCCCGGGATAGACGAACACGTCGCTGGCGCGCGCATTCGGTTCCTGCCACCCGCCCGTGCCAACCGTCACCAGCGCCGAAGGATCTTCGCTGCCCATCGCCAGCACACCGCGCGGGCGGTGGTATTTGAAACTGCGCGCCATCAGTTGCACGCCATTGGCGATCAGCGCGGCCGCCAGCGTATCGCCGGCCTGTGCCTGATAGGCCACGCCGTCAAAGGTGAACGGCACGGTCTGCGCGGAAATGCCGGAACCGGTGCGGTGCGAAGCGGCCATTACAGCGCCTCCACATTGCGAATCGCGTGCGTCACGCGGTCACGCGTCATCCGCAACCATTGGCCACAGCCATGCGCGTGGCACCAGATTTCGTGATCTTCGCCGCGCAAATTGGCGCGTGTGTACAGCGCGGCCATCGCTACAGCGGGCGCATCATCGATCCGCACCACGCTGTCGACGCTGCGTTCGTAGGCGAATTCTTCCTGGTTGCGGGGGCCGCAATGCGGGCACGGGATCAACAGCATCTTGTCACAATCCCCTAGCGATGCTGCGGCATGGGGCCGACACCGGCCTCATCGATCGTGCGTCCGGCGGCAAAGCGGGCAAGATCAAACGGCGCGGCAATCGGATGGCTGGTGCCGGTGGCCAGCAGATGGGCATAGAGCCGCCCCGATCCGGGCGTCGCCTTGAACCCGCCATAACACCAGCCGCCGTTGAGATAGAGCCCGGGCAGCGGGGTTTCACCAATGATCGGCGCACCGTCAAAGCTCATGTCGGTCACCCCGGCCCAGCTGCGCACCATGCGCAGGCGTGACAGCGCCGGCACCAGCGCGATCGCCTGCGCAATCGAATCTTCCAGCCGGATCGGCGCGCCGCGCTGGGCATAACTGGGGAACATGTCAGGATCACCGCCGCCGACCATGCCGCCCTTGTCACTTTGCGAAAAATAGCAGTGCAGCGATTGCGACATGACCACGGTGTCGATCATCGGCTTGACCGGTTCGGTCACCCACGCCTGCAACGTGTGGCTTTCGATCGGCAGTTGCAGCCCGGCCAGCCCGGCCACGTGCCCGCTGTTGCCCGCCACGCAGATCGCGGTACGCCCGCCGTGGATATCGCCGCGGGTGGTGCGCACCCCGGTCACGCGCCCGCCGGCACTGTCGCCATCGCGCAGGAAACCGGTGACTTCGCAATTTTCGATGATGTCCACGCCCAGATTGTCGGCCGCCCGGGCAAAGCCCCAGGCCACCGCATCATGCCGCGCGGTGCCGCCGCGATGCTGGATCAGCCCGCCATCGATCGGCCAGCGCGCATCGCGGCGCATGTCGAACAGCGGCACCAGTTTGGCCACCGCAGCGCTGTCCATCAGTTCGGCATCGATGCCCATCGCGATCAGCGCGTCACCGCGTTCGGCCAGCTTTGCCATGTCGGCATCGCTGTGGCCCAGGAACAGCGCCCCGCGCGGGGAAAACATCACGTTGTAATTCAATTCGTCGGACAACGAGTGCCACAGCTTCAACGAATAATCGAGCATCCGCTGCAACTGCGGCAGCCGGTAATTCGATCGCACGATGGTGGTGTTGCGGCCGGTATTGCCCCCGCCGATATAGCCCTTTTCCAGCACCGCAATCCGCCGGACGCCATGTTCGTGCGCCAGGTAATAGGCGGTGGCCAGCCCATGCCCGCCACCGCCGATGATGATCACATCGTATGGCCCGCCCGGTTCCGCCGCGCGCCACGCCCGGCCCCAGTGCCGATGCCCGCCGAGCGCCCCGCGCAACAGCGATAGTGCCGAATACCCCGGATTGCCCATCAGGCGGCCGTCAACGGCAGCCAGCCGCGTGTTTCGCGCCAGTCGGCCTCCAGACCGTCAAAGCGCGACAGCGCCAATTTGGCGATATCGGTAAAACTGCACGCGCCATCGACCACCAGATCGCGCACCGCGTGCCCGGTAGCGGGCGACAGGCCAAACCCGACCCCCGACATCGTGGCGATCACCAGATTGTCGATCCGGTCCAGGATCGGCCGGCCATCGGGCGTGTTTTCAACGATCCCGGCCCATGACCGGATCACGTTGATATGCGCGGCCTTGGGAAACAGTTCGGCCACGCGCCGCGCCAGGCTGCGCGATAGCGGCGTGGTCGGGCGCGCGCGCGGGCCCTGTGCCTCGGTATCGATCCATTCGTGCGGGCCGCCGCCAAACGCCAGATTGCCGCGCATCGTCTGCCGGCCATACAATCCGTTGCCATCAACCCCGCCCAGCCGCATCAGCGGCGCCGGTTCGGTCACGATCATTTCCGCGCGTGCCGCCATTAGCGGCACGTCGATGCCCAGCGGCGCCAGCAAACCGGCGATCTGCGGCCCGGCCGCCACCACCAGCGCGCCGCACGAAAAATGCCCCTGCGGCGTGGTCACCCCGGTCACCGCCCCGCCCTGTGTTTCAATCGACAGCACCGGGCAATGCTGGATCACGCGCCCGCCGTGATCCTTCAGCGCCCAGGCATAGGCCTGCACCGTGCGTTGCGGGTTGGCATGCCCGCCAAAGCGGAAATGGATGCCGCCCAGGCAATTGTCGCCGGCGATCGGCACCATGTCGCGCGCGGTCTGCGCATCGATACGATCGACCGGCCAGCCCATTTCATCGCAATTTTCGGCGACGAAGTGATAGTGATCCAGATCGTGCTGGTTGGTGGCAATGATCACGCGTTCGCGCTGGTGTTCGGTGGGATAGCCCAGCAGATCATCCATCATCGGCCACAACCGCTGTTCTTCGGCAAACAGCGGGCTTTGGTAATGGCTGGCGCCGCCGCCGTTGCGGCTGGAGGCCTCTGCCCCGACCACCCCCTTGTCCAGCACCAGCACCGATTTGCCATCGCGCGCCAGCCACCACGCCGCCGACAGCCCGGTAACGCCCGCGCCGATCACGATGACGTCGTAATGCGTGTCCTTGGCGGTCATATGTGCATGCTCCCCGCCAGGGTCGCCAGTTTGCGCGTTTCCGCCTCGGTGCCGATATCCTTGTAGGGAATCCATTGCGTGCCGATGCCGAACCACACGTCCCACCCGGCAGACATTGCGGCGGTTTCGTTCCAGTCCGCCAGCACCCCCAGCGGCACCGGGCGCACCGGCACGCGCCAGTTGCCGCGCGGCGCGGAGCGGGGCGGCAGGTTGGCCGACATCGCCAGCAGCAGCGACACCTGTTCGCGGCAGCGGCGCCCCTGGCACAGCCCCATCCCGGCGCGGGTCAGGCGTTTGACCTGTTCGGCATCGGGCGGCCCGTCATCGAGCAAGGTATCGAGCGAGCGAGCACGCATGGTGTCGGACCGGGGTAGATATTGCGGCGGCTGCACCCCGATCAGATCGGCGCGGCTCACCTCTTCGCATTGGCACACCATGGTCGTATCAGGGCTGGTCGCGACCAGAGCGCGCAGCCATTCGGCGCGATAGGCCATGCGGTCAAAGGTGCCGGCGGGTGCCGGCATGGTCACTGGTTGCCCCAGCGCCATGGCCATCACCGCAGCGCCCTGCGCCGCCGCATCGTCCCGCGATGCCAGCAGCCCGGTGGCGGCGCCCGCCATCCACACGCACGGCAGCACTTCGCCCGCGCCGGCGGGGATGACCGCGCCGCCGCGCAAAGGTTCGGTCACCACTGCGGCGCCGGCCACTTCGGCCAGTTCGATCGCCGGCACGGCATCGATCGCCATGATCACGGTGTCGCAGGCGATCGTGTGTTCGGTACCATCGGCATCAGCGACAATAACGCGTTCCACCCCGTCGATCCCGCCTTCGGCGCGGATCAGGCGGTGCGCGGTCAGGATTGGCGCGGCGGCTGCTGCGCCGGTACCCTGCACGGCATCGCGCACTTCGATCAGCGCGGCGACCGTAATCCCGCGTGCAAGAGCAATCCGCGCGGTGTCGAGCGCCAGATCACCCGAACCCAGGATCACCACGCGGCTGCCGGCAAACGCGTCATAGCGCGTGACCAGCGTTTCAAACGCCAGCGCACCCATCACCCCGGGCTGGTCCCACCCGGCAAAGGCCAGCGCGCAATCGCGCGCGCCGGTCGCCAGCACCAGCTGAGCAAACCCGGCGGTCCACGATGTCTGTCCGTCGGCCAGCCCCAGCATCGCGCGCGGCAACACGCCGCATGCCTCACGGTTGCGCCACAGCCCCCAGGCCATGGTGCCCAGCCGGACATCGACGCCGGCCTCAAAACATTCGGCAATCAGCGGTTCGTTTTCGACCAGCGTTTCCAGCAGCCGTTCGGGCGACTGCAAGGCGGCGGTCGCGCGGCCGCCAAACCACAACGGCACATCGCTGCCCGCCAGCCCCGGCGGCACCGGGTGTTCATCGATCAGCACAACCTGCCGCCCGGCCCGTGCCGCGGCCAGCGCCGCCGCCAGCCCGGCCGGGCCGGCGCCGACCACCACCACATCGTGCAGGACATCAGGCGCGGCAATCTTGCCATCGATTGCGTGGGGATCGTGAATTCTGTCGGTCATGCTTGCTCCGGCGGCCGCGTCGGTTGCGGCAGTCATACCCTATCCAAAGCCCGGGCAAAGTCGGCAATCAGGTCATCGGGATGTTCGATGCCGACCGAAAGCCGGATCGTGCCATCGGTGATGCCCCCCGCCAGGCGGGCTTCGGCGGGAACATTGTAATGCGTGGTGGTTGCCGAATGGCAGGCCAGCGTTTCCGATCCGCCCAGGCTGACCGCCTGTTTGACCAGCCGCAAACCATCAAGCAAGCGAAACGCCTCTGCCTCACCACCATGCAGATGCAGCGAAAAGGTCGATCCATATCCCTTGCACTGGCGGTCGATCACCGCGCGTTGCGGCGTGCCTTCGGCAATGAAGCCCAGATAAGTGATCCCGGCGACCTTGGGATGATCGCGCAGAAATGTCGCCACCAGCATGGCATTGGCCATCGCGCGTTCCGACCGCACCGCCACGCTTTCCAGACTGCGCAGCACCAGCCAGCAGGTGAACGGATCGCAATGCGTGCCCAGCACCGTGCGCAATTGCAACAGCGGCTCGATCACTTCGGCGCGGCCGCTGATCCCGCCGGACAGCAGATCGCTGTGCCCGCCACAATATTTGGTGAGCGAAGTCATGTTGAGATCGACGCCCAATTCAATCGGGCGTTGCGCAAACGGCGCCAGGAACGTGTTGTCACACACCACCAGCGGGCGGCGGCCAGTGCGCGCACCCACTTCGTCGGCAATCGCCACCACCAGCGCGATATCGGTGATCGCCGCGGTCGGGTTCGCCGGGGTTTCGATCACGATCAGCCCCAGCGGGCCTTTGCTCAACGCCAGATCGGCCTGCGCGCGGATGTGATCGCCATTGCACCCATCCAGGATCGGCACCGGATGAATGCCGAAATGCGGCATCAGCTGGTTGTAAAGCCCGTCGGTGCCGCCATAAATCGGGCGGCTGTGCAGCACGCTGTCGCCCGGGCGCAGATGCTGAATGGCGATGGCGCTGTGCGCGGCCATGCCCGATGCAAACACCGCCGCGCGTTCGGCGCCGTCGATCGCCGCCAGCCGCGTTTCCAGCATGGTCAGATTGGGATGCGACAACCGCGAATAGATATAGGCCGGCTGCCCTGCCATCGGCCCGGTCCCGCGAAAATAGGCCTCGTGAATGTCGCGCGCCTGGCTCGCGCTGTCATAGACAAACGTTGATGTCAGATAGACCGGTGGCTTGGCCGCACCCTGGGCGGTCGCGGGGTCATAACCTGCGGCAATCGCCAGCGTTTCCGGCCGGAACGACGCCATGTCTTCACGCGTCATGCAGCACGCCCGAACCGGCTGCGGTCAGACCCAGCTGCTCATCGCAATAGGCAGCGGCGCGGTTGCAGTACCAATCGACGAAACGCAGCACCAGCACCTCTGCCTCGGGCGAATAGGGCCCGGGGGTGTAACCGGGGCTGTTGACCCCGTCCTGGTTGTTTTCGGCCAGGTCGCGGTCCTGCAGATTGGTGGTGTGCCACGGTTCGGCAATGCCTTCCGCATCGTAATCCACCCCGGCGACGGCATCCTTGTGCACCAGCCACTTGGCGGTCACCAGCGTTTCGTGCTGGCTGGTCGGCATCGCGCTGAAGAAAAACACCTGTTCTGCAGTGGCATGGGCAAATGCGTGTGGTTCCAACGCCCAGCGCAGTGACCCGATATCGCCATCGCCCGCCTGCACCATCAGCTTTTTGCACGCCAGGTTGCCATCCAGCGTCATCGATTTCATGCCGGGGTTCAGCGGAAAACGGATCGCCTGCCACCAGTCTTCACCCACCGGTCCACACGGCAGGCCGGCCTCGGCCATGCGCGCTTCATAAATCGCGGCAAATTCCGCCCCGTGGTAATCGAAATAGGCGGTTGAACTGACCGGAAAGCTGCGCGCCAGTTCGGGGTGCGAGGCCTGGCAGTGATAACATTCGCGCCCGTTTTCCAGCACGAGTTTCCAGTTGGCCTTTTCCACCAGCGTTTCCACGCGCGCGACTTTGGCATTTTCCAGATCGTGCGGCGCGATCAGCGGTTCGAAATCGGCGCGAAATTTGTCAAACGACGGCGGATTATCCGACAGGCAGATATAGATCACCCCGGCCATCACCTCGATCCGCACCGGTTTCAGGCCATGGTCGCTGGTATCGAAATCGTCGGGCATGCGCGCCGCGCTCATCAGCGCGCCATCCAGCGCATAGGTCCATTTGTGATAGGGGCAGACGATGCGCGGGCTTTTGCCCAGCCCTTCCTTGCACAGCACGGCGCCGCGGTGACGGCACGAATTGTGAAACGCGCGGATCTGGCGGTCACGCCCGCGCACGATCAGCACTGGCCATGGTCCGATGCGGATAGAGGCGTAATTGCCCGGTTCCGGCACTTCGCAGGTGAACCCGGCCATCAGCCACGACCGGCCATAGGCCGCGTGCAGATCGAATTCGAACATTGCAGGATCGTTGTAAAGCGCCTGGGGCAGGCTGTGACCCGGCCGCCGGCTGTCAATCGCCGCCTTGATCGATGCGATATCCACCTGGCATATCCTTTTTTGCGTTGCGCAAGCATTGCGTCGTGTTGGCCCGCGGGCCGCAAAATGGTCCGCACCCGATCCTGCCGTGGCACCACCCACCAACCGATTAACGGTATGGTTGGTGCCCGCCACTTGCCGCCGCCTGATGACACGCGGCGGCGCCCCCTTGCGAATCCCATTATGTCATGGGCACATTCGATTTTTTGCGTGGGGAAAGGGGTAACGGGTACGCGATTTCGGCGCAGGACAGTGGTATTGCCGCCCCACACGCGAACGATCCGCATTGCCAGGACACCGATACTGGCCCATCCGGTGGGCGTTTGTGAACTTTGCGCGCGGCGGTTTTCGCCAGGACAAGCTGATGGAGGTGGTGCGATCGCGACCAATCCCCTGATCAACCGGCGCTGGTTGCCGCTGAACGCGTTGCGCGCGTTTGAAGCGGTGGGCCGGCATCTGAGTTTTACCGCCGGGGCGCAGGCGCTGACCGTGTCGCAATCGGCGATGAGCCGCCATGTCTCCAGCCTGGAAGACCTGTTGGGCAAACCGCTGTTTGAACGGTCGGCCAGCGGCTTGCGGCTGACCCAGGCGGGTGAAATCCTGTTGCCGGTGGTGGCCAAATGCCTCGATCGGCTGGAAGAAACGCTGAACACCGTGCGCAACCGCGACAGCGAAAGCCGGCCCTTGCGTTTGCATATTCCGCCATCGCTGCTCAACCAGACCGCGCTGCCGCTGCTCCACGGGTTTCGCCAGCAACATCCCGAAATCCGCATCGATGTCACCACGTCAAACGTGACCGGCACGCCGCAGGGCAAAGTCGACATGGCGATCGTGTTCGACCGGCCCAGTGTCGATGACCGCGTGACCGATCTGTTGTGGATGGTCCGCGTCGCACCGCTGTGTTCGCCTGCGACCTGGGCCGCGCATCAGGGCAAATCACTCGAAGAATTCCTGAACGCGGCGGACCTGTTGCATGTAAAGCTCGACAACGAGCCGCGCGGGCTGCTGTGGAGCACGTTTGCCGATCAACAGCGGATCGTGCTGGATACCAGCGGCGGGCTTGCCTTCGATACCGCGTTTTCGGCGGTGCGCTATGCCATGGCCGCCAATGGCGTGGTGCTGGCCGATATCGACATGTTTGCCGACGAAATCGCGGCCGGCAACCTGGTCATGCCGTTCGCCACGATCAGCGCCGACGGCTATGGCTATTACCTGAAGACCCATGCCGAAGACCTGTCGGACCCCACCATCTTTCGCCTGCGCGACTGGATCATCCGCCAGTTCGCGCAAACGTCCGGCGTCGATGAGACTGCACGGGTGGCGCCAGGCGAATAACGGTCTATGTCCCGAACGGCACGCCGATGATCAGCTTGACGATCACATCGTCTTTGCTGCTGCCGTACCCTTTGCCCACGCCGAAATTGACATCCCACCGGCCCACGCGCGAATCAATCGCCACAAAGGTGGACTGGTCATTGTCGAAAAAATGGCCCACGCGCCTGATCGTGCCCAGGCCATTATAGCTTTCCACCCCGACCGTGGTGTCTTTGCTCAGCTTGTAGCCCAGTTTGGTGGTCAGGGTCACATCGGCCGGGGTCTTTGCCGGGCCGGACAGCGCAAAACCCAGATTGGCATTGGCGCCGATGATCCATGTGTCGCTGTCCCAGCCGGCAATCAGCTTCACCTCGTTGTTCCAGGCGTTCTGGTCCAGCCGGGAAGCGACCCGGCCAATCTCGTAATTCACGCCATAGAATAACCCGTGTTCGGAATGGCTGCCCAGCCATTTCAGCCGCAGTTTCCAGCCATCCACGCGCAATGTGCCACTGGCATCCAGCGTCGTCAGCGGCAGATACGTGCCCAGTTCAAAATGGTCGTCCAGCGCATAGGAAAATTCGGGCGTCACCCGCAACCGGTGCAGCCCCGATTGCGCGCCGGGATAATCCAGCGTGCCATCGCCCGACGGCACATAGTTGACATGCAGATCCAGCCCCAGCCGGTGCGGGGCACCGATCTCGTTCAGGTAAACCTGGATTTCCTCGTCCGCGGCACGCGCCGTGCCGCCCATGCCGATCGCCCAGCCCATGGCCAGCGCAATCAGCATGTGGCGCGGCGACCGTGCCATCGGGTTACGGTCGGTGCGACAGCGTGCGTGACACCGCATCCTGCCACCGCGCCACCAGGCCTGCGCGGCGTTCGGCGCCCATCGCCGGCACAAACCGCCCGCCCCGGCGCCACGTGCTGGCCAGTGCATCCAGCCCGCTCCACACCCCGACCGCCAGGCCGGCATGAAACGCCGCACCCAGCGCGGTGGTTTCCAGATGCGCGGGCCGTTCGACCGGGGTATCCAGCAGATCGGCCAAAAACTGGCACAGCCAGTCATTGGCCGCCATGCCGCCATCGACGCGCAATGCCGCCGGCCACACCGCGCCATCGGCCGCCATCGTCGCTGCCAGATCGCGCGTCTGGAACCCCACCGCTTCCAGCGCCGCGCGTGCCAGATGCGCCTGCGTCGTGCCCAGCGTCAGGCCGAAAATCGCGCCGCGTGCATCCGGGTCCCAATGCGGCGCGCCCAGCCCGGCAAACGCTGGCACCATCGTCACCCCGTGGGCATCGTCAACTTGCGTCGCCATGTCCTGCGTCTGGCTGGCATGGGTGATCACGCCCAGCCCGTCGCGCAGCCATTTGATCGCCGCGCCGGCCACGAAAATCGATCCTTCCAGCGCATAGGTCATCCGCCCGTTCAACCGATAGGCCGGCGTGGTCAGCAGCCCGCCATGCGAAGTCAGCGCGGTTTCGCCGGTGTTGATCAGCATGAAACAGCCGGTGCCATAGGTCGATTTGACCTCACCCGGCTGAAAGCACACCTGCCCGAACAGCGCGGCCTGCTGATCGCCCGCCATGCCCGCAATCGGAATCTGCACATCGAACAGCCCCGGCGCGGTCACCCCGAACACATGGCTGTTGTCGTGCACCGCCGGCAGGATCGCCATCGGCACGCGCAGCGCCGCGCACAGCTCTTCGTCCCACTGCTGGCGATGGATATCATAGACCAGCGTGCGCCCGGCGTTGGTGGGGTCGGTGGCATGCACCGCGCCGCCGGTCAGCCGCCACAACAGAAAGCTGTCGATCGTGCCAAACGCCAGTTCGCCGCGTTCGGCGCGCGCGCGGGCGCCGGGCACATGGTCCAGAATCCAGGCGATCTTTGTGCCCGAAAAATAGGGGTCGAGCACCAGTCCGGTGCGTTCCGCCACCAGCGTGCCCAATCCGTCAGCCTTCAACTGGTGGCAGATGTCGGTGGTGCGGCGATCCTGCCAGACGATCGCACGGTAGATCGGTTCGCCGCTGGCACGGTCCCAGATCACGGTGGTTTCGCGCTGGTTGGTGATGCCGATCGCGGCGATCTGGGCGGCGCTCAGCCCGGCCGCGGCGATCGCTTCGCGCGCGGTGGCCAGGGTGTCGCGCCAGATGTCTTCGGGATCGTGTTCGACCCAGCCAGAGGCGGGGTAATGCTGGGCAAATTCGGCCTGCGCGGTCGCCACCGGCTGCGCCGCGCTGTCAAACACGATCGCCCGTGTCGATGTCGTGCCCTGATCGATCGCCAGAATATGCTGCGCCATAGTGCTTCCCTGTCCCTCTCGCATTTTCGTTTGATGTTCGTTATACCGTGTTCCGGTTCGTTTTAAATTCGTTTTTATGTTTTTCCAGCCACACGACCATTTTCGGAGCATCCCACCATGGCCCAGCCAGAGCAAGCCCCGGATCAGCCCATCTATGATCTGCTGATCATTGGCGGCGGCATCAATGGCGCTGGCATTGCGCGCGATGCTGCCGGACGCGGGCTGTCGGTGCTGCTGGTAGAAGCGGATGATCTGGCCCAACACACCTCGTCGGCATCAACCAAGCTGATCCACGGCGGCCTGCGCTATCTGGAATACGGCGAATTCCGCCTGGTGCGAGAGGCGTTGATCGAACGCGAACGGCTGTGGGGCATGGCGCCGCACATCATCTGGCCGCTGCGGTTCGTGCTGCCGCAGCTCAATTCACCACGCCCGGCATGGATGGTGCGGCTGGGGCTGTTTTTGTACGACCATCTCGGCGGGCGCAAGCGCCTGCCCGCGACCGAAACCATCGATCTGCGCCGCGCACCGCAGGGCCAGGGGCTAAACCTCGGCGCGGCCAAGGCGTTTGTCTATTCCGACTGCTGGGTGGAAGACAGCCGGCTGGTGGTGCTCAACGCCATGGATGCGGCCACGCGCGGCGGCACCATCGCCACGCGCACCCGGCTGATTGCGGCGCGGCGTGAGGGCGGCCTGTGGCGGGGCACGCTGACCGACGCCGCCGGCACCCGCGATGTGCAGGCGCGCGCGGTCGTCAACGCCGCCGGGCCGTGGGTAGAAGACGTGATCCAGCGCCTGCGCGATCCGGCCAGCGCGTCCAACCAGCGCAATCGCGGCGTGCGCCTGATCAAGGGCAGTCATATCGTGCTGCCCCGGCTGTATCCCGGTGATCATGCCTTTCTGTTGCAGAACCCCGACCGCCGGGTGGTGTTTGCCGTTCCCTACGAAGGCGAATTCACGCTGATCGGCACCACCGATGAACCGTGGACGCTGCCCCCCGGCCCCGCCACTATTTCGCCGGGCGAGACCGAATATCTGCTTGAAACCGTGCGGCGCTATTTTGCCGCCCCCGTCACCACCGCCGATGTGCGCTGGACTTATGCCGGCATCCGCCCGCTGTATGATGATCACGCCGCCAATGCATCGGCCGTGACGCGCGATTATGTGCTCGATCTGGACGCCGCACCGGGCGAAGCGCCGCTGCTGAGCGTGTTTGGCGGAAAAATCACCACCTTTCGCAAACTGGCCGAACATGCGCTGGAAAAACTCAGCCCCCATTTCCCGATGGCCGGGCCGGCGTGGACCGCAGGTGCGGTGCTGCCGGGCGGTGATCTGCCGGGGGGCGATTTCGACGCTTATGTGGCCGATCTGGTGTCCGAACATCCGGCCTTGCCGCCCAAACTGCTTCGCCGGCTGGCGCGCGCCTATGGCAGCCGTGCCGAAACGGTGCTGGCAGGCGTGCGCGAACCCGCCGACATGGGCCGCGATTTCGGTGCCGGGCTGACCGAGGCGGAACTGACCTATCTGGCCCGTCACGAATGGGCGATGACCGCGCAGGATGTGCTGTGGCGACGCACCCGGATGGGGCTGCACGTGTTGCCGCAGGCGGCCGACCAGATCGAGGCGTTTATGGCCGGATTGCACCATGAATAACGCGAATGGCTGATCGTGCCGGCAGCAGCGCGCGGCGCGCTGGTATTCTGGCAGCGGTGCGCGCCGCCGGTGGCGCCGATGTCGCCATGCTGGCGGCGCAGTTTTCGGTCACGCCACAGACCATTCGCCGCGATCTGAACCATCTGGCCGATCGCGCGCTGATCGCGCGGGTGCATGGCGGGGCGGAACTGGGATCGGGCATTGCCAACGCGCGCTATGACCAGCGGCGCGGGATGGCGGCGGCGGCCAAGGCGCGGATCGGCGCCGCCGCCGCCGCGCTGGTGCCCGAAGGCGCATCATTGTTCATCAACATCGGCACCACGACCGAGGCGGTGGCGCGCCATCTGGTGCATCACCGGCGGCTGATGGTGATCAGCAACAACCTCAACGTGGTCGATTGCCTGTCCGGGCGCGACGGCATCGCGGTGATCGCGGTCGGCGGCCAGGTGCGTGCGGGGGATCGCGCGGTGATCGGCGCGCTGGCCGACCAGTTCATCGACAATTTCAGCGTCGATCTGGCGCTGATCGGTGCTTCGGGCCTGTCCGAAACCGGCGACCTGGTTGATTTCGATGCCGATGAAGTGCTGGTGGCGCGGCGCATCATCCGCCAGGCGCGCAAGGTCATTCTGGTCGCCGACAGTAGCAAGATCGGGCGTGCTGCGCCAATCCGCATCGCCGGGGTCGATGCGATCGATCACCTGGTGACCGACCGTATGACCAGCGCGGGCTTGCGCGCGATCCTGTCCGAACGCGGCGTCACCGTCACCGAAACCGGGTGACGGCGCGTCCGCTTCGGCGGGAATGGCTCAGCCGATGCCTTCGACAATCACCACGCGGTAATCGGCGCCCAGATGGCGAAATTTGCGCGCATCGGTATATTCCGGGCTATCATACCATGCCAGCGCGGCGGCCTTGTCGGGAAAGCGGATGACCACCACGCCATCGGCGGTCGATCCTTCCAGCGTTTCAACAGCGCCATAAAATACCAGTGGTTCCACCGGATGGCCCGCAGTCGATGCCCCGGCGCGGGCGCTGTATTCGGCCATTGCCGCCTCATCGCGCAGACGGTCACGGATAAAGATCATATAGGCAGACATCCCCAGGACTCCCGTTTTTCATTGCTGTGGGTGGCGCTGCTGACAGCGCCGCGCCCGTCATGCCGCGCCAACCATGGCTTGTCGATGGGGCCAATGCGATCCAAAGATGCATGCTTGCCCAACCCCCGACAGGGACCCTGATCATGACCCAAAGCTGGACCCCGGATGCCGACAGCGGCATCACTATCGAACAGATCACCGCCGGTGGCCACGATTTTGAGGTCGCGACCGCCGGCAGTGGCGATCATCTGGCGCTGTGCCTGCACGGCTTTCCCGAATTGCACTATTCGTGGCGCCACCAGATGCCTGTGCTGGCGGCCATGGGCTATCGCGTATGGGCACCAAACTTGCGCGGCTATGGCGCATCGTACCGCCCTGCGGCGATGGCCGACTATCGCGTGCCGCGCCTGCTGGAAGACGTCGCCGCGCTGGTCGATGCCAGCGGCGCGAGCAAGCTGACGCTGATCGCGCACGATTGGGGCGGCGCGCTGGCGTGGTTTTTCGCCATCCGCAAGATCCGCCCCGTGGAACGGATGGTGGTGATGAACCTGCCGCACCCGGCCTGCCTGAACGCGGCGCTGCGCCATTGGCCGCAACGGCGGCGCAGCTGGTACATGGCGTTTTTTCAGCTGCCGGTGCTGCCCGAACGCATGCTGTTGCGGGGTAACGGCGCAGGTTTGCGCCGTGCGTTTCGCGACATGGCGATCGACAAGAGCCGCTTTCCCGATGCCGTGCTGGATGTCTATGCCCGCGCGGCGGCGGAACCGGGCGCGCTGACCGCGATGATCAACTGGTACCGCGCCGCGTTCCGATATCGCGCCGACATGGATGTGGGCACCGGCATGGTCGATGTGCCGGTGCTGCAAATCTGGGGAGAGGCCGATACCGCGCTCGGGCTGGAAACGCTGGACGGCACCGACCGCTATGTGCCGCAGCTGACCCAGCGCCGCCTGCCCGGGGTGTCACACTGGGTGCAACAGGAAGCGCCCGAGGCAGTCAACGCGATCCTGGCCGAATGGCTGCCACCGGCGCATGGGTAAGGCGGTCATTTCCCAAACCACATCCGCCGGAATTGCGGCTGCCGGTCCAGGAACTGGTGCTTCAGCGCGCCGGCGATGTGCAACGCGACCAGGATGGCCAGCAATTTGCCCGACCATTCGTGCACGCCGCCCAGCGTTTCGTGCCACCAATCCTTGCCCGCATCGTTCATCCCGCCAAACAGCGGAATGCGAAACCACGGGATAACACCATACAGCGTCAACGGATGAGTGGCCGCACCCTTCCACGCCGAATCGTGCAGCCATCCGGCCAGCGGCACAAACGCCATCAGCAGATACAGCAGGTGATGCGTGCTGACCGACAGCTTGCGTTCCCACACTTTCAGGCTGGGCATCGGCTTTGGCGCGGGATTGCCGATTTTCCACAGGATTCGCATCACCACCAGACCGATGACGGTGATGCCCACCGATTTGTGCAGATCGATCGCCGACCGCGGCGTGTTGTCATCAAAGAACACCAGCGTTTCCACCAGATTGTAAACGATTCCGATGGCGACCAGCCAGTGCAGCGCGACGGCAACCGTGGAATAGCGGTCGCTGAGTGGTCTTTGGGGCATTGGGCAACCTCTTTGGCATTTGACGGGTGTCAACACTGGCGAAAACCTGCCATGGCGCGCGCCAGTAACAAAGTACCTTTTCGCGGCGCAACAAATTCGGGCGGTCATCATCCGCTGCCTCGCACAATTCGTACTGCCGTGCAGGGGCTGGCAATCCCGGGTTCATTTTGAATTGGACATTCACGCACGATGAGCATCCTCGATCCCGGTTTTCGCGCGCTGTCGCCGCGCCTGTCCCCGCGTCTGGCACCGTGGATGGGGCTGGTTCTGGCATGGGCCGGGCCGACATTGCTGGTGCTGCTGCTGTGGCAGAGCGTGACTCGCAACACGCTGCTCGGCTGGTCGGTCGGGCTGGCCTATATCGGTTACGATACGCTGCTGCTGTGCTTTACCGCGGTGCAACTGTGGCCGGTGCGCCATGCCATGCGGGTGGTTCCGCAGCCACCGGCCGATGCCCCGCGCGCACGGCTGGGCGCGATTATCGCTGCCCATAACGAAGAAACGTCGCTGCGGATAACCATCGACACGCTGGCCGCGCAGGACCAGGCGCCAGAAGTGATCCTGCTGGCGGACGATGGATCATCCGACGACAGCGCCGGGGTGCTGCGCGCGGTCTATGGTCTGACACAGCCTGCGCTGGGCGAAATAAGCGCTCCCTCGCTCGTATTGCCGTCACTGCGCTGGTTGCGCCTGCCGCATGGGGGCAAGGCGCGCGCGCTCAACACCGCGATCCCGTTGCTCGATACCGAATTGCTGCTGACCGTCGATGCCGATACGCTGCTGGCGCCTGGCGCATTGCGGGCAATGCGCGATGCCTTTGCCGCCGAACCGCAATTGGTGGCGGCCACCGGCGTGCTGGTGCCGATCTGCGGCGCGCGGCCCACGCAGCGCGTGTTCCAGTGGTTTCAGCGTTATGAATATGTGCGCAATTTCATGTCGCGCTTCGCATGGATGCGCCAGGAAGGGCTGCTGCTGATTTCCGGTGCGTTTGCCGGCTATCGCCGCCAGGCGGTGGTGCAGGTCGGCGGATTTGACCCCGAATCGATGGTCGAAGATTACGAATTGATCCACCGCATGTACCGCCATGCGCACGAAACCGGCACCGACTGGCGCGTGCGGGTGGTGGGCGGCGCGATCGCCAGCACCGATGCCCCGGCCAGCCCGATGGCGTTCATGCGCCAGCGCCGCCGCTGGTTTGGCGGGTTTTTGCAGACCCAGCACTGGAACCGCGACATGGTCGGCAATCCGGCGTTCGGAAAACTGGGCACGCGCATGCTGGTGGTCAAGGCGCTGGATACCGTCCAGCCGATCTATGGCCTGGTCGCGTTCGCCATCCTGATTTCGCTGCTGGTGCGCGGGGTGCTGCCGATTGCCGGGGCGATCGTGGTGGTCATGCTGATCAAGGTGACCATCGATCTGACCTTTCACTTGTGGTCGATCGCGCTGTATCGGCGCTGGACCGGGCAAAGCGACGGCCTGGGCCTTGGCCCCGCGCTGATCGCGTCGTTTTTTGAACCGTTCACGTTTCAGCTGTTGCGCCACGCCGGCGCATGCTGGGGCTGGATCGCGTTTCTGTCGGGCGGCAGTGGCTGGGGCAAGCAGCAGCGTACCGCACTGGCCCACTCGGTCGCCAATCCTGCGCCGGCTCCTGCGCCAGTCGTCGTCGCGGCGCGGTCAGTCGAAACCGTCAGCACCTGACCGCCGCCACGTTTAGGCCGGGCGAATCGCGCTGCCCCATTCCATCCACCCGGCAAAGCGCGGGCTTTTGGGCAGGTAGCGGCCATCGCGCTGTTGGATGGCAAAGCCGGCCGCGCTGATGGCATCGGCCACCGGGCGGGTCAGATGGCATCCGCCCATCAGCGGTTTCCACAGCGGTTCGATCCGGCGCTGCCACGCCGCCACGCCACCGTCTGGCGAGCGCCCGTGTTCCAGAAACAGCAATTGCCCGCCGGGCCGCAGAATGCGTCGCAGTTCACCCAGCACGCGCGCCGGGTCGGCCACCGAACACAGTGTATAGGTGGTGACCACCGTGTCGAAGCTGGCATCGGCAAACGGGATGGCTTCACCCGTCGCTTCACGCAAATCGGTTGCCCAGCCGCGCCGTTGCGCGGCGGCGCGGGCATCGGCCATCAATTGCGGTGAAGGATCGATCCCGGAAAAACTGGTGACCGCCGCCGAGTCATACAGCGGCTGGTTGATCCCGCCGCCGCAGCCCAGTTCAAACACAGCGCCACGCGCCTGCGGCACGATGATGCCACGCAAATGCATGATTTCCGGCTGCCCGCAGGCGCAGCGGATCAACCGCGGCACCACGAATTTGTCCCACAACCCTGCCATTGCCCCAAACTCCCCCTCACCGCCTGCAAACGCGCGGTACTAATCCTTCAGCCCCGACCGCGGAAAATCGATCGGGCGGCCCTTGCCCTCCATCTTTGGATGGCGGTTGCCCGGGATGCGTGGCACGCCGGGAATGATGAACCCGGTCGGTTTATGGCAGCGTTGGCACATCGGGCCAAGCGCGCCGTTGTGGACATCATCACGCACATGGCAATCGATGCAGGCCTTGCCCGGTTTGACCGTGTCCACCGATTTGGGATGACAGGCCACGCACGTCACGCGGGTGTGATAGCCGATCAGCGGAAAGGCGGTTTTGGCGTGGTCGAATTTGGCCACTTTCCAGGTGCTTTGGCTGTGGCATTCGGCGCATTTGGGGCCGTCGGCGCCGCGGTGGACATCGTCGCGGGTGTGGCACCCGGCGCAGGCGACCGGCGCGCTGGCGGGCCGCGCGGTGTTGGCATGGCACCCGGTGCAGGCGACTTTCACATGTGCGCCCTGCAACGGAAACGCGTGCACAGTGTCATGATCGAACCGTATCGCGCGCCAGGTCGTGGTCAGATGGCATGACGCGCAGTGCGGGCCATCGGCGCCGCGATGCACGTCGGCGCGGACGTGGCACGACACACACGCGGTCGATACCCCGTGCCACTGTTCACCCGCATGGCAGCCCTTGCATGCCACGGCGCGATGCCCCCCGGTCAGCGGATAGCGGGTTTTGTCATGGTCAAACGGCAGCAGGTCGCGCCAGCGCGCGGTGGTGTGGCAGGATTGGCACGCCGGGCCCAGCCGGCCGCGATGAACATCCTGCCGCGCATGGCACGCGGCGCAGGCCTGCGGTGCCTCTCGCAGCCGCACCATCCCGGCATGGCAGGCCACGCAACGCGTGCGCGCATGCCCGCCAGTCAGGGCATAGGCGGTCATCGTGTCGTGGTTGAACCCGGTCTGTTTCAACACTGCCAGTGGCGGGCCAATGATTGGCTGCGCGCCGCGCTGGTGTTCGATATGGCACCCGCTGCACGGTTTGCGCTGTGCCACCGCCACCCGCCCGTGCCAGCGGGTGTGCGTGGCAATGTCGCGGGCGATCCCGGTGTGGCAGGTCAGGCACTGACGCGGCTGCGCCTGCCGCTGAAAGGTCAGGTGGCAGGCGGTGCAGCGCGATTCCAGCCGGGCATGGCCCGCCGACAGCGCGCCGGGGCTGACCATCCGCTCGATCACGGTTTCCGCCCGCACGGCGGCCCCCGCAATCCCGATCAGCGCGACCAGCAGTACCAGCAGGCGCATCAAACTTCGCATCAGTACGCATGGACCATGTACACGTGCGCGATCACCGCCATGACCAGCACCAGGCCCAGCGGCACATGCAGGTAATGCCACAGCTCCGCCGTCCGGCGCAGGGTGGCGAACCGGCTGCGCCGCGCCGGGCCCAGCGCATAGCGCGCGACCAGCCCGCTGCCGACCACCAGCGCCATCGCCGCCAGCGCCACCCCGCTGTTGATCGCGCGCCAGCCAAACCGCGCATGCACCAGCACCGCAACCGGGCCAAACACCCCCAGCACCAGATGCGCGCGATACCAGGCCGGGACCGAAATTCGTCCCGCCGGCCGGCGTTTTGCCCACGAAAACCCCAGCACGGCCACCATCGCCAGCGTCCCGCCCAGCCCGATCCAGTATCCGGCCCAGCCCGACGGATCATAGCGCGGATCATGCCGCGTGGCCCAGCCCCAGCCCAGCAAGGCCATGGCCGCAGCGCCGATCAACGCATCGGCCCAGGCTACAGACGCGTGTGCCACAGGTGCAGGTGCCGGAATGTCCGTCAATCCGCGCGCCTTTCCGCCTGTCTGCGCCACCCCATCCATCGCCTGGCCCCTTTTGGCGCGAATCCGCCCTTGTTGCGGGGCCATGCTGTGATGCCAGATTTCGCTGGCCATGGCGGCTGTTTTATTCTCTGGTGTCCAACAAGGATTGAGCCTGCCCGCCCATCATGATCGCGCAAACCGTTCTGATTGCAACCTATGCCGTGCCGCTGGCCTGCGCGATCGGCGGGTGGGCCTGGCACCAGCGCCGCCGCACGCGCGCCAACCGCGCATTGCTGGCGCGCAACCGCGCCGCCGGGCTGGCCGAACCGCCCACCCTGCACCCGCGGATCGATCCCCTGCGGTGCATCGGTTGTGGCGCCTGCATCCGTGCCTGCCCCGAAAGCGATGTGCTGGGGCTGATCGGGCGCACCGCCACGCTGATTGAACCATGGGCCTGCGTCGGCCATGGTGTGTGCCGCGATGCCTGCCCGGTCGATGCCATTACGCTGGTGTTCGGCACGCCAACCCGCGGGATCGACGTGCCGGTGCTGGGGCCGGGCGGCGAAACCAGCCGCGCGGGTATCCATATCGCCGGCGAACTGGGTGGGTTGGGGTTGATCTGCAACGCGATCAACCAGGGGCGTGATGCGATCGACCATATTGCCGCCACGCTGGCTGTGGACGCGGCACCCCCTGATGACGACCGGCTGGATGTGGTGATCATCGGCTGTGGCCCGGCGGGGTTGACCGCCGCGCTGGGTGCGATCGCGCACGGCCTGCGCTTTGTCGCGATCGATCAGGCCACGCTGGGCGGGTCGGTCGCGCACTATCCGCGCGGAAAGCTGGTGATGACCACGCCTGCCCGGTTGCCGCTGATCGGCGAAGTGCGGCTGGGCGAAATCAGCAAGGAAGGGCTGCTGGCGTTCTGGCAGGATGTTTGCGCGCGCACCGGGCTGGCCCCGCGCTATGAGGAACGCGTGCACGCGGTTGAACAGGATCACGCCGGCTATTGCGTGGTGTCGGACCAGGCGCGCTATCGCACGCGGCGCGTGCTGCTGGCGCTGGGCCGCGGCGGTACGCCCCGGCGGCTGGATGTGCCGGGCGAAGACCTGGCCAAAGTGGTCTATCGGCTGAGCGATGCCGGGCAATATGCCGGGCGGCGCGTGGCGGTGGTGGGCGGCGGCAATTCGGCGCTGGAGGCGGCGATTGCGCTGGCCGAGGTTCCCGGCACCATGGTCACGCTGATCCATCGCGGCACCGGATTTGCCCGTGCCCGGGCCGAAAACCGCGCTGCGGCGGAACAACTGGGCCAGACCAGCGCGATCACCATCAACTGCGCCGCACACGTGATCGCGATCACACCCGATGCCGTGACCATCGCGACGCCAGACGGACAGTCGGACATCGCCAATGATGCGGTGATCGTCTGTGCCGGCGGCACCCTGCCACGTGACTGGCTGGGCACGATCGGCATCGCGGTGGAAACCCACCATGGCCAGCCCGGATTTGCCCCCACGCCGTCAGCTTGAACGGTTGCGGATTGTCATTCTGCGGCGGGCGAACCCGCCGAAAAATCCACTATCGAGCAGAAAACATGTGATGTGGTCGCAAAAAAATAACCACTTGTTATTGCGTATCGGGCAAGTGGGGTTTCAGTTAATCCAGGTCCTTCCACCAATGACCGGCACAAAATTGCAAACCTTTGCGTCGGGGGCGCGCACCATGTCAGCGATACCGGGCTGCACGCAGGTGTGGCGATACCTTCCGCCCCGCAGCCCTGCGGCGCCAATACGCGTTGACAGCCAATGGTTCATTTTGGCACAGCCCCGAACATGATGCGGAGGTCGACAGCGCTGGTAACCGGTCTCGCCCTGCTGACCGCGCCGGTCGCCGGGTGGGGCCGCACGTCACCGCGCCACCAGATCGAATCCCGGCACGCAGAACCACGCACCGATCCCGTCACCACGCTGTGCAAGGGCCGCGTGCAACTGGGCTGCCGCGCGGCAACCTGGGTGGCGGCCGATACTGCCACGCCGCAATTTGCGGTTGCGCCCGCGCCACCACCGACCGAAACGCTGGCACAGGCGCTGGACGCTGCCTATCACACCGCGCCCTCGCTGCAGGCGCAGCGCTATCAATTGCGCGCCACCGACGAAAATTATGCGCTGGCGCTGTCCGAATTGCGGCCGACCACGCAGCTGCAGATATCGGGCAGTTATGACAAGACCGTGCCCGGCCGCACCACCCAGGCCACGCGCTTTCTGGCGCCATCGCCGATCGTGACCAGCAACACGCTGTCGGCCCAGGCCAGCGTGACCCAGCCGTTGTATACCGGCGGCCGCGCCAGCGCCGACCGCGATGCCGCATTGGCCGAGGTCGGCGCCGGCCGCGCGCTGTTGCGCAGCACCGAAGGCGCGCTGCTGCTGCAAGTGATCACCGCCTATACCGATGTGCGCCGCGATGCAGAGGCGCTGCGGCTGTACCGCGCCAACCTGGGCCAGCTGGAGGCGACGCTGGACGAGGTCAAGGCCCGCCGCACCGCCGGCGAACTGACCCGCACCGACATTGCCCAGGCCGAAACCCAGCTGAACCTGGCGCGCGGCCAGCACAATCTGGCGGTGCAGCAGCTGGAACAGGACCGCGCGACTTATGCCGCGCTGACCGGGCATGACCCGGGCGAGCTGGCCACCCCGCCCGAACTGCCGGGTGTGCCGGTAACGGTGGGCGCGGCGCTCGATCTGGCTGGCGAAACCAGCCCCGATCTGGATCAGGCCGTGCTGACCGAACGCCAGTCGCGCGCGCAGATCGCGGTGGCGAAATCACAGGGCCGCCCGGTGCTGACGCTGAACGGCAGCGCGACGCTGTCTGGCCAAGCCACCCCCTATTATCTGCACAATGAGGATCAGGGTTTTCGCGGCGGCGCGGTGCTGACCATCCCGCTGACCAATGGTGGCCGGGTCGGCGCGCTGGTGGCGCAGGCCGAGGACCGCGATGCCGCGTCGCGGCTGGGGATTGAAACCACCCGGCGGCAAATGGTCGACAACATCGTCAACGCGTGGAACGCGATCGCCACCGCGCAACGCAACATTGCGGTCGACAGCGCCGGGCTGGATGCCGCGCGCGTGTTCGATGACGGCACCTTTCAGGAATACCGCGCCGGGCTGCGATCGACCTTTGATGTGCTGTTTGCGCATTCCACGCTGCTGAATGCCCAGGTCACGCTGGTGGGCGCGCAACGCGACCTGTATGTCGCGCAGGCGACGCTGTTGCGCCATGTCGGGTTGCTGGAGGCGCGATTGTTGCTGACCGATCCCGGATTGTACAACCCCGACGCCGATTTCCGCCATGCCGCCCGGCGCGGCGCGCTGCCGCTGGCGCCGGTGATCCATGCCATCGACCGGATCGCCATGCCCGGCACCACCGCGCCGCCCTTGCAACAGCCCCCGGCCGGATCATCGCCGCCAGTCGTGGCCACTGCTGCTGCCCCGGCGACAGCGGCCCCGGTCGCGATCGCGCAACATTCGCCCGAAAATCCGCTGCCCGGCACCACCGCCACGGCGAACACGCCGACCAAACCCCACCACCGCCGGAGATCACGGCAGCCATGAACGCGCCCGATCCCCAAATGACCGCCGCTGCGAACGGCTCTGCTGACGACAGCGGTTTGGTCGCGCTCGCCTCGCTGCTGGCGATGCACCGCGTCGCGGTCGATCCGGCGCAACTGCGCCATGCCATCGGCCATCACGATGCCCTGTCTGCCAACGATCTGCTGCGGTTGGCCAAAGGGCAAAAGGATGTGCGCGCGCGCGCCGTCACCACCACCTATGACCGTTTGAAGCGCACTCCCCTGCCCGCACTGGCGCATGGCCCGTCGGGCTGGTTCCTGGTCGGCCGGGTCGAAGGTGACGAAGCGCTGATCCAGCTGGCAGTGCCCGAACCCGGGGTGCCCGGGCTACCCATCCGCAAGGTGACGCGCGACCAGCTGATGGAGCTGTGGGATGGCACGCTGCTGCTGATCACCACGCGTGACAGCATGCTGGCGGCGGCCGGGCGGTTTGATTTTACCTGGTTCATCCCGCAAATCGTGAAATACCGCCGGCTGATCGGCGAAGTGCTGCTGATCACGCTGGGCATCAACATCCTGGGGCTGGCGGCGCCGCTGTTTTTCCAGAACGTGGTCGACAAAGTGCTGGTGCACGATTCGATCGACACGCTCAGCGTGCTGGCGATCGGCTATGTCGCGGTGTCGGTGTGGGAAACCGCGTTCGGCTGGCTGCGCACCCGGCTCTATTCCGAAACCAGCCAGAAAATCGATGTCGAACTGGGCGCGCGGCTGTTTCAGCATCTGCTGGGGTTGCCGATGGGCTATTTCGAAAACCGCCGCGTCGGCGATATCGCGATGCGTGTGCGCCAGTTGGAAACCATCCGCGAATTCATGACCAATGCGTCGCTGACGGTACTGATCGACCCGCTGTTCACGGTCGTGTTCCTGGTGGTGATGTGGCTCTATTCGGTCAAACTGTTCGTGATTTCGGTGCTGACCATCCCCGCCTATATCCTGGTTGCGGTGTTCATTACCCGGCCGTTGCAGGCGCGGATCGAAGAAAAGTTTGAACGTTCGGCGGCCAACAACGCGCTGCTGGTGGAAAGCATCGCCGGCATCAACACGGTAAAGGCCAGCGCGGTCGAACCGCAGTGGCAGGCGCTGTGGGAACGCCAATTGGCCGGATACAGCCAGGCCAGCCAGAAGGTGATCAACCTGGGCAACACCGGCAGCCAGCTGATCCAGCTGATTTCCAAACTCAATCTGGCCGCCATTCTGTATTTTGGCGCGCAGGGCGTGATCGCGCACCAGCTGACCGTGGGCGGGCTGGTGGCGTTCAACATGTTTGCGCAGCGGGTGTCTGGCCCGGTCATCCGCATGGCGCAATTGTGGCAGGATTTCCAACAGGTGCGGATCGCCATCGCGCGGCTGGGCGATGTGCTGAACCAGCCGATCGAACCTGGCGCCGGCAGCCGCACCGCACTGCCCGCAATCCAGGGCCATATCGCGTTTGACGGCTTGCGCTTTCGCTATGGCGTCGAAGGGCCGTGGACGCTGGATGACATTTCGCTGGCGATCCCGGCAGGCACGTCGCTGGGGATTGTCGGCAGTTCCGGATCGGGCAAATCGACACTGACCAAGCTGTTGCAGCGGCTGTATATTCCGCAGGGCGGGCGGATCACCATCGATGGGGTGGATATTGCCCAGATCGATCCGGCGTGGCTGCGCCGCCAGATCGGCGTGGTGTTGCAGGAAAACCTGCTGTTCAACCGGACGATCCGCGAAAATATTGCGTTGGCCAATCCGGCCATGCCGCTGGAACAAGTGATCGCCGCGGCCACGCTGGCGGGCGCGCACGAATTCATTCTGCGCATGCCGGCCGGATATGACACTCCGATCGAGGAACGCGGCACCAACCTGTCGGGCGGGCAACGCCAGCGGTTGGCGATTGCGCGCGCGCTGGTCACGTCCCCACGCATCCTGATCCTGGACGAGGCGACCAGCGCGCTCGATGCCGAAAGCGAAGAGATCATTCAGGCCAACCTGGCCGCGATGACATCGGGCCGCAGCGTGGTGATCATCGCCCACCGCCTGTCTGCCGTGCGCGGGTGCGACCGCATCATCGCGCTGGAGGGCGGACGGATCATCGAACAGGGCACCCACCACAGCCTGCTCGCTGCCGGTGGGCGCTATGCCGAATTGTACCGCCGCCAGATGGGACTGGCCGCGATGGAGGCCCGGCCATGAACTCGCTCGGCCACACCTGGCGCGTGATCAAAGAGGCGCTGAAGGCGGATCGCGCGCGGCGCGACGCGCACCAGACCAGCCTGGAGGGTGATTTTCTGCCGGCCGCGCTGGCGGTGGTTGAACAACCGGTGTCGCCCACCGGGCGGCGCACCGCCTATACCCTGCTGGGCCTGCTGGTCGCCACGGTGGCCTGGCTGGTGATCGGCCATGTCGATGTGGTGGCGTCGGCACCCGGCACGATCCTGCAATCGGGCAAGACCAAGCTGGTGCAATCGGCCGGATCGGGTGTGGTCGCCGCGATCCATGTGCGCGATGGCGATCGCGTAGCCGCCGGACAGGTGCTGGTCGATCTGGATACCACATTGGCCGGGGCAGAACTGGAACAGGCGCAAAAGGCACTGCTGGCCGACCTGCTGGAAGTGGAACGCAACCGCGCAGTGGTTGCCGCGCTCGATGGCCAGGGCCTGCATTTTTCGCCCCCCGCCGGCACCCCGCCCGATGTGGCCACGGCGCAAGCGCGCCTGGCCGCAGCGCAAGTCGCCTCGGTCAACGCCACGGTCGCCGGCTATGCCTCTGCCCGCGCGTCGTCGCAGGCGGATGCACAGGCCGCCGCCGCGACCCGTGCCAAGCTGAACGAAACGCTGCCGATCATCGACCATGAGGTCGATGCGATGAACAAGCTGGATGCCAACGGCTATGCCCCGGGCATGCGCCTGCTGGAATTGCAGCGCCAGCGCCGGTCTGACGTGGGGGACCGCGATGTGGCCGCCGCGCAAGTGCTGCGCGGGCAATCAGAGGCGCGCAAATATGGCGACGCGATGGTGCAGACCCGCGCGCAATCGCGGCAGCAGGCGTTGACCGATCTGGCCAAGGCGCAGGCCGATGCGATCCTGAAACAACAGGATGTCAACAAGGCGCAGCGCCGCGCCGGACTTGCCCATCTGGTCGCGCCGACCGATGGCACGGTGCAGCAATTGCAGATCCACACCATCGGCGGGGTGGTCGAACCCGCGCGCACGCTGATGGTGATCGTGCCCACGCATGGGGAGATTGAGGTGGAGGCGCGCGTGTTGAACCGCGACATCGGCTTCGTTCACGAAGGCCAGACCGCCTCGGTCAAGATCGATGCCTTTCCGTTCACGCGCTACGGCACGGTATCGGGCACGGTAGTGTCGCTCAGCCACGATGCAGTGCCCGATCAGAAGCTGGGCGCGACTTATGTCGCGCGCATCCGGCTGGATCGTGCGTCGATCGATGTGAATGGCAAGACTGTGGCGCTGACACAGGGACTGGGTGTGACCGTCGATATCCGCACCGGCAGCCGCCGCATCATCTCGTGGTTGCTCAGCCCGATCATGACCACGGTCAAACAGGCCGCGCGCGAACAATAGGGCGGGATGGTCAGCGCGACCGGTGGACGCCGTGTCGTCACAATTGCCGGATAGCGTAACCCCATGCGCAAATTTTGCCTTACCCTGCTGCCGATCGCGATCCTGTGGTGCCAGTCACCGGCCCACGCATGGGGGGCGATCGGGCACCGTGTGACCGGCGTGATTGCCGAAGACAACCTTAGCGGCGTCGCACGCGCGCAAGTCCGGCAGATCCTGGGCACTGAAACCCTGGCGCAGGCATCGACCTGGCCCGATGAACAGCGCGCCAATCCATCGGAATTCTGGCAAAAAACCGCATCGCCGTGGCACTATGTCACCATCCCCACTGGCACCCCCTACACCGACGCGCTGGCCCCGCCACAGGGCGACGCGGTCACCGCGCTCGCTCGCTTCGCTGCCACGCTGCACGATCCCCATGCCGCGCTGGATGACAAGCGGCTGGCCTTGCGCTTTATCGTGCACATCATCGGTGACCTGCACATGCCGCTCCACGCCGGGCGCCCCGGCGACCGCGGCGGCAACGATATTGCGGTGACCTGGTTTGGCAAACCGACCAACCTGCACATGGTTTGGGACGCGGCAATGATCGACGACCGGCAGCTGTCGTGGAGCGAACTGGCCGCCTGGCTGGAGCACACCATCACGCCCGACCAGGTGATCGCCTGGAGCGACGCCCGACCAGCCACCTGGATCGCGGAAAGCGTGACCTTGCGCGAAACGGTCTATCCCGCCGATCCGAAACTGGCACAGACCTACACCTTTCAATTCCGGCAGGCGGTCGATACGCGGTTGTCGATGGCCGGGATACGCATCGCCGCATATCTGAACCGGCTGTTCGCCGAAGGTCAGGCCGACAAGCCCTGACCGGCATGTCACCGGCCGCACCCGCCGTACCGCACATCGGCAACGTTGGCGGTCGCCACCCTTGGTCTGACCTGAATGTTGGGCGGTAAGTGGCGGAGAGGCAGGGATTCGAACCCTGGATGCCCTTGCGAGCATGCCGCATTTCGAGTGCGGTGCATTCGACCACTCTGCCACCTCTCCGCGAAGTGTCGTCGGGAACCCCAAGGGGCGCCCCGGTCGGGAAGCGCGCGGTTAGCGCATGGATTTCCGGTTGCCAAGCAGAAAAGCGACAGGCTGTGCCATCAAGGGTGCCGACAGCACGAAAGCCTCGCTTGTTTGCACAACCGCTCGCCCCTATATGATGATCATGCAACACGGGAATTACTTTTCGGCCAAAAGCGGCCGTGAAATCGTCGCCCCGCCGGTCAGTTCGGCGCGCTTTTCAATCGGTGAGGTGGTGCGCCACCGGCTGTTTGATTTTCGCGGGGTGGTGTTTGACATCGACCCGGTATTCGCCAATTCCGACGAATGGTACCAGTCGATTCCTGAGGATATCCGGCCCGACAAGCAGCAGCCGTTTTACCACCTGCTCGCGGAAAACGGGGAAAACAGCTATGTCGCCTATGTCAGCCAGCAGAACCTGTTGACCGATGCCGATGCCGGCCCGGTCGATCACCCGTCGGTAACCGAAATGTTTGAGGCATTTCGCGATGGCCGCTATCGGCTGCGGCGCAAATTGTCACACTGACACCAGCGGCGAAGGAACCTGCGGTCAGCTGCGCAGTTTCCAGCCCGACCGCAACACCGCATACGTCGCCAGCGCCAGCACGGCGTTGAGCACGCCCAGCCCGATCGCCCCGCCCATCACTGCCGCATCGGTCGAACCGATGTCGCTTTGCCCCAGAAAGCCATAGCGGAACCCTGACATCACGTAAAAAATCGGATTCCAGCCGCTGATGGCGCGAAACGTCGGTGCCAGTTTGGTAACCGAATAAAACGTGCCCGACAGCATCGCCATCGGGGTGATCACGAAATTGGTGACCGCCGCGTTCTGATCGAATTTGTCCGCCCACAGTGATGTCAGCACGCCGATCAGCGCCAGCAGTACCGACCCCATCAGGCCGAACCACAGCACCGCCCACAGATGATGCACCGAAAGATCCACCCCCGGCCAGAACACCATCGCCAGATACAATGCCAGCCCGACCAGGATGGCGCGGGTCACCGCTGCCGCAACCAGCGCCAACAGCAATTCCGCCTCGGAAATCGGCGGCATCAGGTAATCGATAATGGTTCCCTGCATTTTGCCGACCAGCAACCCAAAGCTGGAATTGGCAAAGGCATTGTTGATCATGCCCATCGCAATCAGCCCGGGTGCGACAAAACTGGCAAAGGAAACGCCCAATACCGTGCGCCCGCCCCCACCCAGGGCCAGCGTGAAAATGACCAGATAGAGCAAGGTGGTGACCGCCGGGGCCCAGATGGTTTGCAGCTGTACCTTGAAGAAGCGGCGCACCTCCTTCATATAGAGGGTCCACAGGCCAAGCTGGTTGAACCTGAAGAACACGCGCTGCCCGGGTTCCGGGAACGTCACCGCAGATAATGAGGCGATTGGGTAGCCAATCGGGGCGGCAGTCGGGATCGGTTGATCAGGCATGGGTATCGCGGTATCGCGGCGCCCGGTGAATAGCAAGAGCACGGGATTGCCACTGGCAGCCCGATCGGTGCCAACGCTAAAAGGTCGCCAGCGACCATCAATATTGCTATGGGATATCGCCCCATAGCCGCAAACAGTGTGCGAACACGGGTACTGGCGCCGCTGGCGCCGTTGAAGGAATTGGCATGAGTTGGACCGAAGAGCGGATCGAAAAACTGACCAAGATGTGGGAAGGCGGCGCAACCGCCAGCCAGATCGCCGAAGAATTGGGCGGGGTCAGCCGCAATGCCGTGATCGGCAAGGCACACCGGCTGGGGCTGAAAGCGCGCCCGTCACCGGTCAAACCCAACGAAAAGGCGGAAAGCCCGCGCGCCGAGGCGCCAGCCGCCAAACCGGTGCCGCGCGCCGCGCCGCCGGTAGAGCCGCGTCCCGCACCGCCCCGCGTTGTCGCGCCTGCACCGGTTGCCGCGCCGCCGGCGGCTGCGCCGCCACGCGCGGTCGCGCCGGTTGCACCAGTGGCGACCGATGCCGCGGCTGATGAAGCCCCCGTTGCACCGCCCCCACCGCCGGTTGTGCGCGTGGTTTCAGTCGGTCCCGGCGGCTTTTTGCGCCAGGGCCCGGGCGATCAGCAGGCACCGATTCCGCCCGCGCCACCGCGCCGGCTTGTCCCTGCGCGGCCCAGTGCCGAAATCGCCGACAAGACCAGCCTGCTCGATCTCAACGACCGTATCTGTCGCTGGCCGGTCGGCCACCCTGGCGAACCGGATTTTCATTTCTGCGGCGACAAGGTCAATCCCGGGTTTCCCTATTGCGTCGACCATTGCGGCCGCGCCTATCAGGCGCAACTGCCGCGTGGCCACCGTCGCCCCCCGCCGCCGATGCCCTTTGGCGGCCCCAGAGTCCGTTAAAAGCGCGTCCGTTAATAGCGCGTCTGTTAAAAGCGCGTCCACTGGCGCACAGCCGATAGCCGCAACCATCGGGGCGCGCGCGATCGACCCTGGCACACAGACATCATCCGGCCTGGCGTGAATTCACCCGGGCCGGATGCTTAATCCGGCGCGCGCGCAGCCGTCCTGTGCGCTATGAGCGAAAACCCATTCCAGCCTGAATCCCATTCCACCGGCGGGTGGCGCGAATGGCTGGGCCTGGCCCCGCGCAGCGACGATCGGCAGGTCGCCGCAGTGCACAACACCCCCGACAGCGCCAGCCGCGTGCTGACCGAGCCCGAAATCTCGCGGCAGGCCAAACGCCGGCTGTTGGGACAGGTGACCGATTTTCTGATCGACCATGATCTGGAAATCCTGCCGTTTACGCTGTCGATCGCGTATGATTGCATGACCGGGGGCAGCCCGAAACTGGCACAGCAAATTCTGGAACGGACCGAAAAAGGCCTGCCGGTCACGCTGAAATGGCTGGAAGATGCCAGCGCAACGCAAGCGCGCGATGCGACGACCGAGGCCGTGGCGACACTGGTCAGCCAGCTTGAAGACAGCCTGGCCGATTTTGGCCGCACCATGGCGGGTGCGCGCGATGCCAATGGGTCTTATTCGGTCGCGCTGCAAAACCATGTGGACGAATTGAACAGCGCGCGTGACAGCGACAACCCGGTGGAGCGTCTGACCCGGCTGACCCGCCGCATGCTGGATCACACGCGCTCAGTGGCCAGCGATCTCGCCGCCAGCGAGGCACAGATCGGCACATTGCAGACGCGGCTGGATGAGGCGCGCCGGCTGGCCAACCATGACCACCTGACCGGGCTGCCCAACCGCCGCGCCTTTGACGAATTGTTTGACCGCGAGACACGCGCGGCCAAACTGGCGGGTGAAGCGCTATCGGTCGCGTTTTGCGATATCGACAATTTCAAACGCATCAACGACACGCACGGCCATCCGGCCGGCGACCGGGTCATCCGCTATGTCGCGGATATCCTGGGCCGCATTGCCGATGCGCGCTGCCATGTCGCGCGCCACGGCGGCGAAGAATTTGCGGTGCTGCTGCGCGGGGTGACTGTTGCCGATTGCTGGGCTCGGCTGGAAACGGCGCGCACCGAAATCGCGCAAAAACGCCTGGTCAACCGCACCAACGACACACCGTTCGGGCGGATCACCTTTTCCGGCGGGATTGCCGATGCGCTGGGCTATCGCACGCGCAGCGCCGCGCTAAAGGCCGCCGATGACGCGCTGTTTGCCGCCAAGCACGCCGGGCGCAACCGCATCGTGATCGCCGGCGAAGAACCGCAACCCTTGCGCGAGGTGGCCTGATGATCAGCGCAGCGCCATAGTCAGCCGGCACAAAAAAAGGGGGCGATGGCATGACCATCGCCCCCATTTTTATGCTTCGCGCCTGATGCAGACGATCAATCGTCCGATTTCAGGAACGCCGGGATGTGGTCGGGCGCCGGGCCATCGTCGCGCGGGCCACGATCGGGGCGCGGACCGCGATCGCCACCGCGGTCGTCGCCACGGCCACGGCCGCCACCGCCGCCACGATCGTTGCGGGGCCCGCGGCGGTCGCCACGGTCACCGCGATCGGGACGATCGCCGCGCGGTTCACGCGCTTCGCGCGCCGGGCGGGTGTCTTCGAGTTCGGCGCCGGTTTCCTGGTCAACCACCCGCATCGACAGGCGGACTTTGCCGCGCGGGTCGATTTCGAGCACCTTGACCTTGACAGCCTGGCCTTCCTTGACGACGTCGCCTGGCTTTTCCACGCGCTCGTTGCGCATTTCCGACACGTGGACCAGGCCGTCCTTGCCGCCCATGAAGTTCACGAACGCACCGAAATCAACGATGTTGACCACTTTGCCGTCGTAGACCTTGCCGACTTCGGCTTCTTCCACGATGCCACGAATCCAGGCCCGCGCCGCTTCGATCTGGCTCGGGTCAGAAGAGCTGATCTTGATCAGGCCTTCGTCATCGATATCGACCTTGGCGCCGGTGGTGGCGACGATTTCGCGGATGACCTTGCCACCGGTGCCGATGATGTCGCGGATCTTCGATTTGTCGATCTGCAGCGTTTCGATCCGCGGCGCATGCGCCGACAATTCGCCACGCACTTCACCCAGCGCCTTGGTCATTTCGCCCAGGATATGCGCGCGGCCTTCCTTGGCCTGTGCCAGTGCAGCGCGGAAGATTTCCTCGGTGATCCCGGCTATCTTGATGTCCATCTGCATCGTGGTGATGCCTTCGCTGGTGCCGGCCACCTTGAAGTCCATGTCACCCAGGTGATCTTCATCACCCAGAATGTCGGAAAGCACGGCGAACTTGTCACCTTCGAGGATCAGACCCATGGCAATGCCGGAAACCGGGCGAACCAGCGGCACGCCGGCATCCATCATCGACAGCGAACCGCCGCAGACCGTCGCCATCGACGACGATCCGTTGGATTCGGTGATGTCCGACAACACGCGGATGGTGTAGGGGAACTCTTCCTTGCCCGGCAGTACCGGGTTGAGCGCACGCCATGCCAGCTTGCCATGGCCGATTTCACGACGACCAGGGGCGCCGAAACGGCCAACTTCGCCAACCGAATAGGGCGGGAAGTTGTAGTGCAGCATGAAGCGCTGATACGACAGGCCATCAAGGCCGTCGATCATCTGTTCGGCGTCCTTGGTGCCCAGCGTGGTGGTGCAGATCGCCTGCGTTTCACCGCGCGTGAACAGCGAAGACCCATGCGTGCGCGGCAGGAAACCGACAATCGCTTCGATCGGGCGAACCTGATCGACACGACGACCGTCGATGCGCGCACCATCCTTCAGGATGGCGGTGCGCACGATATCGGCTTCGACCTTTTTCAGGGTCTTCATCGCCACCATGCGGGTCTGCGGTGCTTCATCGGCATAGGCCACCTTGGCCTTGTCGCGCGCCGCGTTCAGCGCGTTGGAACGCGCCGACTTGTCGGTCAGCTTATAGGCGGCGGCAATGTCCTTGCCGACGATGCTCTTCAGCTTGGTCTTGATGTCGGCGGTGTTGTCCGACAGGTCGATTTCCCACGGTTCCTTCGCCGCCTTTTCCGCCAGATCGATGATCGCATTGACCACCTTGCGGATTTCGGCGTGGGCGAACAGCACGCCGCCCAGCATTTCGTCTTCGGTCAATTCCTTGGCTTCGGATTCGACCATCATCACCGCGTTGCCGGTGGCAGCAACGACCAGGTCGAGCCGGCCTTCCTTGACCTGCGACAGCGACGGGTTGAGCTGGTATTCGCCATCCTTGAAACCGACGCGCACCGCGCCGATCGGGCCCATGAACGGGACGCCCGAAATGGTCAGCGCGGCCGATGCTGCGATCAGCGCGACAATGTCTGGCTCAGTTTCACCGTCATAGCTCAAAACCTGACAGATCACGTTGATTTCGTTATAGAAACCTTCGGGGAACAGTGGCCGCACGGGGCGGTCGATCAGGCGCGAAACCAGCGTTTCCTTTTCGGTGGCGCCGCGTTCCCGCTTGAAAAAGCCGCCCGGGATACGCCCGGCAGCCGAAAACTTTTCCTGATAATGGACGGTCAGCGGAAAGAAATCCTGACCTTCCTTGACCGACTTTGCCGCGGTAACCGCACAAAGCACGACGGTTTCGCCATAAGTGGCAAGAACCGCGCCATCGGCCTGGCGCGCGATGCGCCCGGTTTCCAGAGTGAGGGTCTTTCCGCCCCATTCCAGCGATACTGTTTTGACGTCGAACATGGTATTTCCTTCAGCCCGCGGGCCCTATTGCCGCGCAGGATTTGCTGCCGGGGTATCCGTCCCGGTCCGGTGCGGGGCTGTTTCACACCCCATGGGCCTTCGCCGAATTGCGAAATAAGCCCGGTTTTAACGCATTCGCATGATTGCCAACGCGGGTGGCGGCAATGACCGCCAAAAGCAAAAAGCGGCCCGCGTCGGGGCCGCTTTTCGAAACCTGTTTACTTGCGCAGACCCAGCTTCTGGATCAGTGCGTTGTACCGCTCGACATCCTTTTTCTTCAGATAATCGAGCAGGGTGCGCCGCTTGTTGACCATCTGCAGCAGACCGCGGCGAGAATGGTTGTCCTTGTGGTGCAGTTTGAAGTGTTCGGTCAGATTGACGATACGCTCGGTCAGGATTGCCACCTGCACTTCGGGCGAACCCGTATCACCTTCGGCACGGGCGTTATCGGTGATGATGATCTGTTTTTTTTCTGCGGTAACCGTCATGTCTGTTCACTCCGCGACATCGGAAAGATTGAAACCCCGCACCACGCGCAATGCGCCGGCCGATAGATCGACAAGCGCCACCGGAATCATGCCGGAACGCGCGAACCAAAGCCCATCGGGTAGGGGCAACCCCGTCAGCACCCGGCCCTGTCGGACCGCCCTTGCCTGTTCGGGATCAAGGTCAAGAGCCGGGATGTCGTCCAGCCCTGCCTCCAACGGCAAGATTGCATCTGAAAATGCAAGTGGCTCGCCGCTAGCGATTGCCTGTAATTTGTCAAGTGAAATCGCCCGGGTCAGATCGAACGGCCCGGCGCGCGTTCGCCGCAGCATGGTGACATGCCCGACCGTGCCCAACGCCAGCGCGATGTCGCGCGCCAGGCTGCGAATATAAGTGCCTTTTGATACGACTGCTGCCAGCGTCAGTGTATCGACAGGCGCGGTGCCGTCGTTTGGCGTATCCCAATGGTGGGGAAACAGCCGGTGAATGGTGACAGCGCGCGGCGCCAGTTCCACCGTCTGTCCCGCGCGCGCACGATCATAGGCGCGCTGGCCATCGACCTTCAACGCGGAATAGGCGGGCGGCACCTGGGTAATGGCCCCGGTGAACTGCGGCAGCACCGCCTCGATATCCTGCCAGCTGGGCCGATGGTCGCTCGTGACGATCACCGCGCCTTCCAGATCGAGCGTGTCGGTCTGGGCACCAAAGGCGATGGTGAAGTTATAGGCCTTGGTGGCATCGAGCATGCGCCCGGCCAGCTTGGTCGCCTCGCCAATCGCGATCGGCAGCACCCCGGTCGCCAGCGGATCAAGCGTGCCGCCATGCCCCACTTTGGCCTTGCCATAACCGCGTGCACGCAGCGCGCGCTTGACCGCCGCGACGCCTTGGGTTGACCCCAGCCCCAGCGGTTTGTCGAGCACGATCCAGCCGTGCACGGTCATCGGTTGATCACGCCGCGCCCGGCCCCGCCACCAGCGAGGCCAGCGCCGCAAACTGTGACAGCAACCAGCCCACCGGCGGCAACAGCACGCGGTCAACCAGATGCAACGACGGCGCGACCTGCGGCAGCACCACGAAAATCACGGCAAACACGATCATGCCATAGGGCTCGATCCGGTCGAGCAAGCGCACCAGCGGCCACGGCGCAATCCCGCGCAAGATCCGCGATCCATCAAACGGCGGCAGCGGCAACAGGTTGAACATGCCCAGGAAACAATTGAATTCGATGAAATTGCGCAAGTTATCAAAAGCAAAGGTCAACCCGGCGCTGGGTGTCGCCTGCGGCCCCAGCGTGCGAGCCAACAGCCCGATCGCCACCGCGCTCAGCGCCGCCAGCACGAAATTGGTGACCGGCCCGGCTGCCCCCACCAGCGCCATATCGCGTTTGGGATGGCGCAACCGGCGATAATCGACCGGCACCGGCTTGGCCCAGCCAAATACCGGCAGCCCGGCCAGATGCAGCGCACCGGGCAGAATGATCGTGCCGAACGGATCGACATGGCGCAACGGATTCAGGCTCAGCCGTCCGCGTTCCGACGCGGTCGGATCGCCCAGCAGGCGCGCCATGCGGCCATGCGCCACCTCGTGAAACACGATCGCAAAGATCAGCGGCAGGATGATTGTCGAAGCGTCGTACAGCGTCTGGTTCATGGCGCAGACCGATCGGCCCATTCGCTGCGCAGCAGGCTGAACACCACCGTATCGCGCACCCAACCGGTCCAGGTCTTGCGTTCATGCCGCAACACGCCTTCGCGCGTTGCACCCAGCTTGATCACCGCCGCCTGGCTGCGGGCATTGCGCTGGTCAACCTTGAACACCACGCGTTCCAATCCGCAGGCAAAGGCGTGGTCGATCAACAGCTGTTTCATCCGGCGGTTGAATCCGGTGCCGCGCAGCGCGGGCACGATATAGCTGTTGCCGATCTCGATCGCCCAGCCCGGCTGACCCGCATCGATCCACGCGGTCATCCCGACCAGCGCGCGATCATGAAGCACGGCAAAACAACGACGCTGGGGGCCGCCACCGATCAACCGGTCGAATTGCGGATCAAAATCGGCGCCGCGATAGTTGAACGGATAAACCTGCCAGATCTCGTCATCGGCAGCGCAGGCCGCGCGCAGACCTTCGCGATGTTCCGCCGCCAGCGGGACCAATGCCAGATCGCCTTCACTGAGCGCGACATAAAGGCCATCATCGATCACTGTCAGGCGCCCGTTTCGTCGGTGGCGGCGCCCAGATCGCGGCTGACGCGCGGATCGTTCAGCAGCCGATCGATCTTGCTGGCGACATCAAAGCTTTCATCGGCCGTGAATTTGATCTTGGCCGCGTATTTCAGCTTCAACCGCGCGGCCACTTCTTTCTGGAAATAGGCGGTGTGGGTTTGCAGCGCTTTCAGCACCGCCGCTTCGTCGCTGCCCAGCAGCGATTTCACAAACGCGGTGGCCAGCCGCAAATCGGGCGACATGCGCACTTCGGTCACCGACACGGTGTGCGCGCTCAGCACGTCATCGTGCACCTGCTGGCGCAGCAGCAGTTCGGACAGGATATGCCGCACTTGTTCGCCCACCTTCAACAGGCGGACAGCGCGGGTTTCGGGGGTCAGTGCAGGGCGTGCCACAGTCTGTGTCTATCCGTTCGGTTTGTTTTTCCTCCCCGGCACGGGGAGAGGGGCCGCCCGCAGGGTGGTGGAGTGGCCGGCCCTCAAGCGCGACATCGCGATGTTGCGCGGCGACGAGAGCCCCCTCCACCATGCTGCCCCCATTGGGGGCAGTTTATCCTGAGCTGCTGCGAATGCAGCAGCCGAAGGGCATGGTCCCCCTCCCCGCTTTGGGGAGGATAGTATCATAGCGTGCGGGCGCGTTCTTCGACCTCGAACACCTCCAGCATGTCGCCGGCTTTGATGTCGTTGGTGTCCTGCAGCATCACGCCGCATTCCAGCCCGGCGCGCACTTCGGATACGTCGTCCTTGAACCGCCGCAGTGACGAAATCGTGGTTTTCGACACGATGACATCGTTGCGGGTAAGGCGCGCAAAGATGCCCTTGCGGATATAGCCTTCCAACACCAGCAGACCGGCCGCCTTGTCGCGCTTGCCCGCGGGGAACACATCCTTGACCTCGGCGCGGCCAACCACGGTTTCGATCCGTTCGGGGCCAAGCTCGCCGGCCATTTCCTTCGCGATCTCGTCGGTCAGCTGATAGATCACCTCGTGATATTTCAGCTGGACCTTGTTGCGCTGGATCAGTTCGCGCGCCTTGGCATTGGGGCGCACGTTGAACCCGATGATCGGCGCGCCGGTGGCCTGCGCCAGCGTCACGTCGCCCTCGGTAATTGCACCCACGCCCGATTGCAGCACGCGCACCTTGATCTCGTCGGTGGACAGGCGGTTGAGCGCGTTGACAATCGCCTCGGTCGATCCCTGCACATCGGCGCGGATCACCACCGGATATTCGATCACCGCTTCCTTGGCCTTCAGCGCCGAGAACATGGTGTCGATGGTCGCCTGGCTGGATGTCGTGCGCTTGGTATTGGCCAGTTCCTGACGATAGGCGGCCACTTCACGCGCACGCGCCTCGTTTTCCACAACGGTCAGCGTATCGCCGGCCATCGGCACACCGCCCAGCCCCAGCACCTCGACCGGCAGCGACGGCCCGGCAGTCTTGATCTGGCGGCCCTTGTCATCCAGCATCGCGCGCACGCGGCCCGATTGCGTGCCAACCACCAGCACATCGCCGATTTTCAGCGTGCCGCGCCGCACCAGCACGGTGGCCAGCGGCCCCTTGCCCTTGTCCAGCTTGGCCTCGACCACGGTGGCCTCGGCCGCGCGATCGGGATTGGCGCGCAGTTCCAGCAATTCGGCCTGCAGCAGGATCTTTTCGATCAGCGTATCCAGCCCGACGCCGGTGCGTGCGGACAATTCCACATCCTGCACTTCACCCGACATTTCTTCGACCAGCACTTCATATTCCAGCAGGCGTTCGCGAATCTTTTGCGGGTTTGCCTCGGGCTTGTCGCACTTGGTGATCGCCACGATCATCGGCACGCCGGCGGCCTTGGTATGGTTGATCGCCTCCACCGTCTGCGGCATGATGCCATCGTCCGCTGCCACCACCAGCACGACAATGTCGGTGACATTGGCGCCGCGCATGCGCATTTCGGTGAACGCTTCGTGGCCCGGCGTATCGAGGAAGGTGATGTATTCACCGCCCTTGGTCTTGATCTGATAGGCGCCGATATGCTGGGTGATCCCGCCCGCTTCGCCGCGCACCACATCGGTGCCGCGCAAGGCGTCGAGCAGGCTGGTCTTGCCGTGATCGACATGGCCCATGATCGTCACCACCGGCGGACGCGTTTTCAGCGTTTCATCGGTATCGACATCGGCGGTGTTGTCGATATCGATATCGGCATCGCTGACGCGCTGCACATTGTGGCCAAAATCGGTGACCAGCAATTCGGCGGTATCCTGGTCGATCGCCTGGTTGATGGTGACCATCATGCCCATCTTGAACAGGGCCTTGACCAGGTCGGCAGCCTTTTCCGCCATGCGGTTGGCCAGTTCCTGCACCGTGATCGCTTCGGGCACGATCACATCGCGCACCTGCTTTTCGCGGACATGCTGCTGCCCGGCGAAATGCGCACGGCGTTCCTTTTCGCGCGCGCGCTTCAGCGCGGCGAGCGAACGCGCACGCGCGCCTTCGTCCTCGTTCAGCGCCTTGGTCACGGTCAGCTTGCCAGCCTGGCGACGATCGTTGGCGTTCTTGTCGCGCGGGGCATGCGCCGGCTTTTTGGCGGCCGGTTCGGGCCGCTTGATCGGCGCGACCGGGGTAAACCGGCGCGGCGCGGTGGTGGTTACCGCCGCGGGCTGGGCCGTGGCGGCGTCACCGTCGGTGTCGGTCGCGGCGGGGGCTGGCGCCGCATCGACGCTGGCAGGTGCGGCAACCGCCACCTCGGCCACCGGCGCTGCCGGTTCGGGTGATGGCTCTGCCACGGGTGCGGCCGGGGCCATATCCGGCGTGTCATCGTGGGCGGCGGGACCATCGGCACGGCGCGCCTCTTCGCTGCGGCGGCGGGCCTCATCGGCCAGACGCTGACGTTCTTCCTGTTCGCGGCGGTTGTTGGCCTCTGCCGATGACAGGCGCGCCTCTTCGGCTTCGCGCAACAAACGTGTCTGCAGTTCCTGGCGCGTTTCGCGCGACGCGGCGGGTGCCGACGGCGGCGGGGGCGGCGGAGTCGGGCGCATGGCCGGCTGTGGCGGTGCGGCCGGCTGCGGCGCAGGCGCCGCATCAGCCACGGGGGCGGCTTCGCCCGGGCGGCCCATCAGCTTGCGCCGCTTGACCTCGACCACGACCTTGTTGGTGCGGCCGTGGCTGAAGGTCTGCTTGACCTCTCCAGCTTCCACCGAGGTCTTCAGGCCCAGTGGCCTGCGGCCGAGTGTCGGCTTTTTGTCGCTATCGGTCATCGAACTTCCATGTCCTTCGTATCAATTGCGTCGTGCGCATCGTCCGCAACGGTCGCCATTTCGGCAGACGCGTCGGCGGCAGATTCGCCCTTGGTAAAATGGTTCAGGCGCCCCAACAGCCCGTTCACGCGCGCGGCGGCGGCGGCATCGGTCAGCGCCAGGTGCACAACGTTGTCGCGGCCCAATGCCACAGACAAGCCCGCGCGGTCCAGCGGCAAGATGACGCCGCGCAATCCGCTGCCTTCGGCATTTTCGCCCACGCGCCAGGCCTGCGCCAGCTTGTTCGATCCGTCTTCGCCGGCATCGCTGGCATGGCCCAGAAACCGTACCACCCGCGCCCGCGCTGCGGCTGCGATCTTTTCCGTGCCCAGCACGATCATGCCTGAGCGCAGTTCAATCCCCAGCCGATCGGCCAGCGCGCGGCGCAGCGCAGTTTCGATGCGGTCGGACAGATCGGGCGGAATGGTCAGTGGCGTGCCCTTAAAGGCACGCGCCAGCGCGCCCTTCAGCTTGCCCTTGGCAATCGCGTGATCAAGCTCTGCGCGGGTAACGCCAATCCACGCGCCGCGCCCGGGCGCGCGCGCCAGTACATCGGGCAGCACATCGCCATCGGGCGACAGCGCCAGCCGGATCAGGCCATCGCGCGTGTCGTGTTGCCCGGTCAGGATACAGCGGCGCTCAGGCGCCACGGGCGCGACGCCGCGCCCGGGCGAACCATCATGGTCCACCCGGTCTGGCACGGGGGTGCCACCCGCGCCCCGGTGCTTGACCGGTTCGCGGGCCTTGCCCCGGATCTGCGCGCTTAGCGGTTCATTGCGAGGATTCCGCATGGGCGGCCTCCTCGGATGAGGCCGACGCAGCTGCCGGTTCGTCTTCGAACCAGTGCGCGCGCGCGGCCATGATGATTTCGTTGCCCTGTTCTTCGGTCAGCCCATATTCGCCCAGCACGCCGCCCTTGTCTTCGGTGCGTTCCGACCGTTCGCGGCGGTCAGGCCGTTCGGTGCTGTTGCTGCGCCGGCGCTGTTCGTTCACGCGCTTGCGGGCGATCAGTTCGTCGGTCGCCAGATCGGCCAGGTCGTCCAGGGTCAGGATTTTGGCCTTGCCCAGCGTCACCAGCATCGCTTCGGTCAGGTGCGGCAATTCAGCCAGGGCATCTTCGACACCCAGTGCGCGGCGTTCTTCGCGCTGGCCTTCTTCGCGGCGTTCCAGCGCTTCCAGCGCGCGGTTCTGCAACTCTCCAGCCAGTTCGTCGTCAAAGCCATCGATGTTCGACAGTTCGCTGATGTCGATATAGGCGACTTCCTCCAGTTCGCTGAACCCTTCGGCGACCAGCAGCTGCGACAGCGTTTCATCGACATCCAGCTCTTCTTCGAAGGTCTTGGACCGTTCGGTGAATTCCTTCTGACGCTTTTCCGACGCTTCGGCTTCGGTCATGATGTCGATCGCCGAACCGGTGAGGGCGGAGGCGAGGCGCACGTTCTGCCCGCGCCGGCCGATTGCCAGGCTCAGCTGGTCATCGGGCACCACCACTTCGATGCGGCTTTCTTCTTCGTCGATCACCACGCGGCTGACGGTGGCCGGCTGCAATGCGTTGACGACAAACGTCGCGGTGTCTTCGCTCCACGGGATGATGTCGATCTTTTCACCCTGCAGTTCCTGCACGACGGCCTGCACGCGGCTGCCCTTCATGCCGACGCAGGCACCGACCGGGTCGATCGAGCTGTCGCGGCTGATCACGCCGATCTTGGCGCGGCTGCCGGGGTCGCGCGCGGCGGCCTTGATTTCGATGATGCCGTCATAGATTTCGGGCACTTCCTGCGCAAACAGGCGCTTCATGAATTCGGGATGCGCGCGGCTGAGGAAAATCTGCGGGCCACGGTTGGTGCGTTCAACCTTCATGATCAGCGCACGTACGCGTTCACCCACCCGCGGCACTTCGCGCGGGATCTGCTGATCGCGGCGGATCACGCCTTCGGCGCGGCCCAGGTTGACGATGACATGGCCAAATTCGACCGATTTGATCACCCCGGTGATCACTTCGTTGGTCCGGTCCTTGAACTCTTCAAACTGGCGTTCGCGTTCGGCATCGCGGACCTTTTGAAAGATCACCTGCTTGGCCGATTGCGCGTCGATCCGCCCCAGTTCCACCGCGGGCAGCGGATCAACGATGAAATCGCCGATCACGGCGCCGGGCTGCAGCTTTTCCGCCTGCTTCAGATCGACCTGTTTGAAATAGTCTTCAACATTTTCGACCACTTCGACCACGCGCCACAGCCGCAGATCACCCGTGCGCGGGTCCAGCTTGGCCCGGATGTCGTTTTCCGCACCATAGCGGTTGCGCGCCGATTTCTGAATCGCCTCTTCCATCGCCTCAATGACGATGGATTTGTCGATCATCTTTTCGGTGGCGACCGCATTGGCAATCGCCAGAAGCTCGGCGCGGTTGGCAGAAATCGCACTGGCCATCGGTTAGTCTTCCTGTTCTTCGTCAATGTCCTGCGCACCGGTCATGTCCACCGGGCGGGATGCGGCAATCAGCCGGTCGGTCAGGACCAGCTTGGCATGGGCGACCAGATCGAACGGAATGGCATATACCACGGCGTCCTCCTCGATCGAAATGATGTTTGTGGCGGCGTCGAACCCGATCAGGTCGCCGCGCACCCGTTTGCGCTTGTCCAGCAGTTCGCGCAATTCAATCCGCGCCTCATGCCCGATCCACGCCGCATAATCCTTGGGCCGGGTCAGCGGGCGGTCGATTCCGGGCGAACTGACCTCCAGCCGATAGGCGCCTTCGACCAGCACCTCGCCGCCAGCCTCCAGCACGTCGATCTTGTCTGACACACGGCGCGACAGCGCGGCGCATTCCTCGATCAGCAATTGCCCGGTTTCGGGACGTTCGGCCATGATTTGCAGCGTGTGCTCTTCATCACCGACCTCGGTCTTTCCAAACAGCCTGACGCGCACGAGATCAAAGCCGAGCGCACGCGCCTCTGGCTCAACAATCTCGGTCAATCGTGCAGTATCGGCCATTCGTACTTTTTTCCGGGTTCGATTGCATCTGAAACAGTGAAACCCTGCCGGTGCCGGAGCGGCGCCAGCCTGACCTTGCTTTCACAATGTCGGGATCGGTCTTGCGGATAATCGTGCTCCGGCCAAAACGCAAGCGCAAAGCGGGCACACCACCGCATTGGCGTGAGTTTGGCAGAGGCCTTTTATCGCACCAATCATAGGCGCCGATTGCGATCCCTTGGTGAAAATTCCCACACGACTGTGGCAGTCCAGGTGACTGGATCACGCATTTCCGGGTGTTTCGCGCATTTGGCACGCGCTGTGCAATCCCATGGTCAACCGGGTTGGCCGGGGCAAGATGGCCCCTGCCCGCCCGGCATACCAAACGCATCAAAAGGAACATCGTCCCATGAAAACGCTTTCCATCCTGTTCGCCTCGCTGGTCATTTCAATGTCGCTGATGGCCGCAACCGTCATCGTGCCGGTCGGCGCCACCCAGTTCATCGCCTGAATTGCGCCAATTGAAACCCCATCGTGGAGCCTGTCATGAGCAACCGTTTCCATCTTAACCGCGCCAACGGCAAATTTCTGGGCGTCTGCGCCGGCATTGCCGACCAGTTCGGCTGGGACCCGCTGTGGGTGCGCATCGCCTTTGTCATCGGTACGCTGGCCGGGTTCGGTTCGGCAATCCTGATCTATATCGTGATCGCGCTGCTGGCGGATTGATGACCCTGATGCGAAGCTGCACTTACGTGCAGGCAGACCACCCGCCCCGCCTCCCGCGACGAAGAGCACAAAACGTCCGGGGGACGTTTTTGCCGAGGAGCCGACCACCACAGCATGATGGTATCATTGGTGGTCGGGCTCGCGAGGCGGGGCGGGTGGTCTGTGTCGCGCATCGCGCGACTTCATATTACGCGCCGCAACGGGCTGGTTCAAACCGGCCCGGCGCTGGCAAACGGGGAAAAATTGGTATCAGTGTCATAGACATCGACGCCTTCGCGAGACTTCAGGAACCCGACAATCCAATAGGTGAACGGGGTCAGCGCCATTTCCCACAGCACTTTGAACGCCCAGTTGGTGAACATCACCGATACGACGTCCGCCGTGGTCCAGGTGCCCAGAAAGGCAATCGGATAAAACAGCGCGCTGTCGACCGCCTGGCCAAAGATTGTCGATCCCCAGGTGCGGGTGAACAGCCAGCGGCCTTGCGTGAGCACCTTCATCCGCGCCAGCACAAACGAATTGACGAATTCACCCGCCCAGAACGCAATCACCGACGCGGCCACGATCCGCCAGGTGCTGCCAAACACCGAAACATAGGTAGTCTGGCACAGCGCCCCCTTTGACCCGGCTGCGACAATTGCGGCGAACTGCGGATCGCCGGTCGATGCGCAACCCCAGTCGGGCGACGGCGGCATGGCGACGACGACATAACTCATGATCGCCATGAACAGCAGCGCGAAAAACCCGACCCACACACAGCGCCGCGCGTTGGCATAGCCATAGACCTCGGTCAGCACATTGCCGAGCACATAGGAGATCGGAAAGAACAGGATGCCCGCACCAAAGGTCACGCCGCCGACGCGCGCCAGTTTGGCCGCGCCAATCAGGTTGGACAGCAGCAAAATGCCGACAAACGCCGCCATCATATAGTCGAAATAGCGGAAATGGCGACGCGCGCCAAGATTGCCGTCGATGCGGGAAAGCCGGGGATCACTCATAGGCGGCAAAGCTAGCCGGAAAATGCACGAGTGCAAGGCGTGTTTTGGTGCTGGCGCGGCGGTCCCGCATCATCACCCCCCAACAGGCACCAACTTCAACCCGTAGCGTCGCCCCGGGCTTGACTGTACAGACCGGCAAGATGGTGGACGGTTGTACGGGGACATGGTGG
>NZ_JBBATI010000004.1:0-201079 GCF_040398825.1 Novosphingobium sp.
AGTGTCCACCATGTCCCCGTACAACCGTCCACCATCTTGCCGGTCTGTACAGTCACGCCCGGGGCGACGATAGGGTGGTAATAGGATGCATCACGAAACCGGCCGCGTCGTCCGGCTGTAAGGCGGGATCGTATCCGAAATCGGCGCGGCGCGGATTGACAGCGCGATCACCAGTGCCGCCAGCGCGCAGCCAAGCACCGCCACGCGCCGGGCATTGCCCGACAGCGGGCGCCACAGTGGCAGCACGGTCAGCGTGATCAGCACCAGCGGCAGGGTGACCACCAGCGGCAGTTCGCTGCCCACCGCCTGCATCATTTCGTGCCCCAGCATCAGCTGGTATCCGATTACCGGCGCCGCGATCAGCACCGCGATCACGCGCAGCCCGGCACGATCGGGCAGCAACGCGATCAGCGCGGCCAACAGCACCGGCAGCACCACGACATAGGCCGCCACCGGCGCCAGCGCCTGCAACAGCAACGCGATCAGCCATAGCGGCACAAACGCCCCGGCCAGCGCCGCCCGCCCCGGCCGCCAGCGCCCGGCAACGATGAAAAACGCGGCCAGCGCCGCAGCAGTCGCCATCACCTCCAGCCGCGCGGTCGCTGCCAGCCGGTCGTAATAGTTGGGCCCGCCCACGTGCAGCGACACCAGGTTGGCGCCCATCACCAACAGCGCGGTCAGCCCGGCCAGCCCCAGCATGCGCCCTGCCCCGCCCAACGCCGCGCGCACATGCCCGCGCCCATGGCCGCGGCTGTGCCAGACGGCGATGATCGCCGCCAGCGCGCAGGCCAGCATGATCCACCCCGCCCACACCGGCATTGTGACCAGCGTAAACCCGAACAGATCGAAAAACACCAGATCGGGCGCAGGCGCAGGCAGCGCGGGCGCCGTCAGCAAGGCGCGCGTCAGATCGAGCGCCTGGCCACCGATGTCCTGCAACGATCCCTGGTCCAGCCGGTCGGCAGTGGCCTGCGGCGAATGGTAAAGGCCCGGCCGGCCGATGAATGCGAAATTGTACGCCGCCACGCCGCGCTCCGCCATCCACGGCAGCGCCATGGTCACGTCTGTATCGTTGGGCAGCACGCGGTACAAATAGACTGCCAGCGATGATCCCGCCGGATGGTGCAGCGCCCGTGCCGCCAGCGCCACGGCCGCGCCATTGTTGTCTGCGGTCTGGAACAGCGTCGCCCGCCCACCGCCGCCGCGCGCCTCCAGATTGATCAGCGCGCCGATATGATCGCGCGTTTGCGCATTCTGGGGGTCATACGGCGGCGGCAACCCGCGAAAAAACTGCCGCGCGCCGTCCAGCCCGATCTCCTCGCCATCGGTCAGGATCACCACCAGATCGCGCATGGGCTGTGGCCCGCTGGCGATCGCGCGCACCGTTTCAACGATTGCTGCCAGCCCCGCGCCGTCATCCGCCGCGCCGGGCGAGCCGGATACGCTGTCATGGTGTGCCATCAGCGCCACCGCCGGCAGGGCGCGGTCGCGTCCCGGCAGCACCGCCACCAGATTGACCAGCTCGCGCGGCCGGTCCGCGATGCCGCCCCACGGCATATGTTGCGCCATACGTTGCTGATCGGGCACGAACGGTTCGGCATGGACCACCATGCCCAACGAAGTCAGCCGCTGTGCGAGATGCCCGCGCACCGCGGCATCGGCGGCCGATCCCGCCGGATGCGGCTGCGTGGCGATCGCACGCACATCGGCCATCGCACGCCCCGCCGAAAAGGCCGCAGGCGGGGCATCGACGGGCGCCGGCCACGGTGTGGTGGTGCCCAGCACCGCCAGCACCAGCGCCAGCACCAGCGCAGTGCAGGCCGGCACATGCCGCCCCCAGATCCCGTCAGCTTTCCACATTGCCGTGCCCTTCACGTCGGTGCCGTGCGCTTGCCCTGGCCAGCACCGACCATAAAGGCAAATTATGTGGCACCCAAGCGCGTTAGGTCTTATGGGCGCGGGCAGACGATTCCCCGTCATGAAACAGTCAGGTCGCCACCGGTTTGCGCATCGCCATCGCCTCTGACCATGCCGCCTTTGCCTTGAAGGCCGATCTGTGCGCGGCGCTGGCCGAATGGGGGCATGTGGTCACCGACCTGGGCCCGGACAGCGATGCGCGGGTGGATTATCCCGATTTCGGCTACAAACTGGCCGAAGCGATCGCCGCCGGTGCCGCCGATTTTGGCGTGGCGCTGTGCGGATCGGGGATCGGCATATCAATCGCGGTCAACCGCCACCCGGCCTGCCGCTGTGCGCTGGTATCCGATCCCTATGCCGCCACGCTGGCGCGCGAACACAACGATGCCAATGTGATCGCGATGGGCGCACGGCTGACCGGGATCGACATGGCCCGCGCCTGCCTTGCCGCATTTCTGGACGGCACCTTTGCCGGTGGCCGTCATCAGGGACGGGTTGCCAAGCTGTCGCAGCCTGCCATCTGACCAACCATCACACCGATTCTGACCACCGACATTCTGACCACCGAGAAGGAGCCCTGACGATGACTGCAGCCCCTGCAAACGCGCCGGACATCCGCAAACCCGGATTTTTCGTCGAGCATCTGGCCAGCGCCGATCCGGAAATTCACCAGGCTATCCGCGACGAACTGCACCGCCAGCAGACCAAGATCGAGCTGATCGCGTCGGAAAACGTGACCAGCCTGGCCGTGCTCGAAGCGACCGGATCGATTTTCACCAACAAATATGCCGAAGGCTATCCGGGCAAGCGCTATTACGGCGGCTGTGACTATGCCGACGTGGTCGAAACGCTGGCGATCGAGCGCGCCAAGCAATTGTTCGGCTGCGATTTTGCCAATGTGCAGCCCAATTCGGGCAGCCAGATGAACCAGGCGGTGTTTCTGGCGCTGTTGCAGCCGGGCGACAGCTTTATGGGGCTCGATCTCAATTCGGGCGGGCACCTGACGCATGGATCGCCGGTCAACATGAGCGGCAAGTGGTTCCACCCCATCCCCTATGGCGTGCGCCCCGATGACCACCTGATCGACATGGACAATGTCGCCGCGCTGGCGCGCGAACACAAACCAAAGCTGATCATCGCCGGCGGCACCGCCTATTCGCGCGAATGGGACTGGGCCGCTTTCCGCGCGATCGCCGACGAAATCGGCGCATACCTGCTGGTCGACATGTCGCACATTTCGGGCTTGGTGGCTGGCGGCGCGCATTCTTCGCCGATGCCGCACGCGCATGTGGTGACATCGACCACGCACAAATCGCTGCGCGGGCCGCGGTCGGGCATCATCCTCACCAATGACGAAGTGCTGGCCAAAAAGTTCAACATGGCGGTGTTCCCGGGCCTGCAAGGTGGGCCGATGGTCCACACCATCGCCGCCAAGGCGGTCGCCTTTGGCGAAGCGCTGCGCCCCGAATTCAAGGCCTATGCCCACCAGGTGGTCGCCAATGCCAAGGCGCTGGCCACCAGTCTGCAGGATCACGGCATCGCCATCGTATCGGGCGGGACCGACAACCACCTGATGCTGGCCGACCTGTCGCCCAAGGATGTGACCGGCAAATCCGCCGAAAAGGGCCTCGATCGCGCGTGGCTGACCTGCAACAAGAACGGCGTGCCGTTTGACAAGCGGTCGCCGTTTGTCACTTCGGGCATTCGCCTGGGCACCCCGGCGGCCACCACCCGCGGGTTTCGTGAAGACGAATTCCGCCTGGTCGGCCAGCTGATTGCCGAAGTGGTCGAAGGCCTGGCGCGCAACGGCGATGAAGGCGATGGCCAGGTCGAACAGCGCGTGCGCGACCGCGTGGCGGAATTGTGCGCCGCCTATCCAATCTACCCGGAAATGTAATGCGGTGCCCTTTCTGCGCCCATGACGACAGCCAGGTAAAGGACAGCCGGCCGAGCGAGGACAACACCTCGATCCGCCGGCGGCGGCAATGCGAAGGGTGCGGGGCGCGGTTCACCACGTTTGAACGCGTGCAATTGCGCGAAATCATGGTGGTGAAAAGCAATGAGCGGCGTGAACCGTTCGACCGCGCCAAGATCGAACAATCGGTGTCGCTGGCATGCCGCAAACGCCCGCTGGAACAGGAACGGCTGGACCAGCTGATCACCGGCATCCAGCGCCAGATCGAAACCCTGGGCGAAACCGATGTGACATCGCGCCAGATTGGCGAAATGGTGATGGACGGGCTGCGCCAGATCGACAGCGTCGCCTATATCCGCTTTGCCAGCGTCTATCGCGATTTTACCGAAGCGCGCGATTTTGAAGCGTTTGCCAGCACCGTGCGCGAAGTGGCCAAACCTTGACCGGCCTGCCGCCCACAGCACTGCCACCGATCATCGTGCTGGTGCGGCCGCAGCTGGGCGAAAACATCGGCAAAGCGGCGCGCGCCATGCTGAATTTCGGGCTGATCCGGCTGCGGCTGGTGGCCCCGCGCGATGGCTGGCCCAATCCGTCGGCGGGGCCTGCCGCCGCCGGCGCCGACATTGTGCTGGAACAGGCCGAAGTGTTTGGCTCACTGGCAGAGGCGGTGGCCGATTGTTCGCATGTCTATGCCACCACCGTGCGCAAACGCGGCGTGACCAAGCCGGTGATGACGCCAGAGGCCGCCGCGCGCACAATCAAGGCCGACGCAGCGCAAAGCGCGATCGTGTTCGGGCCGGAACGGTCGGGGCTGGATGCCGATGATCTGGCATTGGCGCGCACGATCATCACCGTGCCGATCAACCCCGAATTCGGTTCGCTGAACCTGGCGCAGGCGGTCATCCTGTGCGCCTATGAATGGTCAAAACATGTCGATCTGGTGCAGCCCACGGTCGAAGAGCTGCTGCCCCCGGCCCCGCAGGAGCATCTGGACGGGATGTTGCAACAGTTGACCGCGATGCTGGAACCGCTGGGCTATTTCGAACCGGCCAAGCGCGCACCGGTCACCCGCCGCACGCTGCGCTCGATCCTGACCAAACCGGCGTGGAACCATCTGGAAATCCGCACCTTTCGCGGCGTGCTGACCACGCTGTCACGCAAACCGCGGCCCTGATCGCGCGGATTGGAGGGCCACAGGCGGGTTGCGCTTGACTCTGGCGCCGATGTCTGGTCATGCGCCCGCTTCCACGCGAACCCCGGCAAGCCTGCTTGTCCGGATCAAGGTCCGATTGGCCCCGCACACCCGGTGAAGCGGACGGCCGCATGGCGCATATCGGTGCCATGGTGCGAACCCGGGTCTTTGCATGGCGCAGCATCCCCGCCGCGCCGTGACGCAAGTTGAAAGGAACACGCGTGTCGAAGCGCAAGGCATCAAAGTACAAAATTGACCGTCGTCTGGGTGAAAACATCTGGGGCCGTCCGAAAAGCTCGGTCAACCGCCGCAGCTATGGCCCTGGCCAGCACGGCCAGCGCCGCAAGAGCAAGGTTTCCGATTTCGGCATTCAGCTGCGTGCGAAGCAGAAGCTGAAAGGCTATTACGGCGACGTGACCGAAAAGCAGTTCAAGGCGACCTATCAGGAAGCGTCGCGCATGAAGGGCGATACCGGCCAGAACCTGATCGGCCTGCTGGAACAGCGGCTGGACATGATGGTCTATCGCGCCAAGTTTGCGCCGACCATCTTTTCGGCCCGCCAGATCGTCAACCATGGCCACATCCTGGTCAACGGCGTCCGCTGCAACATCGCCAGCCGCCGCGTGCGTCCGGGCGACGTGATCAGCCTGGGCACCAAGGCCAAGGAAATGGCGCTGATCGCCGAGGCGCAGACCCTGCCCGAACGCGACATCCCCGACTATGTCTCGGCCGAAGCCGACAAGGCCACCTTTGTCCGCGTGCCCACGCTGGATGAAGTGCCCTATCCGGTGAAGATGGAACCCAACCTGGTTGTCGAATTCTATTCGCGCTAAGGTTTGGCTTCATTGCCAGATTTATGAAAAAGGCGGGGGCGCAACCCCCGCCTTTTTTGTTGCTGTCACCGATCCAGCCAGCCCCCGGTGAAACCGGCGCGCGTCAACCCGCGGCGGATGTGTGGCACGCGGCGCATCACGTTCCAGATCAGGCCGTCACGGTGGTTGGCAATCATGCTCAGGATCGGGCCCTGATCGATGCCCAGGCAATCACCGCCGACCCAGCCAAAGGTGGCGTCCACCGTGCCGTTTTCCACCGGCAGCGTGGTGTCGCGAAAACTGGGGTTGAACGCATCGACAAACCCATAACGGCCGTACAGCCGCCCGCCGGCATAACGCGCCAGCGCCTGTGCGGCGGGAATAACGATTTCAGGCGCAAACGCGATCGACCCCAGCGCAGCCGTCGGCGCGATCGTGCCATCGTCCTGGCCATCGGGCTGCCCGACTGGCCCGCGCGCGGCATAGCCCAGAAACTGCGCAGGTCGGCCATGATAGTCCACCGCGTGGTTGCCCGGCCCGTCGCACGCGGCCAGGCCCCAGATCGTGTCCGAATAGCCCCGCCACTGCATCGGGTTGGCCGCGCAATAGGCGCGGTTGGCATAAGTAGCACGGCGGCTGTTTTCAAAATAGTCGAACCCCGCCGCACGCATCGGCGCATCGCGTATCCCGCGAAAATCGATCCAGGTTTCGCTGTACTGGTGCCCGAACAGCGGCGCAAAGGCGAGATGGCGGCTGGCGCCCTCACCCCGCCAGAACCGCGCATAGGGTGCGGTCCAGCTGTCCCAGCCGTTGTCACCGATCGGATGGGCGCCCGACCCGAGCGCGAGGACATAGACCATCTTGCCCTCGTTATAGCCATCCCAGATCCGTTCGATGAACCCGGTTTCGGGGTGCCAGCCCATCGAAATTCCGGCGCCCTTCGGTTGTGCCCAATCCCATTGCGCGCGGTCGACAATGGTGGTGGCCAGCCGGCGGATCTCGGCCTCTTCGGGGGAAGCATCGTCGAACCAGCCGCTGGCAAACAGCATGCCCAGGTGCAGCAGCGCAGTATCGACCGTCGACAATTCGCAATTGCCAAAGCGCAGGCCGGTCTGCATGTCCAGAAAGTGATAGAAAAACCCGCGATGCCCCGACACCCCGGTGGCGTCAGGCCCGCTGGGCGCGCGATCAAAAAAGCGCAAGGTGGCCAGCGTCAGCGCACGCGCCTCTGCCCGCGACATCCACCCGCGCTCCACCCCGATCGGCCAGGCGTTGAGCGCAAATCCGACCGCCGCGATGCTGGCAAATCCGCCATGCAGATTGTCGGCCGCGGCAATCCCGGCGACTTGTCCTGATGCCGGCCAGCGGTCAGGGAACAGCCCGTTGGCGGGATTGACCAGGTCGCGAAAGAACCGGAACGTGCGCCGTTCGATATCCGCGATCAGCGGCGGCATGGCCGGGTTGACGGTAGCGGCGGCAGCAAGCGTGGCCCGGCTGAACGCGCCAGAGGCCATGCTGCTGGCCAGGCCGCTGGCCATCCCGCCCAGCAGGTGTCGGCGATCGATCGTCATGAGTTCACCATTGCTGATTGAAAAGGAGCAGGAATTCGCGAACGTCAGCTGCGGGTTGATCCGCGTATGACCAGTTCGGGCAGAATCGCCTCGGTCGATGGCAGACCGGCGGTGCCGCTGATTTCGGCAATCAGGCGGTCGATCGCCCGGCCACCAACGCCCGCCACATCGACGCGCAAGGTGGTCAGCGCCAGATAGTGCGCCAGCGGGATATCATCGAACCCGATCACCGCCACTTCACCCGGCACATCGATCCCGCATTCGCGCAAAGCATGCAGTGCGCCCAGCGCCATCATGTCATTCGCGGCGAAAATGCCATCGAATTCAATACCCTGATCCAGCAGTTCGCGCACGATGCGGTCACCGCAACTGTCCTGAAATTCCCCGTCGCGCACCACGATCGATTGCGTCGGCGCCAGTGCGCGCATCGCCGCAGCAAACCCTTCGCGGCGTTCGTGGCCATCGATATTGTCCGCCGGCCCGCCGATGTGCACGATCCGCCGGCATCCCTGTTCCAGCAGGTGGACCACCGCACTGTTCGCACCCAGCCGGTTGTCGATGCGGATGGAGTGGTGCGCCGTGCCGTCACCAGTGTTGGCCAGCACCATCGGTACGCGCACCGGCATGTTGCGCAGCAATTTTGCGGTGGCGAAACTGGGCGCCATCACCACCAGCCCGTCCACCCGGCCAAGCATCGCGGTAATCGCATGGGTGGCCATGGTGTTGTCCGAATGGGTGTTCGACAACAGCAGCTGATAGCCATGGGCGCTGGCCGCGCGGTCCATCCCGCGCATGAGTTCGGAAAAGAATTCGCCGTGAAAATCGGGCAGCACCACGCCGATGGCATGGGTGCGCGCGGTGCTGAGGCTGCGCGCGGCAGCATTGGGCACATAGCCCAGTTCGGCCGCCACCGCGACAATCCGCGCACGCGTGGCCGGGTTGACATTGGCATGGCCGTTCAACGCACGCGACACCGATGCGATCGACAGGTTGGCGCTGCGCGCAACATCGCGGATCGTCGCAGGTTCTGACCGGCCACTGGCGGTCTGCGAATTGTGCGTGGCGGGCTCCGCGGTCACCGGGTGGGTTGCGCTTTCACGTGTGTGGTCAGACCCATTGCAGTGCGGCATTTATCCCGCATCCGACGATTGTTGCATAACGCTGCGATGCCACTTATGTAACCGGTTACGGCCACAGGTCAACCGGGTCATGATTCCAGTTTCCCGGCGGTATAGCAAACGTCTGCAGAGCTTACGCGGACGCGAAAGGATTGCAACCATGCGCGATAACCGTGTGCCCCAGGGCCGCATATCCCGGCGCGGTGCGTTGATCGGGATGGCACTGTCATCGGCATGGCTGGCCAGCCCGGCCCGCGCGCTGACGAATGCGGCAGAACGCACGGCGATCCCGGGTTTCATCGATGACCTGATCGCGCGCATGACGATCGAGGAGAAGGCCGGACAATTGACGCTGATGGCGTCGGCCTGGGGCGGCAGCAGCGCGACCGCGCTCAATCCCCCTGGCACCGGCAGCAGTTTTACCAGCCAGATCAACGATGCGGTCGCAGGCAAGCTGACCGGCGTGTTCAACGGCAATGGCGCAGGCATGGCGTTGCAGATGCAGACCGCAGTGATGGCGCGGTCACGGCTGAAAATTCCGCTGATCTTTGCCGCCGACATCATCCACGGCCACCGCACGATCTTTCCCATTCCGATGGGCGAAGCCGCCAGTTTCGAACCTGATCTGGCCACCCGCACCGCGCGCGTCGCCGCGTTTGAGGCGGCCGGATCGGGCATTGACTGGACCTTTGCGCCGATGGTCGACATTGCGCGTGACCAGCGCTGGGGCCGCACGATGGAGGGCGCGGGTGAGGATGTGCTGCTGGGGCGTTTGTTTGCCGCCGCGCGCGTTCGCGGGTTTCAGGGCCACGACCTGACCGCCGATGACGCGATGATGGCCTGTGCCAAGCATTTCGCCGCCTATGGCGCGGCCGAGGCAGGATTGGATTACAGCACCGTCGACGTGTCCGAACGCACGTTGCGAGAGGTGTATTTTCCCCCGTTTCAGGCTGCATTCGATGCCGGATGCGGATCGACCATGGCATCGTTCAACGAAATTTCGGGCGTGCCGGCCACCGCCAACCACTGGCTGCTGACCGATGTGTTGCGCGATGAATGGCACTATGCCGGGTTGGTCGTGTCCGATTATACGGGCGATGAGGAACTGATCGCGCATGGCGTGGCCGCCGATGGGCGAGATGCGGCGCGGCTGGCGATCATGGCCGGGGTGGACATGAGCATGCAGAGCAATCTGTATTTCCTGCATCTGCCCGGCCTGGTGCGCGATGGCCTGGTGCCGCTGGCCCGCGTCGATCAGGCGGTGCGCCGCGTGCTGGCGACCAAGGCGATGCTGGGGCTGTTTGACAATCCGTTCCGGCGGATCGATCCGGCGCGCGAAACGCGCCGATCGCTGCTGCCCGCCAGCCGCGCGCTGGCGCGTGAGGCGGCGACCAAATCGATCGTGCTGCTGAAAAACGATGGCGCGCTGCTGCCGCTGAACAAGTCCGCAAACATCGCGCTGATCGGCCCGTTTGGCAGCGGGCCGCACGATATCATCGGCGGGTGGAACGTCTATGGCGATGACCGGCTGGCAGTGGACCTGGCCACTGGCCTGCGCCAGGCCGGTGGCAGTGTTACCGTGGTGCGCGGCTGCGATGTGGAGGCGGCAATTGTTGGCGGCATCGAACAGGCCGTGGCGGCGGCCAGGGCGGCCGATGTGGTGATCCTGACGCTGGGCGAATCGCAGGACATGTCGGGTGAGGCGCAGGCCCGTGCCGAGATCGGCGTGCCGGCAGCGCAACTGGCGCTGGCGGAGGCGATCAACGCCACGGGCAAACCGGTGGTCGTGTTGCTGAGCAACGGTCGCGGGCTGGCACTGCAGGACGGCGTGCGCGCCGCACCGGCGATCATGGTCACGTGGTTTTTGGGCACCGAGGGCGGCAATGCGATTGCCGATGTGATCTATGGCGCGGTCAGCCCGTCGGGCCGCCTGCCGGTCAGCTTTCCCTATGCCACCGGCCAGGAACCCTATCATTACGACCACAAGGCGACCGGGCGTCCGCAGCCGGATGGCGCGCTGCAACCGTACAAGGCGCATTACCGCGGGCTGCCCGATATGGCGCTGTTTCCGTTTGGCCACGGGCTGACGTATGGCGATGTGCGCTATACCGATCTGCACATCACGGCGACCACGCTGGCCCCGGGCGCATCGGTGACAATCGCGATAACACTGACCAACCACGGCAAGCACGCCGTGGCCGAAGTGGCGCAATTGTATACCCGCACCCGCACCGCCAGCATATCGCGCCCGGTGCGCGAATTGCGCGGGTTTCAAAAGGTGCCGCTGAGCCCCGGTGAGGCGCGCACTGTGCACTTCACGCTGGCGCAGGCGGACATGCGCTTTATCGGGCTGCGCAACACCCCGGTGGTGGAGCCGGGTCTGGTCGATGTGTGGGTGGCCCCATCGGCCCAGGCCGAGGGTTTGCGAGGCCAGATCACGCTGACGGCCTAGAGTTATCAACTCCCAATAAAAAAGCCCTCCCCCTCAGGGGGAGGGTTGGGTGGGGGTGTCCGACGCCGATTGTTCGCGCGTCATTGCGGGCGTTGGACACCCCTCCCCAACCCCTCCCCCTCAGGGGGAGGGGCTTTTTTTGCGAAGCGCTTTAGCCAGGCATGGCAGTGATCGTTACCGCCGCCGGTTGATCGGGGATAACAAACCCTGGGGCCCGATCATCGCCGACTGGCGTGGGCGTGATCGTTTTGCCGTTAACGCGGATCGTCGCGGGGGTCTGGGTGCCGTGGATCACCAGCGCGATTGCCTTCCACCACGGTTTGAACCGGCCCTGGCGCGCGTCGAAGCTGATCGACTGCACCCCGTTGGCGCCGGTGGTGCAGCGCACGGTCTGCCGCACAAAGGCGCCGCCGGTGAACTGCATGCTGTGGCCATCGTCATCATACAGTTCGCCCGCGCAAGTGCCGCCGGGATAGATGTGCAGTTCCAGCGGGCCGGTTGGCACTTGTGCGGTGCTTTGCACCAGCGGCTGGCGCGGCACAATCGCACCGGCGCGCACATAGACCGGCAGCGTATCCAGCCGCGGCGTGGCCTTGATCTGCGCATAAGTGCGGCCACCGATCGGTTCGGCGGTCACGCGTTCGCCGGTCCAGTAATCGTACCAGCCACCGGCGGGCAGGCAGATGTCATAGGCCTGCGGCGAATCCGGACGCGGGTTGCCGGCAATCAGCAGCTTGTCACCCAGCGTAAAGGTCAGCGCGGTCTTGCACGGCGCCGACAGCGCGGCGGGATAGTCATAAAACACCGGGCGCATGATGGGATCGCCGGTCTGCGCATTGTGTGCGGCAAGATTGTACAGATAGGGCAGCAGGCGATAGCGCGCCTCGACAAAGCGGCGGCGGATGGCGAGCTGATCCTCGCCATCGATCCACGGTTCGGCACGCGGTGCGTCATTGGCCGCATGGTCGCGGAAAAACGGGGTGAACGCGGCGATTTCAAACCATTTGGTCAGCAATTCGGGCGCCGGACCACCGGTAAACCCGCCGACATCCGACCCGCTATAGGCAAACCCCGACAGCCCCAGATTGACCAGCTGGCTGACCGACAGTTTCAGATGGTCCCAGCTGGAACTGTTGTCACCGGTCCAGGTCGCGGCATATTTCTGCCCCCCGGCATAGCTGGCGCGGGTCAGCACAAACGCGCGTTCATCGGGGCGCAACAGCCGCACACCATCATAGGTCGCACGGGTGTTTTCCATGCCATAGACATTGTGGATTTCGGCGTGGGTGGCGGTGCGCGGCGCAAAGCCATCGCCATCGATGCGGTGCACGGTATCGATCGGCATGGTTTTGGTGGGCGTTTCAAACACCGCCGGTTCGTTCATGTCGTTCCAGAACCCGGCAATACCCATGCCGGCCAGGCTTTTGAACTGTGCGCCAAACCACGTGCGCGTGGCAGTGGTTGTGAAATCGGGAAACACCGCCGGGCCGGGCCAGACCGGCGCAACATAGACCGACCCGTCGGGGTTGTGCACAAAATGGTTGGCGGCCATGCCCTGGTCATAGGGCGCATAGCCCTGCGCGGGCGCAGCCGCGATATGCAGATCGACGATCGACACCAGCTTTATCCCCAGATCACCGGCGCGCGCGGTCAGCTTCGCCAGGTCGGGAAAGGCCTTGGTATCAACGGTGAATGGCCGGTTGCGATCCTGATAATCGATATCCATCCAGATCACGTCGGCGGGGATTTTGTCGGCGCGCAAGTGATAGGCGATGTCCATCACCTGATCGGCGGTCTTGTATCCCCAGCGCGACTGCTGATAGCCCAGCACCCAGCGCGGCATCAGCGGCGATTTTCCGGTCAGGTCGGTATAGCGCCGCACCACATCGCGCGTCGTCGGCCCGGCGATCACGTAATAGGTGATCGGCCCGGCCACCGAACCAAACGCCAGCACGCCCTCTTCACGATGGCCAAAATCAAACCAGCTGCGCCAGGTGTTGTCCAGGAACACGCCATAGCTGCCCCCCGCACCGCCCACGCCGATGAAGAACGGAATCGCTTTGTAAATGGGATCGGTGCTGGATTGGTATCCGAACGCATCGGTGTTCCAGTTGACAAAACTGCCGCCGCGCCGGTCCATGTCGCCGGTCTTGTCGCCCAGCCCGAAATAGTGTTCGGCCTGGGGCATCGCCTTGCGCAGGGTAAAGCCGTCGCGGTCAAAACTGATCGGATTGGCGGTGTCATCGACAATGGTGCGGCCATCGTGGTCTTCCACGCGCAGATGCAGCGTGACCGGGTCGATCGTTGCGCGCAGCTGCGCGGTGGTCAGCGTGGTACCGGCGATCTGTGCGGGCGCGCGGGCTGACCGAACGTCTGCCGGCACGGCCCAGCTGGCATCTTCGGCAGGGGCGCCATCGCGGGTGATCGTCACGCGCACAATGGCTTCACTGATCGCGGTCACGCGCATGGTCGCGCCGTTTGCGCGGACCGACAATACCGCGTCTGCCGGCGCCGCGGTGGCCGCAACGGGTGCCGGCGCGGCGTGTGCCGGTGTGGTCGCCAACCCCGCCATCGCGGCCGACCAAAGCAGCGCCCACCGCACGTTTCCAACCCGATTTTGCCCGCGCATCGCATCATCCCATCCGGTTTGTCTTGTGCCCCGGTGGTGGCCAATGTTGCGGGGGGATACAACCCTGATGCATACGTGTTCAGCGGGTTGGTGCGGGATGTTTGCGCGTCATTGCCGGTGTTGGACACATCTCCCCAACCCCTCCGCTGAGGGGAGGGGTTGGGGAAGGTTTTTTTGCGATCAGGCCAGTTGCTGGGCGATCGGCAAGTGGCGAATGCGTTTGCCGGTGGCAGCGAACAGCGCGTTGGCCAGCGCCGGCGCGGCCGGTGGCAGGCCGGGTTCGCCCAGGCCGCCGATGGTCGCGCCGCTGTCGATGAAATGCACATCGATTTGCGGGGCATCGGCCAGTTTCAGCACCGGATAATCGGTAAAGCTGTGCTGATCGACCGCGCCGCCGGTCAGCGTGATCGCCTCTCCCACCGCGCTGGACAGCCCCATCAGGATGCCGCCCTGCACTTGCGCCTCGGCATTTTTGGGGTTCACGGTGGTGCCGCAATCGACCACGGCATAGACCTTGTGCACTTGCGGCGTGCCATCGGCGCGCACCGATGCCTCAACCACATGGGCGGCGATCGATCCGAACGATTCGACCAGCGCGATGCCGCGCCCGGTGCCCGCGGGCAGCGGCGTGCCCCACCCGCTGCGTTTCGCCACCGCATCCAGCACAGCCCGATGCCGGCCGCCCGCGGGCAAATGCGCGCGGCGGAACTGGTAGGGGTCTGCGCCGGCCAGATGCGCCAGTTCGTCGACAAAGCTTTCGTTGTAAAAGCCGTGCTGGGTGGAATTGACCGAGCGCCAATAAGCATCGACCTGGTTGGAGATATACTGGTGGTGATGCCGCGCGGTGGCCGGCACGGTATAGGGGAACACCGTTTCGGTTTCGGCATCGGCAAATTGTGCATAATCGGTCTGCCACGCGGCGATTTTGCCATCGGCGCCCAGCGCCGCCTTCAACCGCGCCGACGATTGCGGGCGATAGGCGCCCTGTTTCACATCCTCTTCGCGCGACCAGATCAGTTTGACCGGGTGATCAACCTGCATCGCCACCCGCGCGATCTGTTCCACAATCTGCGAATAGGGCGGAAACCGGCGGCCAAACCCGCCACCGATCAGCATCGGGTGAAACGTGACGTCATCGACCGACAGCCCGGAAAACTTTGCCAGCAGCGTGCGCGTCTGCAGCGGGTCCTGCATGCCGCCCCACACCTCCAGCTTGCCATCCTTGTGGTGCCCGGTCAGCGCGAACGGTTCCATCGCCGCCTGGTGCAGGAACGGCACGCGGTATTCGGCCGACAACGGTTTGGCATTCGGCGTGGCAAACCCGGCGGCGAGATCGCCCTTGCCATAGCTTTTGGTCGGCTTGCCTTCCGTCATCAGCTTTGCCTGGGCATCATAAATGCTGGCCGTGCTGACCGCGCCGTTGCCGCCGTCGCTGAATTTGGGCGCCAGTGCGCGTGCGCCTTTCAGCGCGGGCCAATAACCGCTGGCAACCACCACCACCGCATCATCCAGCGCGATGACCTTTTCCACGCCCTTCACCGCCATGGCCGGGGCATGATCGACCGACAGCAGTTTGCCGCCACGCACGGGCGCGGCCATCACCGTCGCCACGCGCATGTCCGGCAGCACGAAATCGATGCCGTATTGTGCCGAACCGTTGACTTTGCCGGGAATGTCAAAGCGATCGACCGGCTTGCCGATGAACGTATAGGCGCTGGGAACCTTCAGCACCGGTTCCGCCACCATCGGCCGGCTGGCGGCGGCCTCGGCCAGTTCGCCATAACGCAGGCTGCGGCCGGATTTGGCGTGGGTCACGCGGCCGGACGCGGCCACCAGCTCGGATTCGGGCACGCCCAGCCGTTCGGCGGCGGCCGCCAGCAGCGCCAGCCGCGCGCCCGCGCCGACCACGCGCATGCCAAATTGCCCGGTGGCGCGGATTGCCGATGATCCGCCGGTCACCTGCAACGGCACATTGCGCGCCAGCAGCGAAAACACCGGATCGGGCAGTTTCTTCATGGCATCGGGGTGGCCGGACATCGTGGGCACAAACAGTTTGGCCAGCGCGGTGTTGGCAAAGGCATAGTCCGCCGGCGCCTGTTCAACGCGCACTTTGGACCAATCGGCATCCAGTTCGTCGGCCAGCATCTGTGCCAGCGCGGTCTGTGACCCCTGGCCGAAATCGATATGCGGCGAATAGATCGTGACGGTGTCGTCGTGGCCGATTTTCAGCCAGCCGGCGAACGAACTTTCGCCCGCACCGGTGGTCATGCGTTTGGCCCGCGCGGTCGCCGCGCTGTCACCCCACCACACCCCGAACACGCCTGCGCCCACTGCCGCGGCGCCGCCGATCAGAAAATATCTGCGCTTCATTTTCATGCGCTTGCTCCTGCAGTGGCGGCGGGCATGCCGGCCGCGGCGCGGATCGCGGCGCGGATGCGCACATAGGTCGCGCAGCGGCAGATGTTGGTCATGGCCGCATCGATATCGGCATCGGTGGGTTGCGGATTGTGTTTCAGCAGCGCGGCCGCCGCCATCAACTGGCCCGACTGGCAGTATCCGCATTGCGGCACCTGGTGCGCGATCCACGCCGCCTGCAACGCATGCGGCGTTTGCGCGGTGCCCAGCCCTTCGATCGTGGTGATCGCCTTGCCCGCCAGCGTGCCGACCGGCACACTGCACGACCGCGCGACTTCGCCATCGATATGCACGCTGCACGCGCCACAGGCGGCAATGCCACAGCCGAACTTGGTACCGGTCAGCCCCAGTTCTTCACGCAGCGCCCACAGCAGCGGGGTATCGTCTTCGGCATGCAGCGTGACCGGCTTGCCATTGACCTGAACTTCGACGGGCATGGAAATGCTCCTGATGGGATCGACCTGTTTAACCGATCATATAACACGCTGGCCGTGGCACAAGCGGTTTGGCAGGGCAATGGGCGCAGCATTGCGGGCACGGGTCAGCGGGCACCGATCAGCGCGCCCCGGTCATTCCGGATCGAGCGGCGAGTCACCGGCGCGAAACGGGCACGCGCGCACTTTGGTGCGGTGGTCGGCGCTGGCGGGCGTGCCATCAGGGTTGAGCCCGCGATAATACAGTTTCTGCCATTTGTCGGCGGGCGCAGTGGGCGGAGCATCGGCCATGCGCTGCTGAAACGCGTCGCGCGATGCGCTCCATTGCAGAAACGCATCGCGCAGGCCCGGTTCATCATCGATCGGGGCAATCCGCGCCGTAAACTGTTCGATGCTGTCGCGCGGCACCGGCATCATAAACGCGATCGGTTCGTCCGCTGCAAACCGCACGGTGTGGTGCGCGCGCGTAAAACGCCAGTTCATGGTGAAGCTGTAGGGCGACCAATCGGTTTCGATCACGCCGCCCAATGCGCTGATGCCGTCCTTGGCCGCGTTGGGCGAACCCGACAGCCACAGGTTCCACCCCGGCGGGGTGCGCAGGATCGCCGGGATATGAAAGGTCAGCGTGGCCTGGCCGAACAGCGCGACCGGCATGGCGTCAACAGGCGTGCCGGGGTCGCAGGTGATCACCACATCCTGTGGCCGCATCCCGCCGTTCCATGTGGCGGTGAAACCGCACGGGGACAGCATTTCCCACCCATGCGCATTGGCCATTTTCAGCGGCAGGCAGCGATAGGCAAACTGTTCGGGCGACCCATCCATCCAGTCGCGCCGCGATGATGCGGGCCGCAACAACGGCTCCCACCCCGGAAACACATAGGCGACCAGTTCCATTGCACCCCCAACAGCCGCGTGTGCGGTATGGCCCGCCCGGCCTGTCACGCCGCACAGACTGTCACGGCGCCTTGGCAAAGGCAATTGCGCCGCTGACCTTTACGCCGCTGCTGCCGGGCGTGCTGAACGTAAACGCCGCGCCCGCGTGGCTGGCGCCATTGCCCGCTAGGAAACCGCTGATCTGCGCGGCGCAGGCGGTGCCGGTACAGCCGTTGCCGGTGACCGCGCCCGACCCCAGGAACGCGCCGAGCGTGTCGAACGCCATTCCCGGCGTGGCCGCCCCGCCGGTAGAGGCCAGCGCATAATCCGCGCCGCCGATGCCGATGGTGGCGTCCAGCCCCACTTTGCTGGTGGCGAAATTCACCCCCAGGCTCGCGGTTTTCACGCTGCCTGGCGCCAGCGAGCCATCGTTGGCGGTGACCGCAGTCGCGCCCAGCAGGTTATAGGTTGCGCTGCCGGTGGTGGGGATGGCGGTCGCGCCGGTGCCCCACACCATGCCGCTGCCGCCATCGGCCGGGATGGCCACGGACTGCGCGCCGGCGGTGGTGCCGCCGGCCCAGCGTGTCCACCCGATGACCCCGGCCACACCGCCATTTTCGTGATCCGTGTTGGTGCCGCGGGTGGTGGCCGCCGCGCTGCCGCTGGCAAAGCTGTCCAGTTTGCCAGCGCTGGTGGCGATGATCGTGGCGGGGTTGATCGTGCCTGCACCCAGGCTGCCATATGTGGCGAACACCTGGTTGGTGCTTTTCACCGGCAATGGCGTAACCCCGGTCTTGCCGAACAGGGCAACCCCTTCAAGATTGGGATAGATGCTTTTGTCCCCATGCGCGCCCAGCGCGTCGGTGATGTAATAGGTCACCGCCTGAAACGCGCCAGCCACGCCGCCGCTGGTCACGGAGAAATTGAACAGGCAGATCGAGCTGCCCGTGCAATCATGCCCGGTCGCGGTCACCGGCAATCCGCCACCGATCAGCGGCGACGGACCGACCACCTGCACCGATGGCGCAGCCACGCCGCCGCTGGTGGTGAAATTGAACACATCGGTGCCCTGGGCATCGACCGTGGTGATCTGGCCCTGCAAACCATACAGCGCGCTGCTGCCGACCGAAATTGCCATCGACCCGGTAAACACCGCCGATGTCGTCGCCCGGCCGTTGTCAAAGGTCGGCGCGGTCGCACCGAGCAGGTCATAGCTGATCAGGCCCTGCGGCAGCACGCCCGATGCTGCCGTGTACGACGCGTAGTGGAACCCGGTATAGGCGCCATACAGTGCGGTGCCCGCCCCGCCATAGGCGAGCGAACGGCCGGTGACCGTGCCGCTGGCCCAGCGGCCCACTTCCCAGCCCGGCCCCGATGCCTGATCGACGGTGACCGCCGTGCCGCGCGCATAGGCGGGGCCGGCAATCGGATTGTCATCCACCGATTTCAGCGCGCCGGTCGCATCATAGGTCTGTTGTATCGGGAACGATGCGTTGCCCATTACCACGCCGTTGTCCGCCGATTGGGCGGTGAACGAAAAACCGTTCCGGCCGCTGGCCAACCCGCTGGACGCCGACGATCCCGATGGCGTGCCAGCGGGAACCGCGGTGGTGACATTGGTCGCGCCCGACAGGTAAAACGCAATTGCGCCGTCCAGATAGTTCCCGACATCATACACCAGCGCCGCGCCGGTCAGGTCCTTGGAAAACCCACCTTTGATCTGGCCGCTGCACGACGTGTTGCCAGACCCCGAAACGCCGCACAGCTTGAATGTGCCGCTGGCGCGAAACAGCGTTGAAAAATTGCCAAAGCCGTCGATGGTCGTGCCCAGCAGGTTTTGTTCGGGGTGGGCGGCGCCGCCCGTCGTGGTGAACGTGTACGTCTGGTTACCGCCGGATTCGGGCATGGTGATCGATGCTTCGAACCCGATTTTGGGTGCGGCCCCGAACGAAATTGACAGCGCGGCACTGTTGAGCGTGCCGGGCGCGGTGGATCCGTCGGCAAAGGTCGGCCTGGTCGCGGATGCCAGGCTGTATACCGCCGATCCGCCCGTCAGTGGCAGCACAGTGACATTCGAGCCGAAGGCATAGTGCAGGCCCTGGTCGGCGGTCAGCGTGTAATCACCGCCATACAGCCCGCCAGTGGCGGCCCCATCGGCCCACCGCCCGATGGTTACACCGCCGTCGCTAAAGACTTCGAGGTTTTTCAATGTTCCCTTGGCCTCGGTCGTGCCGCCATATTTCAGGGAGCTGACGCCCCCGGTAGCGTCGAGCGCGGGGGTGTAGCTGCTGTTGACGCTGATCACGCTGCCAACCCGGTTACCCCGGTTCGGCTCTGCCCAGGCGCCAGTGTAGGTCGTTCCGGCAGCCGCCAGCGCCCCTGCACCCGCATTGGCCGGGGCAGCGGTGAGCGGTGTTGGACCGGATGGGGTTGGTGTCGGCGTTGGTGTGGGTGTGGGCGTCGGTGTCGGTGTCGGTGTTGGCGTTGGCGTTGGCGTTGGCGTTGGTGTTGGCGTCGGTGTCGGTGTTGGCGTCGGCACCACGACGGGCACCGGGGTGGGGAATGATGATGCTGGATCGAGGCCCAGCGCGATTGTGCCGATGATCGGATTGTCGCCGCCGGCATAGGCGATCACCGCGCCGGCAAAATCCTTGCCCGACAATTGGCCGTTGGCAAACCCGCCGCATGACGCTGCATTGGCGCAGGCCAGATTGGTTGCCGCGCTGGTGGTGACCGTAATGCTGCCTTCAAAGGCGTTGTTGGGGTTGTAGGTCGATGTGGGATCGACAAAGAAAAACCAGTCGCTGGCGGCGGGATTGGCAAGACCGCCCGTGCTCGACAGGCTGTACACGGTCGCACCGCCGGATTCGGGCATGGTCAGCGATGCTTCAAACCCCAGGTGGGCGACCGTGCCAAAGGTTACGGCCAGCCCGGCCGAGGTCAGATGACCTGGCGCAGTGGCGCCACTGGCAAAGACCGGCGCCGTGGCGGCGAGCAGATTGAACTGCGCACTGCCCGAGGTCGGCAATTGCACCGGCGAAGGCAGTGCCAGTGCATAAACGAGGCCCTGATCGGCAGTCAGCACATCGCCATTGCCCAGCGTGCCGGCGGCCAACCGGCCGATGCCGACTGTGCCGTTGGCAAACACATCGGTGTTGACCGCTGATCCTTTGGCGGTGGTCGTGCCGAACACGGCCACCGATTGCAGTTCCCCCGCCGCAGAGATCGACAAGGCGGTGGGCACGACCGGATCGCCGGTGCCGCCGACCGAAGGCGTGCCGTTCAGCGTCTTCGACTGGTACGCGGTATAAATGACTCCAGCAGTGCTCGACAAAGCCCCTGCGCCCGATCCGCCGGGCGGTGTTGGTGTGGGTGTCGGCGTGGGAGTTGGCGTTGGTGTGGGCGTCGGCGTCGGCGTCGGCGTGGGCGTGGGCGTGGGCGTCGGCGTTGGTGTGGGTGTGGGTGTGGGTGTGGGTGTGGGTGTCGGCGTTGGTGTTGGTGTGGGTGTGGGAGTTGGCGTCGGCGTGGGCGTCGGCGTTGGTGTGGGTGTGGGTGTCGGCGTTGGTGTGGGCGTTGGCGTTGGCGTCGGTGTCGGTGTCGGCGTTGGCGTCGGCGTCACATAGGCGGCCAGTTGCTGACGGAATGCGGGCGTGAACAGCGCGCCATTGCCGCCATTGCGCTGCAATTGCCCCGCCAGCGCCAGCGCGCCGCCCTGCGCGAGGCCCGGAATCGCGGGGGTCTGCGTAAATCCGCGCTGCGGGGCGCGCGCGGGCGATTGCCCCGCGAGCGGCGACGGTGTGCCCGGAACCGCCTGGCCATTGGCGGCAAAGATCAGGCGCGGCGCGGCACCGCCGGCCACCATGAACGCCTGTCCCGCCGAAAAAGTCGCAGTGCCGCCGGCAGAGGCCAGTTGCGCATTGCCACCCACCACGCGGCCGTTGACCGCGCCCGTTGCATCCACGTTGAACGTCGCCGCGGCGCCAGTGCCGGTGGTCACCATGTGCGTGCCGCCCAGCTGGATCGCCACTGCGCCATCGATCGTCACCGATCCGCGCGTGACCTGCAATGTGCCGTCGGCCGCCACGGTAAACGCGATATCGCCGACCAGCGCGATCGTCGCGCCGCTGTCGGTGATGATCTGGATCGTGGCACCCGTCGCGCTAAAGCTTTGCCCCGGGGTCAGCGGGGTGCTGCGCGCTGGCGCACCCGGCACATTTACCGCAAACAGCATGCGCGGTGCGGCAAAGGCCGGCGGGGTGCTGCCGATGGCCAGCGCCACCGTGGCCAGCAACAGGATGCGCGTGCGCGACGATGAGGGGCGGCCTGCGGTCATAAAAGTCTCCACATTCGGCGAAATCAGGAACGGTCGGCGCAAGGCCGGACAGACAGAATTGCGGTGATCAGAATTCCAGCCGCGCGGTGATCGACCCGGTTACGCGGGTGTAATCATCGATGGCGATGTTGCTGGAATTGCGGGTGTAACCCACCTGCGGGTTAAGCGTGACATGCGCCAGGACCGCCACATGCAGGCCGACCGTGGCATCAAACTGGTCGTCATGCCGGCGCACCAGAAACAGCGGATCGGTCGCGTCGTGGCGCCGCGCTTCGAACGCCAGCTGCACAAACGCGCTGATTTTGGGTGCCAGGCGGTATTCATAGGCGCCGCGCACCCCGAAATAGCCGTTGGACAGGTTGTCGGAAGCCTGGTTGCGGGTCTGTTCGTGCCCGCCCTGCACACCCAGGTACAGGCTGTGATCGACATAGGTCACGCCGCCGCCATAGCGCCGCGCATTGCGCAGCCGATCGGTGGGATAGGTGATGTCGAACGCCTCAACCTCTCCCGACAGCACCGCCCCGCCCGGCAAACGGTGGCTGTATTGCGCAATCGCGCCCCAGGCCGACCGGTAATGGTTGCTGCCCAGCACGAATTGCTGCGTCTGCACCGAGATCGAGGCGACATCGTGGTTGGCGGCGGTATAGCCATAGCCCAGCGTGCCGGTGGCAAAGGTCTGGTTCAGCCGGCCGACGCTGCCATTGATGCGCGATGCCGCCAGCACGCTGGCAAACACGTGGCTCTGGCGGTTGAACCCGTAATCCTCGCTCAGGCCCCCGCCCAGTGAGCCGAACCCGTCGCCGTGCGACCGTGCATCGGCAGACAACGTGGCCGGTCCCAGAAAGGCAAACACCGGGATCACCAGTTGCCCCGCGCTGGTCGCGGCATTGACGTTGCTGTCATAGCCGCCGCCCAGTTCGGCATAGCCGGTCAGGTTCGACCCCGGCTGCAGCGTGCGGTCCAGGCGCTGTACCAGACCGGTGAAACGCTGGCGCACCGGATCGGGAATGGTGGCATCGCCGGCGACGGTATCAAATTCGCGCCGCGCGGTTTCGATATCGCCGCTCAGCGCATAGGCGCGCGCCAGTTCGGCACGTGCCTGCGCCTGATCGGGCCTGGCGGCCAGCACGCGCTGAAACGCCAGGATGGCATCGGGCACATGGCCGGAATCGATCGCCGCCAGCCCCAGCGCATAATCATAATCGCTGTCGCCCGCCATATCCGCCAGGTGCGGGCGCAACAGCGCATAGGCGGCGGCCGCCTGACCGCTGCGCAACTGTTGCAGCGCCTGTGCCACCAGCGGATTGTTTGACACAGTGGGATTCGCCGGCACCGGGCTGACAGTTTGCGCCATGACGGGAATGCCCGTACCCAGCAAAAGCAGCGCCAGCACGCCGGACGAGGGCCTGCAAAGCCCGGAAGTTGACCGTTTCATCGTCGCTCCATCCCCATCCGGTCTGGCGGGGATCACGTCCGCACCAACCGGTAACGACATTGCAACTAACCAGTGCGGCGACGATGGTCGTGTTACAAAAGCTGTAATGGCCCGTTTCGGGAAGAACGGGGCGAGAGGTTTGACTGCACGCCAGTGCAGCAGCAAATAACAGCCATTGTAACTTTGCGGCGCGGCACGGGTGTGCAACATAACCGGTGATGCCCGATACCCCTGCCCGGCCCTTGCACGTCCTGCTGATCGAGGATGACCCGTTTACGGCCGCGGCGATTGTCGATGCGCTGGCGGCGGCGGCGATCACCGCCACCCATGTCACCACCGGCGAACAGGGCGTGCAGCGCAGCGGCGATGCCACGATTGATGCGATTGTCATCGATCGCATGTTGCCCGGGATCAGCGGGATCGAGGCGATTGCCAGGATGCGTGCCGCGGGGGTGGACAAACCGGTGCTGATCCTGTCGGCGCTCGGGCGATCGGACCACCGCATCGAAGGGTTGGACCAGGGCGCGGATGATTACCTGGCCAAACCGTTCGAACCCGCCGAGCTGATTGCGCGGGTGCGCGCGCTGTGCCGCCGCGCGCAGTCCAGCGCCAGCACGCGCCAATCGGTGTTGATCCATGCCGACATCGCGCTGCATATCGAATCGCGCACCGCGCACCGCGCCGGGCGCCCCTTGCGGTTAAGCCCCAAGGAATTTGATCTGTTGCGCTATCTGATGGAAAATGCGGGCGAAACCGTCACCCGCGCAATGCTGTTGCGCCACGTGTGGAACCTGAATTTCGATCCGCAGACCAATGTCATTGATGTCAATCTGGTGCGATTGCGGCGCAAGCTGGAGGCGGGCTTTGCCGACAGCTGCCTGGAAACCGTGCGCGGCCAGGGCTATCGGCTGGGCACTCCGCGCGACACTATCCCGCGCGACATGCTGCCCGGATGAAGGCGTTCCCGGCGCTGTCCATCGCAATCCGTCAGGCGCTGCTGACCGCAGCGGTGGTGATTGCCGCCACCAGCGGGTTTGCTGCGCTGATGCTGGTGGTAGTGGACCGGGCCGGACGGGCAGAACTGCTGCACACCATCGATACCGATATTGCCGGGCTGGTCGATGTCTGGGCCGCCGGCGATGCGCAACAATTGGCGCAGCGGATCGGCGATCGCACCGCGTTTGTCACCAGCCCGGCCAGTTATTACCTGCTGACCGATGCGACCGGGCACCGGCTGGCAGGCAATCTGGCACCGATGCGGCTGCCCAATGCGCAAACCTCTGCCAGCGTGGAGATTGTCGCAGGGGGGCAACCGGTGCTGCTGCGCGCCACGGTGTTGCGCGGGGGTACGGTGCTGGCGGTGGGGCGGTCGCTGACCGGGGTGGAGGCGTTCAACGCCGATCTGCGCCGGATTCTGCTGGTGTGTGAAGCGACGATTGCCGCGGCATCGCTGCTGATCGGGCTACTGCTGGCGCGGCGGCTGACCGTGCGGATCGAACGCATCAACCGCGCCTTTGCCGATTTTTCTGCCGGGGACACCGCCGCACGGGTCGGTGCGATGCCGGGGCGCGACGAAATCGCCACGCTGGCGCACCACGCCGATCACCATCTGGCACGGGTGGTGTCGCTGATCGCCGCGCAGCGCGAAATCAGCGACAATATCGCGCACGAATTGCGCACCCCGCTGGGGCATCTGGATACGCATCTGCGCCGCGCCCAGGCCGCCAACCACGATCCCGCAGTCGAACCGCTGTTGCAGGCGGCGCGCAGCGAGATCGACGCGGTGGTGTCGCTGTTCGATGCGCTGCTGGATATCGCGCTGGCCGAATCGCACGATGCCCGCACCGGGGTGGCGCGGTTTGACGTGTCGGAACTGGCCGCCGGCGTGGTCGAACTGTACCAGGCCAGCGCCGAAGAAGCGGGCATGCATCTGACCGCGCGGATCGCGCCGCACGTGGCGATGCGCGGCGAACCGATGCAGGTGTCGCGGATCATCGCCAATCTGCTGGACAATGCGCTGCGCCATCTGCCCGAAGGATCGCAGATCCGGCTGGCGGTATCACCCGGGCCGGTGCTGGTGGTCGAAGACGACGGCCCCGGCATTCCCGAGGCCGATCGTGAGGCCGTATTTCAGCGCTTTCGCCGCAGCGGGGGCGCCGGCACCGGACATGGACTGGGGCTGGCGCTGGTCCATTCGCTGGCCACGCGCAACGGCCTGACCGCGCGGATCGAAGATGCGAACCCCGGCGCACGGTTTATCATCGCAGCGAAAGGCACGGCATGACCGATTGGCAAAAACGGGCAATCATCGGGTTGGCGGTGTTGTGCCTGGGCAATGGTGCACACGTTGCAACAGACCCGGTTGACCGGGTGGTGGCGGCGCTGCAACGCGGGTCGCACACACCCGCCGCGCGCAGCCGTGCGGCCACGGTGCTGCTGGCCACCGGCGCGCATGCAGAGGCCGGCACCCCCGATCTCGCCACCGACTGGGCCCACCCGGGCAATGCCCCGTATCGCAACCGCGCGCTGGGACCGGCCTATCGCCTGGTCGAGTTGGATGCCGGGGCCGAAATCACGTTTGATCAGACCTTTCTGGCCGGGCAGCGCGCGCATGCCGCGCTGGTACAGACAGGCGAACGCCATGCGATGCACCCCGGCACAGGCCGGGTGGAACTGTCGATCCTGGACGAAACCGGCGCGCCACAGTGCCCCGCCGGCGCCGCCGATTGCAGCTGGCTGCCGTTGTGGACGGCGCGTTACCACATTGGCGTGCGCAACCACGGCGGGCAACGCCAGCGGACGTTTCTGGTGCTGCAATAGCCGGGCGGACCATGTTGCGCCTTAGCGCCCGATTGCGCAACGCTGCCATCTGTGGCCTGTTGCCGCAAAAGGTGGGGGATGGCGATACAATGTCCGTGCTGATGAACAGGGTGTTTGCGCTTGCGCTGGCGACGATGGTTGCCACACCCGCCACGGCCACCACGCCCGCACCAGCGGCAGCGGCGGGCACCAGCCTGCATGACCGCGTCATCGCGCGCGTCAATTACATCGGCGAAGCGGACCTGGCTGAACAACTGAAGGCGGTGCGCGCGCTGCTGGCCGAGGAGGAGGCGCAAGCCCGCCCCGATGCCGATGATCGCGCACAATTGCAGGTGCTGCTGACGGTCGTGCTGAGCGATATGGATGATAACCAGGGCGCACTGGCGGTGCTGGACCAGGGTATCGCGCAATTGCAGGCGGCCGGCCTGGGCGACAGCCCGCGCGTGGTCGAAATGCTGATGAACAAGGCCACCGTGGTCGGCGACATGGGCCGCCGGGACGAGGCCGATGTGCTGTTGCACCAGGTGCTGGATATCCAGTCAAAACGATTCGGGCCGGACAGCGTCGATGTCGGCACGACCATGTGCCTGATCGCGTTCAACGCCAACCGGCAGGGGCGATTGGCCTATGCCATCGAACAGGCCCGTCGCGGCCTGGTGCTGATGAAGCCCGATGACAAGAACCGCATGGCGTGGATGAGCTATCACACCGTGCTGTTTGACGCGCTGTCGCAATCGGGCCGGGTGGAAGAGGCGCTGGTGCTGGCGCGAGAGGTGCAGGCGCTGACCGAACAATACCTGCAGCCCGACCATATCGGCGCGGCGGTGGCGCTGGCCAATCTTTCCGCTGCACTGAACGATGCCGGTCGTTTTGCCGAGGGCGAACAGATTGCCCGCCGCGCGGTCGATCAGGAGGCGCGTTTTCGTGGCAAGGCCAGCACGCGTTTCGCCACCGATCTGCGCAATCTGGCCAAAAGCCTGTCGGGACAGGGCCATCTGGCCGAGGCCGAGGCGCTGGTGATGGCATCCGAACAGGTGTTTGCCGATCTGGGTGCAGCCGCTCCGCCCAAATTGCCGGCGACGCTGCTGGTCGATGCGGCGGTGCTGGCGCGCCTGCGTGGCGACAATGCCACTGCCGATGCGCGTGTGGCGCAGGCGCTGGCGTTTCTGGCCCACCCGCGCAAGGGCGATGAATTTATTCTGGCGCGTGCCTGGGGCCAGCGTGCGCTGGGGTCGCTGATTGCCGGGCACCCCGCCGAAGGATTGCCCGCGATCCAGACCGCGCTGACCGGCATGGGCGAATTGCCGCTGGTGCATCCGGTGCACCTGGACGTGGTGATGCTGCAGGGGCTGTTGCTGGCGCGGACCGGACAGGCTGCGCAAGGGCTGGCGCAGACCCTGCCGGCGGCCAGGGCGATGGAGACGGTGCTGACCGCCAACACCACCGCGCGCAGCGAACTGATCAATCTGGCACCAGCCTATGCCCATAATTTTGAACGGTTTGCGGCGATTGCGCTGGCGGCGGGCGATACCGAAGCGGCGTTTCGCGCCGCCCAGTTCGCCAACATGTCGGCGCTTGCGGTCACCAACAGCGCGGTGGCGGCGCGTGCGGCGGCCAGTGATCCGGCGGTGGCGGCACTGGCACGGGGCGTGCAGGACATGATCGCCCGTCGCGCCGGGCTGGACCGCGAACGGTCGTTCGCGCTGGGCAAATCCCCCGCCGAAGTCGCACGGATCGATGCGCTGCTGGCGACGCTGGACCGCGATCTGGCCGCTGGCACAACCGCGCTGAACGCGCAGTTCCCGAACTATCAGACGCTCAGCCGGCCGGCCCCGATCAGCCTGCATGACGCCATGGCCGCGCTGTCTGCTGATCAGGCGCTGCTGATCCCGCTGGCGGTCGACGACGGATTTCTGTCGATCATCGTTACGCGCCAGGGGCTGGAATGGCAGCAAAGTCGCGTGATCCCGGCGGCGGTGACCGCGCTGGTCGGCACCTTGCGCGCCGCGGTCGAACCCGGCCGGGGCGGTGCGGGTGGTTTTCCTGCGGATCAGGCCTGGCAGCTGTACGCCGCGCTGGTCCCGCCAGCCTTGCGCGCCGCGCTGGCGCACAAGCGCGATCTGGTGCTGTTTGGCGGGGGGCCGGTTGCGACCATCCCGCTGGGGATGCTGCTGACCGCGCGGCCGCCGGTGCCGGTGCTGAAACCGGCTGCGCTGCGCAACGCCGCCTGGCTGATCCGCGATCACAGCGTGGCCGTGGTCGCGACGCTGGACCATCCGGCGGGGACCACCCGCATCGCTGCCGCAACGCCCAGTTTTGCCGGCATTGGCGCGCCCACGCTGGCCCCGGCGGCGGCGGTGACGAATGGCGGCGTGCATCTGTTGCGCGGGGGGATTGCCGACCTTTCGGCGTTACGGCAATTGCCGTCACTGCCCGGGGCGGCAGCGGAATTGCGCGCCATCAGCACCGCGTTGCATGCGGAAAAATCGCTGTTGTTGCTGGGTGACGATGCCAGCGAATCCCGTGTCCGCACCGCCGACCTGTCGCAATACCGTGTGCTGGCGTTTGCCACGCACGGGCTGGTCGGCGGCATTTCCGCGATTGGCGAACCGGCGCTGGTGCTGACCCCGCCGGCCATGGCCACCGCGCAGGATGATGGCATCCTGACCGCGTCAGAGGCGGCGACGCTGCGGCTGGATGCCGATTGGGTGATCCTGTCGGCCTGCGACAGCGCGGGCGCGACCGATGGCGCCACCCCGACTTATTCCGGGCTGGCCCGCGCGTTTTTTCAGGCGGGCAGCAAATCGCTGCTGGTGTCGATGTGGCCGGTGCGCGATGACATTGCCGCACGGCTGACCGTGGCAACGGTGACCGCCGGACAGCGGATGAGCAAGGCACGCGCGCTGCAGGCGGCGGCGCTGGCGGTGCTGCGCGATGCCCGCGTCCGCAACGCGGCAGACCCTGCCAACTGGGCGCCGTTTACACTGCTGGAACGGTGACACTCTCCACCACCTGACTGGCATCCCGGCGCGGTGTCAGCGCTGCTCCACAGGCAACCATGGCAACCGCGCCACTGATCCAGATCGCGCGCGTGCCGCCGTCAGCGCCATCTTCATCGCTGTCGGCGCGGCTGATGGTGGTCCGCCCTTCTGCGCCAACCCTGCGGCCCTGCGCGATCACGAATTCGCCCTGTTCCAGCCCTTTGTGGTAAAGGTACTGGGCCACCGCTGCGCTCAGGCTGCTGGTCACGCGGTCCTCCAACAGCACGCGGCCCTCATTGGCGAACAGCCCGCGCAGTTCCCATTGCGCACCATCGGCGGCGGGATCACCCTCTGCCCAGGGGCCCAGCAGGCCGATGTTGGCGCGCACGAACGGCACCCGCGCATTGGCATCGGCCATCAGCACATCGGCGGCCGATCGCAACCGCAACAGCCGCCACGGCAGCTTGTTCACCACCTGCACTGCATCGACCACCGCAGAAATGTTGATATTGGTCAGCCGCACGGATTCGGCGCGTTCTTCGGAACTCAACGGGCCAGACCGGATCAGCGGCGGGGCCTGATAGGCCAGCCGCCCGCCATCGCCCTCAATCCGCACATCGACCAGCCCGGTGCCACATTGCAGCACGACCGTCCCCGGCCAGGCCGGGGTGTGGCCATCGGCCAGCCACGCCGCCGCTGCCGCCAGCGCCGGGTGCCCGCCAAACGGCAATTCACCATCGGGATAGAAAAACCGCAACCCCAGGTCGGCCGCCGGATCGGTCGGTGGCACGACAAAGGCGACCTGCGTATAGCCCAGCCAGCGCGTCAGCGCGATCATCGCTGCATCATCCAGCGCATCGGCATCGCGCACCACCGCCACCGGATTTCCGCCCAGCCGGCGCGCACCGAACACATCCACAAGATCGAGCAGCATAGGCCACAGCTCCGCAATCCGCCCGGCCTGGGCGTATTACGGAACGGTAATCAAAAGCTGCGACGCCAATGTGACAGTTTTTTATCGTATCGCGGCCACGTGGCTACGCCGATCCGCTACCGGCCATTCCGCCTGGTCGATCGCCGCCGCAATCAACTGGGCGGTGACCGCGCTCAGCGTCCAGCCGAGATGACCGTGACCGGTGTTGTAAAACACCCCGCGTTGCCGCCCGGCGCCAAAGCGCGGCATCATGTCGGGCATCATCGGGCGCAGGCCTGCCCACGGCACGACCTCTCCCACCCCGACACCCGGAAATTGCTGGCGCACCCAATCGACCAGCGGGGCGATGCGGTCGGCGCGGATATCGCGGTTTTCGCCGTTGAATTCAGCAGTGCCGGCCACGCGGAAACGGTCTGCACCCAGCCGCGAAGTGACGATCTTGGCCGCTTCATCCAGCAGGCTGACCCACGGCGCGGCAGCCTGGCTGGCAGAATCGCGCAGCATCACGGTGATCGAATAGCCCTTGACCGGATAGACGTTGACCCGGTCGCCGACCATCGCCGCCAGCCGCCGGCTGCCGACCCCGGCGCAGATCACCACGCCATCATAGTGGTCGGCCTTCGCGTCCCCGCCATTCAGTGCAGCGGCTGTGTGGACGGTGGCGCCGGCATCATCCACGCCGATATCCAGCACTGTGCGATCCAGCCGGAACTGGCCCCCGCGCCGGGCGCAGGCGTCGGCCAGCCCGCGCGTGAATTTGCAGATATCGCCGGTCGAATCCGCCGGGGTGAAGTACCCGCCGGCATAATCGCCGGTCAGCGCCGGATCGATCCCGCGCATTTCGTCCGCCGACACTTCAAACCGGTCCAGCCCGCCCTGCCGCAACAGCGCATTGGTGCGCGCGGCGGCGGCCAGGTCGGCAGCGTTGTGATAGACATGCAGGATGCCGCGCGTCTGGTGATCAAAATCGATGCCTTCGCGCGCGGCCAGATCGAACAAGTGCTGGCGCGCGGCAATCGCCAGCCGCACCGTTTCCACCGTGTTGGCATCATGGCTGCGGATTGCGGCGAGAAATTCGGCCAGCCAGGAATATTTGTGCCAGCCGGGGCGCGGGTTCATCAACAGCGGCGCGTCGCGCTGCGCCATCCAGCGCAAGCCTTTGAACACCGTGCCGAATGAATTCCACACTTCGGCATTGCTGGCCGACAATTGCCCGCCATTGGCAAACGAGGTTTCCATCGCCGGCAGCGGGTGGCGGTCGATCACCGTGACGCGGTGGCCACGTTCGATCAGGGCATGGGTGGTGGTAATGCCGGTAATACCGGCGCCGATAACCGCAAAATGGGCCATGAGCGTTGCATCCTTGATGGGGGTCTGGACAGGACCGGGCTGTCAGTGCCCGGCAATCGCAAGATCCCCATCTGTCGCTTGTGCCTGAGAGTTTGACCTGTGCGGGGTGCCCCCGCGATCAGGCTTCCTCCTTCGGCGGATGGCTGCGTGTGAGCGCGCCATCACTCTCCAGAGTGTCCAGGCCATGCGGTCCCTGATGCCTGAGAGTTTCCTGGGGGGTTGCTCCGTCGGCGCCGGATGCGAACAACCGGACTCTCCCACATGGTCATGCAGACAAGCTTAGAACGGTCTGGCTGGTCCTTTCGCTGTGGAACGGTGGTTCAATTAAAACACGCCTTATGCCAAAAAGACAATACGCTATGCAACGCAGGTGTGCGGGTTGTGCGCCTGCGCGTTACATTGTGCGCACGGTTCCTTCGTCACTGCGGCCCGCATTCGCCCAACTCACTCCACCCGGTCATCCTTGAGCTTGTCGAAGGATGCGTGCCAACGCCGGCCCCACGCCCAGCAAGGCTGCCTGAATCGGCTGTCGCGCGTGTCCTTCGACAGGCTCAGGACGAGCGGGTGTGAGGGTTTGGCCGGGAAATACCAAAGCTGGCGCATATGGCGCGAATCCGCCCGGTCAGGCGACGGTTACACCTTTCCAGAATGCGATGCGGTCGGTGATTTGCGCCGCGGCGCTTTTCGGTTCGGGGTAATACCAGGCCGCGTTGGGGTTTTCGCCCTGGGGCGTGACCACGGTGTAATAGTGCGCGGTGCCCTTCCACGGGCAATGCGTGGTTGTCGCGCTTTCCTTAAGCAGCGCCGCATTGACGCTGGCGCGCGGGAAATAATGGTTGCCCTCCACCACTACGGTGTCGTCGGACTGGGCGATGATCGTGCCGTTCCAGGTGGCGGTGGGCATGGGCTGGTCTTTCTGTTTGATTGTCATAATGCTGTACCACGGCGCGCCGCTCACGCTAACTGCCCTTCATGGCACCGGCGGGGTTGCCACTGGCGGTCGGCGATGCCGGGTCGCCTGTTCATAGGCATAGGCATACGTGATCAGCCCCGATTCTGCCCAGGGGCGGCCGAGCATGGTCAGGCCCACCGGCAAAGTCCCACCGCGCACATAGCCCATTGGCACGTTGATCGCGGGAAAGCCGGTATAGGGCGCAAAGATCTGGCTGTTGTCACCGGCCGGCGTGTTGAGATCGCCAATCAGCCGGGGCGGATTGCTCCAGGTTGGATAGACCAGCGCATCGACCCGGTTGACCGCCATCGCCGCCTCGACCGACCCGCGCAACCGGGTGCGATAGGCGTCATCCACCTTGCACGCGTCGGAATCGATCGGGTTGACCGTGGCCTTGTCCGCATCTTCCAGCCGCTTGGCCACCGATGGGTGAAATTTGCCCGATTTGATCACCGCGGTCAGATCGGCAACGTGAGTCTGGTCCACACGTTCGTGCATGAACGCATTGATATCGTTTTTAAATCCCAGGCATGGCGGAGCCCCGGAATAGACCGGCGGTTCGGTAAAGCCGATCACCCGCACTGGATCGACAATCGTCGCGCCCGCGCGTGCCAGATCAGCCAGCGCAGTGCGGAACGCGGCCATGACCTCGGGATCGGCGGTCGCGCGATCATAAGCCTCGTGCAGAACGCCGATGCGCACCCCTTTCAGACCGTCGGCCACCAGCACGGCACGCGGATCGGGCACCGGGTGGGTGGCGGCCGTCGCAGTCACCGGATCGCGCGGATCGGGCCCGGCGATCACCTGAAACAGTGTCGCCATATCCGCCACGGTGCGCGCCATCGGCCCGGCAATGTCGGCGCGCAGGTTCAGCGGAAACACCCCGGCGCGGCTGGTCATGCCCATGGTCGATCGCAGGCCGACCAGCGCCTGGTGCGATGACGGGCCACGGATCGAATCGCCGGTATCGCTGCCCAGCCCGACCAGGCCAAAACTGGCGGCGATCGCGGCGGCGGTCCCGCCGCTTGATCCTGCGGTCACGCGGTTGGTGTCATACGGGTTGCGGGTATAGCCGGGCAGGATCGAACTGACGGTTTCGACCGGGCTGAACGCCCATTCCGCCATGTTCGCTTTGGCCAGCACGATCGCGCCGGCGGCCTTTGCACGCGCGACCTGGGTGGCATCGCGGGTGGGCACATAACCAGCGAACACCAGCGAGCCATTGGTGGTTTGAATCCCGCGCGTTTCAAAATTGTCCTTCACGATCATCGGTACGCAAAACAGCGGCCCGGTCATGCCCGATTTGGCCAGTTGCAGATCCATCGCATCGGCGATTGTGGTTGCGACCGGGTTGATCGTGATGATCGCGTTGAGCGCCGGGCCGATCTTGTCATAGGCGGCGATACGCCGCAGATAGGCATCGACCAGACCACGACAAGTCAACTGCCCGTTTGCCAGCGCCGCGTGCACCTGGGCAATCGTCGCCTCCTCCACCACAAACGGTGGTGGTGTTGCGGCTGGGGGTGCGGGTGGCGTGGCGGCATACGTGGCTGCGGGTTTGGGTGCCAGACTGGCTTTCGGTGCGGCTGCGGGTTTGGTCACTGGCGTTGCTGCCGGTTTGGCCGATGGCGCCGGTGCAGCGGCATGGGCGAATGGTGCACCGGCCAGCATGCATGCCGCCAGCGCCATCGCGTTGCGCCCCTTGGTCGATCCCGCCATCAGTATGCCGCCAGTGCCGCGCGGTCGATCTCGTCGATCCGCGTAAACCCGCCCAGCGCCATCGCGATGCGCAATTCGGCCGCAATCAGCTTCAGCATTTTGGACACCCCCGCCTCACCCTCGGCCGCCAGCGCAAACGCCCAGGCCCGCCCCAGCAACACCCCGTTGGCGCCCAGCGCCAACATCCGCGCGACATCCAGCCCGGATCGTACCCCGCCATCGGCCAGCACGGTCAGGCGGCCGCCCACCGCATCGGCAATCGGCGGCAGTGCGCGCGCGGTGGACAGCACCCCATCCAGCTGGCGCCCGCCGTGGTTGGACACGACGATGCCGTCAGCACCCAGATCGGCCGCCGCACGCGCATCATCGGGATCAAGAATACCCTTGATGATCAGCGTTCCGTCCCATTCCTTGCGGATGAATTCCAGATCGGCCCAGTTGATTGACGGATCAAAATTGCGGCCCATCCATGCCATGAAATCAGCCAGCCCGGTTTTGCCCTTCAGCATCGGCACGACATTGCCAAGCTGGTGCGGTGCGCCGTGCAGACCGACATCCCAGGCCCAGCCAGGCCGCGCTGCAATTTGTGAAAAGCGGCGCAGACTGCCCGCCAATCCGGGCGCCCCCGCCAGCCCCGACCGCACATCGCGATAGCGGCTGCCCGGCACCGGCAGATCAACCGTGAACACCAGCGTGCTGCACCCGGCGGCCCTGGCCTGCGCCATCAGATCGCGCATGAACGCGCGGTCGCGCATCACATACAGCTGAAACCAGAACGGGCGATCGGCTGCGGCGGCAACCTCTGCAATCGGGCATACCGACACGGTGGACAGCGTGAATGGCACACCGGCGGCATTGGCGGCGCGCACCGCCTGCACCTCTCCACGCCGGGCGTTCATGCCGGCCAGCCCGACCGGCGCCAGCACCACCGGCAGCGCTTGTTTCACCCCGAACAGCGTGGTCGACATGTCGATCTGCGAAATATCACGCAGCACCCGCTGGCGCAGCGCGATCGATTCCAGATCGGCAACATTGCGCCGCAGCGTAACCTCGGCATAGCTGCCGCCATCGATGTATTCGAACAGGAAATGCGGCAGTCGCCGCCGTGCCGCTTCACGAAAATCGGGGATCGAGGCAATGATCATCGGGCAAAGGTCCTGTGCCACCAACGCGGCGGCACGCGCCTTTTTGGTTGCGCGCACCTTTGCGTCAAGCAGAATGACCCTGCGGGCAGATCGGCCGGGGGTTCCGGTACGAAACCCCCGGCCAGTTTCGATTCAGGCCGGCAGAAATTCGCTGGCATAGTCACGATAGCGCATGATCGGGCCGTCGCCGGCGCAGATCAGCGGACGTTTCAGGTGCTTCTTGAAATTGAGCACTTCGAAATCCTGGTCGATTTCATCCAGCACGCGCTGCACAAAGGCGCCGCCGATCATGTCGTTCATTTCTTTCGATCCGGTGTCGCTGATGTACATCCGCACGTGCAGCTGGAACCGTTCCTTGTCGATCGGGGTGGCCGACACGTTCTGGATAAACCCGAACCCTTCGCCCAGCACGACATGGCTGACAAAGCTGATGCCCGAAAAATTGAACTGCATGTGCTTGATCGGGAACATCTGTTCATCCGATGGCGCATAATCGACCTGCATGCCCCAGGCGGTGCGTGTGACCGCGTCGATCTGCGGCAGGCCGACCGATTTGTGCAACTGTTCGATATGCGCGGTGTCGAACAGGTTTTCGAACAGGTCGCGGAACGGGGCGCGCCCTTCCTTCAGTTTTTCCGCATAGGGAATCCAGGTGCGGTCGGCAAAGGTTTCGCGCAAGTCCGACGGTTCATAATCGGGCGCACCGCCGGCCGGGTCCCACCACATCATCACCGTGCCGGCAAATTCACGCGTGTGATAAGTGGTCAGCGCGGCCTGCGGCGGGATCACCTTGGTATAGGGGATCGCGGTGCATTTGCCGGTTTTCGTGGAAAAACGCCACTTGTGGAACGGGCAGACGATATCGCCCTTGTCGATCTGGCCGTCAAAGCTGGCGAAATGGGCGCCAAGATGCGGGCAGAACGCATCGGACACGTGCGCTGCGCCGTCTTCATCGCGATAGGCGATCAGCTGTTCGCCAAAATAGGCCAGCGGCAACATCGTATCGGCGGTGACATCGGCGCCTTCGGCCACGACGTACCAACCGCGGGCAAAGCCGGGGGTATCGTCGCGGGTGGCCATCGGAATGGGGGCCAGGGGGACAGGGGTTGGGGCAATGGTGCTCATTTCGTTCATCGCGTTTCTCCCGGATCGCTGTTTCGGGCCAGAGCATTTGCGCCAGGCCCGCGCGCCATTTGTGTTGCCATTTTGGTTTACATTGACCTGGAACAAGACGCGCCGGGTCTTTGGTGAAACGGATCATCAGATTGGCCCGTCGGGATCATTTGATTGCCTCTTGGACAGATGATGGGGGTCACTCTCGGGCACACTGCGCGGTAATATGATCGGGCAGGATCATGGCCAGGCAAACTGGCCCCAGACCAGCGGGAGAGTTCATCATGCAGGACAAGTACCTCATCAAAAACGGGACCGTCGTCGATGGCAGCGGCGCCCCGGCCTATCACGCCGACGTGCGCGTGCGCGGCAGCCGGATCGTGGCCATTGGCCCGGATATCGAACCCGAACGCCGCGAACGCGTGATTGACGCCACGGGCTGTTTTGTGACCCCGGGCTTTATCGAATCGCACAACCATTATGACGCACCGATGTGGTGGATGCCGACGCTCGACCCGATGCCAGGCTATGGCGTGACCACGTCGGTCAACGGCAATTGCGGTTTTGCCGCTGCTCCGGTGCATGAAGACCCGGCCGTGCGGCAGGAAATGGTCGATATCTTTTCCTTCTTTGAAGATATCCCGGAAAAGCCGTTCAAGGACCTGCTGCCGTGGGACTGGAAAACGTGGAGCGAATACAAGGCGTCGATGCAGCGCAATGTGAAAATTCCGGTCAACTATGCCGCCTATGTCGGGCATATCGCCATTCGCCTGGCGGTGATGGGGATGGAAGCGTGGGACCGCGCCGCGACCCCTGACGAAATCGCCAAGATGTGCGATCTGCTGGAAGACGCGCTGGCGGCCGGCGCGCTCGGCATGTCGAGCAACCTGCTCGACCATGACAAGAACGACCGCCCGATCCCGACTCGCAAGGCCGATGATGCCGAATTTGACGCGTTGTTTGCCGTGATCGCGCGCCACCCCGGCACCAGCGTGCAGGTGATCGTCGATTTCTTTATGCGGCTGGATGGCCTGCCCAATTCCGAACGGATGAGCGCACTGGCCAAAAAGCACGGCATCCGCATGCAGATCGCCGGCGGCGTGCCGACCCTGGCATTCCAGGCGTTCGCAATCGAAGGTGCAGAGGCGCTGCACGCGCGCAACAAGGCCGAAGGCAACGACGTGTGGCCAGGTTTCCACGTGATTTCGCCAACCACCATCGTCAGTTTCAATTCGTCGCTGCTGTTCGCGCAATCGAACAACTATGTGTGGAGCGAAATGATCCAGGCCAAGGGCGAACCGGCCAAGTTCGCCATGCTGGAAGACCCCGAATGGCGCGCCCGCGCACGCGATTCGTGGGAAAAGACCTTTGAAATCTCGCCTGTGAAAAACGCCAAGGACATCCATTTCCTGGACAGCGCGACCGGCGTCGGGCCGGTTACCGGCACGCTGCAGGATTATATGGATGTGCACGGGCAGACCCATCCGTCAGACGGCCTGGCCGATTGGCTGCTGGAAAACGGCACGGATTCGACCATCAAGATCAGCGATTTTGCCAACAACGAAGAAGCGTTGGACAAATTGCTGACCGATCCGCAGGCCATCGGCAATCTGTGCGATTCGGGCGCACACGGGCAGATGTTCTGCGGCGTGGGTGACAACGTGCTGTTCCTCACTCGCTATGTGCGTGACCGCAAACAGCTGACCATCGAACAGGGCATCGAATATCTGACCGGGCGCATCGCCGGCCATTTCCACATGGACGATCGCGGTACGCTGAAAGTGGGGCAAAAGGCCGACATCGTGGTGTTCGACCTGGATGAAATCGAACGTCGCCCCGAAGAAAAGGCGTGGGATGTGCCCGATGGCGAAGGCGGCCGCACCTATCGCTACACCCGCCAGGCCGCGCCGATGCGGCTGACCATGGTCAATGGTGTGCCGACGTTCGACCGCGGCGCCTATACCGGGGCGTTCCCCGGTGAATATATCGGCCCCGATGCCCCGGCGCTGGCCGAGGCGGCGGAATGATGCAGCAAAGCCCCGCGCGCGCCATCGCGCGCGGGGCGATTGCCGCCATGGCAGTGGCAATCGCCAGTGTGCAACCGGCACGCGCCACCGATATCGCCCGCGACATTGCCGGGCCATGGCTGACCGCCAAACACGATTCCATCGTCAGCTTTGCGCCCTGTGGCCCGGGCTGGTGTGGCAACATCACCAAAGTGCTGCGCCGCACGCCCGGTGGCCCGACCACCGACGTGCGCAACCCCGATCCGGCACTGCGCAACCGCCCGATCGAAGGCCTGCAACTGATCAAGCTCGACCGGTTCGAGGGCGCAGCCTGGCGCGGCACGGTCTATGACCCGCGTTCCGGGCAAAGCTACAAGGTCTATGTGCGGCGGGCTGCCCCCGGGCAGGTTGAGGTCAAGGGCTGCTTGTTCTTTGTTTGCGAAGCGCAACAATGGACAGTACCGTAACATCCGCACGAGTCCGGAGGTAAGTCCCATGGCAAGCGATCGCGGCGCATTCATCTGGTACGAACTGATGACCACCGACGCCACCGGCGCAAAGGCGTTTTATGACGCTGTGGTCGGCTGGAACATCGATGCCGGCAATAGCGGTCCTGACGCATCTTTTGATTACCGGATGATCGTGCGCGGCGATGGCGGTTTCGCCGGCGGGCTGCTGGCGATGGCGCCCGCGATGGTTGCCAGTGGCGCGAAGCCCGGGTGGCTGGGTTATGTCCACGTGCCCGATGTCGATGCGGCGGCGCAGACCATGGTCGATGCCGGCGGTGCCATTTTCATGGGGCCACAGGATATGGACAATGTCGGCCGCATGGCGATGGTCGCCGATCCGCAGGGCGCGGTCATCTACCTGATGACGCCGACCCCGCCTGCCGACAACCCCGATGCTGTCAGCGATGTTTATTCCCGAACCGAGCCGCAGCATGTGCGCTGGAACGAATTGTGGACCAGCGATCCGGACGCGGCGGTCGCGCTGTATACCGGGCTGCTCGGCTGGACCCAGCAGGGCGACATGGACATGGGCCCAATGGGCAAATACCGCTTTATCCAGCATGAGGGCACCGGCATCGGCGCGATCGGCATGGCCACGCCCGATGGACCAGGATCGCACTGGGATTATTATATCGGGGTGGACGATATCGATCGCGCGGTGGCGGCGGTAACGGCCGGCGGCGGCACACTGGCTGGCCCGCCCAACGCGATCCCCGGTGGGGAATTCAGCTGCCACTGCGTTGATCCCCAAGGGGCGACGTTTGGACTGGTCGGTCCGCGCGTATAGCGCGGGGCCTACAAACGACGTTGGTCCGCGGATATGGCACGGACCGGCGCGTTTCATTCAGCAGCGCTGCAGCGCCAAAAAAAGGGGCCGGCTTGCGCCGGCCCTTGAAAGTTTTGGGAGAGGATGCCTGAAAGGCAACGTTCATACGGGCTTGTTCGCTGCGTGCTGCAAGTGCGAGAATGACGTACACAGTTGCACAAAATGCATCTTGTATCATGGCCCGACCGGCAGCATCACCGGCGCAAAGGTTGACAGCAGCGCGGCGTCGACGACTTGCGCCTGGCCGTTGATGAAACCCGCAGCGGGGCTGGCCAGCCACAGCGCGACTTCGGCAACGTGTTGCGCGCCGCCCATGCCGCGCAGCGGCACCCGCGCCAGATCACCCGGCGGCACGATCGCCACATCGGGCACGCCGATCAGCGGGGTCAGCACGCCGCCGGGGCAGATGGTGTTGATCCGGGCGCCGCGTTCGGCAAAGGCGGTGACACAGGATTTGACCAGGCCGACAATGCCGTGTTTCGCCGCGCTATAGGCCGGATTGGCGGGATGGCCGATGACGCCTGCGGCCGAGGCGGTGACCACCACCGCGCCGCCATCGGCGATCACCGGTTGCACCGCCTTTATCCCGTTGAAAGTGCCTTTCAAATTGATCGCGATCAGTCGGTCGAACAGCGCCTCATCCACGGTGTCGAGGCCATCAGCGTCGCCGTAATAGCCAGCGTTGAGAAAGGCCACGTCAAGCCGGCCGGCTGCTGCCATCACCGCATCGACCATCGCCTGGTTGCTGGCCATGCTGGCCACATCGACATGCACCGCATGGGCCGCAGCGCCGATTTCGGACGCGACGGCCTGCGCCCCGGCAAGATTGAGGTCGGCGACAAACACTGTCGCGCCTTCCTGGGCAAAGCGGATCGCCGCCGCACGGCCAATGCCCGATGCCCCGCCCGTTACAATCACGACTTTGCCAGCAAACCGCGTCATGCCTTCACTCCCTATGTGTCTTTTATCCGCGCAATTCTGTTTTCAGCACTTTGCCCGCCGCGTTGCGCGGGAAATCGGCCACCACCACAAAACTGCGCGGGACCTTGTAATTGGCCATGGCATCGCGTGACCAGGCGATCAGATCGGCCTCCGTCGCGGTCATGCCCGGGCGCAGGATCACGAACGCGCGGCCCAGTTCGCCCATGCGTTCATCGGGCACGCCGATCACCGCGGCCTGGGCGATGGCCGGGTGCGCGGCCAGCAGCTTTTCCACCTCGGCCGGATAGACATTGAACCCGCCCGAAATGAACAGGTCCTTTTTGCGGTCGGTGATCGCCAGATAGCCGCGCGCGTCAATCGTGCCGACATCGCCGGTGTGCAACCAGCCCTGCGCGTCGATCGCCTCTGCCGTGGCGGCCGGATCGTCGAGATAGCCGCGCGTCACGCCATGCCCGCGCACCAGCAATTCGCCCGCGACCCCCGGCGGCAGATCGTGCCCCTGATCATCGACGCAGCGCACTTCGATACCAGGCATCGGATAACCGCAAGTATGCGCAACCGTTTCCGCATCATCGCCCTGGCGCGTCATCGCGATCACGCCGCATTCGGTCATGCCATAGCCGTTGACGATGTTTTGCATGCCCAGTTCGTGCCGCATGCGTTCGACCAGCGCGGGCGGCACTGGCGCAGCGCCGGTCACTGCCACGCGCAAAGATGAAAAATCGCGCCGCTCGCCACTTGCCAGTTCCTGCAACAGCGACTGGTAGATCGTCGGCGGACCGGGAATGAAGGAAATGCGGTTGTGTTCGACCTGGCGCACAACCTCGGCCACGTCGAACGTCGGCAGCGGGATCATCGTCGCCCCGCGCACCAGACTGGCGACCCAGCCCGCCTTGTAGCCAAAGGTGTGGAAGAATGGATTGACGATCAGATAGCGGTCACCGGCGCGCAGATCGACCCGCACCGCCCAGTCGCCAAAGCTTTGCGGCACTTGCCGGTGCGCGGTCAGTGCGCCCTTTGGCCGGCCGGTGGTGCCGGAGGTGAAGATGATGTCGCAAATGTCATCAGGCCCGACCGTGGCCAGCGCGGCATCGACCGCCGGATCGTGACTGCCCTGCCCGCGCGCGACAAAGGCGGCAAAGTCGCGATCGAGGGGAATGACCTCACGCAAATCGGGCAGGTCTTCGCCCGCGATCAGCGCGGCATAGTCCTGCCCCAAAAACTGCGCCGGGGCGAACAGCAGTTTTGCCCGCGAACGGCGCAGGATATCGCCTGCTTCGCCGCCTTTGAAACGGGTGTTCATCGGCACGATCGCCGCGCCCACGCTCTGCGCGCCCAGCGCGGCCAGAATCCATTCGCGCGAATTGGGTGCCCAGATACCCACCCGGTCGCCATGCCCGACCCCGCTGGCCAGCATGGCCGAGGCACAGGCGCGCGCATCCGCCCACAGCTGCGCAAAGGTCCAACTGTGGTCGCCCGCAATCAGTGCCACGGCATCCGGCCATTGCTCCGCCGCGCGCCGCGCCGCTGCGGGGATGGTCGGTGGCCAGATGCCGGGCTGTTCAATCATGGTGCGATCACGCGACTTCAAACAGGCCGGCCGCGCCCATACCGCCGGCAATGCACATCGACACCACGACGTATTTCACCCCGCGCCGCTTGCCCTCGATCAGCGCGTGGCCCACCAGCCGCGATCCGGTCATGCCGAACGGATGGCCAATGGCGATCGCGCCGCCGTTGACGTTCAGCCGTTCGGGATCGATCCCCAGCTTGCGCTGGCAATAGAGCGCCTGGCTGGCAAACGCCTCGTTGATTTCGAACAGGCCGATATCTTCGAGGCGGACCCCTGCCCGGTCCAGCAGCTTGGGAATGGCAAACACCGGGCCGATGCCCATTTCATCGGCGCCACAGCCCGCCACCTGGAACCCGCGATAGATGCCCAGCACCGGCCGGCCTTCCGCCTGTGCCATGGTCAGATCCATCAGCACTTGTGCGGATGCACCGTCGGACAGCTGGCTGGCGTTGCCCGCGGTCACATGCTTGCCCTCGGCGATGACCATGCCATTTTTGAACACCGGCTTCAGCCCGGCCAGCGCTTCATACGTCGTACCTGCCCGCACGCCTTCGTCTTTGGTCAGCGTGACCTCTTCCTTGCCGGTCTCGTTGCCTTCCTTGTCAAACAGCGCCTTGGTGACGGTGATCGGTGCGATTTCGTCATCGAATTTGCCTGCAGCCTGCGCTGCGGCGGCGCGTTGCTGCGATTGCGCGGCAAAGTGGTCCTGGTCTTCGCGGGCAATGCCATAACGTTCGGCGACCACTTCGGCCGTTTCGATCATCGCCATATAGGCATAAGGGTCGTGCGCCGTGACCGTTTGCGAACGGTTGCGGAACGCCGGCGCGTGCTTGTTAAGGGTCAGCGAAATACTTTCCATCCCGCCGGCAACCGCCACATCGATTTCGTTGGCGATGATCCCGCGCGCCGCGAACGCGATGGCATTCAGCCCCGACGAACATTTGCGGTCCATGGTAAAACCGCTGGTGGTATCGGGCAGGTTCGACGCGTGGACCGTCAACCGGCCCAGATTGTAGCTCTGTGTGTTCCAGTGGTTGCCGACGCCGAGATAGACATCGTCGACGCGCGCGGGATCGATGCAGGCGCGGGCCAGCGCGGCATTGACCACATGGGCGGACAGGAACGGTGCCTCGGTGTCGTTGAACGCCCCGCGGTAGGCTTTGCCGACGCCGGTGCGGGCGGTCGAAACGATGGCTGCTTCACGCATATCTGGTCCTCTCAGCCGAAGCCGTGAAAATTGGTTGGCCCGAAATAGGCATTCATTTCAATAACCTTACCCGCTTCATTGAACTTGAATGTGTCGATCACGTCGACTCGCTTGTCGCTGCCATCCCAGTGCAGATGCACCGAAAAGGCAAACGCGGCATAATCGCCGGCGATGCGCACCGGCCCCTGCAGTTCAAGCCGCGCGCCGGTCTGCATCGATGCGGTATAGAACGCCAGGATGGCGTCATGGCCCACATGGGGCGGCGTGCCGATCGGGTCTTCGACCGCGGCATCGGGGGCAAAGATCGCCGCCACGCGTTCCGGGCTGCCGGCGGCAAAGGCGGCAACATATTCGTGGACGGCGGCTTCCATCAGGCTGGCATCGGGCATCGCATTCACTCCGGAAAATACCGGCTGATCGTGTCGATCACGCAGGCCGGTCTGGTTTCACCATCAATCTCGATTGTCACGCGCACGGTCGACTGGATCGCGCCCTTGATCTCTTCAACCGCCACGATCTCTCCGCTCGCGCGGATCTTGCTGCCAACCCTAACCGGATTGAGAAAACGCAGGCGGTCTGCGCCGACATTCACCGCATGGGCAAAACCGCGCACGTCGATCAGTTCGGGCAGGAAATGGTTGACCAGGCTCAGCGTCAGATAGCCATGCGCGATCGTGCCGCCAAACGGGCCGCCCTTTGCACGTTCCACATCGACATGAATCCACTGGTGATCACCGGTGACATCGGCAAAGCCATTCACGCGGTCCTGATCGATCGTCAGCCAATCGCTGGGGCCCAGCACCGTCCCTTCTGCGCCGATCAGGTCGGCCGGGCGGTCAAACACGCGCGCCATGGTCACGCCCTTTGGCTCGACACCGGCACAATCTCTCCGGTCATATAGGATGACAGGTCGCTGGCCAGAAACAGCATGACATTGGCGACTTCCCACACTTCGGCGGGGCGGCCATAGGCCTCGGTCTTGACGAGGTCCGCCAGCCGTTCTTCGGTCGTCACTTTGGCCAGAAACGGATGCATGGCCAGGCTGGGCGCGACCGCATTGATGCGCACGCCGTGGTCGGCCGCCTCCAGCGCGGTGCAGCGGGTAAAGGCCATCACGCCTGCTTTTGCGGCGGCATAATGCGCCTGCCCGCGTTGTGCGCGCCAGCCCAGTACCGAGGCGTTGTTGACCATCACGCCGCTGCGCGCGGCATACATTGACGGCAGGAACGCGCGGGTCATGCGAAACAGGCTGGTCAGCGTGACATCGATCACGCGGCTCCACTGGTCATCGGTCATGGCGACCACATCGACTTCGCCGCCCAGCCCGGCGTTGTTGATCAGCACATCAACGCTGCCAAATGCGGCCAGCGCCGCATCGCGCAGGCCATCGACAGCGGCCTGGCTGGTTACATCGCACACGCAGGTGACCGGGCGTTCGCAGCCCACTTCGGCCGCGATCCGGTCGGCGGCTTCGCCCAGCCGGCGCTCGTGAAAATCGCTGATCAGCACCCGCGCGCCCTCCTCCGCCGCGCGTTTGGCCACGGCAAAACCGATGCCGGTGCCGGCGGCCGCGGTGATCACCACCGATTTGCCCTTCAGCAGGCCAAGCGGGCTGGGATATGGCGGAACGGGTACGGTCACAGGTCACCTCGTGGTTCAAATTTTTTCAAAGGTCGCCTCGCGGCTCCCGGGGTAGGCCGAGGCCGCGTTCGGCAATCAGGTTGCGCTGGATCTGGTTGGTACCGCCGTAAATCGTATCGGCGCGGCTGAAGAGGAACAGGTTGGGCAGCGTGGTCCATTCATAGTCTTCGCCCTGCGCCACTTCGCCCGCCTGGCCCAGCACGTCCATCGCCAGTTCGCCCAGATTGCGCCGCCAGGTGGCCCACTGGATCTTGTACGTCAGCGCCGCGCCGTCGATGCTGGAATGGTCGGTGTTCGACAGCATGCGCAGCGCGCCATAGCGCATCAAACGAAGCCCGGTTTCGGCCCTGGCAATGCGCTGGCGGATCAGCGGATCATGTGCGGTGCCATTGGCGCGCGCCGCCGCGATCAGCGCCTCCAGCTCGTTGCGGAACGACATCTGCTGGCCCAGCGTGGAAACCCCGCGTTCAAACGCCAGCAGGCCCATCGCAATCTTCCACCCATCGCCCGGCGCGCCGATCAGGCTGTCGGCGGCGCAACGCGCGTCGGTGAAAAAGGTTTCGTTGAATTCGGCATCGCCGTTGATCTGGCGGATGCCGCGCACTTCGATGCCAGGCTGATCGAGCGGCATCATCAGAAAGGTGAGCCCCTTTGGCCCTTTTGATCCTTCCTCTGTGCGGGTGACGACAAAGATCCAGTCGGAAATATGCGCCAGGCTGGTCCAGACTTTTTGGCCATTGACCACCCATTCGCCACCGTCCAGCCGCCCCTTGGTGCGCACCGAGGCAAGATCGGAACCGGCATTGGGTTCGGAAAAACCCTGGCAAAAAATGGTTTTGCCCGCGGCAATATCGGGCAGAAAACGCTGCTTTTGCGCTTCGCTGCCAAACGCCAGCAGGGTTGGCCCGGCCAGTTCGACACCGATGTGATTGACTCGACCCGGTACGCCGGCGCGCGCATATTCCTCGGCAAAGATCACCTGCTGGGCCAGCGTCGCGTCGCGCCCACCCCAGGCCGCTGGCCAGCCGATGCACGACCAGCCATGTTCGCCCAGATGCTGTTCCCATTCCTTGCGCCGTTCGGCCTTGGCGGTCAGCGTGGTGATGCCCTTGATGTCGCGGAAAGGCCCGGCCATCTGCGCCTGCAACCAGTCCGCACATTCGGCGCGGAACAGCTCTTCCGCCGGAGAAAATCCCAGTTTCATGCTGCTGCCCCCAGGACCATCGCGGCAATGGCCTCACGATGATATGCACCATCGCCCAGCATGGTCTGAATCGATCGCGCGCGTTTGAAAAACAGGTGCGCGTCGTGATCCCAGGTAAAGCCGATGCCGCCGTGCAGCTGGATCATGTTGCCCGCACACATGAAATAGGTGTCGGCGGCAAAGCTTTTTGCAGCATGCAGCGCCAGCGCCGCTTCGTCCGACGCTTCATCCACCGCACAGGCCGCCCAATAGACGGCTGATCGCGCTTGTTCGATTTCGATCATCATGTCGGCCAGGCGGTGTTTGTAGGCCTGAAATGATCCGATCGCGCGCCCGAACTGCACGCGTTCGCGCGAATAGGCGACTGTGTGGTCGAGCGTTTGCTGCGCCCCGCCCAGTGCCTCTGCGGCCAGGCAGATCCACCCGGCGGTTTGTGCCGCACTGATTGCGCGATCGCCATGTTCCAACGCTTCGGCAGCAGCAGCAGTCAGCACGATGGTGGCAAACGGGCGGGTCTGGTCCATTGTCACATGCGGCGTAACCGCCACGCCCTCGCCCTTGAGATCGACGATCCAGGCGTTGTCGCCACTGGTGACCAGCAGCAGATCGGCCAGCGCACCATGCGGGACAAAGGCAAAACTGCCCGACAGCCGCCCACCGGCAACCACGACCTCAGCCTTCCACGTGGCGGCGCAAATCAGGTCTCCGGCACAGAGCGCTGGCAGCCATTCGGCCTGTTGCGCGTCGCTGCCGCCCTGCGCGATGGCCTGCCCGACCATGACATGGCCCAGCAGTGGCAGCGCTGCGACATGCGCGCCGGCGGCTTCCGCCACTTGCGCCAGTTCGACCATGCCAAGGCCCGTGCCGCCATGCGTTTCGGGCAGGGCAATCCCGGCCAGACCCAATTCGCTGGCAAAGGCGCTCCACAACGCGCGATCGATCCCCTCGCCCGCCATCGCCTGCCGGGTGCGGGCGCTGGTGGCGTGTTCGGCAAAGAACCCGCGCACGGTTTCGCCAATCATCCGCTGTTCGTCGGTAAACGCGAACTCCATGTCAGGCGGTCCCCCACACTTTGCGCGGGGGCACGCGCTCGGCCAGCAACTGTTCGACCACTGCGCCCACTTCGGCAGGTTCCCACCGCGCGCCCTTGTCGATCACCGGGCCTTCGCGCCAGCCCTGCTCCAGCATGATCTTGCCGCCTTCGAGTTCGAACACGCAGCCGGTGACATCGGCGCTTTCGGTGCTGCCCAGCCAGACCACCGTGGGCGCGACATTGGCCGGGTCCATCGCGTCAAATTCAGCGCCTTGCGTTGCCATCTTGTCGGCAAACGCCTGTTCGGTCATGCGCGTGCGCGCTGACGGCGCCAGCGCGTTGGCGGTAATGCCATAACGGCCCAATTCCGCCGCCTGCACCAGCGTCAACGCCGCGATCCCGCCCTTGGCAGTGGCATAGGCGGCCTGCGCGATCGACCCCTGCAATCCCGCGCCGGACGAGGTGTTGATGATCCGCGCGTCGGGCTGCCCGCCCGCCTTTTGCTTTGCGCGCCAGTAATCGACCGCGTGGCGGCTGACGCAAAAATGGCCGCGCAGATGCACATGCATCGTCGCATCCCATTCGTCGGGCGTCGCGGAAACAAACATGCGGTCGCGCACGATCCCGGCGTTGTTGACCACCACGTGCAGATCGCCAAACGCGGCCACCGCGGCATCAACGATGCGTTTGGCCGCGTCCCAGTCGGTGATGTCGTCATAATTTGCCACGGCCTGGCCACCGGCGGCGATGATTTCGGCCACCACGCGGTCGGCCGCGCTGGTATCGCGGCCTTCGCCACCCAGCGAGGTGCCGATGTCGTTGACCACCACATTGGCGCCCTCGGCCGCGAATGCCAGCGCATAGGCGCGGCCCAGGCCGCCCGCGGCGCCGGTAATGATGACAGTGCGGTTTTCGCAAATGCCCACGGTGTTCTCCCTTACAAGGTCGGCGCGGGGACGGGCAGCAACAAGTGCTGCGACAGGTCCCCGATCATGTCGAGCAGCGAATAATCGCGCGTGGCAAAGCGCCAGACGCCATCCACCCGCGCAAATGTATCGTGATACCGCCCGGCGCAGATCGCCTGCAGCGGCAGCGTGTCGGTCTGCTGAAACACGGTGTAATACGAACGGCACGCCGCAGTGCCCGCGTCCGCATCCACCTCGACAATCGCGTTGGTAATCACGTGTTTGGTGCGCGGCGTGCCGCACGCGTGGATGCGCACGAACGCGCGCCATTGTTCCAGCATCGGCGCGGCGCCATGCACCACTTGCCCGCCGCCGAGCGTGACATCGGCGTGGGTGAACAGCGCGGCCACCGCTTCCAGATCGCCAGCGTCCATCAGTTCGGCATAGCGGTAGAGCAGGTTGGTGATGTGGGTTTCGGGGCTCATGCAGCGCTCCGCAGCGGGGCGATGAAAGCCCTCCCCCTCAGGGGGAGGGTTGGGTGGGGGTGTCCGACGTGGCGATGGCACGCGTCCCACGGGCGCTGGACACCCCTCCCCAACCCCTCCCCTGAGGGGAGGGGCCTGGTGTTTGGCGCAGGTTGGGCGCCCCGCATCATGTCATAGCCGTTCGATGATGGTGACGTTGGCCTGCCCGCCGCCTTCGCACATGGTTTGCAGGCCATAACGCCCGCCCGTGCGCTCCAGCGCATTGAGCAAAGTGGTCATCAGCTTGGCCCCGGTCGAACCGATCGGATGGCCCAGCGCGATCGCCCCGCCCTGCACATTGACCTTGTCGTGCGGGATAGCGAGCTCCTTCATCCAGGCCAGCGTGACCGAGGCGAACGCCTCGTTGCATTCGAACAGGTCGATATCCTCCACCCGCATCCCGGCCTTGTTCAGCGCATAGCGGGTGGCGGCGATCGGCCCGGTCAGCATCCACACCGGGTTGTCGGCACGCACCGACAAGTGATGGATGCGCGCGCGCGGTGTGAACCCGTGATCGCGTACCGCGCGTTCGCTGGCGATCAGCAGCGCGGCGGCGCAATCGCTGTTCTGGCTGGCATTGCCGGCGGTCACGCGCCCGCCTTCGCGCACGGGTTTGAGCGTGGCCAGTCCTTCGAGCGTGGTGCCGGGGCGGATCGTTTCATCGCGGTCCAGCCCGGCCAGCGGCGCGATTTCGGCCTGGAACCAGCCGGCCTCAGTCGCGGCGTGGGCGCGCATGTGGCTGGCATAGGCAAACGCGTCGAGCTCTTCGCGGGTGATCTGCCACTTTTCGGCGATCATCTCGGCCGAACGGATCTGGTTCACTTCCTGATCGCCATAGCGCGCGTCCCAGCCGGTGGAACCGATGAACGGGCTGTCAAAGCCATAAGTCTGCCCGGCGATCATCGCCGCCATGATCGGAATGCGGTTCATCGCCTGACTGCCACCGGCCACCACGATATCCTGCGTGCCGCTCATCACGCCCTGCGCGGCAAAATGCACGGCCTGCTGCGCGCTGCCGCATTGCCGGTCGATGGTTACGCCGGGCACGTCTTCGGGCAGGCCCGCGACCAGCCAGGCGGTGCGGCCGATATCGCCGGCCTGCCCGCCGATGGTTTCGGTGCAGCCCCACACCACGTCTTCGACCAGCGCCGGATCGAACGCATTGCGTTCCATCAGCGCCTTGATCGGATGCGCGGCCAGATCGGCCGGATGCAAATGCGCCAGGCTGCCCTTTTTGCGGCCGACGGGGGCACGGATGGCGTCGATGATATAGGCTTCAGGCATCTCAGGCCTCGTTTTCAAAAAGTGGGTCTTGGGCAAAAGTCTGGTCCGGACCGGCCAGGCGGGTAAACAGGCGGGCGCCGACGCGGGCGCGGTGAAACGCGGGTGTGCCCCAGCTGTTGGTCAGGGCGAGCGCGCGTTTCAAAAACAGGTGCACGTCCACTTCCCATGAATAGCCCATGGCGCCATGCACCTGGATTGACGCGCGCGCCGCGTTGTCGGCCGCTTCAAGCGCCACGATCTTGGCATGGCTGACCCGGGCTTGAGCGAAAATGTCGCGCTGACCGATCTGCGCGGCGGCAGCGATCACCACCGGGCGGGCAAATTCGATCGCCACTTGCGCGCTGGCGAGGTGATGCTTGACCGCCTGGTACGATCCGATCGGTTTGCCAAACTGGGTGCGATCCTTGGCGTAAGCCACTGCCAGATCGACCGCGCGTTGCGCCAGCCCAATCCCCTGCGCCGCAGCAAACAGCGCTGCGCGATCGAGCGCCTGTGCCCAGTCGGCCAGGCCAAGGTCCACCGCATGGTCCGGGTCCCAATCCACGCGAAACAGCCGGCGCAGCGGATCGATGGTCGCCACCGGGGTCAGCGTGACCTGATCGGGCGTAGCGAGAAAGGCATGACCGTCGCGTTCCAGCAGCAGCGCGTGGGCCACGTCGGCGTGGGCCACGACCGGGTTGCAAGCGGGCGCAATCGCGATGATCACGGCCGGATCGGCCAGCAGCGGATGACCGGGCGCCAGCGCCGCCAGCATCGGTGCGGCGATCCCGGCAGATTCCACCAGCGGTTCGGGCAAGGCCACATATCCGGCGGCCTGTGCGATCAGCGCAAAGTCGAGCTCGGTCAGGCCAAGCCCGCCTGCGGATTCGGGCAGCAGCAGGGTGGTAAAGCCATTTTCGGCAATCTGCGCCCAGCGTGCCGCATCGAACGCCGTATCGGTCTGCATCATGCGGCGCCAATGATCGGGCGTGCAGGTTTCCCCGAACAGCGTCGCTGCGGCTTGCGCAAACATGGTCTGTTCGTCGCTGAAGGTGAAGTCCATCGGTTCGTCCCCCTTCAGCGCGGCAGGCCGAGCATGCGCTCGGCGATGATATTGCGCTGAATCTCGTTCGAACCGGCATAGATCGGCCCGGCGAGCGAAAAGATGAAATCATCGAGCCAGTCGTGCACGCCGGGTTCAGGCAGCAGCTCCGCCTCTGCCCCCAGGATGGCCAGCGCGGTCTGGTTGAGGTGGATGTCCATTTCCGACCAGAAAATCTTGTTGGTGCTCGCCTCCGGCCCGATCTTGGCGCCGGCCATCAGCCGCGATGCGGTTTGATAGATGTTGAGCGCATAGGCCTCTGCATTCATGAACGCGCGCACCACATCGGCCTCCAGCGCGGGATCGGCGCTGTTGCCGCGCGTGCGCCACAGATCGGCCAGTGCAGCCGCCGCCACCTGATACCGCGCCGGGCTGCGCAGCATCAGCCCGCGTTCAAACCCGGCGGTGGCCATGCAGATGTGCCAGCCCTGGCCTTCATCGCCCAGCCGGTTGAACGCCGGCACGCGCACGTCCTCCAGCAGCACTTCGGCAAAACCGACATGGCCGTTGATCTTGCGGATCGGGTTGCGCGTGACGCCAGGCGCAGTGAGCGGGAAAAAGATCAGGCTCATGCCCTTGTGCCGCTCGCTGCCGGGTTCGCGGAACAGCCCGAATGCCCAGTCGGCAAAAACGGCGCGGCTTGACCAGATCTTGTGGCCATTCAAAACATAGTCGTCGCCATCGCGCCGCGCAGTGGCGCGTACCCCGGCGAGGTCAGACCCGGCCTGCGGTTCGGACCAGGCCTGCGCCCAGATTTCCTCTCCACTGGCCATCGGCGGCAGGAACCGCTGTTTCTGTGCGTGGGTGCCAAATTCCATCAGCGTCGGGCCAAGCAGGAAAATCCCGTTCTGGTTGACCCGCCCGGGTGCGCCGGCGCGGTAGTATTCTTCTTCAAAGATCAGCCACTGGATCAGGTCCAGCCCGCGCCCGCCATATTCGTGCGGCCAGGTGACCATGCCCCATTCGCCCGATTTCAGCGTCGCTTCCCAGGCACGGTGCGCCTCGAACCCGGCGCGGCTGGCGTCATAATGTTCCAGCGGGTGCGCCGGCACATGCGCCTGCATCCACGCGCGCACTTCAGCGCGGAAAGCCTGCTGTTCGGGAGTATACGCCAGGTGCATCAGAACTTTGCCGCCTTGCCGGTTTCGACAAACGCATCGCGCGCCTTTTGACTGTCTTCGTGCATGTACATTTCCAACGTAAAGCCCTGTTCCCAGCGGTAGCCGCGATCGACATCGCGCGGCTCCAGGCCGTTGAGCGCCTCTTTGGCCATCACCAGCGCCTTGCGGCTCTTGCCCGCGATCACCGCGCAGAATGCATGCGCCTCGGCCACCAGATCGGCGCGCGGCACGACCTTTTCGACCGCGCCCAGCCGCCAGGCTTCGGCCGCGGGGATGGTGCCACCGGTAAAGAATGCCGCGCGCACTTTGTGCAGCGGCAGCATCCGCGACAGGTGACTGGCGCCGCCCATCGCGCCGCGATCAACCTCTGGCAGCGAAAAGAACGCATCGTCAGCGGCGATGATCACGTCGCTGGCCCCGCAGATGCCGATGCCGCCGCCGATCACGAACTTGTGCGCGGCCACCACCACCGGAATTTCCGCGTCGCGGATCGCCTTGAAGGTCAGGTAATTGCCACGGTTGAGCACGGTGATGCGTTCGGGATGCGCCTGCATTTCCTTGATATCGACCCCGCCGCAAAATCCGCGCGCGGTTTCAGCGGCGCGGATCAGCACGACATTGGCATCCGGATCGCTGGCGGCTGCGCGGATCAGCGCGGGGATCGACAGCCAGGTTTCGCTGTCGAACGCATTGACCGGCGGGTGGTCGAACACGATTTCCGCGATGCGGTCCTTGACGGTCAGCGTGATGGGCATGGTGATGTCCTTATTGATGTTCAGGCCGCACAGGCCACCTGCGGCACGCCCAGCGCGGCCAGCCGGCTTTCCGCCTCGGCCATGATGCGGTCGACCAGTTCGGCGCAGCTGGGCACTTCGCCGATCCGCCCGGCGACGACGCCGGTGGCCATCACGCCGTGTTCGATGTCGCCATCAACCACCGCCTTTTGGATCAGCATGGGCATCGTCGCAGCCATGATCGCCTGGCGCAGCGGCACATCGCCGTGCCCGGTCATCCCGCGCGCGGCGCGGATAAAATGCAGCCACGATGCGCCGGTCTGGCGTTTCATGTCGCGCCCGGCCTCAAACGCGCGCAGCCACATGCCGATCGTGCCGGATTTTTCGATCCGGTCCAGCAACGGCGTGCGCACCATGCGCTGCGGAATGCCGTCGAGCCGCGTGGTCACGATGATCTGGTCGGTGCCGGCCCGCAGATAGGCAGCCTTGGCATTGTCGGGCACCGGGCTTTCGCGAGTCAGCAAAAACCGCGTGCCCATCGCGATGCCGACCGCACTATAGGCCAGCGCCGCCACCAGCCCGCGGCCATCGCCAAACCCGCCCGAGGCTATCACCGGCACTTTGACAGCATCCAGCACTTGCGGCAGCAGCACGGTGGTCGGCACCGATCCGGTGTGCCCGCCGCCTTCGCCGCCCTGCACGGTCACCATGTCGACGCCAAGCTCGACCATCTTTTGCGCGTGTTTCACCGCGCCCACGGTGGGAATGCACAGGATGCCGGCATCCTTGAACCGCCCGATCATTTTCGCATTCGGCCCGCGGCCAAAGCTGACCGCGCGTACTTGTTCACGGTTGGCCAGGATCAGATCGACAATCGCATCGGCACCGGGCTGAAACGAATGAAAATTCACCCCGAACGGCCGGTCGGTGCCCTGCCGCACCGCCAGCAATTTGGTGCGGCATTCATCCGGCGTCATCACCGCCGCGCCCAGAAACCCGAACGCGCCGGCATTGCTGCTGGCAATCACCAGCGACGGTTCCGCCACCCAGCCCATCGCGGTCTGGATGATCGGCACGCGGCAACCCAGCCGCTCGGTCAACACGGTGTGCAGTGCGCCAAAAGACGTTGAAGCTGGCATCAGCCTTCGCCGGCCTGCTTCTTGTTGGCGGCGGCCATTTCCTTGGCGCCCAGGCCGCCGATCGAATTGCCCTGCACCAGGTCGTTCTGGGCATGGGCAAAATGGTGCATGTGGAACACGGCGTCCATTGCGCTGCGCTTGCCGCGCAATTCTTCGACATGGTTCAATGCCTGCTTGGTCAGCCAGTTGCCCAGGCGCGGTTGCGCCGCCAGCCTGGCCGCCCACGCCGCCGTCGCCGCACGCAGTTCATCGCGCGGCACGACCTTGTTGACCATGCCGAACTGGTACGCACGCGCCGCGGGCATGCGTTCGCCCAGCAGCAGAAATTCCTTGGCGACGCGCGGCGGCAGTTCAAACCCGTGCGCGAAATATTCGACCCCGGGGATGCCCATGCGGTTGACCGGGTCCTGAAAAAACGCGTCTTCGCTGGCCACGATCAGGTCGCACACCCAGGCCAGCATCAGCCCGCCGGCGATGCAGGCGCCCTGCACCATCGCCACGGTCGGTTTGGAAATATCGCGCCAGCGCCGGCACATGCCCAGGTATTGTTCCTGTTCACGCGTATAAAGCAGCTCGGCCGCCGGCTTGTTGACATGGCCCTGCACCATCAGCCGGTTTTCAAACGGTTTGTGCAAGTCGCGTCCGGGGGTGCCGATGTCGTGGCCGGCCGAAAAATGCTTGCCATTGCCGGCCAGCACGATCGCCCGCACCGCATCATCCTGCACCGCGCGGTTGAACGCATCATCCAGCGCATAAGTCATCTGCCCGTTTTGCGCGTTGTGAAAATCCGGGCGATTCATGGTGATCCACGCCACCGCACCGTCGACCTCATAGAGGACCGGGTGTTCGGTTTCATAGACCACATCAACTTTGCGCGGCTCGACCAGATCGCTCATCTCAGCATCCTCCTTCAGGCGGCCCGCTGTGCCGGCGGGTTGTCCTTGAATATCGTCGCACGCACGTTGTTGGGGTCAAGCCTGGCGATCACCGCCAGCTGTTCGTCAGTCGGCACCGGCGTTGCGGGAATGGCATCGGCGATCCGGGCCAACGGGAAACCGGTGTTATCCTGCACCTCGTCAAAGGTGACCCCGGGGTGCAGCGAAACCACGCGCACCTGGTGATCGGGCCCGCCAAAATCCATCACGCACAGGTTGGTGACGATTACCCGCAGGTCGAGCCCCGCGGGCGCCTTGCCGTTCATATACCGCGCCGGATTGTACCCGGCCATGCACACGAAATCGACCTCACCTTCGACAAACGCGCGCTTGTTGTGGCTGGGGAAGAAAAAGCTGTTGGGGTGAACGATCGAATTGCCGGGAAAGCCACGCGCGCCCAGCATCGCCGATTTCGGTTTGTCGTGGCTGCCGATCACGCTGATGTTGGCCTGGCCGAAACGGTCGAACTGCACCGGGCCGACCATCGAATGGCGGCGGCCGCCCCACAGCGCCGCGAACACGCGTTCATAATTGGCCACGCCTTCATAGACGATCGGCCCGGTGCGCTTGCCCGGCGGGACCGGTTCATCGCCGTACAGGTATTCGCCATCGGTGGTCTGCAGCGCGGGGTTGTACAGCGTCTTGGCCAGCGCAGAGCCAAGCCGGGGCAACGGGCCGATCCCGGTTGCCATCAATTCACCGTCGTGGCGCCAGGCCTGCGCGCAGGCGAGGATGACGAGGTCTGCCAGGGTGGCTTCGGTCATGGTGTCATCCTCCTCAATAAACCGGGCGAGGCAGCGCGCGCAGCGTCTCGGCACCGCCCACGGCGGCGAGGTAATCGGCATCGCTGACGTCGATGAACGTCTTGCGATAGTCGGCCCAGGCCTCGGGCGAGGCAGCGCTGTCGACGTAGGTTTTCAGATGCTTGAGATCGAGGTGATATTCCGGGTTGGCGCTGGTCGGGTGCGCACCGAACGGTGCCTCCACCACGCCGGTGATGCGCGCGCGCTCTACCAGCGCAAAACGCGCGTTGGCCTCGATATCGAGATCGGCGGTCGATACCACCTGTTCGACGCTGGCGTAGACCTTGGGCGCGGCCCGCGTGAACAGTTCATCAAAGAACGGATCGGGCGAGGTGACCAGCAGGTTGCCCTTTTGATCCGAGCGTTGCGCATGGATCAGCGCGACATCCAGGTTGAGCGCCGGCATCGCGATCAGTTCCTCACCATCGTCATAAGGGCTGGTCACCGTTTTAAAGGTAAAGCCCTTTTGCGTGATGATGTCGGTGCCGATGCCCACCCGCGTGGGCAGGAACGGCAGGTGCATGGCGGCGGCGCGCAGGCCCCAGTGGAACATGCCTTCATCCAGTTCCAGCACCTCGATCGCGCCGCTTTGCCGGGCGGCGCGGAAATGCGGTTCCAGCGGATAATGGTCAAGGCTGACGAACGCGAACACCAGCTTTTTCACTTTGCCCGCCGCGCACAGCATGCCGACATCCGGCCCGCCATAGGACACCACGGTCAGATCCTTTACGTCGGACCGCAGGATCGCGCGCACCAGCGCCATCGGCTTGCGCCGCGTGGCCCAGCCGCCGATGCCGATGGTCATACCGTCGGACAGTTGCGCGACGACGTCGTCGGCGCTCATCCGCTTGTCCAAAATCACGCTGTTTCTCCCTGTGTGGCCTGTTCTTCCATGGCCTTTTGCCAGGCCCAGACATGGCCCCATTCGCTGGGCTGCAGGTGCGCGGTGGGAACCCAGGTGGCCGGATCGATCACCAGCGGGTCGGACCCCACTTCCAGGTCGAACCCGCCCGGCGTCTGCATGTAAAAGCCGAAAGTCTGATCGTTGACATGCCGGCCGATCGTGGCGCTTTCGGGGACCTTGTTCAGCCGCATGCGGTCATGACATTTGCCCACGTCGCTTTGCGTTTTCATCTCCAGCATCAGATGCACGCAACCGGATGGCGGCGCTGGCATCTGCCCCAGCGCGACCGAATGGTGGCGGCCGTTTTGCGCATGCATGAACGCAAAACCCATGCCGGGATCGCCCGGATCATCGCTGAAATGAAAGCGCGGGATATCGGTATCGCCAAAGCCTATGCCCTTGTAAAAGGCATAGGTTTCATCGAAATTCAGCGCGGCAAACACCGCATGGCCCATGCCCATGGCGCCGGTCACAAAACCGCTGACGCCCGCCGGCGACACAAAGGCAACGTGATCGCGGGTGTCCCCGTGAAAGAATTCCAGACCATTGCCAGCGGGATCGCTGGTGCGGAAACAGGCCGCAACACCGCGGGCGCTGGCGTCTTCGGCACTGAGGTCGGCCACCGGCCGGCCAAGCGCGGCGATCTGCGCACGCAGGGCCGCCAATTCGGCGGCATCGCCCACTTCATAGGCCGCCGCCAGCAGCCGCTCGGTGTCACCCGCCTCTATCCGAAAACGGAACGGCCGGTCATCGATGCGGTACAGCGCGGCGCCATCGGGCGCATGCCCGGCGTCCATCACGCCGACGACTTGCGTCATGAAATGGCGCCATTCGGCCGCCTTTGCGGTTGCGATCACGACATAACCAAGCGCCTTGATGCCCATGGCCATCAGCCTCCTTTGACCAGATCGAGGAAATACGGGCGTTCGCCGCCACCATCGACATTGATGCGCGCGCCGCTGACCCACGCGGCCAGATCGGAACACAACCACAGCACCGCGCCGGCGATATCATCACCATGGCCCATGCGTTGCAGCGGCAGCGATCGTGCCACGGCGGCCTGCGCGGCCGCGTCGCCATAGGTGTCACCGCTGTTTTCGGTCTGCATCAGCCCGGCGATGATGGCGTTGACGCGGATGCCGTCTGGCCCCCATTCCTGCGCCAGGCTTTGCGTCAGGCTAAGCAATCCGGCCTTGGCCGCGCCATAGGCGGCGGTCATCGGCGACGGGCGGGTGCCCGAAACACTGGCGATATTGACGATGGAGCCAGCCCCGGCGCGCTGCATATGCGCATAAGCCGCCTGCGCCAGATACATCGGTGCATGCAGGTTGAGCCGCAGGATCGCATCGAAAAAGCGCGGGCTTGCCGTCGCTGCCGCCGCCTGCGGTGATCCGCCGGCATTGTTGACCAGGATGTCGATCCGGCCAAATTCCGCCGCCACGCCATCGACCAGCGCCTTTGCCTGTTCGGCATCACGGATATCGGCGCCGCGGAACGCGATCCCGTCGGGCAGGCTGTCGGGCGCATTGCGGGCACACACCACCACCCGCGCGCCAGCATGGGCCAGCGCCATCGCGATGCGCAGGCCCAGCCCGCGGGTGCCGCCGGTGACCAGGGCCACGCGGCCATCAAGATCGATACCCGCCTTCATGGTTGTCCTGCCCGATAAAGGGCGCACTCTCCCGATTTGCCCGGTTGTTCGCAGTGGTGATTTTCGATCCTGCGCCGGATTCGAATTTGCATATATCGAAGGCTCTGATGCATTTCAATTGACGATTTGCGTACCATAGTGCTTTTAAAATTACGCGTGCAACCAGAAAAGCGGGCAAAACGTTTGATGCGGCGCGCTGGCCATGCGCCGGTCTCACCGGCCGCACCGCCAGCAAATCCGCGACGCCACGTCAATCGTGGAAAATTTCGCGCCGGTCTACGCATATTTTCGTTTTTCATTGAACTTTGCCATGAAATAGGGTGTTTCAATGCCTGCACACAACGCAATCAGCAAAGCCGAGAGGGAACCAGACATGCTGCTGAAAGACACCGTCGCGATTGTCACCGGCGCCGCGCGCGGCGTGGCCAAGGGCGTGGCCACCGCCATGGTCAAGGCCGGCGCCAGCGTGCTGATCGTGGACCGCGAAATCGCGCTGGGTGAAGCCACCGCTGCTGAGCTTGGCACACTGGGCCCCGTGCATTTCATGGGCGTTGACCTAGCCGACCGCGACGCGCTGCCCGGCATTGTTGATGAAGCGGTGCGGCGCTTTGGCCGGCTGGATACGCTGGTCAACGCGGCACAGGCATCTGCGCAAGTGCCGCTGGTGGATATGTCGATCGCACAGATGAACGTGGCGTTTGACACCGGGTTCTGGCCGACGTTTCTGTTGATGCAGGCGGCGTTCCCGCATCTGGTCGCCAACGCCGGATCGGTGATCAATTTCGGCAGCGGCGCGGGCATCCAGGGCATGCCGACGCAGGCGTCGTATGGCGCGGCGAAAGAGGCGATCCGGTCGCTGTCAAAAACCGCAGCGGTCGAATGGGGCGAACACGGCGTGCGCGTCAACATGATCTGCCCATTCGCGCTGTCGCCCGGGGTCGAAACCTGGCGCGAACATTTCCCCCAGGCCTATGCCGGCCAGATCGCCCGCGTGCCGCTGCGCCGGATCGGTGATCCGGAACTGGATATCGGCGGCGCGGCGGTGTTTCTGGCGAGCAGCCTGTCGCGCTATGTTACCGGGCAGACGCTGATGGCCGACGGGGGGCAGACGCGCACGTTTTGATCAAGCGCAGCGGGGCTGCCCAGCGGGGTCACGACCGCACGAACCCCTTGTAGCCGTCCTGCACCGCCCCATTGCTCAATGCGGTATAGCGGGGGAAGCCGCCGACATAGATCATGAAGCCGCCCTTTTTGCCCTCGATATTGCGCGCGTTGTACCAGGAATCGGCGAAGCGGTGGACGGTGGCCATCGACACGGCATTGACCTCGTCCGCCCACCACGCTTCGGCGTCTGGCGTGGTGTCGATGCGCGTATAGCCGTCGCGGGCCATGTCGGCGATGACCCCGGCAGTCCAGTTGACCTGCCATTCGCCTGTGGTGATCATCTGCGCCTGCGCGCCCGGGGTCATTGGCCCGTGGATCATGAACAGGTTGGGAAAGCCGGCGACCATCGCACCAAGATAGGTGGTCGGCCCCTCTGCCCACTTGTCGGCCAGTTTGACGCCGCCCAGCCCTTCGATATCGATACGCATCATCGACCCGGTCAGCGCGTCAAACCCGGTGGCGGTGACGATCACATCCAGCGGATATTCCGCCTCGGCCGTGCGCAGGCCATTTTCGGTGAATTCGACAATCGGCACCGACCGCACATCGACCAGCGTGACATTGTCGCGGTTGTACATTTCGTAATAGCCATTGCCGATGCACAGCCGCTTACCCCCGATCGGATAAGTCGTCGGGCACAGCCGTTCGGCCACGACCGGGTCATGCACGATGCTGCGGATCTTGTTGCGCACAAATTCGCACACGATTTCGTTGGCCGCGCGGTCGGTCTGCACATCGGTGAACGCCACCAGCAGCTGGAACGCGCTTTTCGATTGCCAGCCCTTTTCCAGGATTTCCTCGCGCTGTTCGGGTGTGCAATCCAGCGCGGAATAGCTGGGGTATTCGATCGTCGATACGCCCCAGGTTTGCAGAATGCGCTGCCGGCGCGGGGTATAATCGGCCTTCCATTCCGCTTCATAGGCGGCATCGAGCGGGCGGTTGCCCGATGGCATGCAATAGGCCGGGGTGCGCTGAAATACCGTCAGGTGGTCGGCCTGTTCGGCAATGATCGGCATGGCCTGAATGCCGGTCGACCCGGTGCCGATAAAGCCGACGCGCTGGCCCGAAAAATCGATACCTTCACGCGGCCATTCGGTGGTGTGCAGGATCTTGCCCGGAAACCGGTCACGGCCCGGCCAGGCCGGCACATTGGGGATCGACAGCGCACCCGTCGCAGCGACCACATAGCGGCACACCACGTGATCGCCCCGGCCAGTGTGGACGTGCCAGTGGTTGGTATCGGCATCAAAGCGCAGGCGTTGCACCGGGTTGGACAGGCGGATCGCATCGCGCAAGCCAAACCGGTCGGCCACATGGTTGGCATAGCGTTCCAGATCGGGCTGCGCGGAAAAGTATTCCGGCCACGACCATTCCTGCTGCAGATCTTCGTCGAAGCCATAGGAATATTCGACGCTCTGGATATCCACCCGCGCGCCGGGATAGCGGTTCCAGTACCAGGTGCCGCCCACCCCGTCCCCGGCTTCGAAACACACCACGCTATGTTCGCCGCGCAGCCGGTGGATGGCATAGAGCCCGGAAAAACCTGCACCGATCACGACGACGTCGACAGTTTCGACGGGTTTGCTATCCATCATCCATCCCATGTGTTTGTGGTGTGACGCGGCAGGATCGATCTGCCGCGCCGGCGCGCCATTGCGATCGATTCCTGCATAAGGCTTGCAGTAAAAATCGGCAATTGCGTGCCGGTTGCTTATGCTGGGTTTGATTTGCGTAGTAAACCGTCTATTTCAAAGCGCAAAGGTCTATGCCGCCAGACGCGCGGCCCGGACCGCCAGAAAACCGCACCAAACACGATTGCCAGCAGGATGGGCGTGGACGAAACTGCATGATCGTGGGTTAGAGTGGTTTCTGATTGACGATTTGCGTATCCACTGGCAATAAAAATTACGAATGATACTAAAAACTCCGCCAGCGAGTCGATGCATCACGGGATGGATGGAAGGGAGATAACCAGCAATGGCCGCACTTGCCGCTCTTGTCGCGTCACGCGACACCATTCCGACCGCCGATGAACTGGCCGCACGCGCACGCGCGATGATCCCGGCACTGCGGGCGCGCGCCGCACGGTGTGTGGCCGATCGCGACGTTCCGGCAGAATCGATCGCCGAAATGCAGGAGGCGGGTTTTTTCCGCATCCTGCAGCCCCGCCGCTGGGGCGGTTACGAAATGCACCCCAACGCGTTTTACGATGTGCAAAAGGCGCTGGCCGAAGGATGCATGTCGACCGGGTGGATGTATGGCGTGGTCGGCTGCCACCCCTATGAAATCGCGCTGTTCCACGAAGCGGCGCAGGCCGAAGTGTGGGGCGAAGATCAATCGACGCTGGTATCATCCAGCTATCAGCCGGTCGGCAAAGTCACCGTGGTTGATGGCGGTTTCCGCCTGTCGGGCCGCTGGGGGTTTTCCACCGGGTCGGTGCATTGCCAGTGGGTCGTGCTGGGTGCGCTGGTGCCGTCGGCCGAGCCTGGCGGGGCGCCAGACATGCGCGCATTTCTGTTGCCGCGCCGCGATTACGCCATCGATCGCGATGCCTGGCACGTGTTCGGATTGCAGGGCACCGGCAGCCATGACGTGATCGTCGATGATGTGTTCGTGCCCGAATACCGCACCCACCGGTCGGTCGACGGATTTCTGTGCACCAACCCCGGGCAGGAAACCAATCCCGGGCCGCTGTACACCCTGCCCTGGGCGCAAGTGTTCATGCGGTCGGTTTCCACCGCGGCGTTTGGCGGCGCGCGCGCGGCGATCAATGCCGCGATCGAGATCGCGCAAAGCCGGGTTTCGACCAACACCGGCAAGGCATCGAAAAATGATCCGTTTCTGCTGGCCGCAATCGCCAAAGCGCATGCCCAGGTCATCGAGATGGAACAGACGCTGCGCCTGACCTTTGACGACCTGATGGGCCATGCGACCCGTGGCGAAGCGATCCCGATGGAAAAGCGCACGCTCTATGCCTACAATTCGGCAAGCGTGGTGCGGCGGCTGGCCGAACTGGTGGACGGGATGATGGCGCTGCTGGGTGGCCGGGCGATCTATACCTCCAGCCCGATCATTCAGCCATGGCTGGACCTGCATGCCGGGCGCGCGCATGTTGCCAACGACCCCAACAACCGCACGCAGGATCTGGTCGGGGGTATCCTGGGCCAGGCACCAACCTTTACATTCCTTTGACAACCGGGACCCACGCGCATGGCTGATCTTCGCGTCGCAACCTATCGCGTGACCGGTGGTTACGACATCCACATTCAAGAAGCGGGTGATCCGGCTGCGACGCCGCTGGTGTTTCTGCACGGCAGCGGCCCGGGAGCATCGGGCGCATCGAATTTCCGCCAGAACATCGATGCCTTTGTCGGTGCCGGCTATCGCGTGATCCTGCCCGATCTGATCGGTTATGGTTCCTCGTCAAAGCCGGAAGGGATTGATTACACGCTGCAACTGTTCACCGACACGGTGTACGAGGCGTTGCTGGCGCACGGCATCACCGGTGCCAGTATGGTGGGCAATTCGCTGGGCGGCGGGATTGCGCTGCTGCTGACGCTCGATCACCCGGAATTCACGCGCAATCTGGTGCTGATGGCGCCGGGCTGTGTGGCGCCGCGCGAATCCTATTTCGTGATGCCGGGCATTGCCAAGATGGTGTCGAACTTTGGCGGCCCCGATTTCGATCTGGCCGAACAGAAACGGCTGGTGTCAAACCTGGTCCACCCCGATTTTGCGCCCAACATCACCGATACGCTGGTTGCCGAACGCTTTGCCGTCGCGCGCACCCAGCCAAAGGACGTGCTGGTGCGCATGCGCACGCCGGACCTGTCGCCGCGGCTGGCCGAGATTACCCAGCCGATCATGGTGCTGTGGGGCCTCAACGACGAATTCTGCCCCGAGGCGCATGCGCGCATTTTCCTCGATCATTGCCCCGATGTGCGCGCGCTGACCTTTGGCCGCACCGGCCATTGGGTGCAAGTCGAACGCGCCGCCGAATTCAACGCCTATGCGATCGATTTCCTCGATGCCCGACGCTGAACGGCCCAATCCTGCACGGACTGCGCATTATGGCGCCATGCTGCACGCGGCGCTGCGCGGGCGGCATGTCGTGGCCCCGCTGATTGCGCAGGACCCGTCGCTGACCATCGACCATGCCTATGCCATCAGCCTGGATTTTCTGGCGCGGCGCGTGGCCGAGGGCGAACGCGTGGTCGGCAAGAAGATCGGCGTAACCAGCAAGGCGGTGCAGGACATGCTGGGCGTGCACCAGCCCGATTTCGGATTTCTGACCGACTGGATGCATGTCACCGGCGATATCGACATTGATGCCCGCGCGCTGATCGCGCCGCGTGCAGAGGCAGAAATTGCGTTTATCCTGAAGGACAGCCTGAACGGGCCGGGCGTGACCGCCGCCGATGTGATGGCCGCGACCGAGGCAATCGCGCCGTGTTTCGAAATCGTCGACAGCCGTATCCGCGACTGGAAAATCGGGATTGTCGATACCGTGGCCGACAACGCGTCGTGCGGGGTGTTCGTGATCGGCGCCGAACGGCTTGATCCGCGCGGGCTGGACTTGCCCGGCCTCCATGTGGTGGTCACCAAAAATGGCGCGCCACTTTCCGAAGGTTATGGTCATGCGGTGCAGGGAAATCCGGCGCAGGCAGTGGCCTGGCTGGCCAACACGCTGGGCGCGCATGGCGTTACGCTGGATGCCGGCGACGTGATCCTGTCGGGCAGCCTGGTCCCGCTGGCGCCGGCCACCAAAGGCGACCGTTTTGAAATGACGCTGAGCGATGGCGGCCGGGCGATCGGCAGCTGCGTTGCGAACTTTATCTGAAGGAATGGCAATGGCACGCGTAAAGGCGGCAATCATCGGATCGGGCAATATCGGTACCGACCTGATGATGAAGATGATCAAATACCCGCAGAACATGGAACTGGCGATCGTCGTGGGTATCGATGCGGATTCCGAAGGGCTGGCGATGGCGCGCGCGCACGGCATTGCCACCACGCACGAAGGGCTGGCAGGGCTGCGCGCCCACCCGCTTTACCCCGAAATCGGCATCGCGTTCGATGCGACCAGTGCCTATGCCCACAAAGTGCATGATGAGGCGCTGCGTGCCGACGGTATCCAGGTGGTGGACCTGACCCCGGCGGCGATCGGCCCGTTCATCGTGCCCCCGGTCAACATGCAGGACCATCTGGGCGCGCCCAATGTCAACATGGTGACGTGCGGCGGGCAGGCGACGATCCCGATGGTGGCCGCGGTCAGCCGGGTGGCCAAAGTGCACTATGCCGAAATCGTCGCCAGCGTGTCATCGCGCTCGGCCGGGCCGGGCACCCGCGCCAATATCGATGAATTCACCCGCACCACCGCGCGCGCGATTGAACAGGTTGGTGGCGCCACCAAAGGCAAGGCGATCATCATCCTCAACCCCGCCGAACCACCGATGATCATGCGCGACACCGTGTTCACGCTGTCCGAAGGCGGTGACGAGGACGCGATCCGCGCCTCGGTCAAGGCCATGGTGGCCGAGGTGCAGAAGTACGTGCCTGGCTATCGCCTGAAGCAGGAGGTGCAGTTCGAACGGTTTGGCGACAACAACCGGCTGAAAATTCCCGGCCTTGGCGAATTTTCAGGCGTCAAATCGATGATCCTGCTCGAGGTTGAGGGCGCGGGCGATTACCTGCCACCGTATTCGGGCAATCTGGACATCATGACCGCCGCGGCCAAGGCGACGGGCGAATTGCTGGCCGCGCGCCGCATGGCAAAAGAGGTGGCATGATGGGCGCGTTTTCCGTCGAAGCCGGCGACAAGATCTATATCCAGGACGTGACTTTGCGCGATGGCATGCATGCCATCCGTCACATGTATGGCCTGGATCATGTCATGGCGATTGCCGCCGCGCTCGACGCGGCCGGGGTCGATGCGATCGAGGTCGCGCATGGCGATGGCCTGTCGGGCACCAGTTTCAATTATGGCTTTGGCGCGCATACCGATTGGGAATGGCTGGAGGCGGTCGCCAGCGTGCTGACCCGCAGCGTGCTTACCACGCTGATCCTGCCGGGCCTGGGTACGGTTGACGAACTGCGCCGCGCCTATGACCTGGGCGTGCGATCGGTGCGCGTGGCCACGCATTGTACAGAAGCGGACGTGTCGAAACAGCATATCGGCATCGCGCGCGATCTGGGCATGGATGTCGGCGGCTTCCTGATGATGAGCCACATGATCGAGCCAGAGGCGCTGGCGAAACAGGCACTGCTGATGGAAAGCTATGGCGCGCATTGCGTCTATGTTACCGACAGCGGCGGCGCGCTGGATATGGATGGCGTGCATGACCGGCTGGTGGCCTATGACCGCGTGCTGAAACCCGAAACGCAGCGCGGCATGCACGCGCACCACAATCTGGCGCTGGGCGTGGCCAATTCGATCGTCGCGGCGCAGTGTGGCGCGGTGCGCATCGATGCCAGCCTGGCCGGGATGGGCGCGGGCGCGGGCAATGCCCCGCTGGAGGTGTTCATCGCCGCGGCCGATCGCAAGGGCTGGAACCACGGCTGCGACGTGATGGCGCTGATGGATGCGGCCGAGGATCTGGTGCGGCCGCTGCAGGACCGCCCGGTGCGGGTCGATCGCGAAACGTTGGCGCTGGGCTATGCCGGGGTCTATTCCAGCTTTTTGCGCCATGCCGAAAAGGCGGCCGAGATCTATGGCCTGGATACCCGCGCGATCCTGGTCGAACTGGGCCGCCGCAAGATGGTTGGCGGACAGGAAGACATGATCGTCGATGTCGCGCTCGACATGCTCAAAGCGCAAAACGCCTGACCACGCAAAGGCTGATGCCCGGAAACAGGGTGCGGCCATCTTGGGAGAATGACTGACGATGCCTGCCTATTCCCCTTACCAGCCGCTGCCCCTGGCAGACGTGCCGCACTGGGATTTCACCACCGAGGTGGCGATCGTCGGGTTCGGCGCGACCGGTGCCTGTGCCGCGATCGAGGCGGCCGAGGCCGGTGTGCGGGTCATGCTGTTTGAACGGTCATCGGGCAGCGGCGGCGCATCGGCGCTGTCGGGCGGGGAAATCTATATCGGCGGGGGCACCGACGCGCAGATTGCGGCGGGATTTTCGGATTCGGTCGCGGATTTCACCGCCTATCTGAAACTGGCCGGCGGACCGTGCGTGGATGAGGCGAAGTGCGATTTGTACGGGGCTGAGGCGCTGGCGCATTACCAATGGCTGAAAGACCAGGGTGTGCCCTATCGCGGCAATTACCTGCCCGGCAAAGTGATCGAACCGACCGACGATTCCACGCTGATCTGGTCGGGCAGCGAAGCCGCCACACCGTTCCGCAACCATGCCAAGCCCGCCCCGCGCGGCCATGTCATTCAGCATATGGGCTGGGGCGGCGGGCGGCCGCTGGTCAATATTCTGGAGCGCCGCGCGCGCGATCTGGGCGCAGACATCCATGTCGATGCGCGCACCGTGGCGCTGATCACGGACAACGGGCGCGTGGCCGGGCTGGTGGTGCGGATCGACAACCACGACCGGTTTGTGCGCGCAACCCGCGGCGTGGTGCTGGCCACCGGCGGTTTCGTGTTCAACGAAGCGATGCGGCGCAAATATTGCCCCGACACATTCCGCGTGAACAGCCCGATCGGCGACAAGGATGACGGGATCGGCATCGAGCTGGGGGTTTCGGTCGGCGGCGATGCCATCCACATGGACCAGTTTTTCACCACCTGCCCGTGGACCATCCCCGCCGACCAGGCGCACGGCGTGTTCGTGAACGTCGCCGGGCAGCGCTTCATCAACGAGGATTGCTATCACGGGCGGGTCAGCCGCTGTGCTGTCGACCAGCCCGGCGGCAAAGTCTATCTGCTGCTCGACAGCGCACATTTTTCCCAGCCGCTTGACCTCGCCGGGATCACCATTGCCGGCACCGGCAACACCTGGGACGAAGTGGAGGCGGAGCTGGAGATGCCCGCCGGGACGCTGTCGGCGACGATGGACGTGTACAACCGCCATGCCCGCGACGGGCATGATCCGCTGTTCGACAAACAGCCGCCGATGCTGGTGCCGCTCGATCAGGCTCCGTTCGTGGCGCTGGAGCTGAATTTCCAGACCAGCTATTTCAGCTTTTTCACGCTGGGCGGGCTAAAAACCACCACCCGGGGCGAAGTGCTGACCCGCGCCGGCGCGCCGATCCCCGGGCTTTACGCCGCCGGCCGCTGCACGTCTGGCCTGCCGGCGTGGGGCCATGGCTATTCTTCGGGCATGAGCCTGGCCGACTGCACCTTTTTCGGGCGGCAGGCCGGGATCGCCGCCGCACAACAATAAACACACGCCATGACAATGGCACGCAATGGGAGAGAAACGATGATCCTGAAGGACAAAGTGGTGATCATTACCGGCGCCGGCCCTGGCATGGGCCAGGCCGCCTGCCGTGGCGCCGCACGCGAAGGCGCCAAAGTGGTGGTGACCGCGCGGTCGAAAGCAGCCATCGAAGCGGTGGCGCACGACATTATCGCCGCCGGCGGCGAAGCGATCGCGGTGCCGCTGGATGTGACCGACATGGACCAGTGCAAGGCCGCCGCACAGGCCGCGATCGACACCTGGGGGCGCATCGATGGCCTTGTGAATTCGGCCTATTTCCACCCCGATTGGGGCCCGTTGATCGAACATGACATCGAACAGGTGTTGCAGGCGTTCAATGTGGGTGCGGCGGGCGCGCTGCGCATGGCGATGGCGGTTTACCCGACGATGAAGGCGCAAGGATCGGGATCGATCGTCAATGTTTCGACACTGTGCACGCGCAAACCGATGCCAGGCGAAGGCGGCTATGGCATGGCCAAGGGCGCGCTCAACCATCTGACGCGGCATCTGGCGGTCGAATTCGGCGGCACCGGCGTGCGCGTCAACACCGCGCTGATGGGCTGGATGATGGGCGCCCCGTTGCAGGGCTTTGCCGACAGCATGGGCGCAGAGGCCGGCGCCGCGTTCCTGAAACAGCGCGGATCGGAAGTGCCGGTGGGCCATATCCCGCCCGACGCCGAATGCGCCAAGGCGGTCTATTTCCTGCTGTCCGACTACGCGTCCGAAGTCACGGGCGCCATGCTGGATGTTAACGGCGGCGACTGGGTCGCCGCCTAGGGTATGCGGTAATTCAGCCCAGGGCGGGCTGCGAACGGCCGTTTTCTGCGCTTCCGGTGCTCACGTACTGACGTACGCTGCGCTCCGGTTCTCGAAACAAGCCATTCTCGCTCCACCCTGAACTGAATTCCCACATACCCTGATCAGGAGAAAAACTATGCAGTTCGACTGGATGAAGACCCACGCCACGCTGGCCGATGATCCGGTCAACGGCTTTGATCCCGATGCTGTCACGGTCAGCGAATGGGTCGATATCGCGGCGCCGGCGCGGGTGGTGTGGCAGGTGTTGACCGATATGCCGCGGTACAACGAATGGAATCCGTTCTGTGTGCGCGCCGAATCCGCGCTGGAAATGGGCGCCGCGGTACACATGACGCTGGTCAACTATGCCGCGCCCGGCACGCTGGTGCCCAATTGCGAATATATCTGCGCGTTCGAGCCTGAGCGGATGATTTCGTGGGAAATGGTCCACAGCGATTTCTGGCCCTATCCGGCGCGGCGCGATCAGGTGATCGAACCGACCGGTCCGGCCAGCTGCCGCTATATTTCCACCGACGCATTTCTGGGCGCCAACGGCATCCACGTGTTCCGCTTTGCCGGGCCATGGGTCAAACGCGCGTTCGATGACAGTGGCCGCGCGTTGAAGGCGCGGGCCGAAATGCTGTTCGCCAGCGAAACGGGGGTTTGATCGCGATGGCCTATACGCTGCAACAATTGTCCGATCTGGAAGAGATCAAGGTGCTGAAACACCGCTATTTCCGGGGTATCGACACCGGGGACGCGGCGCTGCTGGCGGGGCTGTTTACCGAAGATGTGACGGTCACCTACAACGGCGGGACGTACAAGGTGTCGCTGTCCGGGCGTGCGCCGATGCTGGAATTCCTGGCCAATTCGTTCCATTCGGGCGCGGCGGCGATGCACATCGGGCTGATGCCCGACATCACCATTACCGGCGACAACAGCGCCACCGGCATCTGGTACCTGCAGGACGTGTTCATCGATCTGGAAAAGGATGACCACACGTTCGGCACCGCGATCTATACCGACCGTTATCGCCGCGAGGGCGGGGTGTGGAAGATCGAACATTCGTATTATGACCGGGTGATCGAAGTGCTGACCAAGTTCAGCACGATGGGCGGCCGGGTCAGCGTGCAGCGCCTCGCCACCACCGGCCGCACCCCGGAACAGCGCACCGATATCAGCCATCTGATCCACTGGGACGAATAGGGAGCAATCGGTGATGCTTGCAAAAGTTGCGCTTGGTCAGACCGATCTGGTGGTCAGCCGGCTGTGCTATGGCACCAACATGCTGGGCTGGATGCTTGATCAGGGCCAGTCGAACGCCATTCTCGATACCTTTGCCGGGCTTGGCGGCAATTTTATCGATACCGCGCGGTCGTATGGTGACTGGGCGCCCGCTGCGCCGGTCGGCGCCAGTGAACGCGCGGTCGGGGCCTGGCTAAAGGCGCAGCCACGCGATCAGTTCGTGATCGCCACCAAGGGTGGCTTTTTCGACATGCGCGTGGGCGACTGGCGCAACCGCGTCACGCCCGACGATGTGACCGCCGACCTGATGCAGAGCCTGGACCACCTCGGCATCGAAACGATCGATCTGTATTTTCTGCATGCCGACAATCCGGAAGCGCCGGTCGAACCGATCATCGATACGCTGATCGCGCATCGCGCGGCCGGGCGCATTCGCCATTTTGCCGCATCGAACTGGGCGGCGGCGCGGATCGAGGCGGCCAATGCCTATGCCGCGACACAGGGCCAGCCGGGCTTTGTCGCCTCACAAACGTTCTGGGGCCTGGCCGTGCCCGATGTCGCTGCTGCCGCCGCGCAGGGCTATGTGCATTATTACGAAGGCGAATACGAGGCGATCCATGCCAGCGGCCTGCCGATCGTGGCCTATGCCGCACAATCGGGCGGCTATTTCACCAAACGCGCACAGGGTGCTGATCTGGGTGCGCTGGCCATCCGCTATGGCAATCCGGTCAACGACCGCCGGCTGGCCGTGGTGCAGGATCTGGCCGCCGTGCACGGGGTATCGATCAACACGGTGGTGCTGGCCTATCTGAACTGCCAGCCGTTGCAGACCATTGCGATCTTTGGCGGGTCCAGCCCCGCACAGGTGCGCGAAAGTGTCAGCGCCGCCACGCTGGTGTTGACCACAGACGAGCTGGCCCGGTTGCGCCAGGCCTGATCACTGGATCATCGCGCGCACGCTGGCCACGGCCTGCGTCGCGCGGTCGATCGGCGACATAGCCGCCACCAGGTGATCGCGCGGAATTTCCACACTGACCGGGCAGCCGGGCGGCAAGGCCTGCACAAACCCGGCAATGTCAAACGCCCCCTTCCCCGCCAGCAACCGCTGCGATGATGCCTCGTGCGCGGCATCCACCGGGGCCAGCGCGGGACCATCGGCAATCTGCGCATACAGGATCGTGCCGGCGGGCGCGGTCGCCAGTTCGGCAATCGTCCCACCCGACCGCATCAGGTGCAGCAGATCGACGTTGATGCCGACTGTGCCCGGCCGGCCGACTTGCGCCACCAGATCAAGGGCGGCGCCAAGCGAACCGATCTGGCTGGGAGGATAAAATTCGACCGCCACATTCAGGCCAAAGCCGCGCGCCATATCGGCAAAGCCGCCGACCCGATCCACCCGGCGTGCCGGATCACGCTCATAGACCAGCAGGTTCAGCGCCCCCGCACCAAGCTCTGCCGCGCAATCCATCGCGGTGGCAAAGCTGGCCAGATCGGTACGCCCGGTCAGCGTAAAGGGATAGACCAGATCGAGCGCCACCCCGTGCGCAGCCAGCGCCTGTTGCAGTGCGGTGCGCTGGCGCCGGTCACCATACAGATCAAAGCGCGGCATCAGCGGCAGCACATCCATCGGCGCCAGAAACAGGCACACCCCGTCGCAGCCGCTGGCGCGCGCCAGTTCAACCAGGTGCACCGGGCCGGCATCGACCACGGTGAGATGATCGAGCGAAAGCCGGCGCGCCATCACGCGCCGTGTGGTTGGGTATCGAGCCTCCACAGCGCCGCCGCCATGCGCGATGACCGGTCGATCAGATCGGCGCGCGGCATCGCCCGCGCGGCATCGATCGCGGCCTGCCCCACCGCGCACCACACCGGCCCCTGCCCCAGATGGTTGAGCGCGCCTTCGGCCACGTCGTGCGGCGCCATCGCGGTCAACCCGGGCAAGGCATCGATCTGCATGCCCGATGTTTGCATGGCCGGGGTATCGGTCAGCGACGCCACCGCACACAGCACATCGACGCCGCGGTGGGCGTTTTCCCAATGCAACCCTTCGGCCAATACAATTTCGAACGATTTGGCAGCGGCATAGGTCGCCACATGGCCCGACCCGGCCAGCCCCGACATCGATGACACCAGGATCAATCCGCCCCGCCCGCGCGGCACCATGCGGCGCAAGGCATGATGCGCGAACGCGGTCGGGCCCAGGCAGTTGAGCCGTACCAGCCCGAGTTCACGCGCCACCGGGTTTTCGGTGAACAGCCCTGCCCCATGCGCCGCCCCGGCGTTATAGACGACCAATCCGTATTCGCGCGCATCGATCAGGGCCGCAGCGGTGGCATCCACCGTGTCGGCAGCCAGATCGGCACATTCGATAGCGACATCAACGCCGTGCTCATGGGCGATGGCGGCGGCAAGCCCGGCCAGCGCGTCCCGCCGCCGCGCGACCAGCGTCAGATCAAGCCCGCGCGCCGCCAGCGCCTGGGCAAAGGCGGCGCCGATCCCTTCGGAACCGCCCAGCACCAGCGCGCGCGGACCATAGGAAGCGCGAAACTGGCTCACAATTTTACCACGCGCATCGCCGGCACCAGGTTTTCGGCGGCATTGATCCAGCGCCACAGCCCGGTGCCGCTGCGATGCCCGGCCAGATCGACCCAGTTGCCCCAGCCCGGATCATGATCGGCGCAGACCACCACCACGCTGCCATCGGGCTCGTACTTGGCCATCGAATTGTTGATCCACACGTTCTGGTGAACATGGTCGAGCGATTCCATCCACCAGTTGTCGATCTGCACGTTCCACATCCGGCATTCGGGCACCGGGGTTTCGATCACCAGTGCCTCGCCCGGTTGCAGATCATAGTGGAAATGGCCGTACCAGATATTGGGGTCGCCGCCGGCCTTCCAGAACACCGACTGGTCACCGTCATAGATGCGATTGGACTGGCCCTGAAACCATTCGGACCAGTTGGCAAAAGTGTTGGCGGTGCCCTTTGCCCAGGCCGCAGCGCCCATCAGCTGGCGTTCGATCGTCGCCGGATCAAGCAGCGCGGGCACGCTCGCGCCGGGCCCCACGCGTTCGACGGTCACATCGGCGGCCACTTGGGTGTGTTTGTTGTCAAAGGTCTGGCGCACGATCAGCAGCGAGGTATCGTCGGCCATCGGCAGCCAGTTGCCCGGCTGCGGATCGCGGCTGACCGTGATTTCGAAACTGCCGTTGGGGCCGAAGTGCATCTGCGCAAATTCGATTTCTCCGGTCGATGCCATCGTGCCATCGATGGCATAGCGGTTGGCCTTGCTGCCGATCGAAAAATAGGGGACGGTATTGCGCCTGCCGGTGATGCGATATGTCCGATCGGGGCGCACCACGCATTGCTGATACAGGTTGTCGGGGTTGTCGGCGCCGATCTTCAGCTTGTCATCGCACAGCAGGAACAGGCGCGGGAAATCGGGATCGGAACTGTCGACCAGCATGTTGAGCGCGGTGCGGGTCAGCCGGCTGAGATAGCGCAGCCCTTCGGCCTGATCGAGCGCGGTGGTCGGCGTCGATGGGCGGGCCAGCACGTCGCCGGCATCGGCCAGCGCGGCGCAAAACTGGCGCCAGACGTGATCGAGATGGCCAACCGGCGCTTGTGGATCAGTCATGGGATGGTCCTTTGCGGATCGGGGGGGAAGTGAGATGCACGAACGGATGGATGACCTTGCCGCCCGGCTGGGCGCAATCGAAGATCGTGAAGCGATCCGCGATCTGATCGCGCACTATGGCCCGCTGGCCGACAGCGGCGATGCCGCCGCCCTGGCAGCCCTGTGGGCGGAAGATGGCGAATATGAAGTGGTCGGTTTTGCGACCGCAAAGGGCCACGCGGAGATTGCCGCGCTGATCGAGGGGCCGGTGCACCGGTCGCTGATGGCGCAGGGTTGCGCGCACGTGCTGGGGCCGGTAGCGATCACGCTGACCGGCGATCATGCGGTGGCGCGGGGACATTCGGTGGTGTTTCGGCACCATGACGGCGGGTTTGTCGCGCACCGCGTGGCCGCCAACCGCTGGACACTGCAACGGCGCGCGCAGGGCTGGCGCGTGGTTCACCGCGCCAATGCCCTGTTGAACGGGGATGCGGCGGCGCGTCTGCTGCTATCCACCCCCGCCATCCCATGAACTCCTTTCCAGCGTATCAGCCAGCCACCTGACCACCGTCGATCGCCATGATTGCCCCGGTGATCTTGCTGGCCTTGGAACTGGCCAGAAAGGCAAACAGTTCGGCCACGTCCGATGGTTCGCACGATCCATCGAGCAGCTTTGGCGCGTTGCGCATCAGCAATGCATAATCCACGCCTTCGGGAAAGGCAGTTTCCATCGTCATCGGCGTATTGACCTGGCCCGGCGCGATGGCATTGAACCGCACGCCGACACTGGCAAATTCCAGCGCCAGGCTTTTGGTCAGGCCGACCACCGCGTGTTTCGATGCGACATAGGCAATCGAATAGGGAATGCCGATCAGCCCGGCGGCCGATGCGGTGCTGACCACATTGCCCTTGGTCTTGATGAGATGCGGCAGCGCAGCCTGGATGATCGTGAACACGCTGTTGGCGTTGACCTGCATGACCTGGGCATAGTCATCGAGCGAAAAGGTTTCGGACCGGCCCCATTTCAGAATGCCCGAAATGTTGCAGACAATGTCCAGGCCATCGGCGGCGGCCACCGCAACCAGTTGCTGGCACGATGCATTGTCCATCGCATCGAACGGCTGGATCACCGGCGGTGATGCCATCATGGCCGCCGTTTCATTGAGCCCGGCGGCGTTGCGATCGCCGATCGTCACCGTCGCGCCCTCTGCCGCGAAACGGATCGCGGTGGCGCGGCCGATTCCCGATGCGGCGCCCGTGACGAGCGCGCGTTTGCCCTGCAACATCATCGTATCTCTTCCCCCGGAACGGTCACGCCCGGCATGATGCCGGGCGCGCCTTGATTGACCATATTTTTCAGATTGTCAGAACTTCACGCCCACCGTCACGCCATAGGTGCGGGGATCGGGGAAATAACCTACCGTCAGCCCGCCAAAGCCCGGGCCAAAATCGATGAAGTTCGAAGGATTGCTCTCCTTGGTCAGGTTTTTGACCCACAACGAGATTTCCGCCTTTGAACTGGCCAGCGGCACATCGGCGATGGCGGCGCGCAGGTTCACGATCGTGCGGCCTTTGGACTTGGTATTGTTGGCATTCTGGTCAGACGGATTGGCCGTCACCAGCGCATAGGGGAACGTGTAATAGCTGGAGACATAGCTGAGATCGCCCGACAGGTTCAGGCGGCCCCATGGCCCCTGCACCACGCGCAAATCGACGCCGGCCGATGCGGTGGTTTTGGGCGTGTGCGGAAAGGCGCGGTTGTTGGACACATCGGTGTCAACACCGTTCACCGCCTCGATATAGCTTTTGTACTTGGGGTCGATGAACGCCAGCGAGGCATTGATCGTCAGCGGGTCGATCGGGTGCAGCACGGTTTCAATTTCCAGCCCGCGAATGCGCGCCTTGGCCGCGTTGTTGACGATCGACGATGCGCCCGCGCCGGCCTTGAACACTGACAGCTGGATATCCTTGTGCTCGTCCCAGAACGCGGCGAGGTTGAGGATGACTTTGCCGTCGGCCAGTCGGGTTTTCAGCCCGATTTCATAGCTGTCGACCTTTTCGGGGCGATAGGGTTTGCACAGTTCCACCGCGCCGCTGGGGCAGGCCGCCGTCGGTGCGCCAAAACTGTTGGTTTCGCCGTTGAACCCGCCCGATTTGAAGCCTTGCGCAAAGCGGGCATAGACATTGATGTTGCTGTTCACCTGATAGGCCAGCGTCGCCGCCGGGCTGAAGTTGTTGTACTTCGCATCGGGCACCGACCCGTACGCCAGGTTCGCCACCACCAGCGGTGACGTGATGTGGTTGGCAGCATCATAATTGATGCGGAAATAGCGGCTGATGTCCTTTTTCTCATGCGTATAGCGCGCGCCCAGCGTCAGTTTCAGCGCATCGGTAAAGTTGTAGTCCACCTGGGCATAAGCAGCGAAAGCCTCTGTGTGCGAACCATAGTTGGATTGATACGATGCGCCGCCGCCAAAGAAGCTTTGCGGCCCCAGCGTCTCGGCCAGTTCCTTGTAATAGAACACCCCGAGCACGTATTTCAGCTTGCTGTCCAGCGCCTTGCCAGTGGCCTGCAATTCCTCGCTCCAGCTGTGGAAGCTGGTGTCACGCTGAGTCAGCGCGACCGGCAGCGGCGACCCGTCGAGATCAAGCGAGTCTGCCCATTTGAGGTTGCGATAGGCAGTTATCGATTTGATCGTGGCATCGCCCAGATCGAGCGCCATGGTCAGCGCGTGGCCATACGTGCGCGACTTTTCATACAGCGGATTGCCATCGAGCGAGGCGGTCGACTGGCGGTTGGCATTGTCGTAAAGATTCAGCGGGAAAAACGCCCCGCCAAACGGATAGCCGACCGAATTGGGGTCAAAGATGTCGCGCGGGTCGCCATTGCGGTTGACGCGTACCAGCTGCGCATAATCGGGCCGCTGATCGAACTTGCTGTAATCGAACATGTAATCGGCGGTAAAGGCGCTGCCCTCCGGATGGAAATGCACCTGCACCATGCCGCTTTTGCCATCGACGTCGTTGGTGCGGTCAACCGAATTGGGGCCGGCCAGAAACGCCTGGGGAAAGGGGTTGGGAACGAGCTTGATAAAGCCGTCACGCTTCTGAATCTGGCCCGACAGCTTTACCGAGAACGGACCGAACGATGGCAGATCAAGCGAGGCCCGGGTTTTCCACGCGTTGTAATTGCCATAGCTGACCTCACCCTTGAAGCCGAGCTTGCCGCTGGGCAGCTTTGGCACCAGGTTGACCGCGCCGGCCAGCGCGTTGCGGCCATAGAGCGTGCCCTGCGGACCGCGCAGGATTTCCACGCGTTCCAGATCGGCAACGTCAAAGATCGATCCCTGCGCTTTGGCGATATAGACGCCGTTCAGATACAGCCCGACCGCGGGTTCCCACGTGACCGCCGGATTGATCGTCACCGAACCGCGGATTGAAATCTGGCTGATCGTCTTGTTCGACGGCGCACGTTCAAACTTTACGTTGGGCGCGATCGAACCGAGGCCATCGATAGAGGTAATGCCGCGCGATTCCAGAAACTTCGCGCCGACCGCCGAAATCGCGATCGGCACGTTCTGGATGTTTTCCGACCGTTTTTGCGCGGTCACGATGATTTCACCAATGCCGCTGCTGTCGCCGGTGTTCTGCGCTGCGGGTGGCGTCTGCGCCGCCGGGGTGGCGGCATCGGCCGCAAACGCCGGGCTGGCCGTCAGGGCAAAGCTCGACAGCGCCGTTGCGGCGAGTAGTGTCCTCATGATGTCCTCTCCATCGCATCCGATACGGATCGCGTACCGGTTTGTGGGCCCACATTATGATTTACCGGTTGCAAGCGCAACCCTTTCCGCATTATCCGTAAAAATGTTGCATATTTGCTACGCATATAATGGAGCGTGCGATGGTCCCGGCAGATCAACTCCTTCGCCCGGTCAGTCCGTGGAACCGCAAACCGGCGGCGCCAGTACCGGCGCCGCATACGCCGATCAGGCAGTGGGGTCTGGCAATTGACCCGCCATTGCGCATTGACGACATTGCTGCGCAGCATTGGGACGCGACCGCCGACATGGTGGTGGTCGGCCTGGGCGGCGCGGGGGTTACGGCTGCGCTCGACGCGCTGGAACGCGGGCTGGAGGTTATCGCGGTCGACCATTACGACGGCGGCGGATCTTCGGCGGCCAACGGCGGGGTCTATTACGCCGGTGGGGGCACCTCGATCCAGCGCGAGGCCGCGGTCAGCGATGACCCGGCGATGATGGAGACCTATCTCACCAGCGAAGTGGGCGACGTGGTCAGCCCGGCCACGCTGCGCGCGTTCTGTGCTGCCAGCGTGGCCAATTTTGAATGGCTGCGGCAGCACGGCGCGCCGTTTTCGGCGACGCTCTATTCGGCCAAGACCAGTTTTCCGCCACTCGACCGCTATCTGTACCATCCCGATAGCAGCCTGGCAGAACCGTTTCGCAGCGCCAGCCCGCCGGCCGCGCGCGGCCACCGCACCGTTCGCCGCAACGGCAACAAGGCCTGGGGCCTGGGCGCCGGAATTTATGACCCCTTGCGCGCAGCCGCGCTGCAGCGCGGGCTGGTGTTCCACCCGCAGGCAGAGGCACGGCAATTGGCCGTGGATGCCGCCGGCCGGGTGGTCGGCCTGCGCATCGAACGGATTGCCGACCCGGCGCTGCGCGCGCGGCATTCCCGCCTGATTGCCCGGGCCAACATGTGGATGGCGATGCTGCCGCCCACCTTCCCCGGTGCGCGGCTGACCATCGCCCGCGGCTATCGCTATCTGGCGCAAGCCCGGGCGCTGGAACAGACGGCGCGCACCAGCATGTGGATACGCGCGCGCCTGGGCGTGGTGCTGAGTGCCGGCGGTTTTATCTGCAACCCCGACATGGTGCGCCATTTTGCGCCCGATTATGCCGCCGGCATGCCCAACGGCACTTTCGGCGACAATGGCAGCGGGATCATGCTGGGGGTATCGGCCGGCGGCGCAACCGCGTTGATGGAGCGGGTTTCGGCGTGGCGCTTTCTCAGCCCGCCGCGCACGTGGGGCCAGGGCATGCTGGTCAATGGCCAGGGTCAGCGCTTTGTCAACGAAACCTGGTACGGCGCGCGGATCGGTGATGAAATGGTCGAACGCCATGGCGGCAAAGGCACCATCATCCTGGATCAACGGCTTTACCGGCAAAGCTTTCGCGACGCGTTCGGCAAGGACGTGCTTGGTTTTCAGCGCGACATCACCGTCGTCAACGGGCTGTTTGCGGCGATCAAGGCGCCGGACATCGCCACCCTGGCTGCAAAGCTGGGATGCAATGCCGCTACGCTGGTTGCCACAATGGATACGTACAATCGCGCGGCGCGCGGTGAAACGCCCGACCCGTTTCACAAATCGCGCGAAGACATGGCCGAACTGACGCGCGGGCCGTTTTATGCCATCGACGCGTCGGTCGATGCGCGCATGTTTCCGATTGCCTGCATGACGGTGGGCGGCCTGATGGTTGACGAAAGCACCGGCGCGGTGCTTGATCACCAGGGCCAGCCCGTTGCGGGGCTGTATGCCGCAGGCCGCAATGCGGTCGGCATCTGTTCCAATCTGTATGTCAGCGGGCTGTCGTATGCCGATTGCATTTTTTCCGGGCGCCGCGCGGCCCAGGCCATTGCGCTGAACCATTCCACCGCAGCTTCAGCCCGGTGAAGCCAGGCGAGGGAACCGCCACCGCCATAACAAGCCCGATGCGCCAGCTTTCGCCCGCGCACGCCCCCGTTTGTTGCGCAGTATCGCCCGACGCGCCACGATGCGCAGCGGGCCATCCGGACCGGGGCAGCAGGGAGATATGAGCACTTTGGCATCCCCATCCGAACAGTTTGATTTCGTGATTGTCGGCGCGGGCGTGGCGGGGTGCATCCTGGCCAACCGCCTGTCCGCCGATCATGGCACGCGCGTGCTGCTGATCGAGGCGGGCGGCAAGGATTCCAGCCCGTTGATCACCGCGCCCGGTGGGCTGTTGCCGATCATGATGTCGGGCGCGTTTGCCTGGCGCTATATGTCTGCGCCGCAGCGGAACCTGGATGACCGGGCGCTGTACCTGCCGCGCGGCAAAGTGCTGGGCGGTGGATCGTCGATCAACGGCATGACTTATGACCGCGGGTTTGCTTCGGATTATGACATGTGGGCGCAGGCGGGCAACCGCGGCTGGTCATTTGCCGAAGTGCTGCCCTATTTCCGCCGGCTGGAAAATTTCATGCCCGCCGATACACCATGGCACGGCCAGGGCGGGCCGATCCAGGTCAGCCGGGCCGGACAGGACCACCCGTTTGCGCGGGCGTTTCTGGCGGCGGGCGCGGCGGCTGGGTACCCGCTGACCGACGACCTGAATGGCGCAACCCGCGACGGGTTTGGCGCGGTCGATCTGACCGTGGGGCGCGGCCGGCGATCAAGCGCGGCGTCGGCCTATCTGCGACCGGTGCAACGCCGGCCCAATCTGGTGGTGGTGACCAATGCGCAGACCCGGCGCGTGCTGTTTGACGGCACGCGCGCCACCGGCGTGGTGTGGCGGCACAAGGGCACGGACCGCGTTGCCCATGCGACACGCGAAGTCATCCTGTCGGCCGGCGCGATCAACACGCCGCAACTGTTGATGCTGTCGGGCGTGGGGCCGGCAGAGCATCTGGCCGAGCACGGCATCGATGTGGTCGCAAACCTGCCCGGCGTGGGCCAGGGGTTGCAGGACCATCTGGCGGCGCATGTCAAACACCGCGCGACCAAACCGCTGTCGATGCTGCGCTATCTCAACCCGTGGCGCGGTGGCATCGCGATGGGGCAATATCTGCTGACCCGCAGCGGGCCGCTGGCCGATCCGGGGATGTCGGTCGCCTGCCTGGTGCGGTCAGACCCGGCGCTGGATGAGCCGGATATCAAGATGCTGCTGGTATCGGCGCTGTTTGCGCACAACGGGCGAACAATGGTGCCGATGCACGGGTTCTATGCCCATATCAACGTGGCGCGGCCGGATTCGCGCGGGTCCGTCACGCTGGCCGGCGCCGATCCCGATCTGCCCCCGGTGATCAACCAGAATTACAACGCCAGCGAACGCGACCGCCGCGCCCTGCGCGAAGGCGTGCGGATCGCCCGGCGGGTGTTTGCGCAACCTGCGTTTGACGATTTTCGCGGGGAGGAACTGGCGCCGGGCGCGGCGGTGGCCAACGACGACGATGATGCCATCGATGGCTATATCCGCGCCACGGCAGAGGCGGATTATCATTCCACCAGCACCGCGCGCATGGGCAGCGATCCACTGGCGGTGGTCGATGCCACTTTGCGCGTGCATGCGTTGCAGGGCCTGCGCGTGGTCGATGCATCGGTGATGCCGCATCTGCCGGGCGGCAACACTGCGATCCCGGTGGCGATGATTGCGGAAAAAGCCGCCGACCTGATTCTGGGCCGCGCGGCACCCGCACCCGAATTTCCTGCAGGAGCAAAGGCATGAAAGTGCGTGCGATGGTCGCCCATGCCCCGGGCGCGCCGCTGGTCGAAGAATGGCTCGACCTGGCCCCGCCCGGCCCCGGCGACGTGCTGATCCAGATCATGGCGAGCGGGCTGTGCCACACCGACCTCAGCCAGTTGGAGGGCAAGGCCGCGCCCTATCCCTTTCCCGTGGTGGTCGGCCACGAAGGCGCCGGGATCGTGCGCGCCATTGGCGCAAGCGTGACGTCGGTCAGCGTGGGCGACCATGCCGTGCCGCTGGGCATCGGCGAATGCGGCACGTGTGCCAATTGCCGGTCGGGCCTGACCAATCTTTGCGAAGTGTTCCTGGGCGAAATTGCCACCCAGCCATCACCGTTTTCGCTGAACGGGCACAAGGTTTCCGCCTATTCGGGGCTGGGCACGCTGGCCGAATATGTGGTGGTGCCCGAACGCAATGTGGCAGTGATCCGCCGCGATGTGCCGTTTCACCTGGCGTGTACGATCGGCTGTGCGGTGGCGACCGGGGTCGGTGCGGTGCTGCACACCGCGCATGTTGGCCCCGGTGCCAGCGTCGCGGTGTTCGGGCTGGGCGGGATCGGGCTGAATGTCGTGCAGGGTGCACGGCTCGCGAGCGCGGGGCAGATCATCGGCGTGGACATCAACCCCGCGCGTGAGGCGCAGGGGCGGCGGTTTGGCATGACCCACTTTGTCGATGCCGGCAGCACCGACGCGGTGGCGGCAATCCGCGCGGTGACCGGCGGGGGCGCCGATTTCGCGTTTGAATGCGTGGGTCAGACGCGGTTGATGGCCCAGGCGTTTGATTGCACGCGCATCGGCTGGGGCTGTACCGTGGTGCTGGGCGTGCCGCCCGATGACGAGGTGCTGCAACTGGTGCCATTTGCGATCCAGTTGGGGCGCACGGTGAAGGGTTCGTTCATGGGCAATATCAAGGGCCGCAGCCAGTTGCCCGGCCTGCTCGATCACTATGTCGCCGGGCGGCTGAACCTGGATGATCTGGTGACGCACCGGTTGCCGATGGCGGAGGTCAACCACGGTTTCGACCTGATGAAAAGCGGTGAAGCGGTGCGCAGCGTGGTCAGTTTTGGAGAAAACGCATCATGATCAAGGCCATCGCCCTGCTGCGCCGCCGCGCCGACCTGTCGCGCGCAGAATTCATCAGCTATTACGAAACCCGCCATGCCCCGCTGATCCGTAGCCTGTTTCCCGAAATCATCGCCTATGCCCGCAACTATGTCGACCGCGACGGCGCGTTTGACAGCGCGGTGGCGCCGATCGATTTCGACAGCGTAACCGAAATGCGTTTCGCCAGCCGCGCCAGCTATGATCGTTTCCTCGCCCGCTCAGCCGAACCGGCGGTGGCGAAGGCCATCGCCGATGACGAGGAAAATGTGTTCGACCGCAGCGCTACGCGGATGATGGTGGTCGATGAAGTGCCCGCACCACCGCCGATCGGCAGTGCCCTCCCCGAACTGCAGGCGGAACGTGCGGTGCGCGAAGGGCTGGCGCAGTTCGCACGCGTGATCGATGCCAAGGACTGGGGCGCTTTTGGTACGGTGTTTGCCGACGACCTGACGTTTGATTACGGCCTGGGCGAACGCGCCGGCATGGCCGCGCTGGTGGACAACATGCGCCGCTTTCTGGACCACTGCGGCCCGACCCAGCACCTGATCGGCAGTGTGACCGTCACGGTCGAGGGCAACGGTGCCACCAGCCGCGCCTATGTCCAGGCGCGGCACCAGCGGGTGGCCGACCCGGCCGGTGTGGTGTTCGATTCCAATGGGGAATATATCGACCGGTGGGAGCTGCGCACGGAAGGCTGGCGCATTGTGCGGCGCGATGCGCTATGGCAAGTTCACACGGGCGACCCGGCGATCCTTTCCGCCGGGTCGGCCGATTTGGGTTAGGCTCGCTGCGAATGCTTGGTGCGGTCGATTTCCGCCGGATCGCCAAACCGGCCGAGGAAGATGCGCCGGCCATGGACCTGTTCCATCGTGTCGCGCAGGCCGCCCCGCTGGTCAGGTAGGCTTCATGACCATTACCCACATCGCTGCGACCAGCGGCACCGTGGCAGCGACACCGACGACCAACCATGCCCGGCTGGCGACGCGGTATCCGTCCGGGATCGATCCGCCGTTTTTAAACTGGCGCGCCATGCGCGCCATCCGGATCTGGAGCGGTACAAGGATGCCGACCCACATGACCCCGGACACAAGAAACAGCGCCTGGCCAAGGACCAACCAGCGATCGGAAAGCAGATTCATCTGGCCGATGGCTGCAGCGCTGTACCCGCCAATGACCGTCAGGATCACACCCCAGAACGTCAGGCTCCAGTCGGTAATCGTAACGAGGCGTTGAGAGAAACCAACAATCACCGGATCCCCGCTTCTGTCTGCGAAGAATTTCCACATCGCACTCGCCGTGACGTTTCCCACCAGGACGACGATGCCGACAATATGAATAAATTTCGCCACTTCGTAAGTCATTGCGTGCATTGCCTTGATTGCGGTTTATTTCCAACATTCAACGTTGGGCACCCAAAATCGGCGTGCATTATCGGTTCGGTCCGGCGTCGATCAGGGCGCCCGATGGACCACCGTTTGCGATAGTTTGCAATGACTTCTACGGTCACGGGCAGGGTCCCATTCGGGCACCGATCCATATTGGCGGATTTGCCAAAACACCCGCCCCGCAATTTCGGTGGCCGCGCACACAAAGCCAGCCATAGGCTGAGCTTGGCAATTGCGCCGTGCCGCTCAGGCCCGCTGCGAATGCATGATGCCGCCATCCACCACGATCTCGGTGGCGGTGATATAGCTGGCTTCGTTTGACATCAGAAAGCGGATGGTGCGGCCGATTTCCGCCGGATCGCCAAAGCGGCCGAGGAAGATGCGGCGGCCATAGACCTGTTCCATCGTGTCGCGCATTTCGCCCAGAATGGGCGTGTCGATCATCCCTGGGCTCAGCGTGTTGATGCGGATGCCCGATGCGGCCAGTTCGTCGGCCATCGACCGGACCAGCGAAATCACCGCGCCCTTGGCGGCCGTGTAGATCGGGATCATGCCGACGCCAAAGGTCGCGTTGATCGAGGCGGTCGCCACGATGGCGCTGCCCGGATTGGCCTTCAGATCATCCATGAACGCCTGTGTCAGCAGCAGGATGGCGCGCACGTGCAGGGCAAAACCGGCGTCGAAATTGTCGGGCGTGACCCCGCCGATCCCGGTCTGCACCGCGGTCCCGGCGCAATGGACGATGCCGCCCACGCTGCCCAGCGCAGCGCGCGTGGCCAGCGCGGCTGGTGATACCGCCTGCGGATCGCGCAGATCGACCGCCTGGCCGATTGCGGCCACGCCATAATCGCTGGCGATTGCGGAGGCGGCGGCCATCGCGCCATCGGCATTGATGTCCCACAGCGCCACCGGGCGACCGACTGCCGCCAGCGCATGCGCGGCGGCCAGGCCGATGCCCGATGCGCCGCCGGTGATCACCACGCCGGTGCCCGGTTCACCCAAGCGGGCGGTATAGTCGGTCATTGCGGTAGTCTCCTGTACGGTTTGGCGATTGTATCGTTTGCAAATTTGTGACGCTCTAAAAGCCCCGCCCCTCAGTGGAGGGGTTGGGGAGGGGTGTCCGGCGGCTGCGATGGTGTGAATCACTCGGGCCTCGTAAACCCCCACCCAACCCTCCCCCTTAGGGGGAGGGCTTTTTAGATCTATTCCGGCCCCAGATCGGGGGCCCAGGGCACGCCGTTGATGTGGCCGCCGCCATCCACGAACAGCGTGTTGCCGGTCAGGTAGCGGGCATCTTCGCTGGCCAGGAAGGCGGCCACGCCGCCGATGTCAGCCTCCGGATCACCCATGCGGCCCATCGGGTTGGCGGCGGCGGCGCCGGCGGCAACCTCTGGCGCGATTTCGGCAAAGCGGCGGTAGGCGGCCGAAATCGCTGCCGGGCATATGACGTTGACGCAGATGCCGTGCCCTGCCCATTCGCGTGCCGCGGTGCGCGAATAGGCGCGCACCGCTTCCTTGGCGATGTTGTAATCGGCGCTGCCCATATGCGCGTTGACGCCGTTGAGCGAAGCCATGTTGATGACCCGGCCCCAACGCTTTGCCTTCATATGCGGCAGCGCGCGTTCCATCGCCCATTTGGTGGCAAACAGGCACATGCGCAGCGCGCCGTCGAACCGTTCATCGCTCTTGTGTTCGATCCGCGACGGGCCCTCGCCCGAATAGGCATTGTTGACGAGCACATCGACCGAGCCGAACGCATCGACGCAGGCATCGACCGCGGCAAACACCTGATCGCGCTGCGTAACGTCGCAGGCCACGAAGCGCGCCTGTCCGCCCAGGGCCACCAGTTCGGCCGCCACCGCGGCACCGCGCGTCGCATCAAAATCGGCGACGATCACCGCCGCCCCTTCGCGCACGAACCGCCGGGCAATGCCATGGCCGATGCCGTCGGCCGCACCGGTGATAACCGCCGCGCGGCCGGCCAATATGCCCGTGGTCATTGCGCCGGTTCCGAGGTCGCAAAGTTCATGCAGACTGTATCAAACCCCAGCACATGCGCCACCCGGCCCAGGCCGATCCACGCCGCCACGCAATGTGCCAGATCGACGATTTCGCCATCGGCATAGACGGCATGCATCCGCGTCCAGAACCGGGCATCGGCGCTCAGCACTTTGGGTTGTTCGGCAAAGCGTTCGGCGAATTCGATCGCCAGCCGTTCGCGTTCGGAAAACAGCGAGGAGGTCCGCCAGCGCGCGACATGCTCGTAAAACGCTTCGTCGGGCGCCGGGCCATTGTCTGTCACCATGCGCGCGGGGGTTTCGCCGCCGACGGAAAAAATCCCCGCCGCATCGCGCGCCGCACGAAAATCGCGGCAGATCATGCAGCCGTTGATCTGCGCGGTGCGCATCCGCGCGCCTTCGAATTCGCGCAACGACAGCCCGCTGTCGCGGTAGACCGCTTTGGAGAACTCCCCCGCGGCGGCCATGATCGTGGTAGCGTGGGTGCGGCTGGCATAGCCATAGGGATCATCCGCCTGCGCATTGGGAACGGTGATCTGGGCCATCGGATCGACTCCTGTTTTGGGGGATCAGACCCCGGGCGCGCCGGGGAAACCAAGGTAATAGGTGCCGGTGGTCATGCCGCCATCGACCACGATTTCCGCACCGTTGACGTAAGACGCATCATCGCTGGCCAGGAACAGGCTGGCGGCAGCGACTTCTTCCGGCCCGGCGATGCGTTGCAGCGGGACGTTGGCATAAGTCGGGTCAAGTTCGCTGCGCGCGCGGCCGTTGTGGTTGGACATGATCGTATCGACGCCGCCGGGGTGCACCGAATTGACGCGAATACCCTTGTGCCCCAATTCCATCGCCGCCACTTTGGTCAGCCCGCGCACGCCCCATTTGGACGAGGCATAGGCCACCAGGCTGTTGGCGCCCTTCATCCCGTCGACCGACGACAGGTTGATGATGGATCCGCGCCCGCGCGCGATCATCCCCGGCGCGACCGAGCGCACGCCCAGGAATTCGCCCACCAGATTGACGCCGAGCACGCGTTCGTAATCGGCCTTGGTGGTTTCCAGAATGCTTTTGAACATCAGGATGCCGGCGTTGTTGACCAGCACGTCGATCCCGCCGAACGCGGCCTCAACCGCGGCGATCACGCTGGTCCATTCGTCTTCATTGGTCACGTCCAGTTTCCAGAACCGTGCGTTGACGCCCAGTTCGGCGGCCAGCGCCTCACCCTGTTCGACCAGCACATCGGCGATTGCGACTTTCGCGCCTTCGGCCACGAAACGCCGGCTGGTCGCTTCGCCCATGCCGCGCGCGCCGCCGGTGATGATCGCCACTTTGCCATCGAGTTTGCCCATGTGTCTGGTCCTTTGTGTGTTGGTCAGATGATTATGCAGGCGCGGTTGGTGCGGTCGTGGCCGGCAGTCGCGCCATGATCAGAAACAGCAGCGTGATCGCGCCGCAGCCCAGCGCAATCGCCAGTGCGACCGCGCCATAGCCGCCAGTGCGGTCGTGGAGCACGCCGGCCAGCGGCGGCAGTCCGAAATTGAAGGGCAGCGTGACCAGCCCCAGCAAGCCCACCGTGCGCACCGCCGCGGTCAGCCCGAACCGTTCACCCACCAGCACATTGATCGACGGGAACACCCCTGCCCCGCCCGCGCCCAGCACGGCGGTCAGCAGCGCCATCGCGATCAGGCCATGCACGCTGAGAAGCCCCAGCCAGCCGAGCGCCGTGGTCGCCGCGATCAGCGCCAGCGTCGCCGGCGCGCCGATCCGCGCACACAGCAGCCCGGCGCCAAACGCGCCGGCAATGCTGGCCGTGCCCATCACTGACAGCAGCAGCGCCGCCGGCTGGCTAGCCAGGCCGGATTCGATCCCCAGCGCCACGATATGCGACGATGCGGCAATGCCAGAGGCGTGCAGCACCCCCGACCCGGTGGCGATAAACCAGAACAGCGGCCGCGTCAGCACCCGGCCTGCCGCCGCACCGGCCCGGGCGGCCGGTGCGGGCAGCACCATGCCATCTGGCGCATCGATGATCCCCCAGACAAATGGCAACAGCAGCACATGCATCGCCGCCAGCGTGACGAACAAGCCGGTCAGACCAAACCGCGTGAGCAGCGGCGTGACCATCAGCGGCACCAGCGCGATCAGCACCGGCATGTTGACGAATCCGATCGCCGGGCCGGGTTTGGGCTGAAACCAGCGTGCCGCCAGCACACTGGCCGGGAATGGCCCGAACATCGCCAGGCCAAACCCGATCGGCAGCGCATAGGCCAGCAGCACAACGGCAAAATTGGGCGCGAACGCCAGCATCAGATTGCCGCCGCCCGACAGCACCACGCCAGTCATCATGGTCGCGCGCAGGCCGATCCGCCCGATCATCCGCGCCGCAATCGGGGATCCGACACCCATCGCCAGCACCGCCAGTGCGATCCCCAGCGTGGCCAGGCCGCGCCCGACACCAAACTGCTGCTGAAAGGTCAGCACGATTACCCCGAACGACCCGAACGCCGATCCGATTGCCACGTTCTGGCAAAGAAACGCGCGCAGGGCCATGGCGTTGCGGCGCGGGTCGGGCGCGGTTGCCGCCCCGACCCCAGCCGCGATCAATCGACTCATGCCGGGATGCCGCCATCAGCCGGGGACAGGTCCGGCGCTGGCGCCATGTGCGGCACGTTGTGGGTATAGCCCATTTCTTCATAGCGTTCGGCGATGCGCCAGCCATCGGCAGTGCGCACCAGGCGATCACGATACCACAGCCCGATAAAGAACACCTGGTCATGGCCGGCATCATCGCGGTGGACCATCGGGTTGAACAGGATCGTGCGGCTGGTGGCGGTGTCGCCCGCCAGGTTCAGCTTGGTGGTGGCGACCATGTGCTGAAACATGGGAAAGCGTTCGAGCGCGCCCGGCAGCCACGCCTTGATTTCGGCAAAGCTGCCTTTCGCCCCGCCGGTTTCGGCATAGTCAATCTGCGCATCGGGGGTGAAAATGCCATCCAGCGCGTCCCAGTCGCGTTCATCGATGGCAAAGCTGTAGCGCGCAAAAAGATCCTGAATCTCCAGGCGGTCAGACATTTCCTGCAACGTCATCACAGGCATTCTCCCCATGCATTCGAAGCGCATTCACGCGTTGGATACGAATCCAGCCATCATAACGTGCGTTTCATATTTTTATGCGTAGGACAATGCCGGAAAATTGATCACATCGCAAGCGGGTCGCGATGGTTGAAAACGATGATCCCCCAACCGTCACCCACCATCCGCAACGCGTTTATCGGGCCGAACCAGACTGCGCGGCAAGTGCGGCATCGAATTGTGCGCTCAGGTCATGCACACCGCTGCGGTTGCCATAGTCGCTATCGTCCGGTCCGCCCGACAGCACGGTGTAAATGCCTGTGGTCCATCCCCCGTCCACCGCCAGTTCGGCCCCGCAGATATAGGATGCTTCGTCGCTGGCGAGGAACAGCGATGCCATCGCGACCTCATGCGGCCGGCCGGTCCGCTGCAGCGGCACCAGGCCAAACCCATCGTCAATCGCCTCTACCGGCGCGCCGGTGGGGTTGCCCATGGCGGTATAGACACCACCGGGATGAACCGAATTGACCCGCACACCGCGCGGCCCGAACTCCATCGCAGCCACTTTGGTCAGCCCGCGCACCCCCCACTTGCTGGCAGAGTACGCGGCATAGCCGTTCGCGCCGCGCATGCCATCCACCGACGAAATGTTCACGATCGCGCCGCGGCGGCGCCTGACCATGTCGCCGCCGACAATCTTCAGACCCAGAAAGGTGCCGACAAGATTGATGTCGAGCACCGATCGAAAATCGTCGACATCGCAATCGAGGATCGATGTGAACCGCATCACGGCGGCATTGTTGATGAGCACGTCCGGCGCACCAAAGCGATCGTGGGTGACGGCCAGCAGCGCCATCCATTCCGCCGCGTGTGCTACGTCGGTCGTGTGGAAAATCGCGGCGTCACCCAGTTCATCGGCCAGCGCCTGCCCTTCGTGGACCAGCACGTCCGCAATCACCACGCGCGCGCCCTGGTTCACAAAGGCGCGCACCGTTTCGGCGCCCATGCCACGTGCGCCGCCGGTGACGATCGCAATCTTGTCGTGAAGCCTGTCCATGAAACCTCTCGGCTGTGCCGAATGCGCCTGTCGTCACATCGGCGGTCGTGTTGCGATAGACTGACGGTGTCTGGAAACATCAACTCCGCATGGCAGGGCATGATCAAGACGATGCCTGCCATTCGAAAAAGGGCCGGACGCAAGGCCCGGCCCTTCTTTGCGATCGTCCTAGATCGGCCGTTTACCCGCCAAAGTTGTACTTCAGACGCACACCGAACATGCGGGGTTCGCCATAGATCACGCCCTGGGCACCGATCGTCTGGTACACCCCGGTGTTGCTGATGCGATAAGTCTTGTCCGCCAGGTTGGTTCCGAACACCGAGATATCCAGCGGCATCTGCAGGAAGTTCTTCCATTCGATGGTCGCGCTCAGCAGGCCATAGCTGGGCAGATGCACGCCTGGTTCATTCAGCGTGCCATCAGCGAAGCGTTCGGTAGAGAACGGCGCGGTTTCCTGCGCATCGCTCCAGGCATAGGAGCCATAGACGCTGACTTTGCCGACCTTTTCCGGCACCGGCAGTGTCACCCGGCCATAGACCGACAGGATGTTGGGCGACAGGTATTGCAACGGGCGGCAGCTCATGTCCGCCCCGGCAAAGGCTTTGGGCGAAGTGATCGAGGTTGCGGTGCAATCCCACACGCCGGAATTGGAATTGAATTTGAACGATTTGTAATGCGATTCAAGATGGCTGTAATTGCCGCCGAATTCAAAATAGCGCGACGGACGCACCATCCACTCGACCTCGACGCCCTTGATCACCGCTGACGCGTTGTTGAGCGTGATTGCACCATTACCGCCGGTGGCAAGGTTATAATCGCCCGCGGCGCGCTGAATATGGCTGTAATCCATATAGAAGCCGTTGACGTTGAACACGGTCGGCGCGCCGGCAATGGTATAGTTCGATTTGAAACCGGCTTCATAGTCGGTGACGCTTTCCGGGCCAAAGGTGCGCGTGTTTTCGAACACCGCATAGGAGTTAAAGCCCCCCGCCTTGTAGCCGCGCGTCACTTTGCCATAGACCATAACGTTGCGGTCGGGCCGGTAATCAAGCCCGATCGTCCAGTTCGGTGCAGAGGTGTTGAGCGTCGCGCCAAACTGGCAATCGGTCAGCGGATTGGTGGGGCGTGGGCCACCTTTCCACGAACAGCGGATGGGGTACTGGCCACCACCCGGCAGCGGAGCGTAGCTGTATGACGCCGCAGACCCCGACACGGTGTCCCAGGTATAGCGATAGCCGCCAGTCAGCCGCAGCCGGCTAAGCGCCGGGGCCAGCGCGCCCAGATCAAGCGTGAACTGACCATACAGGGCCTTTGACTTGTTGCTGACCGCGAACTGCGATGTGCCAAGCGGGCAGGCCGCCGGTGTGGCACCGGCGCAGACGTTGATCGCCCACGATTGCATGGTGCCGCCCGGGGTCTGGTTGAAATAGAACCCGCCAACAGCATACGTCAGTTTTTTGTCGAGCGCTGAGCCCTGCAATTGCAGTTCTTCGGTAAACTGTTTGTACCAGTCCTTTGGCGCAGTGCGACTTTCGACTGTCGTGCCGGTATCATAAAGCGGAACGTTCAGACCCGATGTTGACTGGCCGTAATATTGCTTCACCTCTGACCAGCTGACGATGTTGCGCAGTTTCAGCGATGTGTTCAGTTCAATTTCGGTGGTGTTGGTAATACCGCCCGTATAAAGTTTGGTGAAATCATCAACATCGTGGGCGGTCGCACGCACCCCCAGCGCCTGCTGCTTTGCAACGGCGTTGGTATAAATGCTGCAATTGGGCACCCCGGTGCCCGCACCGCAAAAGTTGTAGCTGGGATCAAGCGCACCAAGCGGGTAGGTAACATTGACGGTACCGCCCTCACCATTCGGGACAGGAAACGTGATCGGCCTGGTTGCAAGACCCTGCAGATACGTCAGGTTCACCGCGGCCCCGATCACCCCTGTGCCATTGCTGTGGGATTCGGTGTAGTACCCCAGGGTGTAGTTGGTCACGCCTTCGAACGGGTTCAGCCACAGGCCGATCCGGCCGGTGCGCCAATGCTGATCATCGCGGTCCTTGTTCCACACCACATCATGGGTAAAGCCATCGCGATCGCGTGAGGCACCGACCAGCCGCAGCCGGATCTTGTCATTGACCGGCAGGTTGATCACCGCTTCGGATTCAACCAGGCCATGACTGCCAAAGCCGCCCTGCACATGCCCTTCGAACTTGTTGGACGGTTTGGCCGGGGTCAGCAGGATTGCGCCGCCGGTGGTGTTGCGCCCGAACAGCGTGCCTTGCGCGCCTTCGAGCACCTGCAGGTTTTGCAAATCGACGAAATTGCCCGGGCCGCCCTGGCTCGACAGGGTATAGCCGGCGGGCAGCGGCACTTCGTTGAAATACATCACGACCGCCGGCGCGCCCTGGAACGAGGCGCTCTGCCCGCGGATCGACGGTGACTGCACATCGCGCGACGCCTGACCGTTGGGGGCGATCACCAGCGATGGCACCGATGCCTGCAGATCCTGCAACTGGGTCACGCCGCGTTCGGCAATGCTGGCGGCGGAGATCGCAGTCAGCGAGATCGGCACATCCTGCGCGCGTTCTTCGCGGCGGTTGGCAGTCACGATGATTTCCGGCGTGCCGGGCTGTTCAACAGCAGCAGCAGCAGCGGATTCGGCGGCCATGGCTACCTGTGGCACGGCGCCGGTCCACAGCACAGCGCCACCCAGCAAGGCCGCAACCAACGCGTTCCTGCGCCCGGCCGTGGCCTGTTGTCCCGAAAATCCCACGCGATCTGTGATCGTCATAATCTTGTCCCTCTCCCAAAAACCTGACTGCGCCTGCCCGTCGACGCGGGCCATCCAGTGCCGGGAGGGAAGGCGCGAACAACCGCTGGCGCATAGCGGGCGCCGTCGTGTCGTTTGGCAACTTCAATCATCCTCAGCCCGGATTGTTGTATTGTTGCGCACAGACTAGCAACTACGCAAATCACGCACAAGATGCAATTTGCATCGAACTTTGCGTAAGGGCATCGGAATGGCTTTTGACATTTTCGGTCTGGTAGACGGCGCAACACACTTTCGCCGGACCCGCACGCACGGGGGACCGGCGCCTGCCCCGCGCAGGCGGATCGCGCCTTTAAAATCCAGTGGTTTGCGCCCCGCCCCGCCCCGCCCTGCCCGTCAGGCGGCGCGCGCGCCTGGTCGTTTGTCCAGCGTTACGGTCAGGCCGTTGACGCGGTCCTGAAATTCGCCAACCCGGTCGCGCGGGTTATAGAACTGCCGATACCACGTGCGCACTTTGCCATAGGGGCCGTCGGCCGGGATCGCCAGCGGGCTGATGCAGGCGCGCTTGTTGGCCCAGATTTCCACATCCTGGGCAAAGGCCAGCCGGCTTCCTTCCTGATACATCAGCGCGTTGGCGCGGTCTTCGGCAGTGGTTTCGCGCGAACCGTCGTGCACCTTGACCATCAGCGCGTGCCACGAACGGCTGACGCCGTCTTCGACCGGGGTGTTGGCGATCATGATGAAGCTGTCAAACGCCCCGGCCATGGCCGATTGCAGAAAGCCCGGCCCTTCGTACCAGGTATCCAGCACCAGCTGATCACCCTCTGCCGCGGTCAGCGTGCGATGGCCCGCGCTATAATACTGGTGCACGGCATTGCCCATGAACTCATTGGCAAAATACTGCCAGTCCTTGGCGCCGTGGATCGGGATGAAGTGGCCGAAATCGGCCATGTTGTCGACAATTTCGATGCCGTGGCAATTGAGATCGCCCATAAAGTCGATCTTCCATTCCACCCACCCCGGTTCGCCGTAATGGCCGCCGAAATGGGCCAGTTCGACATCGGGTTCCAACCCTTCGGGATCGTGCCACATCCAGATGATCCCGGCGCGTTCGATCACCGGATAGGTCTGCAACCTGGCCGCCTTGGGAATGAAATCGGAATAGGGGATGTGGTTGCACGCGCCATCGGTGCCAAAGCGCCAGCCGTGAAACGGGCAGCGAATCGATTCGCCCTCAACATGTTCGCCGTCGCGCACGATGTAGGACGTGGTGTTCCTGGCCAGGTGCGCGCCCATGTGCGGGCAATATGCGTCGACCACATAGGCGGTGCCGCTTTCCCCGCGATAGAGCACCAGATCCTTGCCGAAATAGCGGATCGGTGCAGGCACGCGGGTCGCATCGCCAGCCGGGCCGATCATGAACCAGCCGCGCGGAAAATCGAAATCGCCCAAGGCATAATCGCGAGAAGTTGCCATATTGCATCAGCTCCTGTCCGGGCCACCCCGGTTTACCCAAACGTTGCGTTACCGGCCGCATGCCACCCCCGTTTTCGCAAAAACCGTTACGGGGGCATGGTATGGGCGGCGCAATTCGGCATCTTGTACGGCGGATGACGCTTGTTTGCGAAGATATTTGCATTGCACACCATTTGTGCAAAAATGCACGGATGGTGCAGTGGTCTGATCTCGAAGTGTTTCTGGCCGCGGTTCGCACCGGGTCCTACACCGCTGCCGGGCGCGAGCTTGGCGTCAACCGCACCACCGTCGGTCGGCGGATTGACGCGCTGGAACAGGCGCTGGGTGTGGCCTTGTTCGACTATTCCGCCGCTGGCCCCGCCCCCACCCGTGCGGGTGCGCGGGTGCTGGCCGCTGCCGCCGCGATCGAACGCGAAATCTTTGCCATGGACGGCGACATCGGCACCGGCCGCCAGCACGGATCACCGATCCGGATTGCCGGAACGGCCGGCATTGTCAGCGAATTTCTGGCCGAGATCGCGCACGTGCGGCGCGACCATCCCGATTGCCCGATCGAGGTGCTGGACGTGCTTGACCCGATCGAGGCACTGAACCACCGCCGCTGCGATCTGGCGGTGGCGCTGCTGCGATCGCCGCCCTTGCGGTTTGCCGGGCGGCAGATCGCGCTGCTGCAACAGGCGCCCTATGGCAAACGGGGCGCAGGCGCGCTCGACCCGCTGGGGTGGGGGCTGGATTTCGATGCAGCATTGTCTGGCGCACCGTGGGCAACGGCCAATCCTGCGGGGGAAGCGGCGCTGGCGGCTGGCCTGGTCACCTGCAATTCGTGGCCGCAGCTGAAACAGGCGGTGGTGGCGGGCCTGGGCCGGGCGTATCTGTGGTGCTTTGCCGGGGATGCGGACCCCGCCCTGGAACGCCTGGCCGCGCCCGACCCCCGGCACGATTCGCCGCTGTGGCTGCTGCATCGCGCGAAAGCACCGCCAGGGCCGGCGCTGCTGCGGCTGATCGATGCGCTGGAAACGGCGATTGCGGATCGCATCGCGGCGTGAACCGCGCTAATTTTGGCAGGCACGCCATATGCTGCGCGAATCATGGTGCACAATCGCCTGTGCGCTTACGCAATGCGCCTATGCGGTTGCGCAATGAAGGGGCGTCATGACGAATACGGTCGCACGCGCAGTGATGGAGGCAACGCTGGGCGCCTATGTCGCACGGATCAACGCCGGCGATGCAGCAGGCGTGCTGGCGCTGTTTGCGCCCGGCGCGGTGATCGAGGACCCGATCGGCAGCGCGATCAAGACCGGCGCACAGTTGGGCCCATGGTTTGCCGATACCGTTGCGTTTGACACCGTGATCACCCCGGTCACCCCCATTCGCGGCAGCCATGGCGATGAAGCGCTGCTGGTGTTCGATGTCGCGTTCACCCCGCCCGCATCGCCGCGCCTGCGCCTGCGCAGCGCCGATGCCTTTCGCCTGACGCCCGATGGCCTGATCGTATCGTTGCGCGCCTTTTGGGGCCCCGACGACCTGGAACCGGCCTGAACGACTGGTCTGCCAACGGCGCAGAATTTTACGCAATTGGTGTTTGCATGCGACAAACAACAGTGCCATAAAATCGCCAATTGCGCATAAGATTGTCATATTGGCTACGCAAACGGCCTGAGGCAGCGCGAGGGAGACGATAACCGCAATGACCCTGCAACCCACCGACGCGACCGCCGAAACCACGGCCAGACCCACGGTGTATCCGCAATTCGTGCGCGACGACCTGCTGGCGGCCGCGCGGGACCGCACCGGCCTGTCCGATTTTGGCGACCTGTGGTTTGTGGAACCGATGGACCAGTACATCGCCGCGGCCAACACCCAGGCTTTGCTGACGCCAGAGGGCTTTGCCGGGCAGACCGAAGTCATCGTCAAGGGTCTGGCCAGCCGGCTGCGCATGATTGACGACATCCGGCAGCACCCGGAAATTCTGGATGAACAGGTTGAAGTCGCAGGAATCATCCTGGGCCTGCCGCGCACCGGCAGCACGATTTTTCACCGGCTGCTGGCCAGTGCGCCGGGCATGACCGCCATCCGCTGGTTCGAAGCGCAGAATTTTGCGCCGTTTCCCGATGAAGAGCCAGGCAATCCCGCGGGCCGGCGCGCCTATGCCGAGGCGATGATCAATGGCTGGCTGCAGCTGTCGCCCGAATTGGCATCGATCCACCCGCTCGATCCCGAAGCGCCGGACGAGGAAATCCTGATCATCGGTCAACTGTTCGTATCGACCATGGTCGAAGCGATGACCTTCGTTCCGGACTTTGCCGCTTGGCTCGATACCTATGACCAGTCGCACGGGCACGAAGATCTGAAGACCATCCTGAAATACCTGCAATGGCAGGACCCGGCGCGCCGTGGGTGCAAATGGGTGCTGAAAAGCCCGTCGAACCTTGCCTATACCGATCTGGCAGCGCAGGCCTTTCCCGATGCGGTGCTGATCATGACCCATCGTGACCCGCTGGATGTGGTGCCCAGCTACATTTCGATGGAATGCGCGCTCTACAAGCTCAATTCGCACCATTCCGATGCGGAGGTCGCCGGGTTCTGGTTTCCGCGGCTGGTCGGCTGGATGAACAGCTTTATGGCGGCGCGCGAGCGGATTGGCGAAGACCGCTTTATCGACATCGATTATCGCGAAGTCGCGCGCGAACCGCTGCGCCAGGCCGAACGCGTGCTGGCGCGCATGGGCATCCCGATCGACGCACAGATTGAGGCGGCGCTGGCCGAATTCATGGCCGGCAACACGCGCGAACAGCGGCCGGTCCATGCCTATTCGCTCGATCGGTTCGGTCTGGACGAGGCGACGATTGCCGATGCCTTTGCCACCTACCGCGAACGCTATATCCTGGGCACGGCGGGATAAACGGCATGTCGGACAGCATCGCCACCACATCACGCACCACATCACGCTGGCTCAACGATCCGGGCATGCGCGACTATGTCAGCAGCGTCAGCCTGCGCCGCAACGACCCCGACCGCAACCTGCTGGACGAGCTGCCGGCGATGGTCGCCAGCGTCGACGCGGTGCGCGACCGTGACGCGGTTGACCGGTTGATCCAGCAGGAGCGGCGCACCAACAAGGCGCTCGATCGCTGGTTCGATGACCGCTTCATTTCCACGTATACCCTGGCCGATCTGGGCCGCCATGGCCCGGGATCGCTGGGGCGCCTGTTGCACGACCACATGGTCGCGCTGGATCTGACGCTGGAATTGCTGCCGCAACGCCAGGCCGATCCGTCATGGGCGCCGCACAGCGATCTTGATTATTTCACTTTGCGCACCGGGCAGACGCACGATTTCGACCACCTGATCGGCGAATCCGGGTTTGACGTGATTGGCGAGTTGTTTCCGGCGGGGCTGCGTACTGGCAACATGTTTGCGCATGTTTCACCGGAACTGGCCGGCGCGCTGCTGACCACGCACACGTTCGTGACGTTTCCGTGGATGATGCGCACCATCCTGCATTATCCGGCGGCGTGGCCCGCGCTGTGGGACAATTTCAGCCACGGCCACGCGGTCGGCACGGCATCGGCCTGTTTGTTTACCGTGCGGTGGGAAGACGTGCTGCACCTGACCCCGGCAGAGGCGCGGCGCGAATTGGGCGTGCGCGGGTTTACCGGCGCGCGTGACAACCGCGCCGCCAGCCTGGTGTTTGGCGAAGGGCGGCTGATCATCTGATGGCGTGTGGTCGATCGCCCTGCCGGTCAGCCCGCGGCCGCGACCCGATCGTCGCTGTCGTCCGCGTCGCCATCGCGAAACCCGGTGCTGCTGGCGCGACGCACGGGCGTCATGTCGAGATCGCGCATCACCATCAACAGCCCGTACCACGCGCGGTCCAGCACCGCGTTTTCACGGTCACGGTCGGCCAGCGCCTGCACCTCCAGCCGATAGCGTTCCTGCATTTCCGCCAGTTGCGCCGCGCCGACGCGCGACAGTTTCAGCACTTCGGACACAAAGCAGGTGGCCGGATCGCCATAGTCGAGTTCAAAGAACGCGGCCTTCATATGCCGGTCAAACAGGCTGCGCAGCGGCAATTTGCGGAACACCAGCCCGCGATCGACCAGCGCGCGCACCCGGCCGCCGCGCAGCCGGTCGATCAGCGCCAGCCGTTCCAGCCGCGCCAGCGACGCATCCATGGTGCGCTGGGGAATGGCAAAGTCAGTGGCGATCTCGTCCGGCGGCACCCCGTTGAGCAGTGCCATGAACAGGAACGACAAAAAGATATTGGTCGACAACGCCTTTTCCTGCGCCAGCGTCAATTCGTGCGCCAGGCCGCTGGGCGCGTCTTCGGCTTCGCGCGCCAGTTCGCCCAGCGTCTTGCCGGCCAGCCTGGCCATCACATCCAGCCGGTCGAGCGTAACCCCTTTGCCCGCCAGCCAGCGTTTGGCCGTCGCCTCACCAATCGACAGTTCGCGCGCCAGGCGCGGCACCGTCCAGCCATCCTGTCGCAGGTGGCGCCGAAGCACGGCCAGCATGGCCGAGGAAGTGGATTCGTATCGCATGACGATCTGTACAAGATAACGAAATGATCCGCTTGGCAAGCGCCCCCTTCGCCTTGGTTATGCTGCAGCCTATGTTGCAGCTGGATTTTGCCGCGTTGTGTGCCCGCACACCACAGACGGTAATGACATTGGGAGAGACAACATGACTGATATCCTTATCCGCAATGGCACGGTCGTCGATGGCACAGGTGCCCCGGCCTACAAAGCCGACGTGCGCGTGAACGGCGGCGTCATTACCGAAGTGGGCGCGGGCCTGACCTCAACCGGAGAGCGCGTGTTTGACGCCGACGGCTGTTTTGTGACCCCCGGCTTTATCGAAAGCCACACCCATTATGACGGCACGATGTGGTGGCAGAACAATCTGGACCCGCTGCCGGGCTATGGCGCGACGACGATGATCCTGGGCAATTGCGGTTTTTCGACCGCGCCGCTGCACCGGTTCATGCCGGCACAGCGCGAAATGGTCGGGATCTTTTCGTTTTTTGAAGACATTCCCGAAGGTCCGTTCCTGCAAAACCTGCCGTGGGACTGGAACCTGTGGTCGGAATACCGCGCGTCGGTCGAACGCAACGTGCGCGTGCCGCTGAATTACGCCGCCTATGTCGGCCATATCGCCATCCGCCTGGCCGCGATGGGCGTGGAGGCATGGGACCGTGCGGCAACCCCGGCCGAAATCGCGCGCATGGCCGATCTGCTGGATGATGCGCTGGCGGCGGGTGCGCTGGGCATGTCGGACAACATGCATGATCACGACGGGCAGAACCGCCCGGTGCCGACCCTGCAGGCCGATGATGCCGAATTCGAAGCGCTGTTTGCGGTGATGGAACGCTATCCCGGCAGCTGTTACCAGGTGATTGTCGATACGTTCATGCGCATGACCGGACCGGCCAATCTGGAACGGCTGTCACGCCTGCTGGCCGGGCGGCCGATCAAGGTGCAGATTGCCGGCGCCATCCCGACGCTGGAATTCCAGAAGGGCATCCTGCCGGCAATGCAGGAAAGCGTGCGCAAGATGCGCGCGGCGGGTGTCGATGTGTGGCCTGGGTTTGCCCATGTATCGCCAACTTCGACGCTCAGCCTGATCAAATCGCTGATCTTTGCGCAATCGAACGACTATGTCTGGCACGAAGTGGTGCTGGCCGACGATCACGCGCAAAAGGCGGCGCTGCTGGCCGATCCCGACTGGCGTGCGCGTGCGCGCGAAAGCTGGGACACCCTGGCCTGGGGCCATTCACCGCTGAAAAACCCGCAGGAGCTGTATTTGCTCGACAGCGAAAACGGCGCCGGCCCGGTCGGCATCACGCTGAAGGAATACGCCGACAGCCTGGGCCTGCACCGATCCGACGCCATGGCCGACTGGATTCTGAAAAACGGCACGCGTTCGACCGTGCATATGGCCCCGTTTCCCAAGGATGAGGCGCTGACGCTGGAACTGATGCGCGATCCGCGCACCGTGGGCAACATTTCGGACGCCGGCGCGCATTTGCAGATGCTGTGTGGCGGCGGCGAAAACGCGCTGTTGCTGACCAAATATGTGCGTGATGAAAAGGTGATGACGCTGGAAGAGGCGGTGCACGTGATGACCGGCAAGCTGGCCGGGCATTTCAACCTGACCGACCGCGGCGAAATCGCGGTGGGCAAGCGCGGTGATATCGCGGTGTTCAACCTGGACGAAGTGCAGCGGCGCGAAATGGAAAAGGCGTTTGACGTGCCCGACGGGCGCGGCGGCACCACCTGGCGGTTTACGCGCAAAGCCATGCCCACCCGGCTGACGCTGGTGAACGGCGTACCGACCTTTGAAAATGGCGCCTGGACCGGCGCCACACCGGGCGAATTCCTATCGCCTGCCAATGAAAACATCAGCCTTGCGATTGCAGCGGAGTAAACACCATGACGGAAGTAAAAGTCGGCGAAAGCGAACGCGCCTATTTCAACGGCGGGATCAAGACCATTGAAACCACCAGTTCGACACTGGTCAGTTCATCAAAATACCTTAACAATCCGGAATTGCGGAACCTGATTTCGCAGGAAATGCTGCGCCGCAACGGGCCGGATATGCCCAACACCGCGTACATTCCGGAAGTCGCGCAGATCCTGATCATGCTGGAAGATTTTCCGGAAATCATGGGGCTGTTCGAAAGCGAAAAGGCCCGCCTGCCAAAGTTTCGTGAATGGCTGGACAAGCGCCAGCTGGCCGATTTCAAAAAGGATGAGGTCAAGCATTGCGCGCCCGGCACGCTGGGCGCCGCGCTGTATGATTTCATGGTCAGCAGCGGTTATGAGCTGGATATCTTTTACCGCGAAATCCAGGTGGTAAACGATCTGACATTCTATCTGCGGCAGACCGCGCTGACCCACGACATCGAACACATGGTGTCGGGCTTTGGCCCCAACCATGGTGGCGAACTGGCGCTGATCAACGCCAACATGCATGCCAAAGTGCGCTATTTCGTGCCGGGCATGGCCGCGTTTTTCAACCGTGTGGCGATCTATCTGAAAGCCAAGACGATCATGAAGGACGGGCTGCACTATCCCGAAGCGATGGCGCTGAACCTTGAAGCGGAATACCAGGGCGCGATCCAGGGCCGCAACTGGAAATACCCGATGATGCTGGCCCCCTGGCGCGACTGGGTGGACCGGCAGATCACCGATATCCGCGAAGAACTGGGCGTCACGCCGGTGCCGCAGGACGGACTGTGGGCCGATACCAACCGGCTGTGCAACGAAGACGACCCGCATTGGGGCGAACCGCTGCTTGAAGCGGCGGAATGATGTCGAATTGCTGATGATAGTGGCCCGGCCGGCGCATGTGGCGTCCGGCCGGGCTTTGCGCAGGGGCGTGACGGTACGCAGACCAATACCAAAAAACGCAAAATGCGTTACCATACGGGAGAGAGAATATCATGAAGAGCAGCGTTTTGCGCCGTCCCCTGCTGCACGTTTCGGCCATGGCGCTTGCCGCCGCCGGGGCAGTCACGATCCTGCCCACCGTAGCGCGCGCCGATGCGGCACCGGCCGCCGCGGCCGATGCCCCGCCAACCGTATCGGAAATCATCGTCACCGCGCAGCGGCGCGAAGAAAGCATCCAGAAGGTGCCGGTGGCGGTGACCGCGATCGGCGCCCAGGCGTTGCGTGACCTGCGCGTCAGCAGCGTGCGCGACATTGCCGGGCTGGCGCCGGGCCTGGAAATGAACACCCAGGGGCAGCAGTCAAACCCCACGATCATCATTCGCGGGATTGCGTCGGGCACGTCGAGCAATTCGGTCGACCCCAAGGTCGGGATCTATATCGACGGCGTCTATATCGGCCGCGCGGTCGGATCGCTGCTCGATTTTTCGGATATCGAACGGCTGGAAGTGTTGCGCGGGCCACAGGGCACGCTGTTTGGCCGCAACGCCACCTCGGGCGCGATTTCGATCACCACCGCCGCGCCAAAGGGCGAATTGGGCGCGCGCGCCAGCCTGTCGGTTGGCAATTACAACGCGACCCGGGCCAAGCTGTCGGTAGATCTGCCCAAAATCGGGCCGTTTTCGGTGCGATTGTCCTATTTGCATGACCAGATCGATGGCGATGTCACCAATACGCTGGCCGGCAAGGGGCTGAATATTGCGTTGCGCGCACCGGAATTCGGCACGCAGAAATATGTCGCCAAGCTGGGCAATCGCAAGGTTGACGGCGGACAGATCGCAGTGCGCGGCGATTTTGGCGATGTGACCGCCGATTACCGGTTTGACTATACCAATTCCAACGCCAGCGGCCGCGCCATGCAATCGCTGGGGGTAATTCCCGATGCATCGGGCCAGTTGCTGGCGCCGATCGTGGCGCTGCAGCCCTACTTTGGCGGCACCGAAAATCCGGGCACCAATGGTCCGCTCAGTTCAGTGGCGGCGGCAACCAGCAACGAACATACCGTAACCCAGGGCCACAGCCTGACGCTCAACTGGCATGTCGGGACAGGCATTTCGATCAAGAGCATCACCGCCTATCGCCAGTTCCGGCAAGACCCGGTGATCTTTGACCTGGGTTCGGCGGGTGGCTTGCGCTTTACCTTTCAACAGCTGGGCGCGCTGATCACACCGGGCCTGACGGATGCACAACGGCAGGCGGGGCTGTTCAACCCGGCCAACATCCCCACCTCCAATGACTATTTCTTTCCTCTGCTGACCGCGCGCGCGACCAGCCAGAACCAGTTCAGCCAGGAACTGCAGTTTCAAATCGCGCGTGATGCCTATCAGCTGACCGCCGGTCTGTTCTATTTCTCTGAAAGGGCGCCCGGCACCGAAGTGCTCGGCATTCTGGAACCGACCCCGTCGGCAACCATCGTGCCCAGCCCGCTGGACAATGTGTTCGGCAGCGGGCTGACGCGCACCTACAGCCAGAACTATTCGGTTGCGTCGTACGCACAACTGACCTGGCATCTGGCACCCACGCTCGACCTGACCGGGGGTGTCCGCGGCACGTTTGACAAGCGGCATTTGCGCATCGACGTGATCTCGGCCGCGCAGGGTGGGTCATTGGGGGTCGGCGACTATCGCCTCGCCTATTCGCGCGCGACCTATACCGGCATTCTGGCCTGGCATCCCGATCCGGCATCGAATTTCTATGCCAAAATATCGTCGGGCTATGTTGCAGGTGGTATCCTCAGCGGCATTCCCTATCGCCCGGAAAACCTCACCGCCTATGAACTGGGCAGCAAGACGCAGTTCTTCAACAACCGGCTGCGGTTGAACCTGTCGGCGTTTTACAACGATTACGCCGATCTGCAGACGCAGAACTTCATCAACGGCAAACAGTTCTTTGACAACGCCGGCAAGGCCAAGATCAAGGGCGTGGAGGCCGAGGCCGAAATCGCCGTGGTGCAGGGCCTGAATCTGTCGGGCAGCATGTCCTATACCGATTTCACCTACAAGACGTTCGTGCTCAACGGCACCGATGTCGCGGCCTATGCGCGCCCGACCTATTTCTCCAACTGGACCGGGCGCGCTGCGGCGGTCTACAATTCGCCAGAACTGGGCCACAGCGGCGCGCATATCAGCGGGCTGGTCGAAGGGCGCTATCGCAGTTCCTATTACCTGACCTCCACCCCGCTCAGGAACGTGCTGACTGGGGCCGCGGTGCTGGAGGATAAAAACAAGCAGAGCGGGTACTGGGTGGTCAACGGCCGCCTGGGGCTGGCTGATCTCGCCGTCGGCGGGGCAAAGCTCTCGCTGTCGGCCTATGGCGATAACGTGTTCAACAAACGCTATATCAGCTTTGGCGCGCCGGTCCTGCTGTTCACCGGGACCTATGACCGGGGCCGGACGTTTGGCGTCGAACTGGGCGCAAGTTTTTAATTGAGGCCCGGAACTGCCCGGTCTTTACCCGCCGGGCAGTGATCCGCAAACTGCATGGGCCGGGATCGCATGAGGGCGATCCCGGCCCGTTTTTTTTGAAGCAGGTGGATCAATGAGAGTTAACAAAGCCCCTCCCCTTCAGGGGAGGGGTTGGGGTGGGGCCTCTCCACTGGCGCCAAGCTTTGTTGCACGGCCCCACCCCCGGCCCCTCCCCTGAAGGGGAGGGGGGAGAGTAATCAGTGTTACAAAGGCTTTCAATCATTCGCCCCGGTCAGATCGCGCGCGGCGATATAGCCAAAGGTCATGGCCGGGCCGATGGTGACCCCTGCCCCGGGATAGCTTTCCCCCATCGACGATGCGGCATTGTTGCCGACCGCATAGAGCCCGGGCAGCGGATTGCCCTGTTCATCAACCACTTGCGCACGGGCATTGGTGGTCAGCCCGCCGTTGGTGCCGATGTCGCCGGGATAGATCGGCATGGCATAAAACGGCGCATCGGTCAGCGGGCGCAGGCACGGGTTGGGCTGGTGGCGATAATCTCCGTACATCTTGTCATAGGCCGCTTCGCCGCGATGAAATTCGGGGTCCTGGCCCTGGGCCGCGCCGGCGTTGAAACGGTTGACGGTCACCGTCAGCGTTGCCGGATCAACCCCCATCGCCTGGGCCAGTTCGGACAAAGTCCGGCCTTTTTTCATGATCTTGCGCACGCCCGATGATTGCAGCCAGTCGGGCACCAGCGGCAGCAGCGGCCCCATCGGAAAATCCCGACGGTACCGCGCGTCAAACACCATCCAGCTGGGGCTGGCATCGCCATGTTCGGCATGGCGGCGGGCCATCTGTTGCCCGACGATATGGTATGACGCCGCTTCGTTCAAATAGCGCTGCCCGGTCTGGTTGACCATGATGCACCCGGGCAGCGCGCGCTCGATTGTCACCAGCCGACCGCGGTCTTCGCCAGGGACATAGAACACCGGCGCGGCCCACGCCGATTGCATGTTCATGGTGGCGGCACCGGCCGCGGCGCCGGCACGGATGGCATCGCCGGTGTTGCTGGGCACCCCGCCCGACAGAGTGGCATTGCGATACAACGGCGCATTGGCGTCGCGCATCGCCTGGTTCTTGTCAAAGCCACCGGCCGCCAGCACCACGCCCTTGCGCGCGCGAATGCGCATGGTCTGCCCGTTGCGCTGCACCACGACGCCAACAATCCGCCCGTCTTCGCGCACCAGTTCCTGCATCCCGGTCGACAGCCACAGCGGCACGCCAGCCTGGTTGAGCGCCAGCCGCAGCCCGCCGGTCAGCGCATTGCCCAATGTCAGCCGGCGATCCTTGCGCGAGGAAAAGCGGAACGGCCAGTCGAACCAGTATTTGGCCATGATCTGCGTCAGACCCTTGGCCCAGCCCTTTGTGCGATAGAGCAGCAGATAGGTTTCGGCGAAAGTCCAGTTGAGATAGCCGAACAGGCTGGCCGCGGGCGAGGGAAAGCGCTGCGTCTTCAGATCGTCGCCCAGCAGTTTCCCATCGAACAGTTCGGGCAGATGGGTGCGAAAACCGGTGGTCGATCCCCCCGGATTTTCGGCATGATAATCGGGATAGGGCTGCGCAGTATAGACCACCGGCGTGTGCGCGGTCACCCAGCGCAGCATCGATGCAGCATTGTCGACATAGGCGCGGATATTGGCATCGGGCACATTGGGCGCCGACAGCGCGCGCACATAGCGGAACGCATCGTCCAGATTGTCCTCAAACCCCGCCGCGCGCGCCTGATCGCTGCCGGGAATCCAGATCCCGCCGCCCGATGTGGCGCTGGTGCCGCCCCATAGCGCCGCCTTTTCAATGATCAGCACGTCAGCGCGGTTTTTAGCCGCGACCAGCGCGGTCAGCAGCCCGCCCGCGCCCGAACCGACCACCACCACATCGACTTCTTTGTCCCAATTGCCGGTCATGCCTACCCTGTCTGTCTGCGATGTCTTTCAGCGATCCGGCGGCAATGCGCCATTTCGGAATTCATCATCCCAATTTTGTCACGCAAAGTTCGCCCCTGCTTGCCATCCTGTCAACTCCATGCGTAGAATGTGCGCAAATAATCTACGAACACTATAAAGGGAGAGTCATGGCTGAGCTTTCGGGCAAAGTAGCGCTGATTACCGGCGCAGGGCAAGGCATTGGCGAGGGAGTCGCATGCGCCATGGCCGGCGCCGGCGCTGCCGTGGTGGTGACCGGGCGCACGCTGGCAAAGGTGGAACAGACCGCCGCGATGATACGCGAACGTGGCGGCACCGCGCTGGCGCTGGCCTGCAATGTCAAAAGTGCCGACGATCTGGCCGCCGCGGTCGATCGCACCGTGGCGGAGTTCGGCGGGATCGACGTGCTGGTCAACAACGCGCAGGAAGTGCCGCTGGGCAAGCTGGACGACGTGACCGACGACGCGTTTATGGCCGGGTTCGAATCCGGGCCCTTGGCAACCTTCCGGCTGATGAAACTGGCGCGCCCGCACCTGGTGGCGCGCGGCGGGGGCACGATTTTCAACTTCTGTTCGTCCGCCGGCATACGCTGGGACATGTCTGGCTATGGCGCCTATGCTGCGGTGAAACAGGCGATCCGGTCGCTGACCCGCGCGGCGGCGGCGGAATGGGGTGGTGAAGGCATTCGCGTGCTGACCATCGCGCCGCATGCCGAATCGCCCGGCCTGAAATGGTGGATCGAAAACAACCCGGAAGAAGCGCAGGCGTTTTTCCGCACGATCCCCCTTGGTCGTGTGGGTTCGCTGGAACAGGATATCGGCCGCGCGCTGGTGGCGCTGTGCGGTAGCGATCTGGCCTATCTGACCGGGGCGACCATCCCGCTTGATGGCGGTCAGGCCAACTTCGACTAAGCGAGGGTCTGCGACGATGGAAAAGGTCATTGCCGCGCTGTGGGCACCTGCCGGCCAGCCGCGCGAGGAATTTGGCGCAAAGGTGCTGGCCACGCTGCCCGATGCGCTGATCGCGGCGGGGGCGTGCCACGTGCGGATCAATGTGCGCGATGCGGCGGTATTGCCGGGTGATCCGCTGGTGCAATCGTGGCAGGCGCCGCAACAGGCGGCGATCGCGCAATTCTGGTTGCCATCGGCCAATGCGCGGTTCCGTGTTGCCATCGACGCCGCGCTGGCCGCGCACAGCGCACGCTTTGCGCTGTGGCTGGTGGCGGAATCGACGATCATCGCCAACACCGCGCACTCCGCTGAACCGGGCATGCGTACTTGGGGCTGGAGCCAGGCGAGTTTTATCACGTTCCGCTCCGACATCAGCCGCGCCGCCGCGATCGACCATTGGCATGGCCACCACACCCGCGTGGCGATCGAAACGCAATCCAATTTCGAATATGTGCAGAACCTGATCGTGCGGCCGCTGACCACCGATGCACCGGCCTATGACGCGTTTGTGGAGGAATGCTTTCCGCTGTCCGCGCTGGACCAGCCCGCGGTGTTTTTCGATGCGGTGGGCAATCAGCCCAAGTTCGACGCCAATCTGGCGGCAATGATGGACAGCTGCCAGGCCTTTATCGATTTCGCCCGCGTGGATGTCATCCCGACATCCCAGTTCGATTTTGCGCATCGGGACGTGTAACCGGCGATGGACCTGACCCCGACCATTCTTGCCCGGATGCACACGCCGGCCGGCTGCGCCGAACTGGTTGAATGGCATTGGCCGACCACGCTGGATTTTACCCGCACCGAAGACTCGCTGATGATCGAGATGTCGTTGCCGCCGCTGGCCGCCGAGGCGTCTGCCTGTCTGAGCGAGCTTGATCCGGCGCGGCGCTGCCACATGGGCACGCTGTTTGCGCGCTGGCCAGGGATCATGGTCAGCGGCCGATCCGAAGGCGGGCATATCCGCGTGGTGCGCTGTGTGTTTGCGCCCGATCGCGCGCGCGCGCTGATGGCGGGGCACCATGCGCCCTCGCCCACATTTCTCAAATCGCTGCTGGCAATCCGCAACGAAGGTTTGCGCGCGCTGATGCATCTGTTGCGCCGCGAATTGGTCAACCCCGTCGACCGGTCCGAACCGGCCATCGCCGCGCTGACAGAGCTGATTGCGATCGAATTCGGGCGGCTGATCGCGCGTCCGGCTCAACCGCTGGTGACCGGGCGGCTGGCCGCGTGGCAATTCCGTCGCATCCGCGAACGGATCGGCCGTGCCGGTGCGGTGCCCAGCGTGGCCGAGCTGGCCGCGCTGTGCGGCATCAGCGTGCGGCACCTGCACCGCCAGTTCTTTGCGCTGACCGGGGCGACGGTGGCCGACTATATTGAAAACGCGCGGATCGAACAGGCCAAGCGCCTGCTGTATGGCCACGGGGATCTGATCAAGGGGCCGATCAAGATGCCGATCAAGGCGATCGCAGAGGCCTGCGGCTTTGCCCATGCCAACAGCTTTGCGCGCGCCTTTCGCCGATCGACCGGGCTGACCCCGATGGCGTTTCGCCAGCGCGGGCAAGACGCCCCGCCACCCCTGACCACGCATTGAAGCCGAAAGGATACCACCACATGACCCATTCCAGAGTTGCGCTTGTTACAGGCGCCAGCCGCGGCGCCGGGGCAGGCATTGCCCGGGGCTTTGGCGAACTGGGCTATACCGTCTATGTTACCGGCCGCACGATCACGCCCGGCGATGCGCGCGGCTGGGACGGATCGGTGCTGCCGGGCACGGTTGCGGAAACCGCGGCGAAGGTCACCGCATTGGGAGGCAAAGGCATTCCGCTGGTATGCGACCATTCGGACGATGAGGCTGTCGCGCGGGTGTTTGAGCAAATCGCTGCAGAGGCCGGCCGGTTGGACGTGCTGGTCAACAATGCCGCGTTCATGCACCACCAGTTGATCGAGAAAAAGCCGTTCTGGGAAAAGGAGCTGGCCGCGCAAAACATCCTCGATGTCGGTTTGCGGTCGGCCTATGTGGCCAGCTGGCACGCGGCGAAAATGATGGTGGCGCAAGGGTCGGGCGCGATCGCCATGACCAGCTCGTTTGGCGCCAGCTGCTATATGCACGGGCCGGCCTATGGCGCGCAAAAGGCCGGGCTGGACAAGCTGGCGCATGACATGGAACACGATCTGCGCGGCACCGGGGTGATCGCGGTGTCGCTGTGGCTGGGCATGCAGGTGACCGAACGGTCGCAGATTGCCGCCGGCACCAATCCGGAACAGTACGAAGGGTTCCTGGCCATGGCCGAAAACCCCGAATTTTCCGCCCACGTGATCGATGCCATCGATCGCGCGCCCAACCGTGACGCGCTGTCGGGCGAAACGCTGATCGTGGCGGAAATCGCGCAGACCCTGGGCATTACCGATCGCGGCAAACAGCCACCGTCGCACCGCGCCATGCTGGGGCACCCGCGCGACAAAAACCCCGCGGCGGTGTACTGACCATGGCCGCCACCACCAGCGCCGATCTGCACGGTGCACTTAATTTTTCAGGCAAGACCGTGCTGGTTACCGGCGGTGGCGTGGGCATCGGCCGCGCCATTGCCGAGGCATTCGCAGGTGCCGGCGCGCGGCTGGTGATTGCCGAAATCGATCCCGACCGCGCCAATGCGGTCGAAGCCGCGCTACCCGACGCCCGCGTCATCCGCTGCGACGTGCTGAAACGCGGCGTTCCGGCGATGCTGGCCGAACGCATCGCCGGGGAAACCGGGCAGCTGGACGTGCTGGTGAACAATGTCGGGCATTTTCTGCACGCCAAGCCGTTTGCGACGATGGACGAGGACGAGATCGACGCGGTGCTCGATGTCAACCTGGGCCAGCTGATGCGCATGACCCGCGCGATGCTGCCCCTGCTGCGCAAGGCCGCGCCGGGTTCGTCGATCATCAACGTCAGTTCGATCGAGGCGTTTCGCGGCATTCCCAATTGCGCGGTCTATGCCGCGGCCAAGGCCGGGATCACCGGCCTGACCAAAAGCCTGGCGCTGGAATTGGGGCCCGAAGGCATCCGCATCAACGACATTGCGCCCGAAACCACCGACACCCCGCAAGTCGCGCTCGATTACATGATCCCGCCCGAAAACCGCGCGCATGAAGAACGCTGGATTCCGCTGGGCCGGTTTGGTCGGCCGGCCGATTGCGCGGGCGCGGCGCTGTACCTGGCCAGCCCGCTGGCCAGCTGGGTGACCGGCACCGCGATCCATGTCGATGGCGGCGCGCTGGCCGCATCGGGCTGGTACCGCACGCCACAGGGCGAATGGTCGAACGTGCCGCTGATTACCGGCAATGGCCTGGTCATTCCGGGGTCGGCGGCATGAGCGCGGCCGATCTCGCTGGCCTGCGCGCAGCAGCCGAAACTTATGCCTGGGGCGCTGACCGCCGTGACAAGGCCGCGTGGCGCGCAGTCATGACCGATGATGTCGAAATTGTCGGGCCGGGCTTTGCGATCACCGGGCTGGAGGCCAATCTGGGCTCGATCGACCACCTCGCCCATGCCTTTGTCGCCACCCGCCATGTGGTGCACGATATCGATGCGGTGATCGACGGCGACACTGCGCGTGGCGAAACGCGGAGCACTGCAGAGCACCGCATCGCCGGCACCGACGGCACCGATACCCTGCTGGTCTGGGCAATCCGCTATCAGGACACCTGGCGCCGCGATGGCGCAGAGTGGCGCTTTGCCCGCCGCGAACTGGTGGTGGATTGGGAAGAGCTGCGCACCGTGCGCAATGTCGGGGGCGGCGCATGACCGGGTTGGCACTGGCGGGGCAAACCGCATTTGTCACCGGTGCGACCGGCGCGATTGCAGAGGCGTGCGCGCTGCAACTGGCGCGTGATGGCGCGCGGCTGATGCTGATGGCGCGCCGCGCCGACGGGCTGGATGCCACCATGGCCCGCATCCGGCAGGCAGTGCCGGGCGCAGTTGTGCACGGGTTTGTCGGCGATGCCATGGATGAAGCAGCGGTGCGCGCGGCGTTGCAGGCCGCGCACGACCTGGCCGACCGGCTGGATGTGGCGTTTGCCACGGTCGGCGGCGGCGGGTTCAAACCGCTGATCGAACACACCGCGTCGGATTTACGCGATGCCTTTGACATGAATGTGGTTTCGACGTTTTCGGTGATTGCCGGGGCGGCACCGCTGATGCGCCCGGGCGGATCGATCGTGTGCCTGTCATCGGGTGCGGCGGTGCTGACCTTTCGCCACCTGACCGCCTATCACGTGGCCAAGGCCGCATTGGAAGGATTGGTGCGCATGGCCGCGGACGAGCTGGGGCCATCGGGCATTCGCGTCAATGCGATCCGCCCCGGTCTGACCCGGTCGGGCGCCACGCAGGCCATGTTCGACGGCGGCGCGACCCCCGCGTTCCTGCCCGAATATCCACTGGGGCGGCTGGGCGAAGCGCACGACATGGCCGGCGCGGTGCGGTTTCTGGCCGGGCCGGAATCTGCCTGGGTGACCGGGCAAATGATCGCCGTCGATGGCGGCAACCTGTTGCGCCGCAGCCCCGATCTGGCGCCGCTGCCACCTGCCAACCCCCGTTATCAAGGGAATACGCCATGAAAGTTCTTGTTGTCGGTGGAACCGGCGCACTGGGGGGCCATGCCGCCCTGCATCTGGCCGACGCCGGCCACGATGTCACCATCACCGGTCGGGGTGAAGGCGCACATCCCGCCACGCCGCTGGCTGACCTTGCCTATCTGCGCGGCGATTATGTGGCGGGGGATTTCACGCCCGACCGGCTGACGGGGTTTGACTGGGTGGTGTTTGCCGCCGGCAACGACCCGCGCCATGTGCCGCCGGGTGAGGATTTTGGCGAATGGCTGATCCGCGCCAACCATGTCGCGCTGCCCGCATTCTTTGCCGCCGCGCGCGAAGCCGGGGTGTCGCGCGCGGTTCAACTGGGCAGTTTCTATGCGCAGGCCGCGCCGGAACTGGTGGCGGGCAATGTCTATATCCAGTCACGCCTGGCCGCGTGCGAAGGCGCGCACGCGGAAAGCCGCCCCGGTTTTGACGTGATCAGCGTGAATGCGCCATTCATGGTCGGCACCGTGCCCGGGCTGCCCTCGGCGATTTTCGAACCCTATACGCAGTGGGCCAAGGGGCTGATCCCGATCCCGGCCTATGCGCCGACCGGGGGCACCAATTTCATGTCGTTCCGGTCGCTGTCGCAGGCGATCGAGGGCGCGCTGGAACGTGGTGAGCCGGGCAAGGCCTATCTGGTGGGCGATGAAAACCTGTCGTTCGCGCAGTATTTTCAGCTGTTCTTTGACGCTGTCGGGCGCAGCGATGTGCATGTCGAGGCGCTGGACCAGGAATTGCCGCTGCTGCCCGATGTGGCAATCCCGCAAGGACGCGGCAATTTCATCCGCTATGAACCCGACACTGGCGAAACCGCGCTGCTGGGCTATCAACGGCACGATGTTGCCGACGCCGTGCGCACGGTCGTCGCGCAATTCGGGTAATCAGACAGGGAAGAAGGCTGACCATGACACTCAATCCGCAAGTCGAGGCACTGCTCGGCATGTTCGCGCAGATGCCGCCGGTGGACCTCGCCACGATCACCGCGCCCGAAATGCGCGCGGCCAACGATCGGCCGATGGCGATGGGCCCCCCGCCCGAAGTGGCGCAGGTCCGCGACCTGAGCATCGATCTGCCCGGGCGCACGCTGGCAGCGCGGCTGTATGTCCCGGCCGATGCGGGTGAAAATCCGCCGCTGCTGGTCTATTACCATGGCGGCGGCTGGGTGGTCGGCACGATCGACACGCACGATGGCACCTGCCGCGCAATTGCGCGCGCCAGCGGTGCCGCGGTGCTGTCGGTCGGGTATCGGCTGGCCCCGGAAGCGCCGTTTCCCGCGTCGCTGGACGATTGTCATGATGCACTGGTGTGGGCGCATGACCATGCCGCAGATCTGGGCATCGATGCGACGCGGCTGGCGGTGGCCGGCGACAGCGCCGGGGGCAACCTGGCCGCTGCGGTGGCGATCCGGGTGCGCGATCATGGCGGCCCGGCGTTACGCCACCAGTTGCTGATCTATCCGGTGACCGACACCGACTTTACCCGCGCGTCCTATGGCGAAAATGGCGCCGGCAACTATTTCCTGTCCACCGCGATGATGGAATGGTTCTGGCAACAGTACATTGGCGATCTGGCGCAGGGCCATGTCGATGGGGCGACGGTGCTGCACACCGGCGACCTGGCCGGTCTGCCATCGGCCACGGTGATCATGGCCGAATATGACCCGTTGCGCGATGAAGGCGTGGCCTATGCCGAACGGCTGAGCGCGGCGGGCAACCCGGTCCATGCCGAAGTTGCGCCAGGCATGATCCACGGCTTTTTTTCGATGTTTGAATTCGTGACCGACGCGCTGCCGCATATCGACGCTGCGGGTGCGCGGTTAAGGGCGGCACTTGCCTGACCAAGACCTGCCGTTGCGCCGGGTTCCCGGCGCAACGGCAAAGGTTCAGACGGCGGTGGCGCCGCCATCGACCACCATGGCATGGCCGGTGACAAAGCTGGCAGCGGGCGAACACAACCAGACCACCGCCTCCGCAATTTCCTGCGCGGTGCCCATGCGGCCCATCGGCGTCATGCCATCGATGATCGCCTTCATCGCCGGATCGGCGGTCAGCGGCGCGGTCATCGGCGTTTCGATCACCCCGGGGCAGATGGCGTTGACGCGAATGCCGGCCTGCGCCCAGCGCAAGGCGCCATGGCGGGCCAGTCCGACCACGCCGTGCTTGGCCGCGACATAGGCCGGTTGCCCGCCATTGCCGACCAGCCCGTTGATTGACGCGGTGTTGACGATCGCCCCGCCGCCGCGCGGCAGCATCACCGCCGCTTCTTCACGCATGCAGCGCATCACGCCCGACAGGTTGATGCCCATGTTGCGTTCCCAGATCGCATCATCGTATTCGTCATCGCCCAGCCGGTTGATCCCGGCGTTGTTGAACGCACAATCAAGCCCGCCAAAACGGTCAACCGCGGCGGCGACCATCACCTTGACCTCATCCGCCTGGGACACATCGCAGCGGAAAAAGCTGGCCTTGCCGCCGGCCGCCGCAATCATTGCGACCGTTTCGGCGCCGCCATCGGCGTTTACATCGCTGACCAGCACGCTGGCACCCGATCGCGCAAACACCAGCGCAGTCGCCCGGCCGATGCCGCCGCTGCCGCCGGTAACCAGTGCGACTTTGCCCGCCAGTCCATAGTCGATGCCCAAATTGCCCACAGCCAGAATCCTCTCGTTTTTCGTAACCATCTGCTTAGCGTGTCACGCAAAAGAAGGTCAACAGTTGAACTCAATCGCCTAATGCGAAGATTTCGGCGATCAGCCATAACTGTCCCGTTGCTTGCCGGGCGATCGTGGGTTACCGTTCCCCCACAGGACGGCGGCCATGCCAGAACCGCCGCCTGGCAGCGATCGGACGCTCTGGCAGGCACCGATCGATTGTGCCCAGAGGAGCCCGTCTTGGTCGATGTCCCCTATCTCGCGCGCGGCTGGGTGCCGGTGGAAACGCCGTCCAGCGTGCTGGTATCGTCATCAAAATATCTCAACAACCCGGCGTTGCGCGAATGGCTGGCGATGATCCTGCTGCGCCGCAACGGGCCGGACATGCCGCCACCGGCGGAAATGTACGAATTTCTGCCGATCCTCGATGCGTTGCGCGATCATGACCATATCGAGGCGATGTTTACGCAGGAACGGCGCGAAAACCCCGCGCTTGACGCATGGTTTCGCGAAGGATTTGTGTCGAACTACAAAATCGCCGATTTTGCGCAATATGCGCCCGGGTCGCTAGGCGGCATCCTTTATGCGCAGATGACCGGCGGCCATTACGAATTGCAAATCGTGCCGTGGAGCGAGCCCAGGACCCAGTTGCAGTTTTACAACCTGCGGTCGGGGCAGACGCATGATTTCGAACATATCCTGACCGGCGGCGGGTTCAATTTCATGGGGGAACTGGTGCCCTATTGGTACCGGCTGACCAACGTGTTCAAATTTATCCGCAATCCCGAACTGGCCGCCGAACTCAGCATGATCCAGATTTTTGGGTCGCTGCGCTATACCGTCCGCACCATGCTGCACTATCCACAGGTCTGGCCGACCTGCGTCGATGCCATCCAGCGCGGCATGCACGTGGGGCAGCAAAGCGATGCGCTGTTCATGGCGCGGCTGGAGGACTATTTCCACCTGCCGCTGGCCGAGGCACGCGCCGCGCTGGGCGTGCGTGGCGCGGTGGATGCCGACACCGATGCCGCCGGCGCGTTCTGGGCCGAACGCGGGCCGCTGCCCGCCGCGATGGAGCAAGCATGATGCACGCCGATCTGCTGATCACCGGGGGATTGATCGTCGATGGCGCGGGGGGCGCGCCCGTGATCGGCGATGTCGCGCTGGTCGGTGACCGCATTGCCTATGTCGGCCCGCTTTTTGGCGGAACCGCTGCGGAAACCATCAACGCCAGCGGGCGCGTGGTCACACCCGGCTTTGTCGACATCCACACGCATTATGATGGCCAGGCGATCTGGGGCGAAGAAATGGCGCCCAGTTCCAGCCATGGCGTCACCACCGTGGTGATGGGCAACTGCGGCGTCGGCTTTGCCCCCTGCCGGCACGATGATCACGACGCGTTGATCCGCCTGATGGAAGGAGTAGAGGACATTCCCGGCGTGGTGATGGCCGCCGGCCTGCCGTGGGACTGGCAGACGTTCCCCGAATACCTGGCCGCGCTGGAGGCCCGGCCGCGCGATATCGATGTGGCTGCGCTACTGCCGCACAGCCCCTTGCGCGTGTGGGTGATGGGGAGCCGCGCGATCGACCGCGAACCGGCGACTCCTGCCGATCTGGCGGAAATGCGCCGCATTGCCGGCGAAGCGATCGCGGCAGGTGCCATCGGCTTTGCCACCAGCCGGCTCAACATTCACCGCACCAAGGCCGGCGAGCTGATCCCGACCTACGGCGCCGATCTGGACGAGCTGAAGGCGATTGCCGGCGCGCTGAGCGATGCGGGCACCGGCGTGTTGCAGGCGGTTCTCGATGCGCCGTTTTCCACCTGGGCCGAAGAACTGCACAAGCTGATCGCGGTGGCGGAAAGTGCCGGACGGCCGGCGACGTTTACCCTGGCCACCAGCAACAGCGGACCGCCGATCTGGCAGGACGCGCTGGCGGCGGTCGATGCCGCCAATGCGCGCGGGCTTCACATCTGGCCACAGATCCTGCCGCGCCCGATCGGCATGGTGTCGGGCTGGGCGCTGTCAACGCACGCGTTCTGCCTGTGCCCGACCTACCAGCCAATCGCCGGTCTGCCGCTGGCCGACCAATTGCCGTATTTGCGCGATCCGGCATTCCGCACGGCGGTGATTGCGGAAGCGCCGAACGATGGCCATCCCTTGTCGATGCTCACGCGAAACTGGAACTGGATGTTCCCGTTCGGCGATCCGCCGGTCTATGAACCCGCGCGCGATACCAGCATCGCCGCACTTGCGGAGGCGCAAGGCCGTTCGCCCGCAGAGGTTGCCTATGACACGATGCTGGACCGCGACGGACAGGGCCTGATCCTGAACACGCTGGGCAATTTCCACGAAGGCCGGCTGGATGCGCTGCTGCCGCTGATCCGCCGTGCCGATACGGTAATGGGCCTGGGCGATGGCGGAGCGCATTATGCCGCGATCTGCGACGCCAGCTATCCCACCTTCATGCTGACCTATTGGGTGCGCGACCGCGCGGGCGAACGGCTGTCACTGGCCGAGGCGGTGCATGCGCTGGCGGCCAAACCGGCCACTGTCATGGGCCTGCATGACCGGGGCATTCTGGCGCCGGGTTACAAGGCCGATGTGAATGTGATCAATCTCGATACGCTGGCACTGCACGCCCCGGTGGTGCGCTTCGATCTGCCGGGCGGGGGACGCCGGCTGGATCAGGCGGCGAGCGGCTATGTCGCGACCGTGGTCAATGGCCAGGTGATCCGCCGCGACGATGTGTCCACCGGCGCGCGACCGGGCAAAGTGGTGCGCGGGTCGCAGTGTGCGCCGGTTGATGCGGTGCTGGCCTGAATCACCGGCCACACAATGCATTGTAAAATAAGCTCTTCCCCTCAGGGGAAGGGTTGGGTAGGGGTGTCCGGCGCTGCGATGGCGCACAACAATTCGGCCCTTGGACACACCTCTCCAACCCCTCCCCTGAGGGGCGGGGCTCACGTTGGTCTAATCAAGCCATATTGCGTTAACCCGCAGGCGGTTCCGCCAGCACCAGCACGGTTACGCTGCCGTCTTCGCCGATTTGTTCGGTCAGCATCGATGTCACGCGGCTGACCGTTTCGGCGATCCACCAGCGGCCGTCCTGCCGGCGATAGATATCCTCGTATTCCACCACCAGCCGCACGATCTGGCGCGGGCCGGTCAGGATGGTGCGGAAATTGAGCGACCACAGCCCCTTCGCCTCGTCCGGCCCGGTCAGGTCGATTTCCGAATTGGTGGCATGGTGCAGGTCATAGACGCCGCCCTGGCAGGCCATCTGTTCATAAATCGCGACAAAGGCATCGCGGTCGGTAAATTCGGGGAAGTTCTGAAAGGCAATGCGCACCCCGGTGGGCAGGAAACAGTCGCGCACCTGTTCCACCAGTTTCAGGTCGCAGGCGCGCAGATAGCGCGATTTCAGCGTGCGGATCGCCTCCTTGTCTTCCAGCGCAGCAAGACGGGCGGCAAGGTCCTCGATCGTGGCAGGCATGATTCTCTCCCGGCGGGTGAAGGGCGTTGTTTGCCCCGATGCTGCGATTCAGTGTAGCCAGCGGCGTTTCGTTACGCAAATAAAAGCCACATTGCGCTAAACGCTGCCGATTTGCGGTGATTTTCGCCACCGCATCGCTATATTCCTTGGCAACACGGTGCCACCAAGGCGCCTGACGATGGGAGAGCGAATGTGACTCTGGCGGTATATCCGCATGCTGCGCCCGGAATCATGCCTGCAACCATGATCGCCGCGCGCATCCATGCCCCCGGCGATGTCCGGCTCGAACCGATTGCAGTGCCGGTGCCCGCAGCGGGCGAAGTGCTGGTGCGGGTCGCGGCCTGCGGCATTTGCGGCAGCGATCTGGGCTATATTGCCAAGGGCAGCCTTGATGGCGTCCATCCGCTGACCGCACCGCTGCCGATCGGGCACGAATTTGCCGGAACCGTGGTGGCCGTTGGCGAAGGCGTTGCGGGCGTGGCGCCGGGAATGCGCGTCGCGGTCAATCCCGACCGGGCCTATATCGGTGGCGGCGGGCCCGATGGGGCGATGGCGCCCTATATTCGCGTGAGCGCGGCAAAGATCGGCGACACGCTGTTTCCCCTGCCCGATCACGTGACCTTTGCGCAAGCCGCGCTGGCGGAACCGTTGTCGGTCGCGCTGCATGGCCTGCGCATGGTGCGCGCCACGGCGGCCGACACGGTGGCCATTCTGGGCGCCGGGCCGATCGGGCTGTGCGCGGTGGCCATGTTGCAGCACCTGGGTGCGCGGCACATCGCGATCTTTGACCGGGTGGACAGCCGGCTCGACCGCGCCCGCGCGCTGGGCGCTGATCTGGCGGTGAACATCGAACGCGAAACACTGCCCGCCGCGCTGGCGCGGTTTCACGGTGCAGGCGACCGGTTTGGCGTGCCGTTCGTGGGCACCGATGTGTTTGTCGATGCCGCAGGGTCTGGCCCCGCGCTTGCACAAGTGATCGGCCATGCCAAAAAGGGCGCGCGGATCGCGGTGATCGCCCTGCACAAGGCGCCGCTGCCGATCGACCTGTTCCATCTGATGGCCAACGAGATCACGCTGGCCGGGGCAATTGCCGATGATCGCGCGCCCGAATTTGCCGAGGCGATCGCGATGATCGCCGCCAATGCCGCAGCGCTTGGCCCTCTGATCAGCCACAGTTTTCGGTTTGACCAGTTTGCCGAGGCGCTGACCGTCGCGGCCGACGCAGACCAAGCGGCCAAAGTCATGCTGACATTTCCGGACACAGCGGCATGACCGACATTGTCATCAACGACATGGCCGACCCGGTGCTGACCCCTGGCCTGATCGCCGCGCGCGAAGGGCCAGCCGATTTTCCCGACTATCTGACCCCTGAACAGGTGGTCGAACGCGCCTGCGCGCAAACCGGGCTGAGCCACTTCGGCAGCGACGGCGCGGGCGGAACCGAGGGTCTGTTCACGCGCCTGCGCGTCACGCTGCAATCACTGTACGAAGACGACGGGCTGACGCGTGGCGGGCGGATCACCATTGTCGGCAACGCGGTGCGCGCGCTGGCCAACCGGTTGCGGATCGAAGATTGCGTGAAACGCCACCCCGAAATCCTGGATATCCCCATCGAACGCCCGATTTTCATCGCCGGGCTGCCACGGTCGGGCACCACCCACCTGGTCAACTGGCTGGCACGCGATGACCGGCTCAATTCACTGACGCTGTGGGAATCCGAAGAGCCGGTGCCCGCGGTGGCGATGGCACCGGGCGAAGTCGATCCGCGGCTGGCGCGATCGGCGCAAGTCTGGGCGGAATTTGGCGCATTGCTGCCGCACATGGCGGCGATGCATGAGATGTCTGCCACCGGCATCCATGAAGACAACGAGCTGATGTTCATGGATCTCAATTGCTACAGCTGGGAATTTCAGGCCCGCCTGCCGCGCTGGATCGACCACTATTTCGCGCACGACCGCACCGGGTCCTATGCCTATGAAAAGAAGGTGCTGCAGGTGCTGTCGTGGTCCCGGGGGCCATCGGGGCGCCGGCGCTGGCTGTTGAAATCGCCGCAGCACATGGAAAATCTGGCGGCGATCCATGCGGTGTTTCCCGATGCGACGATGGTGGTGACCCATCGCGATCCGGTTGATGTGCTGCGGTCGCTGACCACCATGCTGGGCTATTCCGACCGCATCCGCCGCCAGCCGACCGACCCTGTGGGGCTGGCAGCGCACTGGATCGACCGGATCGAGCGCCTGTTGCGTGCCTGTGTGGCAACGCGCGATGTGTGGACGCCAGACCAATCAATCGACGTGCTGTTTCATCAATACATGGCCGATCAGCCGGGTATGGCGCGCGCGATTTATGATCGTGCAGACTTGCCGCTGACCCCCGCGGTGGAAGGTCGGCTGGACGGCTATCTGGCGGAAAACCCGCGTCACGCGCAAGGCCGGGTGATCTATGATCTGGAGGGCACGTTCGGTGTCGATCTGGCCGCGCTGCGGCGGCGCTTCGCATTCTATTACGACCGCTTTTCCGTGCGACAGGAGGATTAGCGATGGACCGGCATGACATGGCGCGCGCACGGCTGAATTCCGGGCAGGCGTGGGATGATTTCTGCGACACGCTGAAACTGGCCGGGCGGCACATCGCGGCCATCGATGGCCCGCTGTCTGACCTTGATCGCGCCGAATGGTACCGGTTCATGACCCGGTTGGCGCGGTCGAGCATGGAGCGCCTGATTGAAAATGCCGAACCGACCCGGCCGCGGTTGCGCGACATGGTCTGGCGGCAGTCGATCAACGTGCAGACGGTCGACCAGGACCACCTGATGTGCCAGTTTGATCAGGCGCGCGATTACCGCATTACCGGCACACGCGGCACGATCCCCTATTTCGTGATGGCGGTGCTAACCTGCCCCGCGCCCGATGCGCCAGGCGCAGAAGACTGGGCCTCCCAAGGTTTTGAGGGCCTTGCCCGGTTTGATCCCAGCAATCTGAAAACCACCGGATTTCTGGCCAGCCAGCAGATCGCCGTGGCCGACGATGGCTCATTCGAAGTGATCCTGTCGCAAAACGACCCCGGTCCAGGGCATGCCTGGCTGAAACTGACGCCCGCCACCAATTGCATCCTGATCCGCCTGACCTGGCGCGACCGCGCGCACGACATTGCGCCGGCTATGACGATCGAACGCCTGGACCATGCTGCGCCCGAACCGGTCACCCCGGCGCTGATTGCCGATGGCCTGGCTTGGACCGGGCAGGCCGTGCTGGGCTACGCCGAACTGGTGCGCAATTGGTGGCAGGGCAATCAGGGCAATTTTGCGGCAAAGCTGAACCGGCTGGATTACAGCCGCGCGCAATATCTGTCGAACGGCGGCGTGCCCGACCGCCATGTCGCGTTTGGCGGCTGGGAAAAGCGTCTGGACGAGGCGCTGGTGCTGGAATTCACGCCGCCGCCTTGTGAATACTGGAATTTCCAGCTGTGCAACATGTGGCAGGAAAACCTGGATACGTTTGAGGATGGCAATGGCTGGATCAACAACAGCCGCCATCACGCCGAACCCGATGGCCGGGTGCGCGTGGTGATTGCCGAACGCGACCCCGGGATCGGCGGGAACTGGATCAATTCCTATGGCCATGAACGCGGCATCTGGGGGCTGCGGCTGGTGCAGACCACGCAGACCGTGCCGATCATGCTGTGGCGGGTGCCGTTGGCAGACATTGGCGCGCTTGATCCCGGCACGGCCGTGCTGACCGGCCAGTTTGTGGATTGAGCGGGATGGGACCTGGCGATCTTTGTTTCAGCAGTGCGCCTTATCTGCATGTGCCGCTGCTCGACCGGCTGGCACCCATAAAGGCGGCCGGGTTTGCCGGTCTGACGGTCAACCCTGGCGATGTCTGGGCGCTGGAGGCGCAAGGCATGACCGCGGGCGAGATTGCCGGGCGGATCGGCGATGCCGGGCTGACCATTGCCGAACTCGATTGCGCGGCCTGCTGGATGGATCATCAGCGGCAGGGCGCGGATGATGATCTGTCGCGCCTGTTGCGCACGCTGACGGCCGAACGCGTGATCGAAACCGCAGCACGGCTAGGCGCGCCCTCGGTGGCGATGATCGACTTGTCCCCCCTGCCCACCCCGGTCGATGTCGCTGCCAAAGCTTTTGCCAAAGTGTGCGATCTGGCGGCAGACCATGGCCTGAAGGCGCATATCGAATTTCTGCCGGTCGGCGGCATCCGGTCTTTGGCCGATGCCTGGGCCATCGTGTCAGCGGCAGGCCGGGCCAATGGCGGGATCACGCTGGATGCCTGGCATTTTCACCGCAGCGCGTCTTCGCTTGATCTGCTGCACACCATTCCCGGGCACCGCATCCACGCGGTGCAACTGTGCGATGCCCTGCCAACCCCCTTGGCCGATCCCTGGGCCGAACTGATGACGCAGCGGCTGTTGCCGGGCGAAGGGGTGATCGATCTGACCGGCCTGATCCGCACGCTCAATGCGATCGGCTGCACCGCGGCGACCGGCGTCGAAGTGTTCAACCTTCGCCAGAACGACCAATCGCTGGCGCAGGCCGCGCAGGATTGGGCCACCCACACGCGCGCCGTGCTGGCGCAGGCAAGGATCACCGCATGACCCAAACCCCCATCGGTGCGGCTGTCGTCGGCACCGGCTTTGGCCTGTTTACCCATGTGCGTGCGCTGCGGCTGGCAGGGTTTGAGGTGCGCGCCATCGTTGGCCGAGATCTGGCCAAGACCACGGCGCGCGCCGCGCCACTGGCCATTCCGCGCGCCGTCAACGATTTGCCTGCGCTGCTGGCCGATGATCCGGCGATCCGGCTGGTAACCGTGGCGACCCCGCCGCACGCCCATGCGCTGCCCGTGTTTCAGGCGCTGGAGGCCGGGCGGCATGTGGTGTGCGAAAAACCGTTTGCGCGTGATCTGGCCGAGGCGCGCGCCATGCTGGCGGCCGCGCGCGATGCGGGCGTGGTTGCGCTGCTGGGTGCGGAATTCCGCTATGACAGCGCGCAGGCGCTGTTGTCGCGCGTGGTCAAATCGGGCGCGATCGGTGATCCACTGCTGTTCCACCGCATCTATCAGCAACCCGGCGATCAGGGCGAGCCGCTGGCCGACTGGTGGACCGATGCCGCGCAGGGCGGCGGCTTTCTGGGGGCGTTTGGCACCCACATGATCGACCAGGTGCGGGCGACCGTGGGTGAGATTACGGCAGTCAGCGCCATCCTGCGCAAACTGTCGACCGGGCGTCCGGCAATGACCTCCGACGATTATTACAACCTGCAATTGCGCTGTGCCAATGGCGCCATGGCGGTGATCGAAGCGGCGATGTGCCTGCCCGGGCCGTTTGCGATGGGCACCAAAGTCGCCGGCACCACGGGCGCGGCATGGATCCAGTCGGGCGCGGCGTTTGGCGACCCCGAACAGGTCTGGCTGCAGGACGCCGATGGCGCCCGCGCGCTGCCAATGCCGGTGGAACTGGTCAATCCCGCGCCTGAACCCTTTCCGGTGACAGAACTGATCCAGACCGAAATGGATCGCTGGCACACCCAGGGTTTTGATGTCGCGCCCTATGCCAAGCTGTTTGCGCAGGCGCGCGCGTTGATCCTGCGGGAACCAACCCCGCTGCCCGACCGTGCGGCGGATTTCCGCGATGCCGCCGCGGGGCAAGCAGTGCTCGACGCGGCGCGCGCGTCGGCGAAGATGGGCCAATGGGTCGCGGTGGAGCAGGCATGATGAGCACAGGACACGATTTTTGCGCCCATGATTTTTCTGGCGCGCATGTGCTGGTTACCGGCGGCACCAGCGGAATCGGCGCGGCCTGCGCAGCCGCGTTTCGCGATGCGGGGGCGCTGGTGACGATCACCGGCACGCGCGGCTCTCCCGCCGAGTATGAAGCGGACTTGTCGGGCTTTGCCTATCACCGGCTTGATATCGAACAGCCCGAACAGATCGACGCGCTGGCCGCGTCGCTTCCCCGGCTGGACGTGCTGGTCAACAACGCCGGGTTTGCGCTGCCGTCGATCGGGCTGGATGAATGGGAACCCGATGTGTTTGACCGCGCGGTGGCGATGCTGTTGAACGCCGCGTTCCGCATGGCGCGGCGCAGTGTCGATCTGCTGGCGCAAAGCACGCTGCCGGGCGGCGGATCGGTGATCGGCATCGCATCGATGAGCAGCTATTTCGGCATTCCGATCGTGCCCGGCTATGGCGCGGCCAAGACCGGGCTGGTCGGGCTGACGCGGACGATGGCGGTGCACTGGGGCCCCCGGGGCGTGCGCGCCAACGCGGTGGCGGCGGGCCTGACGCGCAGCCGCATGACCGCAGGCACATTTGCGCAAGAGGCGTGGACCGCGCCGACGCTGGCGCGCACCCCGCTGGGCCGGCTGGGGGAACCCGAAGATGTGGCCGGCGCGGTGCTGTTTCTGGCCAGCCCGGCGGCCAGCTGGATTACCGGGCAGACGCTGGCGGTGGACGGCGGCTATACCGTCAGCGGGTGAACAGCGGCAGCCGGGTGTAAACCGGATCGTCGGCGCCGGCGCGGCCGGTGTCCACGCCGGTGCTGCCGAAATCATCGCCGGCCGGCGCCGGCAGATCCTCCGCCTGGTCAAGGATGAACGAACGGTGGGCAAAGCGCCAGACCCCGTCGCGGCGTTCATAGCGATCGGCATAGCGGCCCCAGGCCACGAATTGCCGCGTGCCATCCAGCGTCAGGTGCCAGGCCCGCGCCACCACTTCACCCTCCGCACGATCGCCATTCAGCACATAGAGCGCGCTCAGCATCGCGTGGCTGGTCGCGCGCCAGTTCGCCATCATGCCGGGCAGCCAATCGACGTACCCTGATGCCGAACCGTTATAATAGGGCCGGTGATCGTCGGTGGCGTCATCGTGGTACAGGCTGCGCACCAGCGCCCAGTCGCGGCGGTCCACGCCATGGCCATAAGCGGCGACCAGATGCCGCAACGCCTCGCGGTCGGCCCCCGCCTGCGGGTCGATCGCGCGCGGCGCCAGCGGATGGTCAGACACCGAACCCGCCTGCGACCGCGATCGTCTGCCCGGTCACATAATTGCCACGCCGCCCGGCGAAGAACACCGCAGCCTGACCGATATCCTGCGGGCTGCCCCAGCGTTTGAGCGGCAGCATGGCCTTCACCGCCGCTTCCCATTCGGGGGTGAACGTGCCGTTTTCCTGCCCCACTTTGAACTGCCCGGCATCGATCACGCCGACCAGGATGGAATTGGCGCGGATTTCGTTGACGCCCTCTTCCTTGGCGATGCCCTTGATCAGCGCCTCGTTGCAGGCCTTTGGCGCGACCGACAGCCCGTCAAGCTGTGGCCACCAGTCGTGCCCGGCGCTGCCCAGGTGGACGAAACTGCCGCCGCCGGCCGCGCGCATGTGCGGCAGGGCGGTGTGCACCGCATTGTTGAAGCCAAACGCCTCGATCTCCATCGACTGGCGGAACATGTCTTCGCCCCAATCGGCGATGCGCACTTGCGGCACGACCGGGCCTGCGCCCCACACCACGGTGTGGATGCGGTCATGCGCGGCCACGGCTTCGGCAAAACCGGCTGCGACTTCGGCGCGGTTGCGCACGTCGATGCGGTGGGTGCTGGCCGCTACCCCTTCGGCGCGGATCGCTGCTGCAACGGTTTCGGCCACATCCTGTTTCGATCGATAGACCACCGCCACCGCGCTGCCGGCGCGGGCAAATTCCAGCGCGACCCCGCGGCCAATGCCGCCGCTGCCGCCAAACACGATCGTCGCCCCGGCCGGAAATTCGTCGCCCATCAGCTTTCCCTTACGCTTATCAGCTTGTTAATTCGGGTTCTTGATTGATCCTGTGATCATGCCCAGTCTGCGCCCGCACGCTTGCGCGAACAACGGCGACAGGGAACCGGCGCGGCATTTTGTGGCGCACATCGTTCCATTGGTCGCTTGCGGTGCCGTGGCGCGAAGCGGCCCTTGCTGGCGATGGTTGTGCGCATCTTCCTTGATGGCGTGCGCCGTGCCACAACGCCAGGCGGCTGATAGCCCCGACTGATCCCCGACCGCGCGCGCTGTAATTGCACGCGCGGCGCCAATTGAAAGACCTGCGGCATGACTGACCAGCGGAGCGGACCGCTCTCCATCCCGGCGTTCCGGGCGATCTGGCTGGCCAGCCTGCCGGGCAATGCGGCGTTGTTGATTCTGGGGGTCGGCGCGTCGTGGGAAATGACCGGGCTGACCACGTCGCCGCAACTGGTGGCGACGGTGCAGACCATGCTGCTGTTGCCGGTGATGCTGCTGTCGATGGCGGCCGGGGCGGCGGCCGACATGTACGACCGGCGTATTGTGGCGCTGGCCGCGCTGACCGTGGCGACCATCGGCGCGGTGGTGCTGGCGGCGATTACCGCGGCCGGGCTGCTGACGCCGACCACGCTGCTGGCCGGGTGTTTTCTGATCGGTTGCAGCGTCGCGCTGTACGGTCCGTCGTGGCAGGCCTCTGCGGCCGAACAGGTGCCCGCCGACCTCGCCACGCCTGCGATCGCGATGAACAGCATCAGTTACAACATCGCGCGCAGCATCGGGCCGGCCGTCGGCGGGGTGATTGTGGCGGTGGCGGGGCCACTGGCTGCGTTTGCCGCCTGTGCGATCCTGTATCTGCCCTTGATTGCCGCGTTCTGGGCCTGGCGCCGGGTGCGCGAACCCAGCCGGCTGCCGCCCGAACGACTGGGTTCCGCCATTGGCGCGGGTCTGCGCTATATCATCCACGCGCCGCCGGTGCGTGCGCTGCTGTTCCGGTTGTTTCTGACCGGGCTGATGGCGGGGTCGCTGTCCGGGCTGTTGCCGCTGGTTTCGCGCGATTCGCTGGGCGGCGGCGCGGGGGTCTATGGCCTGATGCTGGGGACCATCGGCGTGGGCGCGCTGGTGGGCGGGGTGGCGGCGGGCCGGTTGCGGGCACAGTTTCCCAACGAATGGCTGGTGCGTGGCGGCACGGCAGTAACGGGCGCGGCCTATGTCGTGATCGCTGCCAGCCACAGCATCTGGATCACCGGGCTGGCGATGTTCGTGATGGGCGCGGCATGGATGGTGCTGGTGACAATCGTGACCATCGGCGTGCAATTGCTGGTGCCGCGCTGGGTGGCCGGGCGGGCGCTGGCCGGATACCAGTCGGCGATCATGGGCGGGCTGGCGCTGGGCAGCTGGTCATGGGGACAGATTGCGGGCGTGATCGGCATTGCCGAAACGATGACCGTATCAGGCATTGCCGTCATCCTGGCGGTCCTGCTGGGCCGGTGGTTGCCCATGCCCAGCGAATCGACCGTCGAACAGGGCAATGAACTGGAAAAACCATCGATGTCGCTGGCGCTGACAGCGCGCAGCGGCCCGGTGGTGATCGAGATCGAGTACGAGGTCACACCCGCCAATGCCCGCGCGTTCTATACGGCGATGCAGCAGACGCGGCTGATCCGCAAACGCAACGGCGCCTATGACTGGTCAATTTCGCGCGATGTTGCCGCGCCGCACGTCTGGCTGGAACGCTATCATTATTCCACCTGGGGCGACTATCTGCGCCAGCGTGACCGTCGCACTGCCGATGAAGAAGCGTTTGAGCGCGACCTGATAGAGCGGTTGTGCACATCGCAGGACATTCGCGTCAGACGTTGGCTGGAACGGCCGTTCGGGTCGGTCCGCTGGAAAGACGATACGCCCGATCGCGGATAGCCAGACAGCGGTAGGTGAAGACAGACAAGGAGCGGATACCATGACAATCAAGGCGCGGCGTGCCGCCATCGACCAGATCGGGATGGTGACCACTGATCTTGACCGCGCGGTTGCGGTGTGGACCGATCGGTTCGGCGTGGGGCCCTGGGTGGTCTATCGCCAGGTCGTGCTGAACGGCGAATACCGTGGTGCGCCCACACGGGTGTGCATGGATGTTGCGCTGGGCTATCGCGGTACCGAACAGATCGAATTGATCGCGGTGCGGTCCGACACGGCATCGCCCTATCAGGATGCAGACGGACGGGCGCTGACCGGGTTGCACCATGTGGCGTGGATTGTCGACGACATCGATGCAGAGGCTGCCGCGCTGGCCGATCAGGGCCTGGAACCGGTGTTTTTCGCCACCAATCCGGCGGTACGCGTGATCTATTTTGCCGACCCGGCCGAACCCGGTATCCTGTTTGAACTGATCAGCGGCGCGACCGCGCGCCACGATCACCGCGCCGGGATGGCGCTGGCGGCGGCGTGGGACGGCACCAATCCGGTCACCGAGATCGATCTGTCGCACTGGGCATGACGCCGCCGGCAATTACGCATTGATTTCCCTGAATTGCATTTTTGGCTCGATATGCGTCGCCAGGATCGCTATCGCTTTGCTCAAATCAAAAAGGTGGAGCACGGATGGCCAGCACGACAACAGCCAGGGCACGGACCGAGGGCCCGGTCTATATCGGCGGAGCCAGTGGTGCGCTCAACGACAGCGAAATCGCCGTACCCGGGCTGCTGCGCGCGGAACGGCTGGATTACCTGATCTTTGACTATCTGGGCGAAGGCGCGATGGCGCTGTTTGCACACCTGAAGCGGATGAACCCGCAATCGGGGTTCCTGCCCGATTTTGTCGATCTGCACATCGGCCCGCATCTGGCCGCGATCAAGGCGCGCGGGATCAAGGTGGTGGCCAATGCCGGCGGGCTCAATCCCGAAGGCCTCGCCGCGCTGATCCGCGAACGCGGCAAAGCGCAAGGCATCGCACTGAAGGTTGCGACGGTCACCGGCGATGATCTGATCGACCGCGCGGCCGATCTGCGAAAGCGCGGCCTGACCGATATGTATGACGGGCGGGCTTTGCCGGAAACGGGCATTTCCAGCCTGCATGTCTATCTTGGTGCGTTCCCCATTGCCGCCGCGCTCGATGCCGGGGCCGATATCGTGATCACCGGGCGGGTGGTTGACAGCGCGCTGATCCTGGGGCCGCTGATCCATGAATTCGGCTGGACCGCCGCCGACCATGATCTGCTGGCGGGTGGCACGGTGGCCGGGCATTTGCTGGAATGCGGCGCGCAAGTGACCGGCGGCACCTTTACCGACTGGCGCGACGTGCCCGATTGGGCCGGGATCGGCTTTCCCATCGGCGAATGCCATGCCGATGGCACGGTCATCATCACCAAGCCGCCGCAGACCGGCGGCCTGGTGTCGGTCGGCACGGTGGCAGAACAGCTGTTGTACGAAGTGGGCGACCCGCAGGCCTATATCGTGCCCGACGTAGTATGCGATTTCAGTGGCATCACGGTCGAACAGGTCGGGCCGGACCGGGTGCGGGTGGCCGGGGCCAGGGGTTATCCGGCGCCACCACTGCTGAAACTGTGCGCCACGGTCGATGCCGGCTGGCGATCAATCGCGCTGATCCCGGTGATCGGGATCGATGCGGTGGCCAAGGCTGAACGCCAGGCCGCCGCGTTGATCGAACGCGTGTCCGGTCAATTGCGCGAACGCGGCCTGGGTGACTGGACGCGCACATATGTCGAGGTCATCGGCACCGAGGCCGGCTATGGCGCGCGCGCACGACCACTGTCCCCGCGCGAAGTCCTGCTGAAGATCATCGTCGATCATCCGCAGATGGCCGCCGCAGCGCTGTTTGGCCGTGAACAGACCACCGCGATCATGAACATGGCGCCGGGCACATCGATCGCGCCGATCATCGCCGCGCCGCGCGCACAACCGCTGACCGACATGGTGTTCGCGCTGATCGGGCGCGACGGAATTGCCGCGCAGGTTGCGATCGATGGCGTGCCGGTGCCGTATGTCGATCCGGTCGTGCCCGGGTTCGATCCCGCAGCGATCGTGCGCGCGCCTGTGCCACCCCTGCCCAACCCCGGTGCGGATGCGGTCACCGTGCCGCTGGTGGCGCTGGCGTTTGCCCGCAGCGGTGACAAGGGGCGGCTGTTCAATGTGGCAGCGATCGCGCGCGAACCCCGGTTCCTGCCGTGGATCAGCGCCGCGTTGACGCCGGACGCCGTCGCCGACTGGTACCGCCATTGCTTTGCCGATCCAACAACCGCCCAGGTGGAAAGCTTTGCCGTGCCGGGCTGTCACGCGGTCAACCTGATCGTGGATGAGGCGCAGGGCGGCGGCATCAACCTGTCGCCCCGGCTCGATCCCGCGGCCAAGGGCATGGGGCAACACTTGCTGGAATTTCCGATACCTGTTCCCGCCGCGCTGGCGGCAGAGCTTGAGGGCACAACGCGATGACCGACCAGACTCCTTATCTTGCGCGCGGTGGGCAAAAAATCACCACCGACAGCACCACGCTGGTCAGTTCGTCCGACTATCTGAACGAGCCGCGTTTGCGCGACTGGCTGGCCACCGCGTTCCTGCGCAAAAGTGGCAAGGATTCGCCCACCACCCACGATGCCTACAAACTCTATGGCATTCTGACCGACCTGTTCGATATCGACCGGATCGAAGCGCTGTTTACCGCAGAGCGCAAGCGCTGGCCCGAACTCGACGCGTGGTTTGCCGAGGGCTTTTCATCAAGCTTTACCGTGGCAGACCTGCTTGCTTGCCCGGAAGGGTCGCTCGGGCATCGTTTTGGCCGTTATATCCACGACAACGGGTTCGAGATCGACATCGTGCCGCGCTTTGTCCCGCGCAACCAGTTTGAATATTTTTCGCTGCGCAGCGGGCAGACCCACGACCTGGAACATATCCTGACCGGCGGCGGGTTCGACATCCTGGGCGAACTGGTTCCCTATTTCACGCGGCTGAGCAATCTGCCCCGGTTTCTTGATCCGGAACTGGTCGGGCTGATCAATGCCGGGCAAGTGCTGGGCGCGCTGCGGCTGATTTCGCGCACCGGGCTGCATTACCATGCGGCCTTTCCGGCGGCATTGGCCGCGATGCGCTGCGGCATGACGGTGGGCGAACAATCGGGGCCATACTGGATGCGCCGGTTCGAAGACGCGTTTCACCTGCCGCTGGAAGAGGCGCGTGCGGCGCTCGGCATTGTCGGCGCGGTCGATCTCGACACCCGCGCGGCATCGCTGACCTGGCCCGAATATGCCTGACCGGTTGAAAATCGCGGCGCGGACCCATTGACCGGCCGCCCGGTCGCCCGATGCCTGTTACGCCGCTGGTCCAAACCACTGACGCCGTTTATGCATCGCGCATGGGCGGCGCCATCGATCCTGCAAGTTCGGACCTGCTTGCCCGGCTTTATGCCGGTGTGGCGAGCGAGCGCCCGTGGCAGGACTTTCTGGAAAGCCTGGCGCGCTGGATGGATGCCAGTTTTGCCACGATCATCATTTCGGCCGGCGGGCGCAGCCATCCCGCCACATTCCTGACCCCCGGCGCCGACGCCGCGTTCAACGCCAGCTATGCCAGTTCGCTGTTTGCCGAGGACCCGTTTCAGGGTCTGCCCGATGGCATAGTGACCAGTTATGCCGAGTTTACCGCCGACCTGCCGCCGGACCAGGCCGCGCCGTTCCGCGCGATCATGCATGATACCGGGTTTGACCAGGTCCTCGGCATCGATTTGCGCTTTGCCCGCCGGTTCGAGGCGCGCTTTCGCATCAGCCGGCACCGCAGCCTGCCCGATTTTACCGCGGTCGAACGCGGGCGGTTGCAGGATCTGGTCGCCCATCTGCGCATTGCCGTCGATCTGTTCGAACGGTTGCAGTTCGCCGGCGCCGAACACGGGGTGTTTCACAGCGCGGCACAAGGCCTGGGACTGGCGATGATGGTGCTCGACCGGGAACGCCACATCGTATCGGCCAATCCGCTGGCCGACCACATCCTGGCCCAGGCCGAAGGGCTGCGGCGGCGCGGCAATCAGCTGGTGTTTGCGCGCAGCGAACACCAGCGCACCGTGGTCGCCCTGCTCGATCATGGCAACCCAGCCGCCGCTCCCGCCCGGTTCCGCGTGGAACGCCCGCACCATGGCGACGTGGTGATCACCGCCCGGCCGCTGGAATTGACCGCAATCCATGCCGGCACCGGCGCGCTGGCGCTGTTTTTCGCGCGCCCCGGGCCGGAACAACCGACCGACCCGCAGATCCTGCGCGATGTGTTTGGCCTGACCAGCGCCGAAGCCCGGCTGGCCGCCGCGTTGACCAGCGGATCGACGCTGGTTGAGGCGGCGCAGGCAATCGGCATCGCGCACAACACCGCCAAAGTGCAATTGCGATCGGTGTTTGCCAAAACCGGGGTGCACCGGCAGGCGCAACTGGTTGCGCTGATCACCTCGCTGGGCGGGTAATCCTGGTCCGCTTACGCCAGCACAGCGTATTCTTCGAACTTTGGCTGGCGCATGGCGTCGTCAAACGCATCATAGGACCACGGCCAGCTGGCTGGCACGCCCTCTGCATCAAGGTACCAGCTGGTGCAGCCTGAGCCAAAAATTGTGGTTTTTGCGGCGGCTATGCGGCGTTCTTCGTAATCGGCGTGCGCCGCGACGGTCGGCGCAACCGCGCGCCCTTCGCCCCGGCGCAGCACATCGACCAGCTGGTCAATATAATCCCACTGCCGTTCTGCAATGTCGATCAGCGAAAAATTGCCGACCGGCCCGGTCGGCCCGTTGAGCATGAAAAAATTGGGAAAACCGGGCAGCGTGATCGCATAGTGCGCGGTGGGCCGGCGCGCCCAGAACGCATCGAGCGTCAACCCGCCCGCCCCGGTCACCCCGGCGGGACGGATAAAGCGATCGGCCTGAAAACCGGTGGCCAGCACCAGCGTGTCAAGCGGATGGAACGTGCCGTCGGCCATACGCACGCCGCCCGGTTCGACCGCCGCGATCCGGCCGGTTTCAACCGACACTGCGGGGTTTTGGACGGCATCGTAATAGGACCACGAATAGATCAACCGTTTGCACGCAGCGCGATAGTTCGGCCGCAGCTTTTCCCTCAGCACCGGATCGCGCACCGAATTTTCCAGGTTCTGCAAACAGTAATCCTCAATCATCTTCATCTGCGGCCCGTCGATATCGGTGATCGCATCGGTAAAGCGGCGCACATTGCCGATATATTCGTCGCTGAAGCGGATCGCATCAATCAGCGCAGGATCGGCGCGAAAGGCGGCGCGTTCCTCCTCGCTATAGGTGAAATAGGGCACCGGCATGATCCATTGCGGCGATCGCTGAAAATGCACGAGGCTGTTCACCCGCGCGGCGATCGCGGTAACGATCTGCACGCCGGTGGACCCGCACCCGATCAGACCCACGTTGGCACCGTCGATCGGCGCGGCATCATCCCAGCGCGCGGTATGGAAGGCCGGCCCGGCAAAGCTGTCGAGCCCGGGAATTTCCGGCATGCGCGGGTGATGCAGCACGCCCGATGCACAGATCACCACATCAAACACCGCGCGTTCACCGGTCGCCAGCGTGACCGTCCATTCGGCCTGGCCATCATCCCAGTCGATCCCGGACACTTCGGCGCCGAACCGGATCGCAGGGCGCACGCCATATTTGTCGACGACCATTTCGAAATAGGTCTGAATCTCGGGCCCGGTGGCATAATAGGCCTGCCATTCGGGGTAGGGTTCAAACGAATAGGTATAGGCATGCGCGGGCACGTCGCAGGTCAGCCCGGGATAGCGGTTTTCGCGCCAGGTGCCGCCGATGCGGTCGGTTTTTTCGAAAACGGTGAACGCCTCACCGCGTTGCTTCAGCTTGATCGCGGCCAATATGCCCGCCATGCCCGCCCCGACGATTGCGAAACGCAGTCCAGCACCCGGTTTCTCGCTCATTGAAATCCCTATCCCATAGCCTTGTAATACGGCCGCTTTTGCCAAGGTGTGCCCGGCCCGACATCACCCGATGGGGTTATGCCCCATCAATGCAGCAGTGTGCCGCCGTCGATATGCAGTACCTGCCCGTTGATCCAGCGGCCATCGTCGGACAGCAGCATCGCCACCACCCCGGCAATGTCATCCACCTTGCCCAACCGCGTGCTGCGGGTCTGGGCAATGCACTGGTCGACAAAGTCGGGCGGCACCTGGCCGCCGGCGAGCAGTTCCGGGGTCATCACGAACCCGGGCGCCACGGCATTGGCAGTAATCCCCGCCTTGCCCCAGCGGCTGGCGACGTGGCGCATCAGCGCGTTGAGCCCGCTTTTGGACATGGCATAGCAGGGCCGCTCCGGCTCTCCGGCATCGCCAGCATCGGAACTGGTATAGACGATAGCGCCGCCGCCCGATGCCAGCAGATGCGGCAGCGCCGCGCGCGTGCACAGCAGGGCCCCGCGCAGATTGACCGCGATCGTGCGGTCAAACACCGCCAGATCGACATCGAGCGCAGTGCTGTCGGCAAAGATCGTGCGCAGATCGGCGGCGTTGGCATGCACCCCGTCCAGCCGCCCCAGCCGCGCCACCGCGCTGGCAAAGGCGGCGTTGACCGATAGCTCATCCACCACGTCGATCGCCACGGCAAAGGCCTGGTACCCGCTGGCGGTCATGCGTTCGGCCACCGCACTGGCCGCGGGCAGGTTGATGTCGGCAATGCACACCCGCGCCCCTTCGGCACACAGGCGCGCGACGGTGGCCGCGCCGATCCCGGTGCCGGCGCCGACCACCATGATCGCCTTGTTGCGCAGTCTGTCTCGCTGCCTGTCGTGCATTCCTGCCCCTATCGGTTTTCCTTGATTGTCGTAGAACAATCGATCATGCGTTACGCAATGACAAGGCGAAATGCCGTCAGCAGAGGATAAATGCGGTTTTTGCGCAGCAAGTCTGTGACGCTGCCCGATCACCCGCCTGAAGGACGCGTGCGACGATGACCTCGAACCTGTACCCCCACCTTCTGTCCCCCGGTCGCATCGGCACGCTGGAGCTGAAAAACCGCATCGCCGTTACCGCGATGGGCGTCAGCCTGTCAGAGGATGACGGCACGGTCGGCGAACGGCTGATCGCCTATCACGAAGAGCAGGCGAAGGGCGGCGTCGCGCTGATCATTTCCGGCGTGGCCGGGGTCGCCTGGCCGGTCGGCGCGGTAGCCATGGGCCAGACCGCGATTTCGGATGACCGGTTCATCCCCGACCTGCGCCGGCTGACCGACCGGGTCCACGCGCATGGCGCAAAGATCGCCACGCAATTGCACCATGGCGGCTTTGTCGCGGGCTATTCGCACGCGCGCTGGGGCCATCCGTTGTGGGGACCGGCGGTGCCGCCAGCCGCCAAGGGCAATTTCATCGACTATTTCCTGATGGAGGAACTGGCGGGCCTGGCGGGCATGAAAGCGCCCGAGATCAAAGTGCTGGAACAGGCAGACATCGATCTTGCGGTCAGCCAGTTTGCCGCCGGTGCACGCCGGGCCAAGCAAGCCGGGTTCGACGGAGTCGAAATCCATGGCGGGCATGGCTATCTGCTGTCGTCGTTCACATCGCCTTATACCAACAACCGCACCGACGGGTATGGCGGCAGCCTGGAAGGTCGCCTGCGCCTGACGCTGGAGGTGATCGCGGCAATCCGCGCCGAAGTCGGCGCTGATTATCCGGTCTGGATCAAGCTCGATTCGCGCGAAGTGGGCAAGCCCGGTGGCATCACCATCGACGATGCGATGGCCGCAGCGCGGCTGGTGGAGGCGGCTGGCGTCGATGCCATTACCGTGACGTCCTATCACGACACCGGCCAGGGCAAGCTGCATTCGGAATCGAACATCCCGCATATCGAGGATACCAACCTGCCCGCCACCGCGCAGATCAAGCGCGCGGTAGCGATCCCGGTGATCGGGTCGGGCCGCATCGAAGTGCCGACCGCCGATGACACCATCGGCAAGGGAGAGGCCGATTTCATCGCGATGGGTCGAAAACTGCTGGCCGACCCGCATTTGCCCGCCAAGCTCATGCGCGGAGAGCCCGAAAAGGTGCGCCCGTGCATCTATTGCTATACCTGCGTCAGTGCGATTTACATGGGTCAGCCGTCACGCTGCGCGGTCAATGCGTCACTCGCGCAGGAATACCAGGGCGTGCCAGCGCCGGCCCCCGCCGGTGCCGCGCCGATCGGGGTGATTGGCGGTGGCCCGGGCGGCATGGAGGCGGCGCGCCAGTTGGCGGCGCTGGGCTACCCGGTCATTTTGCTGGAAAAATCGGACCGGCTGGGCGGCACCTTGCGTTTTGCCGGCCTCGCCTATGAACCCAACGAGAGATTGCTCGACTGGCTGCGGCGCGAAGTGCGCGACGCGGGCGTCGATGTGCGGCTGTCGACCCCGGCAACGCCGGAACTGTTGCGCACGCTGGGGATAACACAGGTGGTGGTTGCCACCGGCGCGGTGCGCGGGATGCCGCCGATCCCCGGCAACGACCAGGATCACGTCTTTTCGGGCGACGACATGCGCGCGATGATGCTGGGTGAAGATACCGATGCGCTGAAACGCAAGACCGGACTGTTTACCCGGATCGCGACCAAACTGGGCGCAGCCACTGGCGCCACCGCCAATCTGGCGCTGGTGCGCAAGGCGACGCATGCGTGGATGCCACTGGGCCAGTCGATCGCGATTATCGGCGGCGAACTGGTCGGGCTGGAACTGGCCGAATTCCTGACCGAGCGCGGACGGACGGTACACGTGATCGAAGAAGCGCCGCGGCTGGGCAAAGGGCTGACATTGGTGCGGCGGATGCGGCTGCTGGCAGAACTGGCGGAACATGGCGTGGGTCTGCACGGCGGGGCCGGCGATGTGGCGATCGGCAAGGACAGTGTGACCTTTACCGATGCCACAGGCACGGCCCGGACCGTGGCGGCCGACCACGTGATCGTCGCGCGCGGGGCGGAAGGCGATCTGTCGCTGGCCGAGGCGCTGACCGCCGCCGGGTTTGCGGTCCATGCCATCGGTGATGCGCGCGGCGTTGGCTATATCGAAGGGGCGATCCGCGGCGCGGCCGAGGCGGTGCGCGCCATCGCAGAACAATGAGTGCGAAACGATGAGCGCGCAACAATGGAGTTGACGCCGCGCGGGCTGATGCGCAAACCGCCGGAGCAGCACAATGCGGGAAAAATGCCGGGGCTTATGACGCAAACCTTCAGTTTCGACGCCACCGACCTCAACATTGTCGAGCAATTGCGCAAAAACGGCCGCGCCAACAACCAGCAGATTGCCGAACTGCTGGGGCTGACGGCCACCACCGTATCCACCCGCATCAAACGGATGGAGGATGCCAACCAGCTGCGCGTGGTTGCAGTGTCGGACTTTACCGCGCACGGATTCAACGTGCTGTTGCGGATCTCGGTCGAAATCGATGGTCGCCCGGCATCGGATGTGGCGCACGAACTGGCCGCCCTGCCCGAAGTGTTTGCCGTGCATATCGTTACCGGACGCTATGACATCGACATGCTGGTGGCGCTGCACGATTTTGAGGATCTGTCGCACTTCATGCTCGACCGCCTGTCCGGAATTCAGGGTATCCGCGCGCTGACCCCGGCGATCGTCGTCGATATCAGCAAATACCAGTTCGACGTCGCCCCCATCGAGGCGAAGGAGTAAGCGCGATGGCAGCCCCGACGCTCGACACGCTGGACCAGCAACTGATCGACCTGTTGTCGCGCGATGCGCGCGTGTCCAACCGCAAGATTGCCGCCGAACTGGGCGTGACCGAGGGCACCGTGCGCGGTCGCATCAAGCGGCTGCAACAGGACGGGCTGATCGCCTTTACCGCGATCACCGGTTTTGAAATGGCCAAGCGGGCGCGCCTGGCATTCATCAACGTGCAGGCGGACGTCGACAAAGTGCGCGAAGTGGCGCGCGCGATTGCCGACATTCCGCAGGTCAACGCCGTGCTGATCACCATGGGCCAGTTCAACATTACCGCCATGTGCCTGGTCGATGAACTGGATGCACTGGTGGAAATCGCCTCTGACCAGATCCTGACGATCAAGGGCGTGCACCATGTCGAAACCTCGATCGCGGTGAAAACGATCAAATACAATGCACGCATGGCCAAGATCACACGCCCAATGGAAGTGGTCGACGAAGACTGACTGTAACAGCGTATATGCGCCACGTTGCGCATATGGCCTTTGCATTTGCGTAAAATGAGGGCTATGGGATAGCGCAAATGGCGCACCGGCCGCGTGTGCCCGCTGTTCCGAAAGGCCCGCGCGATGACCGACATGTCCGCCCTGCTCGCCCGCATCGACCGGCTGGAATCGCTTGATGCGATCCGCCAGTTGCCCGCGAAATATTCGCTGGCGCTCGACATGCGCGATGGTGATGCCTGGGTGAACCTGTTTCCCGCCGATGTGCGCGTCGGTGGCGGCAAGCAGGGCCGCGCGGCGCTGCGCGACTGGTTTGATGAAACCCATTCGATGCAGTTTGATGGCACCAGCCACCACATCGGCGGGCACGTGATCGATTTTGATGATCCCGACCATGCGCAAGGCGTGGTCTATTCCAAAAACGAACACGAATGCGGGCCTGAATGGGTGCTGATGCAGATGATGTATTTCGACCAGTATGAACGCGTGGACGGACGCTGGTATTTCCGCCGCCGCCTGCCGCTGTACTGGTACGCCAGCGACCTCAACAAGCCGCCGGTGGGGGATCGCAAGATGCGCTGGCCCGGCGTTCCGCCCTATCACGGCAGCTTTCACGACTTGTTCCCCAGTTGGAAAAGCTATTGGGAACGGCAGGGCAAGCCGCATGACGGCCCGGTCGAACCGCCCGCTCCGCTCGAAAAATTCATCGAAACCATGCGCCGCGGTGCCCCGCTGCCCAAACCGCGCGTGCGGAGCTGAGTGGTGATGGCCGACCTGTTTTCACCCGTGCGGCTGGGCGATATCGATTGCGCCAACCGCATGGTGATGGCGCCGATGACCCGCGATCGGGCCGGGCCGGACGATGAACCCACCGACCTGATGGTGGAATACTATCGCCAGCGCGCGTCCGCCGGGCTGATCATTACCGAAGGCACGCAGCCGACGCCGGCGGGCAAAGGGTATTGGCGCACGCCGGGCATTCATTCCCCCAAACAGATTGCCGGATGGGCGCGCGTGGCAGAGGCGGTGCATCAGGCCGGCGGGCGCATCGCCATGCAGTTGATGCATGTCGGCCGCGCCAGCGTGCGCGCAAACAAGGCGCCCGATGCCGAGACCATCGCGCCGAGCGCCATCGCCTGCCCCGATCCGATCCCGGGCCCCGACGGCGTGCCGGTGCCAACCGAACTGCCGCGCGCATTGCTGGCCGAAGAAATCCCGAACGTGATCGCCGACTATGTCACCGCCGCGCGCAATGCGCGCGCAGCGGGGATCGACGCGGTCGAGCTGCATTGCGCCAGCGGCTATCTGCCGATGCAATTCCTGTCGTCCAATTCCAACCTGCGCACCGATGCATGGGGCGGATCGGTGGCCGGGCGCATCCGGTTCGCGGTGGAAACGCTGACCGCGATGGCCGCCGCAATCGGGCCGGGCCGGGTCGGCTTTCGCATCTGCCCCGGCGTATCTTTCAATGGCATGGCGGATGCCGATCCGGCCGAAACCTATGCCGCCCTGCTGCGCGCGGTCGATGGCCTGGGCCTGGCCTGGTGCCACCTGATCCATATTCCCAACGCGGGGTTCGATGCGCTCGATCTGGTGCGCGCCAACTGGTCCGGCCCGGTGATCGAAAACGGCGGACTGACGTGCGACAAGGCGCAAGGGGTAATCGCGTCGGGCAAGGCTGATGCCGTCTCTTTCGGTTATGCCTATATTGCCAACCCCGATCTGGTGGAACGGTTCCGCGCCGGCGCCGCCTTGGCCAAAGCCGACCGGACGACATTCTACACCGGCCATGGTGACGATGCGCGCGGGTATACCGACTATCCGGCGGCCAAAAAGGAAGCACAATCATGACCCGTCTGAACGGCAAACGCGCGGTGGTGACCGGCGGCGCACAAGGCATCGGCGCGGCAATCGCGCGGCGCCTGGCCAGCGAAGGTGCGCTGGTCGCGGTGCTCGATCTTGATGCCATCCGCGCGGGTGCCGTGCTGGGTGATCCGCATCACGGATTTGCCTGCGATGTGGCCGATACCGCGTCGGTCGATGCCGCGTTTGCCGCGGTGCGTGCGGCGCTGGGCGGTGTCGATATCCTGGTCAACAACGCCGGCATCGGATCGGCGCCGGGCGATGGCATGGCCGAATTTTACGCCGGCCAGGCCGCGCAGGCGAACGACCCGGCGGCCCGAGCCGACCAGACAATCCACGCCGACCAGACGATCCACTGCCAGGACGAAGGCTGGCTGCGAGTCATGACGGTCACGCTGGACGGCACATTCCGCTGCAGCCGCGCAGCCATCCGCATCATGGCCGAACAGGGCAGCGGCGGGTCGATCATCAACATCGCCTCTACCGCGGCGGTCGCCGGCAACGGCCCGATCCCCTATTGCACGGCCAAGGCCGGGATCATCGGCATGACCCGCGCGATGGCGCGCGAGCTGGCCCCGCGCGGCATCCGCGTCAACGCAGTCAACCCCGGCGCCACCGAAACCCCGATCTATGCGCCGCTGCCGCAAGAGGTGAAAGACGCGGTCGCTGCCGACAGCGTGATGAAGCGGCTGGCCCACCCCGATGAAATCGCCGGCGCGGTGGCGTTTCTGGCCGGCCCCGATGCCAGCTTTGCCACCGGCAGCACGGTTACGGTCAACGGCGGCAGCTGGTTTATCTGAAGGGAACCGGGCCGATGCCGTTTGCCGTACAGCCACTGACCAGCGGGTTCGGATGCGAAGTGACGGGGATTGACCTGTCGGTCGCGATCGCGCCCGAAACCGCGCTGGCCTTGCGCCAGCTTTGGCTCGATCATGGCGTGCTGGTGTTCCGCGGCATCGGCACCTCGCCCGACGCGCAGCTGGCGCTCAGCCGCTGTTTTGGGGAACTGGAGCCGCACCCGATCCCCAAATTCCGGCACCCCGATCATCCCGAACTGATCCTGCTGAGCAATCAGGGCGGCTCTACCAGCCCGGTCTATGATTTCGACGGCGTACCGACGATTGGCCGCATCCCGTGGCATACCGATCTGGCGTTTGCCACCACCCCCAATGCCGGCGCGCTGTTGCGCATGGTGCAAAAGGTGGAAACCGGCGGGCAGACCGGCTGGCTGGACACCGCCGCCGCCTATGACGCGCTCGATACCGCGACAAAGGCGGAAATCGCCGATCTGGAAGCAGTCTATCTGTTCTGTGCCGGGCTGGAGGACATGCGTTTCAACCGTCCCGCGGGACGCCGGCTGTCCCCGCGCAACGACAATTATCCCGCATTTGCGCCGGTCGCCAATCCGCTGGTGTGGACCCACCCCGAAACCGGGCGAAAGGTGCTCAACCTCAGCACGCTCAATATCGACCGCGTGATCGGCCGCCCGCGTGATCAGGGCGACGCGCTGATCCACCGCCTGATCGCGCACGCGCTCGACCCCCGGTTCCAATATATCCACGACTGGGAAAACGACGACATGGTGCTGTGGGACAACCGCCGCACCATGCACATGGCATTTGGCCACCCGGTCGATCAGATCCGCATTGTCCACCGCACCACGATCAGCGGCAGCGTTGCGATGGGGCGGATTCTGGCCGCCGAAAGCGGAGTATAAAGCCCCTCCCCTGAAGGACAGGGGGAAACATGATTATATTACAGAAACATATCCTTGTTTTCCGCGCCCATCAGCACCGCGGCATAGTTGCGTGCAAAGCCGGCGGGGTTGTTGGCGACATGCGCGCGGGCCATGCGCACATCGTGCCACAGGTCCTGAAACGCATTGCCGGCATAGACCGAGCGGCCACCTGCCACATCCATCAGCAGGTCCATCGCTTCGATGCAGCGATCAGCGACCAGGCTGGCCTCATAGCGGGACCGCACGCGGTCCAGGATCGATGGTTTGAACCCGCAGGCCTCCATCTCTTCAAAATTGTGCACCATGATCTTTGCGCTGGTTTCCGCCAGCAACGACGCGCGCGCGATGCGATCCAGCACGTCGGGATCGGTCGGGCTCTTGGTCTGGTCGGTGCTGGCCAGGCCGACGCGGTCGCGAAACAGCGACAGGGCATGGCGCACTGCGCCGATCGCGCTGGTATTGACCACGCGGATGAACACTTGCGCCCACGGCAGGTCATAATAACCGGGCGGCTGGTGGTGGATACCATGAAAGCCATCCATCTGTTTGTGCGTGCGATAATCGGGCACGAACACCGGGGTATCGATGACAATGTCGTTCGATCCGGTCGCCTGCAGCCCCATCGTATGCCAGGTATCCTCGATCCGGTAATCGGCGGCGGGCACTAGGAACGTGCGATAGCCTTCGGTCGGGATCACCCCACCCAACAGCACCCAGTTGCAATGCAGGCTGCCGCTGGACCAGCCCCAGCGCCCCGACAGCATCACCCCGCCGTCAACCAGTTCGGTATGCGCACCGACCGGGTTGTACGAGCTGGAGACCATGGCATCGGGCCCATCGGCCCACACTTCATCCTGTGCGCGCGGGTCCAGCAGCGCGATCTGGTAATTGTGCACGGCAACGATGCCAAGCGCCCAGGCCGTGCTCATATCCGCCTCGGCCAGATCGACCTGATCACGAAAGAAATCCTGCGGTTTGGCCTGGCTGCCGCCATATGACGCCGGCGTGAAGTGACGGATGAACCCATCGCCAATCACCGCCTGCACTACGTCATCGGCAATCCGCCGGTTCCGCCGCCCATCATCAGCCCGTGCGGCCACCAGGTCCAGCGTGGACGCGGAAATTGCCATGCACCTTCTCCTTAAACGAGTCATGCGTACCAAAACGCATGACATATTTCGCATTGGATCACAGCATAGCGCCACTGTTACGCTTTGCGCAAGTTTCCCGCGGTTCGCGACACGCATTGCCCCAAAGGACAGGACCGCTGCGCACCTCATGCACGCACAATTGCATGAACACGCATTTTTTACGTCAGAAATTTACGCATATCTCTTCCCAAACCGCCAATAATATGGCTATCTGCGTCTTCGTTGGGTCATGATAGACAAAGGATGCAGGCCATGGTGCGCGATTTGCAGGGGAAAGTGGCGTTTATCACGGGCGGCAGCGACGGCATCGGCCTGGCCACGGCGCGCATGCTGGCCCGGCGCGGCGCGACCGTGGCGATCTGCGCGCGCCGGACCGACCGGCTGGAGGCGGCACGCGCTGCCATCGCCGCAGAGTGCGGCGACGCGGCAGATGCCATGGTCGAGGCGCACCAGCTGGACGTATCCGACACCGATGCCTTTGCCGCGCTGGTTGCCGATGTCGCGGCGCGTCACGGGCGGCTGGACATGCTCGTCAACAACGCGATGTCGGTGCACTATGCGCCGATTGCGCGGCTGACGATCGACCATTGGCGCAAGGATTTCGCGGTCAACGCCGATGCGGTGTTCATTGGCACCAAGGCGGCGATGGCGGTGATGACTGCGCAAGGATCGGGATCGATCGTCAACATTTCATCGACCTGCGGCATCCGCGCAGCACCGATGATGGCCAGCTATTCGGCTTCAAAGGCCGCGTTAATCCAGTTTACTGCGGTCGCCGCGATGGAGGGCGCGCGCCAGGGGGTGCGCGTCAATGCCATCGTACCGGGCCAGGTGCAGACCCCGGCGACCGAAGCCTACAACACCCAGGCCCCCGACGCGGCGGCGCGCACCACCGATGCCATCCCGATGGGGCGCGGCGGCCAGCCCGATGAACTGGCCGAAGCGATCGTGTTCCTGCTGTCTGACGCGGCGAGCTATATCACCGGGGTCGCACTGCCGGTCGATGGCGGCAAGGCGGCGCAACTGTATATTCCGGGTTGACCGCAAATTGCGGCAAGCGCCCCACCCCGTCAGGTGAAATCGGCCTTGGTCAACAACTTGGTACCGCCATACAGGCTTATTTGCGTGAAGCTGCGGTTCAACTCCAGGCTTTGCCAGGTGTTGTTGGTCTTGGCCGAAATCAACCCGTTCCAGCTGACAAACACCGGCATGCCGACATCGCCCAGTACGGCATCGCGCAAAAATTCGCGGGTCGCGCCGGCACCGTTGTCAAACCCGCCGCCGGTGTATTTTGTCGACCAGTCCGCACCAGCGATGTCGCCCTGCATCCCCGAATACGTCGAACCCTGATCGGCCCCTACCGCACCATAGCCTTGCAGCACGAATTCGTTCCACACCGGATTGGTGGACATCGTCCGGTCGATGGTATCGACCCGGTTGCCACTGAGGGTGATAACGCCGCCGGCACCAAGGAGTTTTTGGGACACAAGCAGATTTTCGGCTTCGACCAGGGAGTCGATGATCCGTTGCACATCTTCGCGCGCGGTCTGGGCCATGCCAGCGCCGCCCGGCTTTTTTGACCAGCCGGCGATCGCCGTGTTGAGGAACACCGCCTCGGCATTGGCTTCGAGCATCTGTGCTGTGGTCAGCTTGGCGCCCGCCTTGGCCTGATTGTACAGCGACAACCATTCCGCCGACAGATCACCGGTGTGGAACAGCCCGTCACCGCCCGCCACCCAGGTGTGACCGTTCAGCGTCTGGGTCGATGCGATAGACGCGCCTTCGGCGGTCACTACCATGCCGGCCTTGGTGGTAGAGGTCGGCAGCGGTGCTGCGATGATCGAGGCCGGTGCGTTGGCCATCAGCACGAATGCACCGGTTGCCTTGGCATTCGACGAGAAGTCTGAGGCCACCAGAATCTGACGATACATCAGGTTGTTGAGCGCTGTGGTCTGGTCCTGCAGGGTGCCGGCCGTCCCGCCTTCGCGGTCGAGCGCGTAGAGCGCACCGTTCTGCAGCGTGGTGCCAAACATCAGGTCGTTGATCAACACGTCACCGACGAACGAGGCGAGTGCATAAGTACCATTGCCGGCCCCGCCGCCGACGAAAAATTGCGAATTGCCGGCCGAATAGCGGAAGTCACTGGCATAGCCGTTGTAACGCGCCGCACCGTGATTGGCGGCGTTATTCCCCTGGCCTGCGCCCTGAAGTGCCAGTTCACCCAAGACCTGCCCCTGTAAGGTGGTGCCATTCAGCACGTTTTTGATGGCGACCGCGCTGGCAGTGCTCAGCGGCCCGGATATGTTCACCTTGGCGATCTTGGCGGCTTCGGCTTCGGCGTCGATCACACGCTGCACGTCTTCGCGAGCGCGCTGAATCTGTGACTCGGACTGGTAGCGAATGTCGGTGTTTTCGAACACAGCCTCGGCATTGGCTTCGAGCCGTTGCCACGGCGTCATCGTTGCGCCGCCGGTGCTCAGCAATTCCTGATAGAGCGAGCGCCATTCGATTTCGAGGTTGCCGGTTTCATACAGTGCGTCGGCATTGATCGTCCATACATGGCCGTTGGCGGTCAGCGTCGGGGCCAGCCAGATGCCAGACTGGTTGGTGCCGTGCGCGGGGGGCGCCGCCACGACCGGGGTAGCGACCCCGCCCGGTACCATGACATTGGCCGCGGTCAGCACCAGGCGGTATCCGGCGTTGAAGGTCGTCAACGCAGCGTTGAGCGTTTGACCGACCCCGCACCCGGCGCTGCGCAGATAGGTGACGCCGTCGATCGTCGCCCGACCGAACACCAGATCACCGCCGACAATGTCGTTGAGCACATTGCCGATCGCGCGGCGGCCGGCATCGGGCAGCGCCCCGACGAACAGATACTGGCTGCTGCGCCCGCTGAAATCGTTTTCGTACCCGCTTTCGACAGTGTTCCAGCCGCCGGACAGGCCACGGCCCTGCGTCGCCAGTTCAAGCAGTGCCGGGCTGCCACGCAAAGTATCGCCCAACACGACGAAATCCTGCGCGGATAGCGCCGTCTTTGATTGGAGCCCGGCGGTACCCATGGCGCCCCAGATCGCGTCGATCTCGCGCTGGATGTCGGCACGGAACCTGCCCTGCTCCGCCTCGCTCAGCTTGGTGATGCCGGTGGCCTCAAACAGCGCTTCGGCATTGGCCTCGGCGCGTTGCGCCCACGTCATACCCGCCGGATTGGTCAGCAATTGCTGATACGCCTTGTACCATTCCAGCGCCAGATCGGTGGTGGTCTGGAACAGGCCCTTGCTGTTGGCCTTCCAGTCGTGCGCCAATCCGGTCACGGTATCGCTGATGACCGCACCGTTGGCGGTGACGACCTGGCCCTTGCCGGCCACCGCATTGTCGCCGACGCCCGGCACCGCGCCGGGAATGGTCAGGATCGTGCCCTTTGCAGTGCTGGTCTTGGAAAAGTCGGCCGCGACATAGACCTGGCCAAACAGCGTCTGGTTGAAGTTGGCCGCCACGTCAGCAACTTTCCCGACATCATTGCCGTTCTGGTTGAGCTGCAGCAGGGTGCCGTTGTTCCAGTAGGTGGGATTGGCAAGGTAGCCGACGATGAAGTCCGACCCGAAACTGGTGACTGCGTTCTTGCCATTGTCCATGCCGCCGCCAACAAAAAACTGGCCGGCATTGTGGTTGTATTGGAACTGGTTGACGAAACCGGCGTATTTGCTCTGCGGCGGGTTGTTGAGACCTTCACCCTGCTGGGCAAATTCGTTCAGCAGCGGCGTACCCTGGATCATGTTGGACAACGCGACATAGTTTGCGCTCGACAGCGGTGCGGTGCCAAGCCCAAGCGTGGTCATCGCCTGTGACGTGGCGTCGATCACGCGCTGAATATCCATGCGGAAATTGGTGGCATCCGTGCCGACAAACCCGACCGCCTCCAGCAGACCTTCGGCATTGCCTTCCCAGCGCTGGATCGCGGTCAGCGTGGCGCCATTGCCGGCGGTCATCGCGGTGTAATATTGCTTCCATTCGGCGGCCAGATTGGCGGTCGTGACATATTGCCCGTCCGCATTGAGCGACCAGGTATGCGTGACCCCCGTTCCCAGCAGCGCACCGCTGAACGTGACGCTGGCCGGCAGGCTGCTGCCCCCGACCGTCGTGTTGCCGGCACCGGGCGTGGCAAAGGCATTTGCGCCATATTGCAGCGACGTCATCGCCGCATTCACCCCGCCCATCACGGCGGCCACGGTAATCCCGGTGTCGCCATCATAGTCGAGCTGATACAGCACACCATTCTGCGCGGCCTGGGCAAACGGTTGCAGCAACAGATCATTCAGCAAGCCGGTCACGGCCTTGGCGCCCGAATCAAACCCCGTGCCGATATACAGCGTGTGGCTGTCGGTCAGGCTCTGGCTCGCCCACTGCATATCGTTGAGATAGCCGGCATAGCGCGCGAGGCCCGTGCCGCCGAGCCCGTGTCCCTGCAGGGCGAGCTCATCCAGATTGGCATTGCCCTGCAGCACCAGGCTGGTGGCGTGGTAGCTGATGTCGGTAAATTGCGCCTGCGGGCCTACCCCGGCAATCACCATCGCCGCCGACAGCGCATCCAGTTGCCGCTGAATATCCATGCGGTCGGTGGCCAGCTGGCTGGCCGACAGTTTGGCCAGGCCGGTGTTGAGGAAAATACCCTCGATATTGCCTTCCAGCCGCTGGATATTGGTCAGTGCGGCCTGCTGCGCGGCGGTGCCGGTGGTCAGCACCTGATAATAGCCAAGCCATTCGGCGGCGAGGTTGGTCGACCCGGTCAGTATATAGCGCCCGGCGCCATTGGCCTGCCAGGTGTGGGTGATCCCGGCGCCCAGATCGGCATTGGCTACGGTCTGCGTGCGATCAACCGGCGTGTTGTAAAACCCCAGCATCTGTGTCGGGCCATAACTGGCCGTGTATTCCGGCGGCGGGACCACAGTGTCGGTCAGCGTGCCGGGTTTCTGGCTGAAATCCTTGGCGGAATAGACCCGGTTGAACATCGCATCGTTGAATGCACTTACCGAAAGCGCCACCTGGTCTTCGTTGTTGGCATTCTGGTTCAGCTGTTCCAGCCCGCCCCATTGGGGCACGGTCACATAACATTCGTGCGAAATAACGACATCGTCAAAAAAATCGGTCAGCGCGTTTTGGTTGTTGTCGAGCCCGCCACCAACAAACAGCGTGGTGCGGTCAACATTGTGCTGAAAATCCTGGGTATAGCCGTTGTATTTGGCCGAAGGCGGCGAATTGAGCCCGTGGCCCTGGATGGCCAGTTCCTGCAGCACGGGATCGGCCCGGATCTGTTCGGAAATCGCCAGATAGTCGTTGACCGTCAATTGCTTCGTATTGGCAATCCCCAGGCGTTCCATGGCGACGATGATCGTGTCATATTCGCGGGTGGTGTCTTCGCGGTCGCGTTCCTGCGTGGCCGCATCCAGCTTGTTGATATTGGTGTTCAGGAACACCGCCTGGGCGGTTGCCTCAAGATGTTGCAGCGGGGTCAGCGCCTTGCCGGCCTGCGCGTCCGCATAGGCGGCGGCCCATTCCTGGCTGAGGTCGGTCGGCGTGTGAAACAGGCCATTGGCATCCGCGACCCACATATGCGGCGTAAACAGGATCGTCGATGAAATCGTACTGCCAAACAAAGTATGCTCGGTCCCCGCGGCCAGCGCCTTCCCCCCCGGGGTCAGCAGGTCCTGCAACTGCGCCATCGAATTATGCGGTTGCGCCAAAGCGGCTGACCAGCTGGCAGTCGTGAACAGACCAGGCGCAGAAATCGAAGTGTACGGATCGTTCATGACAAGCCCCACGTTGGCAAGGCTCAACGGTGCGCGGCAATCAAACCAGGGCCGCGCCAACGCGCTGCCCAATCGATTGCCTCACCCCGGAGATCGCCCCAGAAGGCTCTTTTGCAGGGGAACACCTTACAAATGTTTCGTTACAATTCCTTAACGGCTATCAAGGATTTGTTAACACCGCGGTGCGGGATGGATGGTGCCGACGAGCGGACGCAGCGGCCTAGAGCGCCCTGCGATAAATCTGCACCACCGTGATTGCGCTGGAAAGCCCCGTGGCGAGAAGCAGCACGCAGCGCGGGCTGGTTGCCCCGTGCAAGTGCTGCGACGCTGCCACGGGGCTTTCCAGCGCAACCCGCAGGGGCGGGCCACTTTTGGCCCATCGCAGCGTCTCTCGTCGGTCACAATGGCCCGCATTGCTCCCTCCTCGATCCTCGCGCTGGGCCAAAATTGGCTCCGTCACGGTGGTGCAGATTTATCGCAGGGCGCTCTAAATGCTTGCGCGCCGCCCGGCCCATGGCGCGGCGCGTTCGATCTGGCCGGCCAGGCGGAACAGCAGCGCCTCATCGCCATAGCGGCCAGTGGCCATGACACCAATGGGCAGGCCATCGCGGCTCATGCCCAGCGGCAGCGACATCGCCGGCTGGCCGGTCATGTTGGCGAGCTGCGCAAACGGCGACCACATGCTGACGCGCTGACCCCACTGCGCGAAATCCACCCCGGGGCTGAGGGTGATCGTGCCCAGCGGCAGCGCGGGGGCGGCAAGTGTGGGCGACAGGATCACGTCGTAGTGTTCCATAAAGCGCGCGACGGTGACCGCGGCGGTCTGCAGCGTCGCATTGGCGCGGGCGAAGTCCATGGCGGTGCAGGTCTGGCCAAAGGCGATCATGGCAAGCGTGATCGGCTCCAGCGTGTCGGGGCCAATGCTGATCCCGGTCGCCTGTGCCCGGTCGGTGACGTCGGCCGCGACCGAGCTGGCCATCGCCACGAAACTGGCGCGGCCGATCGCGCCGGCGTCCAACTGCGGCGCGGCCACATTCACATGGTGACCTAGGCTTTCGAGCAATTTGGCGGCGGCTTCGACCGCGGCCACAACATCGGGATCGACCGTTGTGCCCGACAACGGCTGCGTCATCAGCGCGATGCGCAAAGGCCCCGGATCGCGGGCAACCTGGCTGAGGAATGGCGCGTCGGGCGTGGGCGCGCCATAGCGTGATCCGGGCTCGATCCCGTGCGTTGCATCCAGGATCGCGGCGGAATCGCGCACCGATCGGGTGACCGCGTGGTGCACCGACAGCCCGCCCCAGCCCTCGGTCCGTCCCGGCCCCATCGGCACCCGGCCGCGGCTCGGTTTCAATCCGAACAACCCGCAACACGATGCCGGAATGCGAATTGATCCGCCGCCATCGGTGGCATGTGCGGCGGGCAAGACCCCCGCCGCCACCGCCGCCGCCGCACCGCCCGATGATCCACCGGCGATCCGCGCGGGGTTCCACGGGTTGCGCGTTGTGCCGGTTGCCGCGCTTTCGGTGGTGCCGGTCAGGCCGAATTCGGGCGAGGTGGTCTTGCCGAAAATGACAAAGCCGGCGCGTTCGATCCGCGTGACCAGTTCCGATGTTTCGGTTGCGCGATAGTCGTTGTAAAACCGGCTGCCGTTGCCGGTGCGGGTCCCGGCGATATGCGTGTTCAGATCCTTCAGCAGCCAGGGCACACCGTGGAATGGCCCCATCGGCAGCCCGGCGGCGATGGCCGCGTGCGCCCGGTCATACAGCCTTTGCGCCATGAAGCCGAACGCCGGATTGCGCGCCTCTGCCCGGGCGATCACCGCATCGAGCAGTTCGCCCGCGCCCAGCTGGCGCCGCCGCACGAGGTCGGCCAGACCCATGGCATCCTCGCTATCCAGCACGTGCCCGATCATTCCGCCGCCCCCGCCCGTTGTACTTGTTCCAGCCAGCACCCGGCCAGCGCCTGTTGCCACCATGCTTGCCGCCGCGCCTGCCAGCACCTTACGCCGCGTGATCACGCGTAATAGCGGGCATAGTATTTGCGGAACTGCGGGATCGGGCCGTCGCCGTCGCAGATCACCGGGTTGGTTTCGAATTTCTGGCGGTCCCAGATCACCTTGTCCTGATCGAACTGTTTGCAGATGTCGCGGATGATGGCGCGCGCCACCCCGGCGCGTTCGCCCTCGGCCTGGGCGCGCGGCTGGGCAAAGCAGAACCGCACATGCACATGGTCCAGCTCCACCGGGGTGATGCAGGCCACCAGCAGTGTTTCGGAAATGCCGGTAAAACGCGTCCAGCTTTGCCCGGGGCCCATCGTGTCATAGCTGATGCAGCCATCGACTTCGCCCCACGGCGTGCCCATTTTCGCCTTTACATCGGCGCCCCGGCCCCAGTCGCCCCAGCGCAGTTCGCCCAGCGGCACATTGGCGGTGCCGTGAATATAGCGGAAATGCGCCACATCGACGCCGTTTTCGGCCATGTTCTGGATCGATCCCCAGACATTCCATTCGGTCACATCGAAATCGGTCCAGTCGGGGTCGGAACATTCGGGCAAGTGCACCACATCAAACAGCGGCGCCGCGTCCTGGGGGTGGTACCAGCCCCAGATAAAGCGGTTGGCCTCTGTCACATGCCAGGTGCGCGTGCATTTGCGCTTTACCTGCGGCGGGATCACGCGGGCATAGGGGATGTCGGCCACCACGCCGTGGTCGCCGTCATAGCGCCAGGCGTGGAACGGGCATTCCAGCAGGTTGTCGTGGACTTTGCCGCCGTGGCCCATATGCGCGCCCAGATGCTTGCAATAGGCATCGAGCATGCGCACCGCGCCATCCTGCCCACGCCAGATCACCAGCTCCTGCCCGAAATAGCGCAGCGGCCGCACCTCGCCCGGCGCCAGCTCCGACGACAGCAGCAGCGGATACCAGCCGAACGGAAAACCGATGTCGAGCCCGCGTTCGGCGATCGATGCGCGGCCCTGCACCTCGGCCACGCGCCATTCCTTCAACGCGTCACCTTTCAGCTTTTCCAGGATCTGCCATACCGCCACGGGCGGTGTGCGGGCGTCGGTTGCCACTTCGGTCATGATCGCAAGCCTCTTTTTCGATTATGCCAGTTCTGGTTCAGGCCAGATTAAACACGCGGCGCGCATTTTCGCGCAGGAATTTGGGCCAGACATCGTCCTTGAACGGCACCGCCGGCATGTCGCCCATGATCCGGTCGAGGCTTAGCCCCATCGGGAAATAGCCGGCATAGATGATCTTGTCGGCGCCGCGGGTGTTGGCGTAATCGATGATCGCCCTGGGATAGTGCTTGGGCGCAAACGCGCTGGTCGAATAATAGAGGTTTGGCCATTTCAGCATCAGCTTTACCGCCAAGGCTTCCCACGGTTCGGCACCGTGGCGCATCACCACCTTAAGCTCTGGAAAGAACCAGCACACTTCGTCAAGATGTTCGACCTTCTGCGTTTCCATCGGGATGCGCGGGCCGGGTATCCCGACATTCAGCAGGATCGGCAGGCCCAGTTCGCAGGCCGTGGCATAGAGCGGGAACATGTATTTGTGGTTGATCGGCACTTGCGGCAGCGTCCCGGCGGGAAACACGCTGATCGCCGACAGCCCGACCTCGGCATGGATGCGCCTGATCCGCTTCACATCCTCCATCCCCGCATTGGGATCGCACGGCAGGTCAAAGAAAAACCGGTCGCCATACAGTTCCTTGGCGCGGCGCGAGGTGGCGTTGTCGTTCCACCCGACCAGCGCGCGTTCAATATTGTGTTTGTCCATCTGTTCGACCGTCCAGCGGATATAATCATCCTGCTGGCCGGTCTGCGGAATGTCCTTGAACATGTATTGCGCGGGCATCGCAAACTGTTGCAGCGTCTGCTGATCCTTGATCAGCGGGCGGAATGACGCGAACCATTCGGAGCGGTCCTCTGCATCGGGAATGCCCAGCATGCAGTCGATGATTTTCACGTCGGTGGGCATGCCCATGGTCAGTTTGCTCCTTCGCGGTGCAGCCATGCCTGGCGCAGCGCCTTTTTGTCCACTTTGCCCACCGCGTTGCGCGGCAGGGTCAAATCGGCAATCGTGAGTTCGGTCGGCGCCTTGTAGCGCGCCAGGCCGCTGGCCACCGCCTCGATCAGTGTGTGCGCGTCCAGCCCGTCGCCCCTGACCACCGCCACCAGCCGTTCGCCCAGTCGTTGATCGGGCAGGCCGAACGCCGCGCATTCCAGCACGCCCGGCTGTTCACCCAGCACGCGTTCAACCTCTGCGCAGAAAATGTTTTCTCCGCCCGAAATGACCATGTCCTTCACCCGGTCGACGATGAAGATGTAATGTTCCTCATCGACAAAACCGACATCGCCGGTGCGCAGCCAGCCATCGGCGGTAAACGCCGCCGCGTTCGCCTCTGGCCGGTTCCAGTATCCCTGCATCACAAACGCGCCGCGCACCTGGATTTCACCGGTGTCCCCCGGCCCCACTACCGTGCCATCGGGCGCGACGATGCGCACATCGGCCAGCGGCAGGACCCGTCCCGCCGACGCGCGTTTGCGCAGAAAATCGGCGCCGACAGCCTGCGCCAGCGCGCCCGAACATTCGGTCATGCCATAACCGGTGCCCATCATCGCCTGCGGACAGGCCCCGCGAATGGCATCGAGCAGGTTGACCGGCAGCGCCTGCCCCCCGCTGGCCACATTGCGCAGACCGGCCAGCGCGCCGGCATCGCCGCCCTGTTCAACCGCGCGTAGCAGGTCCCACAGCATCGTGGGCACCCCGGTCAGCATCGTCACGCCTTCGTGGGCGATCAGCCGCAGCGCCTCCGCCGGGTTCCAGCGCCGCAGGATGATCACTTTCGTGCCGGCAATCAGCGGTGACAGAAAGCCCGATCCAAGCCCGGAGATATGGAACAGCGGATAGACCAGCAATGTCGCCTGTTGCGGCATATGCGCCAGGATCGTTTCGATCGCCACGCCGGCGCCGCGGGCAATGCCGTGCAGCACCATCACGCCCGACAATTGCACCGTCATCAGCCCGGTGACGAGGTTGCGATGCGTCAGCACCACGCCCCGTGGTCGCCCGGTGGTGCCAGAGGTAAACAGGATCGCGGCGGGATCGCCCGGCGCCGCCGGGGCCATTTCCGGGCAAACGCCCTCGCCCGAAATCGTATCCGCACGGGTAAGGTCGATCATCGGCCCGGCATGGCCGCCCGCGCGCAGGCCATCAAACGCCCGCGTATCGGCCAGGATCAGCGATGGCGTCACTTCTTCAACCATGGCGATCAACTCGGCGGTCGCGCCGCGGCTGTTGAACAGCACGGCGACACCGCCGGCGCGCAGCACCGCCAGAAACCCGATCATCCATTCGGCGCGGTTGTGCATGCACAGCGCAATGCGCTGCCCCCGGCAATCGCCGAGCCTGGCGGCCAGGCGGTCGCGGCGCATAAACAGGTCGTCAAAGCTCAGCCGGCGTTCATGCCCCTGGTCATCCCAATCGACCACCGCGGTCCGCGCGCCGTGGCGACGCGCGGCCTCGATCAACTGGTTGAGATCGGGCGGCGCATTGCGAAATACCCGCCCGCCATCCTGTGCCGCGATTTCGAACGGCATGCCCGGTGCGGTCAGTTCGGCCAGCAAGGGATCGCTGTGCGCAGACGCCGGCACAGTCACGTGCAGGACCCGCGCGGCCATGATCCGCATTCGCCTAACGAAAACGCGTGGGATCGCGTGCCTGCGGCGTCCATAACCCCTCCTCGCTGCGCAGGCTGGCGACAGGACGGCGATTTTTACCGGACCATTCGACGCAACTGCGCTTTTGCGGGCGTTATAAATCACATTTTGCGAATTTCAATACCGTTTGAACTGCGCATAGTGCGATTGTGCAGAATCCAGCAGGTGGATCACAGTGCGGTTGAGCGCCACCGCAGCCACGGGAACAGATAGGGCCTTAGCCGGGCCGACAGACCATTGGGTGCGCCCAGATCGATGTCTCCACGATGGAACTGCCAATAGAGCATGACGCTAAGCGTCGCGGCATAGAAACACCAGACCGAGGCAAACGTATATTCGCGCACGATTTCGACGACGGTCAGCCCGATCACATTCAACAGCCCGTACCACCTGACCACGCGGTGGGTCGACAGCAACAGCGCACCACAAGTGGCCAGGATATACAGCAGCGAAATCGCAAAATTGCCGGTCACCGGATTGCGATAGGCAATCGAATGGCATTCCACAAACGCCCGGCTGGGCCAGCCCACCAGCCCGACCAGGTCCCACACACACACCACCGCGCCAATGGCGACCAGCAGCATGATCGCCCGCCGGCGCCAACCCGCCGGTTCCATCAGCACGACCGCCACCGGCATCAGCAGCGGCAGCACGCCTTGCGCATAGGTCATGAACAGGAACGCCATATGGTCCAGCGCGATCGTACCGATCCTGCCCTCCAGCCCCAGCCAGACGAAACCTTCGCTCAATTGGTGCACCGCAAACAGCAGAGGTACCGCCGCAAACAGCAGCGTGCGCGGTTCTCGCACATGGCGCAGGGTTGCCACGCCGATCGTTCCAATCACGCCGGCGGCGATGAAGCTGGCAGTCGCGGAAAAGCACATGGGGTTTTCGTTTACCCGACCTCTGTGCTTTCCCACGCCACCTCAACCGGCGGCGCCAGCGCGGGATAATCGGTATAACCGTGCGCGCCGCCGCCATAGATGGTATCGGCGGCCATCATCGGGTTCAGCGCGGCGTCCGCTTCCAGCCTCGCAACCAGATCCGGATTGGCCAGAAACGCCCGCCCGAACGATACCAGATCGGCGCGCCCGCTGGCCACCGCGGCCATCGCCATGGCGCGGTCATAGCCGTTGTTGACCATCCAGGTGCCGTGATAGCGATCGCGCAGCGCGGCATAGTCGAACGGCGGATTGTCGCGCGCACCGCCGGTATCGCCCTCGACCACATGGACATAGGCCAGGCCGATCGGATCGAGCCGGTCCACAACGTGTTCAAACAGCGGTTGCGGATTGCTGTCGTGCGAATCCCCGGCAGTGGACACCGGGGACAGCCGCACACCCAGCCGGTCCGCGCCGATCGCAGTGGCGCAGGCCTCCACCACTTCGATCAGCAGTCGCGCGCGGTTTTCGATTGATCCGCCATAGGCATCCTGGCGGTGGTTACTGCCGTCGCGCAAAAACGCATCGAGCAGATAGCCATGCGCGCCGTGGATTTCGACGCCGTCAAACCCGGCATCGCGCGCGCGCAGCGTGGCATGGGCAAAATCGCTGACGATGCCTGGCATTTCCGTCAGTTGGAGCGCGCGCGGCAACGAACAGGGGGCAAACCCGCCCTCACCCGCCGCTGCGCCGACAAACGTCCGCGTATTGGCGCGGATCGCTGATGGCCCGACCGGGGCCTGCCCGCCAGGCTGAAGCGAGGTGTGCGAAACGCGCCCGGTGTGCCACAGCTGCACAATGATCGTGCCGCCCTGCGCATGGACCGCATCGGTGACTTTGCGCCAGCCGATCACCTGCGCCTCGGTATAGCAGCCCGGCGTATCGGCATAGCCCTGCGCCTGTGCCGATACTTGCGTTGCCTCGGCAATGATCAACCCGGCGCCGGCGCGCTGTTCGTAATATTGCGCCGCGAACGGCCCCGGCACCAGCCCCGGCCCTGCGCGGTTGCGCGTCAGCGGCGCCATGACCACGCGGTTGGCACAATGCAGCGCGCCCACGTTCACAGGCTCAAACAAAGTGCCGGGCGCGCGCGCGGGATAGGTTCTGGCCATTGTCATTCTCCGGGCCGGGACAGGCCAATCAGGGGGAAATCCCGAGGTTGCCGATTGCGCGTTCCGGCCGCCGGCGTCGCGGGTCGGAAACTACGCGAACCGGGAACCCGGGTCAGGGGATGGTCAGACCACCGGTTCGGGCAGCGCATTCACGAACGCCAGCAGATCGGGCAACGCCGGGCTGGCCGCCGCGATGTCTTTGATATTGGCGGGCGTGATCGCATCGATCCCCAGCGTTTCCTTGATCGACGCGACAATCACCCGCACGTCATAGGCCGGCTCGTGCATCGGGATCAGCGGTTTATCCAGCCCGGTCAGGCCCCACACCGCCATCATCGCGGTGCGGACAGAGGTTTCGACCGTGAACACCACGTCCCCCGGCAGTTCGACAAATTGCCCGATAAAGGCCAGATTGACGCACCCGTCAGGGATGACTTTGGGCCGATCGCTGATCTTGCGAGGCATGAACTGGCTGGTGATATAGGGCATCATGCAGGTCGATACCGATGTGTGCGCCAGGATGCTGTCGATCTTGTCGCTCAGCCCGCAGTGATACAGCACCTCGGCAAACATTTCGGCACCGGTGCAGTCGCGCATCGGTTTCCTGACGAAATCACCGGGCACGTCGCTGATCTGGCCATAGCCCCACAGCACATGCACATCGGCCGGCTGATCGGGGAAATATTTGCTGTACGGTACAAAGCTGATCCCCCAGGCGGAATCGACGATCGTGATCGCTCCGCCGGTGCCGGCCGTGTCACCGGTCTTGGCCTCCATGAACGCGGTAAAGGTGGCATCGCCGGTGATGGTGGGGAAATAGCTGATCCAGTTGGATGCCTCGACCGAGGACAGGAACGCCGCCGGGTGGCCAAACTTCGCATCGCGCGCGGCCAGCTTTTCCCAGACCGTGAAACAACCGCGATCGGTGGTACCGCGATCGAACTTTGGCGCAGTGTGCGTGTCGCCCATTGTCGCGTTCTGCGTCAGCGAACCATTGGTAAAGAACACCAGGTCATCGCGCGCCAGATCGATGCAGTGTTCACCCGCAGCATCGCGCAGCATCAGGTGGGTGGCCAGCGTTTCGACGCCAGTGTCGCGGATGGCGATATCCGTCACCGTGGTCCCGGTCCGAAACCGCACCCCGAGCGATTCCAGCCAGACGTGCAGCGGTTTGATGATTGAATCGTATTCGTTGAATTCGGTATGCAGGATGCCCACGCTTTGCGGCAGGACATAGTCCATCATCATGAACCGCTGCACATAGCGCCGCACTTCGATCAGCGAATGATATTCACGAAACGCCAGTTTGCTGGCCCAGGTCAGCCAGAATACCGAATGAAAGAATGCCGGGCTGAACCAGTCGGTCACCGTCATCATTTCCAGATCGGCTTCCGGCGCCAGTTGCAGTTCCATCATGCGTCTGGCGTCGTGGGCCGACATCAACGGGCCGGAATAATCGTACAATTGCCCCTGCTTTTCCATCAGCCGGAAATGGCTGCGGATCGGTTCGCGCACATTGGCCTGGTGGGTTTCGTCCAGCACGGTCAGGCCGGGCGTCTGCAGCGAAGGCACCTTGCTGCACAGATACCACAGGCATTCCATGTATGATTCCAGCTCGCGCTCACCCCGGCTGGTATAGCCGCCGGCAACGTCGCCCGCCGCATCCATGGCCCCGCCCATCAGCGGCAGGCTTTCATAGATCGTGATATGGCTGGCGGGCATATGCGCGTCGGTCGCCAGAAAGGCCGCGGCGGAAAGACCGGCAATGCCGCCGCCGATGATGTGGGCGCGTTTTTCCGTGATGCGTTCGGGCGGCAGGGCGTTGATACGATCATAATTGCGCATGGTCGATGCTCGCTGAATGAGGGCGCGGTCGCTGCAGGTTGTGCGATGCGTGGCCCGCTATCCGGGTCGGCCGACTTGCTGCACAGGTTCGGAAAATACGCGCGTGGCGGCAGGCATCATCCCGCCAGCGGGATCATCACCTCGTTCCGCCGCAGGAACCACAAGGTCCAGGGCGGATTGTACTGGGCCAGCGTCGCCGGCCCGGACGTGTGCAAATGATGGCTTTGCGCGAATGCCAACAGCTCTGCGGTCTTTGCCGCCAGGCTGGACTGGGTGGCCACGCCGGAAAACCGGACGACGACAAACCGCGCCGGCGCCATTTGCCGGAGCATGACGCGCGGGTCGTTCGGTTTGGGCAGCGTGGCCAGGGTATAGCTCGACGGCATCGTGAACCGCACTACCCAGGCACCATCGGCCGGGGTCTGGGTGACTGGCGCGGTCATCGCAATCGTTTCGCTGGTCCGCTGCTGCGCGACCGGGGCGGTCATGGCGATGCTCTGATGGCGGGTGTTGCCGCCAAAAATATAACCGGCGAGCAACCCGAACCCCTTGCGCACCGCGCCGGCCTGATCACCGGTGACCGTGACCTCGGCCACCACCACCGCCGGATAATCGCGCACTTCAAACGCGCCTTCGTGCAGTGACACGGTGAATTTCGGTTCTTCGACGGCCATGGCCCAGCTTCCTATGATGGCCACGCCAATCAGCACGGCCGGAATCACCAGCCATTTCGCTGCGCTGGTGCGGGCCAGGCCTGCACGAATCCTGATACGCGGTCCCGGCATGCCGCCATTCTTCGCGCCGTTTTCCGGCGAAGGCCACAGGGGTTTTTTCATCCGGGTGTCTTTGGCAGCGTCAGCGGCACGGTGGGCGATGCCGCCTCTGCCGGGTCGACCGGCGTTGACTGGCTGGCCGGCATGCCCGCGGGCGGCTGTTTCATGCTGCCCAGCGGGTTGGCAAACCACACCACCACCACCACCAGCATGGCCAGCAGCAGCAGCGCCCAGAACCATTTGCTGTCTGGCATCTTGCCACGATCAAGGTCGGTCATTGTGGATTGTCCTGTGTTGGAGCGGGCGTTTGTGCAGGTTGCGCAGGGCGTTGCGTGCCGGTTTGGACACGTGCGACACGCCATTCCCGCCATCGCGCCATCACCGCCAGCTGCAACCTGTTGAAGCTTCATGCGCCGCGATCATCGCCGGACAACAGCCTCGGAAACTACCCGCGCGGTTTGCCTCCCAGAGTAATTTCCGAGGCTGCCGCGCGGCTGTCGCCCTCGCCCATATGCCCGGACCGCACCGATCCAGGAGATGATCATGTCCCGTGACGACCAACTGCAAAAAGCCGTGCTGGCCGAACTGAACTGGGAACCCAGCATCACCGCATCGCACATCGGCGTAACCGCGCAGAACGGCACGGTCACGCTGACCGGGCAGGTTTACAGCTATGGCCAGAAGCATGCCGCCGAAATGGCCGCCGGGCGCGTGACCGGGGTCAAGGCGATTGCCGAGGAAATCGAGGTAAAGCTGCCGTTTGAAATCAAGCGCAACGATGCCGATATCGCCACGGCGGCGATCGATCGGCTGGCGTGGGACGCCAATACCCCGCACGATGCGATTCTGGTCAAGGTCGAAAAGGGCTGGATCACGCTGACCGGCACTGTCGAATGGCATTACCAAAAAGACGCAGCGGAGCGCGAAGTGCGCAATCTGCTGGGCGTCACCGGCATTACCAACGAGATCATGATCACGGCCAGCGTCGATACCGCGCACCTGCAGGACGATATCCAGCACGCCCTGCACCGGTCGATCTTCTTTCAGTCGGAAAAGGTGCATGTCACCGCGCATGACGGTCATATCAAGCTGACCGGGACGGTCAGTTCATGGCCCGATCGCCGCACCGCCGCGCTGACTGCGTGGGGAGCCCACGGCGCGAAGTCGGTTGAAAACGACCTGACCGTCGCCTGATCACCACCCCAGTCACAGGATATCGCCATGACCAATGCCATGACCACGTTCACCAAACAGATGCGGACCAAACTGGATGAGGTGGAATTTCGCCTCAAAACCCTGAAGGCCGAAACCGACCAGCAGATCGACCATGCAGAAAAGGCGATCCGCGCGCATGTCGATACGCTGGAGGCTGCGGCCGAACATGCCAAACATTCGCTCGATCACGCGCGCGCCGATGTCTCGGGATGGATCGACGATACCAAAGAGGCCGTCGCCGGATGGAAAACCCGGTTCGATACCACCATGCTGCAGGCCCGCGCGGCACGGTATGAACACTATGCCCAGGCAACGCTGGTAGTGGCGCTGGCCGATGTCGACCGCGCGGAAAAGGCGATGCTGTCGGCAGGGCTTGCGCGTGACGAGGCCAACGCCACCAGGGCGAAATAGGCCTGCACCGGCGCGGCCACAGACCATGGCCGCGCCGCGTCTGGTGCGCGACGGCAATATGGCCGAAAAACCGTGTAACCGTCAGCCGCTGTGGACCGAATGGCTTTCAGACCCCTGTTTGAAAGACACCCTGCCATGACCACGCGCTTTCTGATTACCGCTTTGTCCGCCTGCTTTGCTGCCGCAATCTCGGTCCCCGCCCTGGCCGCTCCGATCCAGCCGTTCAGCGCGGCGGCGCTGAAGGCCGCGCAGATTGCGGGCAAGCCCGTTCTGGTCGATGTTCACGCCGACTGGTGGCCAACGTGCCGGCGGCAGGCCCCGACCATCACCGAACTGTCGCACGACCCGGCCTTTGCCAGACTGGTCATCCTGAAGCTGGATTTTGACAGCCAGGTCCCCGCGCGTGAGGCGCTTGGCGTCAGCAAACAAAGCACGCTGGTGGTTTACAAGGGCACACGCGAAACCGCCCGCGCCACGGGCATTGTCGATCGTGATCAGATCCGTGCGCTGGTTGCCACCGCCACCACCGCAACGCGCTGAAGGATCGACCCGATGGCCTTGCTCAACCCTTTTCTTGGCTTTGCGGCGGGTGCGCTGACGATCCTGTCGCCTTGCGTCCTGCCGCTGGTGCCGATTGTCCTTGGCAGTGCGGCGCAAAAGCACCGCTTCGGGCCGTTCGCGCTGGCCTTTGGGCTGGTCGCGTCGTTCACCACGATCGGCATGGCGGTCGCGATCCTTGGCCCGGCGCTGGGTTTCAATGGCGAAGGTTTGCGCATTGCCGGTGCGCTGGTGCTGGTCGCGGCGGGCCTGACGCTGGTCGTGCCGGCCATGCAGACGCGGCTGACCAGTCTGGCCACGCCGCTGGCCAATTGGGCCAATGCCCGGCAGGTCGGGCTCGACCGCTTTGGCCTGGCTGGCCAGGCCGCGATCGGCGCGCTGCTGGGCGTGGTGTGGAGCCCGTGTGTCGGCCCGACGCTGGGCGCGGCGACCGCGCTGGCCGCACAAGGACAGGACATCGGCCAGGTGGCCGTGGTCATGCTGGCGTTCGCGCTGGGGATTGCGACCGTCCTGCTGGCACTGGCCTTTGCCAGCCGGGGCCTGCTGGCGCGCTGGCGCGGGCGGCTGCTGACCACCGGCAGCGGCGGCAAGCGTGCGCTGGGCATGGTGCTGGCGGCGGTCGGATTGTTCATCGTGACCGGGCTGGACCGGAGCGCAGAACGCGTGATTGTGTCAGCCTCACCCGACTGGCTGATCAATGTCACCACCGCGTTTTAGGATAGGGTGATTTGCGCAGAGATCATGCGGCCGCGCCGGGAGCGTCCATCAGCACAAAGATCGGACCATCGCCTGCCCGCAGCACGATCGCTTCACCAACGATCCAGGCCGAGCCCGGTTTTTCTTCAGAGGTCAGCACCCAGTGCTTTTCGTCATGGACCGCGTAAACGCCCGAAGCGCGCTTGCTGCCCCGCGGTGTTTCAGCCTCCACAGTCATGCGAAAGCGATAGGTGGCCGCTCGGTCCGTCAATTTGCACCACCCCAGCAACAGCACGACCGCCAGCAGCCACCATTTTGCACGCCCCAATTGTGCCACGCCCAAACCCCGTCAATGCCGCGCGCAGCCCTATGCTGTGGGCCGAACGATTGCGAGAGCTTTGGTCTGGCCGCTTTGCCGTCCGCCACATTTCCGGATATGACAACGGCGCAACGGACCGCTCCACGAAACGTTGACAGAGTTCTGCAGACGACATTCTGGCCGGGTTGACAGGCGCACAGATGATCCGCACACCCTGACGAAAGTTAGCGAATTCAGGGGTTTCCGATGCGCACGATTGCTCTTCTTGCCTTGGCCGGGTCCATGCTGGCGCCGGCGTTTCCGACGCTGGCCAGGGACGCCGCTGCAGCGACCACGCAAAGCGCTGACAGGCCGGTGTACGGCACGTTCGGTTTCGACAGCACGGGCATGGACCCGGCCGTCACGCCGGGGGACAATTTCTTTGGCTATGCCAATGGCGGCTGGCTGAAATCCACCGCGATCCCGGCGGACAAGGCCGATTTCGGCATGTTCACCGTGCTGGATGACCTGTCAAAGCAGCGCACACAGGGCATCCTGAAGGCGGAACTGGCCAACCCGGCCAGCCGGATCGGCAATGCCTATGCCAGCTATCTCGATCTGGCGACGGTCGAGGCCAGGGGGCTGACGCCGATCCGGCCATGGCTGGACCGGATCAAGGCGCTGGCAACCAAAGCCGATTATCCGGCGCTGGTGGCAGAGGCGGTGCGCAATGGCGTGCCCGGCCCGTTCCGGATGTATGTCGGGCAGGACGACAAGCATCCGGACACCTATGTGGTGAACCTGTCGCAGGGCGGCATCGGGCTGCCCGACCGCGATTATTACCTGATGGACAGCGCAAAGATGGCGGCGACCCGCACCGCCTATGTCGCGCATCTGGCGCAGATGCTGACGCTGGCGGGCGAAAGCAATGCCGAGGCGCGCGCCGCTGCGGTAATGACGCTGGAAACCGCGATTGCCCGCGCGCACTGGACCCGCATCGACAGCCGCGACCGCGACAAGACCTATAACAGCATGACCGTGCCGCAGCTGGTGGCGGCGGCACCAGGTTTTGATTTCGCCGCGATGTTCCGGGCGGTCGGCATCAGCCCGCAGACCGTGCTTATCACGCAACCAACGGCGTTTACGGCGGAGGCGAGCCTGATCGCCGGTGCCGATCTGGCGGTGCTGAAAGATATGCTGTTGCTGCGCAGTCTCGACAGCTATGCCACGTATCTGCCCGAAGCGATCGCGAAAGAAAGCTTTGCCTTTAACGGCACGGTGTTGAGCGGCACGCCCGAGCGGGAGGAACGCTGGCGCCGCGCGGTGTCATTCACCAGCGCCACGCTGGGCGATGATATCGGCAAGATCTATGTCGCGCAGTATTTTCCGCCCGCGACCAAGGCGGCGGCGGACGCGCTGGTGCACAACGTGATCGCGGCGATGGGCACGCGGATCGACAAACTGGACTGGATGGCGCCCGAAACCAAGGTGAAGGCCCACGAAAAGCTGGCGGCGTTCACCCCCAAGATCGGCTATCCGTCACAATGGCGCGATTACACCGGGCTGGATGTGCGCCGCGACGATCTGTTCGGCAATGCGCTGCGCAGCCGGCAATTTGAATTCGCGTACAACCTGGGCAAGCTGGGCCAGCCGATCCGTCGCTGGGAATGGGGCATGACCCCGATGACCATCAACGCCTATGCCAATTTCGGCATGGTCGAAATCGTGTTTCCCGCCGCGATCCTGCAACCGCCATTCTTTGATCCCAAGGCCGATCCGGCGGTCAACTATGGCGGCATTGGCGTGGTCATCGGCCACGAATTGAGCCACCATTTCGATGACCAGGGCGCCAAATACGACAAATCGGGCACGCTGACCAAATGGTGGACGCCGGGCGATATTGCCGCATTCAGCGCGGCCGAGGCCAGGCTGGCCGCGCAATACGACGGCTATGAGCCGCTGCCGGGGCAGCATATCCAGGGCAAGCTGACACTGGGCGAAAACAGCGCCGATCTGGCCGGGCTGGCGCTGGCCTATGACGCCTATCATGCGTCGCTGGGCGGGCGGCCGGCGCCGGTGATCGACGGGCTGACCGGGGATCAGCGGTTCTATCTGGGCTATGCGCAAGTCTGGCGCAGCAAAATGCGCGAAGAAGCGCTGCGCCAGCGCCTGCTGACCGATCCGCACTCCCCCGGCGAATACCGCGTGGCCGAGGTGCGCAACATTGATGCATGGTACCAGGCGTTCGGTGTGCAGCCGGGTGCCAGGGCTTACCTTAAGCCCGAAGATCGTGTAAAAATCTGGTAAGGCGCAGCGCCGGCGGCAGCGATCTGCGCCCAGGAAACACCACGCCGAATGTGCCATGCAGGTCGACATCCGGCGTGAAATGGCGCGATGCCTTTTGACACGACCGCCGGTTTGGTGTTTTTATCGCGCCAGCGGAGAGAACAATGACGCTATCCCGGTATCTATCCGACTATCTGGCGCGCGACGAACTGGTCGCGCTCAACCGCCGCTCAAACATCCGGGCATGGTGGGCTTTTGCGGTGAACTGGGGGCTGATCGCTGCGGCCTTTGCGCTGGTGGTCCATTGGCCCAACCCGCTGACCGTGGTCGTCGCGGTGCTGGTGATTGCCGGGCGGCAATTGGGGCTGGGTATTCTGGTCCACGATTGTGCGCACCAGGCGCTGTTTCGCGGTGTGCGGGCCAATATGCAGATCGGCCAGGCGCTGGCGGGCTGGCCGATGAACATTTCCGTCGCAGCCTATCGCACCTATCATCTGGCGCATCATCGCCATGCGGGTACGGCCGCTGATCCCGATCTGGGGTTTGTCGCCGCCTATCCGGTCACCGCAGCGTCGCTGCGGCGCAAACTGTGGCGCGATGTTTCAGGGCAGACCGGCCTGCGCGATTTGCGCAGCATGCTGGCGCGGTTCCGGCTGGCGCAGGAATGGCCATGGCTGGCGTTTCACGCAGGGCTACTGGCGGTGCTGGTGCTGGCGGGCGCGTGGTGGGCCTATGGCCTGTGGTGGGTGGCGTACCTGTTTGTCTATCCGGTGATCATGCGGCTGCGCCAGATCGGCGAACATGGCGTGGTAAGCAACCGTGGCCATCCCGATCCACGCATGAACACCGCCACCACGCACGTATCGTGGTGGGAACGCCTGTTGATCGCCCCCAACCACGTCAACTGGCACCTGGAACACCATGTCGCGGGCGGCGTACCCCCCTATCGACTGGCGCGGATGCACCAGCTGTTGCACGCGCGCGGATTTTATGACGGGCATGACGCGCTGTCGCGCGGCTATGCCGATGTGGTACGCCGCGCCACCCGCGTCTGAACGCGGGATCGCGCGACTATCCGGCCAGTTCGGTCAGTGCGTGCCGGTCAATCACTTCGACCTCGCGCCGGGATGGCAGCCCGATCACGCGATCGATCTTCAGCCGGGTGAACTGGCGGCTGACGGTTTCGATGGTCAGCCCCAGCAGATCGGCCACCTGCTGGCGCGAAAACGGCAGGGTAAAGCGCTGGGCCGGAACATGCAGCGTGGTGCAGCCGACATTGCCAAACCGGTCCGACATATCGAGCAGGAACGTGGCGATTTTTTCCGACGCGGTCTTGCGCCCCAGCAGCATCATCCAGGCGCGGGTGCGATCCAGCTCTGCCAGGGTGCGTTCCAGCAGCTTGTGTTCCAGTTCGGGATGTTCGCGCGCGAACCGGTCAAAATCGTTGCGCGAAAACACGCAGACGCGCGCGTCGGTCAGCGCCACCACGCTGGTCTGGCTGGTCTGGCTGAACGGGCGGCCGATAAAATCCGAAGGATAGGCCACACCGACAATCTGTTCGCGGCCATCCGCGGTCGAGGTGGTCATTTTCAGCACACCTTCGATGACGTTGGCCACCAGCAGCGAATCGTCATCTTCCCAGATCAGCGATTCGCCGGCGGTGACCGACCGACGCCGACCCATTGCGCTGAGCGCAGCGATTTCCCGGTTGTCGAGCGCCGCGCAGATTGCGCGATTGCGTACCAGGCAGGTGTCACAAGAAGCCATGCGGGGTCCGTTATCAAATCTTGTGCAGAACAACAATTCTACCCGCACGATCATGGCATACAAAGGCTGGCGCGCGCGCACAAAAAATAAGGCGGCCGGAATACCAGCCGCCCAAGGTGGGGAGAAACCGGCGAAACAGATGGTGATCAGCGCTGCCGGTCACGATCCGTTTCGTCACCGCCACTGTTGCCGCATCGCGCGACAACAGCATTGACCCATATCAAATTGATGAAAAATAAGTGCGTGGCGTGGGTGGCACAAAGTCGCTTGTCAGCGACTTTCGAAACAGACTCTCAGCCCGGCAATTGCGCCAGGTCGTGATACTGCCCGCTGAAAAACAGCAGTGGCGTGCCCGCATCGCGCCGCCCCAGCCCGTGGACCGCGCCCACCACCAGAAAATGATCGCCCACGTCGGTCACGCGTTCGACCGAACAATCGATCCACGCGATCGCATTTTCCAGCAGGGGTTGGCCCGACGGTGTATGGCCATGCGCCAGGTCGGCAAATTTGTCATCGGCCCGCGCGGCAAAGCGCCGGCACAGATCGAGCTGGTCCGACCCCAGCACATTCACGCAAAACCGCCCGATCGGCGCAATCGCCGCCCATGACCGCGATTGCCGGTCAGGGAAAAACCCGACCAATGGCGGATCGAGCGAAATCGACGTGAACGAACCGATCACCAGCCCGTGGCGCACGCCAGCGTCATCGGCGGCGGTGATCACCACCACGCCGGTTGGATAAGCGCCAAGCACGCTGCGGAACAATGCTGCATCAATCATGGGCGCCTTCGTGTCGTGTGGGCCGGTTTGGGTCAACCACCTATTCGCAACTTCTTTGCCGCGCCGGTCGGCTTTGGTCGCTATGGGCGCATTTTAGCGTGATGGGTTGTTGCGGTTCCGTCGCGCCAGCACCAGCGGCGCGGTTTCGGGCATCCACCACAGCATCGGCACGACCGCGGCGGCGACCAGCGCGATCATCAGCCCGGGCACCCAGCGCAGCCCGGTAGCCTGGATCAGCGCCTGCGCCACCCACGGTGACAGCCCGCCAAACACCGCTGTCGCCGATGACACCCCCAGCGCCAGACCCGACAGCCGCGCCGCGCCCGAAAACTGTTCGGCGGTGGTCGATGCGGCCACTGCGCTCCACGATCCGCCGATCGCCGCCAGCATCAGCGCGCCGCCCAGCGCGGGCACCATGCCGCCGTGGATCATCAGCGGAAACATCAGCGCCGGCAACACCGCACCGGCCAGCGCGATGGTCAGCAACAACGGCCGCCGGCCATAACGGTCGGACAGCGCGCCGGCCAGCGGGGTCACCACGATCACCATCAGCGCGGCCACGGTCGACAGCCACAGCGCCGCGCCTTCACCCATCGTGCCCGATCCGACCAGATAGGCGGGGACATACGTGATCCCCACATAGTAACACATCGACCCCATCGAAGAGATTGAAAAGCCGCGCAGCACGCCCGCGCGTTCCGCGCCAACAGCGCGCGCAAGCGGATTGGGATCGAGCGTTCCGGCCGCTTCGTGGTGCAGAAATTCGGGCGATTCAGCCATGGTCGACCGCGCGATCCAGATCGTGCCGGCCAGCGCCGCGCCCACCGCAAACGGCACCCGCCAGCCCCAGGTGTCGAGCGCGGCCGGCGAAATGGCCATCACCACCACCGCGCTGACCGCCGCCGCCAGCAGCGCCCCGACCTCGCTCGCCGCAGAGGCCAGCGACGCGATCAGGCCGCGTTTTCCAGGCGGCGCACCTTCGACCAGATAGGCGACCACGCCAGTATATTCCCCGCCCACCGCAAACGCCATGACACAGCGCAGCGCCAGCAACAGCCACCCGGCCGACGCCCCCGCCACCGCCCGCGTCGGCAGGCACGCGGTCAGCGCCATGGCCACCGTCATCACCGCCATCGACACCATCATCGCGCGCCGCCGCCCGAACCGGTCGCCATAGATGCCCAGCAGCACCGCGCCCAGCGGCCGCATCAGATAGGCGATGGCAAACCCGGCCAGCGCCAGCCCCAGCGACCCCGCCCCACCGCCGTAAAACACCCGTGCCAGCACCGTGACGAAATAGATATACAGCGTGAAATCATACCATTCGACCACGGTCGATAGCGCGGCGATGGCCATCGACCCGTTCGATACCGGGGTGTGTGGCGGCGAAGGATCGGTCAACAGCGGCTGGGTCAAAACAGGGCTCCGTCGCGCGGGGGCTGGGCGGACGACACTGCCCGTTGTGGACCCATCGCACACCTTGCGGGTGTGCCACTGCACCTTTGGGCATGACAAGCGCTTTGGCCGAAATTTGTGCGGTGGGCGCTGCATCCGCCGGGCTGCCACGCACGTATCTTCACCACATACCAGGGGAGCACGTGTGGGACACAGCGACATCACCAGTTTGCGCGGGCACCCTGTGGCGCCGCGTATCGCAACCGAGGCAATCTGGCGAACACCCCCCGTCCGCCGCCCTCCCCCCCGGTTGTGCGCCTGCCCGTTGCCATCCCTGGCCCCACCCCGGGGTGGCAACGGGCCTTTCGTCGGGCACAGCGCATGACTCAGGCGGCGACCATCGACAGCAGCCTGAGCCATACACTGATCCGCGTCAGCCATGGCGATCGCGATGCCTTTGCCGAATTGTATCGGCAATGTGCCCCGCGCCTGTTCGGCATCTGCCTGCAGATGCTCGAAACCCGGCAAGAGGCAGAGGAAACGCTGCAGGACGTGTTTCTGACCGTGTGGCACAAGGCCGCGCTGTTTGACCCTGATCGCGGCGCGGCACTGCCCTGGCTGGCAACGGTCGCACGCAACCGCGCGCGCGACCGGCTGCGGCGGCGGCCGGTGCTGCGCGACCAACCGATCGAACTGGATGACGATTGGGCGGATGACAGCCCGAATGCCGAAGACCTGGCGCTGGCCAGCGATGATGCCCGCCGCGTGCACCAATGCCTGAACACGCTGGAACCGGTCGACCAACGCCTGATCCGCACCGCGTTTTTCGACGGGGCCAGCTATGCCGACCTGGCCACCCGCGCCGCGCGCCCGCTCGGCACGATCAAAAGCCGCATCCGCCGGGCCTTGCTGCGATTGAAGGAGTGCCTGGCATGACCACTGCCGATGATCCCGATCTGCTGGCCGCCGAACTGGCGTTCGGATTGATCGACGGCGCCGATGCCGCCGCCGCGCAGACGCTGCTGGATCGCGACACCGCGTTTCAGGCGCTGTATGACCGCTGGCTTGGCTATGCGCTGGCGCTGTTTGGCGATTGCAGCGAACAACCGCCGGCGTGGATCTGGCCGGCGATCGAACGCCGCCTGCCTGCCAATGACACGCGGATGCAGCTGCATGCACAAGTAACACGCTGGCGCTTTGCCGCGATGGCGGTGAGCGTGGCGGCGGTGATCGCGGGCATTGGCGGACTGGCGATCAACCGTGTGCCCGCGCCGGCTGCATCACAAATCGCGCAAGTCGCACCCGCACCATCCGCACCGATGGTCGCCATGCTGCGCGGCGCCACCGGCGTGGTCAGCGTGGCCTATGACCCGGCGCAAGCGCGGCTGACACTGGCCAGCAACGCGCTGGCGCTGGCGCACGGCAAAAGCGCCGAACTGTGGGTGATCCCTGCCGACGGCAAACCGCGCGCGCTGGGCCTGATCCCCGTCGATCACCCCGGCTGGGCCGCGGCTCCTGCCACGAGCGCCGCGCTGTTGACCGAAGGCGCAACGCTGGCGGTGTCGGTGGAACCGGCGGGCGGATCGCCCACCGGCCTGCCGACCGGTCCGGTCATTCTGACCGGGAAACTCGCATTGGCGGGCTAAGCCTGCGCGGTCTTCAACCCGTCAATGTTTGGGCACGACCGTATAAGCGTACGGCACGTAAAGGAAAACGTCGGTCAGGCTGGCGCGCGACCATTCCACTGGGCGATCAAGCCCCTTGGCCTCAACCGCATAGTCCGGCCCCAGCCGGGCGGCGGTGGCGCGGGCGTCATCGGCCACAAGATCGACAATCTTGCCGCGATACTGGTCCGGACCGACGACCGACAGCGTCAATTCGCCAGCGGGCTTCAATTCGGCGCGACCCACCGCCGGAACCGCTTTGATATAGGCGCTGATGCGGTCCAATGCCGCCTTGGCATCTGTGCCACCGGACAGTCTCGTCTTGACCAGAAAAGACGTGCGGTTGCTGTCGGGGCGGCCGTCAGTTTGCAGGGTCAGGTTGCGATAATTCGCCAGGGTCAGCGGTTCGACCACCATCTCGCCGGTGGCAAGCTCGATCCCGCCGCGCTTTGCCGCCAGTTCGATCGCGCCACGGATCATCTGATAGATTTCGTCGTGGCGTTTGTCGGGATCGCGGGTGTCCCCCGCCACGGTAACCTCCTGCACCGCGAAATCGGCAACCCGGCGCAGGCCGATGGCGGGGATATGATCGTCATAATCCTTGGCCTCACGCCGGCTGGCGGTGACCACAATTTCCTGACTACCGACAGCTTGCGCCAATGCCGGCGGCGCCATCACCAGCGCAATCAACATCACAACAGCGAGACGCATGAGCATATCCCCAACTCGACAGGTGCCCGGGATAGCTGATTCGGCATGCACCGCAAGGATCACTGGCCAAAGCCGGAGTTCAGGTGCGGGCGCGCGAGGAGCAAATGTGACGCGCGTTGCGCTTGACTGTCTATGTGTATATTACATATAGACAGTCATGGACGTTGAATTCGATCCAACCAAGAATGTTACCAATCTTGCCAAGCACGGTGTTGCCCTGGATTTCGGCACGCGGGTTTTCGCAGACGATGACCATATCGTGTTTGGTTCGATGAGGCCCATTGACGGCGAAGAGCGATTCAAAGCGGTAGGCTTGATCGAAGGGAGGCTGTGGACGGCGGTCCATGTTTTTCGCGGTAACGTCATCCGCATGATTTCGGTGCGTAGGAGCAACCCCGGTGAAGAAAAAGCCTATTATCGCCATTCCGGCTGATGCCGATGATCCGGATGATTTCGCGGTGTCCGAAGATGCCGTCAACCGCGCACTTATGGGCCGCCGCATCCGCAAACTGCGGTTGGGACTTGGTTTAAGCCAGACAGAATTTGCAGACCGGTATGGCATTCCGGTGGCCAACATCCGCCAATATGAAATTGGCAGGACGATGCCGCCTTCGGCGGTACAGGCCTATCTCAAAGTGATTGAGGCCGAACCGGAGCGTGTTGCTGCGGCAATTGCGGCGTGACCGAGGCTTTACCTGCTGCCTATTCCTCACCCATCCGCAGCGCGGCGATGAAGGCTTCCTGGGGAATTTGCACGCTGCCGTATTCGCGCATGCGCTTTTTGCCTTCCTTCTGTTTTTCCAGAAGTTTCTTTTTGCGGCTGATGTCGCCGCCATAGCATTTGGCGGTCACATCCTTGCGCAGCGCGGCCAGCGTTTCGCGCGCGATGACCTTGGCGCCGATCGCGGCCTGGATCGGGATTTTGAACATGTGGCGCGGGATCAGGTCTTTCAGCCGTTCGACCAGGCCCCGCCCGCGTGCGTCGGCCTGGCTGCGGTGGACGATCATGCTCAGCGCGTCGACCGGTTCGTTGTTGACCAGGATGTTCATCTTCACCAGATCGCCTTCGCGCAGGCCGATCTGTTCATAATCAAAACTGGCATAGCCGCGGCTGATCGATTTCAGCCGGTCATAGAAATCGAACACCACTTCGTTCAGCGGCAATTCGTAGTTCACTTGCGCGCGGCCGCCCACATACGTCAGCCCGGTCTGGATGCCGCGGCGATCCTGGCACAGTTTCAGGATCGACCCCAGATATTCGTCGGGGGTATAGATCGTCGCCTTGATCCACGGTTCTTCCATGCTGTCGATGCGCGCGGGATCGGGCATGTCCGACGGGTTGTGCAGTTCCTGCGTCGATCCATCGGTCATCGACAGGCGATAGACCACCGATGGCGCGGTGGTGATCAGATCAAGATCGTATTCGCGGCTCAACCGTTCCTGGATGATTTCCAGATGCAGCAGGCCCAAAAACCCGCAGCGATAACCAAAGCCCAGCGCCGCGCTGGTTTCCATTTCAAAGCTGAAGCTGGCGTCGTTCAAACGCAGTTTGCCGATCGAATCGCGCAGTTTTTCAAAATCGGCGGCATCGGTCGGGAACAGCCCGCAAAACACCACCGGCTGCACTTCCTTGAACCCCGGCAGCGCCTGTTTGGCGCCGCCTTTGACGGTGGTGATGGTGTCACCCACGCGGGCCTGCGCCACTTCCTTGATCTGCGCGGTGATGAAACCGATTTCACCTGGGCCCAGTTCTTCCAGCTGTTCGATCTTTGGCCGCATGCAGCCGACGCGATCGACCAGATGTTCGGTATCGCCCGCCATGAAACGGATGTGCTGCCCCTTGCGGATGACCCCTTCGATGATCCGCACCAGAATGACCACGCCCAGATAGGGATCGTACCACGAATCGACCAGCATCGCCTTTAGCGGGGCGGTGCGGTCGCCCTTGGGTGGCGGGATGCGGGTGACGATCGCCTCCAGCACTTCGGCAATGCCGATGCCCGATTTGGCGCTGGCCAGCACCGCGTTGCTGGCGTCGATGCCGATCACATCTTCGATCTGTGCGCGCACGCGTTCGGGTTCGGCGGCGGGCAGGTCGATCTTGTTGATCACCGGCACGATTTCATGATCGTGTTCGATCGATTGGTAAACGTTGGCGAGCGTCTGCGCCTCAACCCCCTGGGCCGCGTCCACCACCAGCAGCGCGCCTTCGCACGCGGCCAGGCTGCGGCTGACTTCATAGGCGAAATCGACGTGGCCGGGCGTGTCCATCAGGTTCAGCTGATAGGTTTTGCCATCCTTGGCCGGGTAATCCAGCCGCACCGTCTGCGCCTTGATGGTGATGCCGCGTTCGCGCTCGATATCCATGTTGTCGAGCACCTGGGCCGACATTTCACGCTCGGTCAGCCCGCCGGTAAACTGGATCAGCCGGTCAGCCAGCGTCGATTTGCCATGGTCGATATGGGCAATGATGGAAAAATTGCGGATCAGCGCGAGTTCGGTCATGGCAGGCGCGTTAGCAGCCCGCCCGGCCCGTGTCATCCCGCCATGACGGGCGATCGCCGGTGATCGAAATCCGACCGCTATCCGGCGCGGCGCTGCCCGGCATCGACCGTAACCCCGGCGGGCGTCGCCAGCGGCGCACGGCGGGAGCGGCTGCCGCTGATGATGGCGATGCGGCCGTTTTCATCCAGTTCCAGCGCTTCGGAAAATTCCACCCCGATGCGCTCTTCCTCCGCCCAGCGCACGGTGGCGGTCACGATATAGCCATCCGACAGATGCAGCCGGAACGCCGTACCCGCCGGAACCTCTCGCAATCCTTCGATCAGCGCGCCGGTCTGGCTGATATTGCGCACGTTCACCTCGTAACGGTGCCCGCCATGTTCCAGCACCACGCGCCGCAGCAGCGATTGCCGCATCGCGCGGGCGGCACGGGGCCCCCGTGCAATCGCCACCAGCCCGCTGCCCAGCCGGTCCGCCGCCGCGGCCGCCGACAACGGGCGTTCATAGATATAGCCCTGGACATGGCTGCACCCCAGCAGGCGCACCAGATCGAGCTCGTCCAGCGTTTCCACCCCTTCGGCGGTGGTTTCCATGTTCAGCGCCTCGGCCAGGCTGACGATCGCGGCGATGATCGCCCCGTTGCGGCTGCCCGGCTGGGTGGCGCCGCGCACAAACGACTGGTCGATCTTGATCTTGTCGAACGGCGCCTTTTTCAGATAGCCGAGCGAGGAATAGCCGGTGCCGAAATCATCGAGCGCCAGCCGCACGCCGATCCGTTTCAGCGCGCGGAACATCGCCTCGGTCCCGGCATCATCGTTGATGAACACGCTTTCGGTGATTTCCAGCTCCAGCCGGTCGGGATCCACCCCGTTGGTTGCCAGCGCGCTGGTGACAATGCCCGGCAGCGCAGGATTGGCGAATTGCAGCGGCGAAACATTGACCGCCACCCGCACGTTGCCAGGCCAGCGGGCCAGATCGCTGCATGCTTCGCGCAATGCCCATTCGCCGATCTGCGCGATCAGGCCGGTATCTTCGGCAATCGGGATGAACCGCGACGGCGAAATGAAGCCATGTTTGGGATGATTCCAGCGCAACAGCGCTTCAAAACCCGTGATCTTCTCGGTCGTGGTCTGCACCACCGGCTGATAATACATCTGCAACTGGCCGTGGACCAGCGCGTCGCGCAGGTCTTCTTCCATCTGGCGGCGTTCTTCGGCATCGCTGTGCAGATCGGCGGCGTAGAAATGAAACCGGCCGCGCCCGCCATCTTTGGCGGCATAAAGCGCCAGATCGGCGTTGCGGATCAGCGCTTCGCTGGTCACGCCGTCATCAGGCGCGATGGCAATGCCGATCGACGCGCCGATCATCACCCGGCTGCCATCCAGCACATACGGCTGCGACACGCTTTCGATGATATGCGCGGCAATCTGCGCCAGCATCGGCCGTTCGATCCGCCCCGGCAGCAGGATCTGGAATTCATCGCCGCCCAGCCGGCCCACGCGCCCTGCCGTACCGACCCCGCGTTCCAGCCGTTGCGCCACCTGTTTCAGCAACTGGTCGCCCGCCGGATGCCCCAGCGTATCGTTGACCTGTTTGAAACGGTCGAGATCGATCAGGAACACCGCGCAGGCGCGCTGGCGCATCTGCGGCGCGACCAGGATCTTTTCCAGCGATTGCGACATGAAGAACCGGTTGGACAGCCCGGTCAGCGAATCGAAATGTGCCAACTGCGCGACATGTTCCTGCGTCCGCCGCTTTTCGGTCAGATCGGCGCCGGACCCGCGAAAGCCCTGAAAATTGTCGAACGTATCGTAAATCGGCCGGCCGGTGATCGCCCACCAGCGTTCTTCATCACGCGTGGCGGCGCGCACCACCAGATCGCTGAAACTCGATCGCGCCGACAAGTGAAAGGTCAGCGTGCGTTCACCCCGGCTGCCTGTCTGCGCGCCTGGCTGCGCGGCCATGTGCGCGGCTGGCTGCGCTGCGCCGGTATCCTCCAGCTGAAAGATGTCGATCAGCGGGCGACCGACCAGATCTTCGACCGTGCGCCCCAGCAGATCGGCCACTGGCGTCGAAACATACAGGATATTGCCGCGCCGGTCGGTTTCCCAGAACCAGCCCTGCCCGGTTTCTTCATAATCGGCCAGGATTTCCTGCGCGCGGGTCTGTTCGCGGGCATCGTCGCGCAGCCGCCGGAATTCGGCCAGATCGATCTCGCGCTGACGGGCAAAGGCCATGCTGCCGATCGCCACGCCGGTGATCATCGCCAGCACGCCGGCCAGCGGTGACACCACAAACGTAACCGCCGACCACATCGCCACGTGCCCGGCAAGCACCCCGGCCAGGCGGCTGGACTGAATCGTGGTGGCCAGCAGTGATACGCAGACCAGCACCGCCATCGCCTGCAGCCACGGCACGCTGCCGCCCTGCGCCCAATGCGCGATGCCCCAGCCATAGGCGAACATCGGCAGCATGATCATGACCGCGACGATCGTCACGCGTCGGCCGGTGGTGTGGCTGGCGTGATCGATGATCCGGATCGGCAGCGCCGCCAGCGCGACCACGACAGCGCCCGCCGCCACCAGCGGCGACACGCCATCGGCAAAGGCCATATTGGCCAGCGCCAGCACGATCAGCCCCAGCGCCATCGGCAGGGCAATCTGCCACCATTCGGGCGCAACCAGGCTGCGGTGATGCGATGCGCCAAACAGGAATTCTGCGCCGGCGCGTTCCTGCGCGGTGGTATCCCCGCGTTCGCGGCGCGGGCGGCTGCGCGCAAACGGTTGCGCACGCGCGCCGCGTGCCTTTTCACTTTCGACTGCCTTGCCCACGTCCATTCCTTCGACATGGCCCTTACCGCTTTGAAAAAGGGTTAAGCCGGCGTGCGGAATACGTCAGAAATGGCTCAGTACCGGACGTATTGTGCCAGCCCCATGCCGTTTCATGGCGATTTGGGCACAGGACCCTGCCGCCCGTCCCGAAACGGTACGCTGGCGCGCGCGCCAAAGCCGGGGTAAACGCCGGCACCATGACCAGCACCCGCCACCCCAAACCGGACCCCGCCGCCGCCTGCAGCGCGCAATTCACCATGATCGGCGCAGCCGGGCGGCGCTTTCGCGTTGGACAATGGCATGCGAATGCGGGCGGCATCCCGCTGGTGGTGTTGAACGGTATCGGCATGAACATCGAAATGCTGGAACCGGTCGCGCGTGAATGCCCCGGCCGCTGGCTGATCGCGGTCGATATGCCGGGCATCGGCCAATCGCCCGACCCGATCTTTCCCTATACCATCCCGCAGATCGCGCTGACCCTGGCGGCGCTGTTCGATCGCATGCAGATCGATGTGGTCGATATGCTGGGCATCAGCTGGGGCGGCGCGGTGGCGCAACAGTTTGCCTTTCAGCACCGTGCGCGCGCGCGACGGATGGTGCTGGCCGCATCGACGGCGGGCAATGTGATGGTCGCCGGCAATCCGTCCAGCGTCGCGCCGATGCTTGACCCACTGGCCTATAGCGTTGAATCCGCGCTGCGGCGCAACCTGGCCACGCTGTATAACGGCGGCGGATCGGGGCGCGTATCGTTGAATGCCGCGACACCGCCATCGCCGCTGGGGTACATGTGCCAGCTGGGTGCCATGGCCTGCTGGAATTCTGCGCCGATCCTGCCGCTGCTGTCGCTGCCGGTGATGATCATGGCCGATACCGAGGACCAGCTGGTGCCGGTGGCCAATGCGCATTTCCTGCACAATGCCATCCCCGGCAGCCGGCTGGAGCTGTTCGAAGGCGGCGGTCACCTGTTCATGCTGTCGTGGCCCGACCGCTTCGCCGCACTGCTGGACGACTTTTTGGCCTGATCCCGCGCGCGCGTCATGATGATCGCGCAGACTTGACCACACCCGCGCTTTCGTGCCTTAATCGCGCAGTTAACAACGATCGCCCGTGCACCGCCCGTGCAAGGAGTCGGTCGCGCGCGGGAGTTGATGGCGATGGCACAGTATGACCTGATCATCCGGGGTGGCACGATTGTCGATGGCACCGGGCGCCAGCGCTTTACCGGCGATGTCGCGATTCGCGATGGGCTGATCAGCGCAGTCGGCACCGTTCACGGCAGCGCGACACAGGAAATTGACGCGCGCGGCCTGATCGTGGCGCCGGGCTGGGTGGATATTCACACGCATTACGATGGCCAGGCGACCTGGGACGCGGAAATGGCGCCATCGTCGTGGCACGGGGTAACCACCGCGATCATGGGCAATTGCGGGGTCGGCTTTGCCCCCGCGGCGCCAGACCGCCACAACTGGCTGATCGGACTGATGGAAGGGGTGGAGGATATCCCCGGGACCGCGCTGGCCGAAGGGATCACGTGGGATTGGGAAACCTTTCCCGAATACCTTGATGCGCTGGAACGGCGCCCGCGCAGCATCGATGTGGGCACGCATGTGCCGCATGGTGCGGTGCGCGCCTATGTGCTGGGCGACCGCGAACGCCCTGGCGCGGTGCCCACCGCCGACGATATCACGCGCATGGCGACGATCGTCGAACAGGGCCTGCACGCCGGCGCGCTGGGTTTTTCCACCAGCCGCACGGTGATCCACAAATCGATCGAGGGCGAGGTCGTGCCCGGCACCACCGCCACGGCCGAGGAACTGGTGGCGATCGGGCGGGCGATGGGCCGGGTCGGCCATGGCGTGTTTGAATTGGCCAGCGACATGCGCCCGGAATGGAACGAATTTGGCTGGATGGGCGCGATCAGCCGCGAAACCGGCCTGCCGGTGGTGTTTGCAGCGCTGCAATCGATCGGCCGCGATACCACGCTGGACCAGCAGATCGCGGCGATGGACCACGAAAACGCCACCGGCGCACGGATCGTCGCAGCGATTGCGCTGCGCGGCAATGGCGTGATCATGGGGTGGCGCGGCACCATCCACCCGTTCCGGTTTCGCCCGGCGTGGGCAGAAATCGAGGGCCTGGGCTGGGACGACCAGCTGGCCGCCTTGCGCGATCCGGCGTTCCGCGCCCGGCTGCTGGCGCAGGACAACGTCTATCCCGAAACCGATATCATCCACCTGTATCGTGCGATCGGCGAAGGCTGGGCCGGGCTGTACCAGATGGACGCCGATTTCGATTACGAACCGCAGGGACCGGCCAGCATCGCTGCGCGCGCCGCCGCCGCCGGGGTCAGCCCGGCCGAATATGCCTATGACCTGTTGACGGCGGGCGATGGCGACGGGTTCATCTATTTCCCGATCCTCAATTACGCCGATGGCAACCTCGATTTCCTGGAAGCATTGCAGGCGCGCGACGATTGCGTGAATTCACTCAGCGATGGCGGCGCGCATTGCGGCACGATCTGCGATGCCGCATCGCCGACCTTCATGCTGCAGCACTGGGTGCGCGACCGCAAGCGCGGCGGGCGGCTATCGCTGGAGGTGGCGGTCAAACGCCAGTGCCATGACACCGCGCGGCTGTACGGGCTGGACGATCGCGGGGTGATCGCGCCCGGGTTTATCGCCGATATCAACGTGATCGATCTGGACGGGCTGCGGCTGGAACAGCCGTGGCTGGCGTTCGACCTGCCCGCCGGGGGCAAACGCCTGCTGCAACGGGCGCAAGGGTACCGCTACACCATCAAGACCGGTGCGATCACGTTCCAGGACGGGACCTGGACCGGCGCCACCCCGGGCGGGGTGTTGCGCGGGCCACAGCGCGCCGCACTGCTGGAGGCCGCCGAATAGCGCAATTTTCAGGCCGCGCGGGCCAGGCCAGTGCGGCCCGGTTGCGTTGCCGTGCTGTCCAGATGGAACAGGCTGACCTGCCCTTTCAGATGGTCGGCGGCAGTGGCCAGGTTGCGTGCGGCGGCGGTTGCCTGTTCGACCATGGCGGCGTTCTGCTGTGTCATCAGGTCCAGTTCCTTGACCGTTTCGCGCACTTCGCTGATCTGGTCGGCCTGCACTTTGGCGGTGGTGGCGATCGTGCTGGCCAGCCCGGCGATATCGCCCACTTTGCTGACAATGCGCGCAAACGTGTCACCGCTCTGCCCGACCAGATCGACCCCGCGTTCAACCTGGACGGAACTGGCGCTGATCAGTTTCTTGATATCCAGCGCGGCATCGGCGGAACGTTGCGCCAGCGCACGCACTTCGGTGGCGACCACGGCAAAACCGCGCCCGGCATCACCCGCGCGTGCCGCCTCAACCCCGGCGTTGAGCGCCAGCAGATTGGTCTGAAACGCAATGCCGTCGATCACCGCGATGATCTTGCCGATTTCCTGCGCCGACTGGTGGATGTCATGCATGGCGGTGACCGCCTCACCCACCACGTGCCCGCCGGCCTGCGCATCGCCGTGCGCCTGTTGCACCGATGCGTGCATTTCGGCCGCATCGCTGGCGGTCTGCCCCACGCTGCTGGCCAACCCGGTCATCGCGGCAGAGGCCTCTTCCAGACTGGCAGCCTGGTGTTCGGTGCGCATGGCCAGGTCATCCGATGCCTGGCGGATTTCGCGTGCACCGCTGTCAACTTGCGCGGCGTTGCCGGCGACATTGGACAACACGCTGCTGACCTGTGCGCGCATCGCTTCGAAATCCCGCTGCAGCGCCTCATATCCGGGCGGCAGGTTGTCGATCCGGGCGGTATAATCGCCCTGGGTCATCGCATGCAGCGCCGCGCTGAGCGTGCCGATCACCGCATTGCGGCGTTCGGCCTCCACCTCGAAATAGGTCGCCAGTGCGACCTCCATGTCGAACAGCGCCATTTTGACCGTGCTGCCGATCGTTTCACCCAGCCGTGCGCCCAACGGCCCAAACGCTGCACGCGCCATCGCCTGCACCACGTCATCCAGCACCCCGGCATAGGCGCCGATATACCACAGCGGGTCCAGCCCGATCCGCGCATGCACCCGCCCGATGCGGTCGGCGGAATCGAGATAGCGCTGATCGGGCGCGCCGGAAAACATCCGGTCCCAGTGTTCGACCTGTTTGGCGCGCGCATGGTCCATGGATGCACGCGACGAAAACATCGCGGCGGTTTCGGGCCGGGCGGCAATGCGCTGGTACAATCCGTCCAGCGCGCGGACACCATGCCGGCGCATCGCCGTGGCGATGCGCCCGAATCGTGCGAAATCTTTGGCTGTCAGCCGGAAAAAGCCGAGTTTCACATCAATGTTCGGGTGCGCCATGGGCCAGCAATCCTGTCAAAGGTTGCTGGTTTGGCTATACCCAAGGTTTGAAATCTGCCCTTTGGTGCGCCTACGCATGACAGCGTAGGCGCGCTTTCATGATTACACCCGCATCGGCATCAGGACATAGAGCGCGGCCGATTTGTCATCCTTGCGGATCAGCGTCGGTGCGCTGGCGTCGGCCAGATGCAGTTCCACCACATCACCATCGATCTGGCTGAGAATGTCTTTCAGGTAATTGGCGTTGAAGCCGATTTCGAACCCGGCAGCGCGATAATCGGCGGGTACTTCCTCGGCGGCGGTGCCGTTGTCGGGGCTGGTGACCGACAGCGTGACGCGATCGTTGTCGAGCGCCATTTTCACCGCGCGGGTCTTTTCGGTGGCGATTGTCGCCACGCGGTCCACGCCTTCGAAAAACGCGCGCGGGTCCAGCCGCAGCAGTTTGTCATTGCCGGTGGGGATCACGCGGCTGTAATCGGGAAAGGTGCCGTCGATCAGCTTGCTGGTCAGCACCACACCGTAACCGCCACCCAGCGTGAAGCGCACCTTGCTGGCCGACAGATCGATCAGCACATTGGTATCGAGCACGTCATCCAGCAATTTGCGCAATTCGGCCACGCATTTGCGCGGAATAATCACGTCGGGCATACCCTCTGCGCCTTCGGGCCGGGCCAGCGTATAGCGCGCCAGACGATGGCCGTCGGTCGCCGCCGCCTTCAGCACATCATCGCTGACGTGAAAGAAGATGCCGTTGAGGTAATAGCGGGTTTCTTCGGTCGAAATGGCAAAGCGCGTGCGGTCGATCAATTCGGCCAGCGTGCGTGCGGGAATTTCGAAACTGGTGGGCAGATCGCCCTCCACGATGACCGGAAAATCATCGCGTGGCAGCGTCGGCAGCTGAAACCGGCTGCGCCCGGCCTTTACCACCATGCGGTTGTCGGCGGTTTCCAGGCTGACCTGCGATCCGTCCTGCAATTTGCGCGCGATATCGAACAGCAGATGCGCCGACACGGTAATCGCGCCTGCCGATTCCACCGTGACGGCCGGCATCGATTCGATGATCTGCAGATCAAGATCGGTGGCCATTAGTTTGACCGTGCCATCCGCCGCCGCATCGATCAGCACGTTGGACAGGATCGGGATCGTGTTCCGCCGTTCGACGACCGATTGCACGTGGGACAAACAGCGCAGCAGCGTCGCGCGTTCGATGGTGGCCTTCATTCTCGTCTCGATCCCTCGGTCATGCCATCCGGGCCGGTGCCGGGCCGAAAAAATCCGGCCTGCCCCACCCTAAACGCGAAAGTGCCTGTGCGCGTGGAATCACGCAAGGCGTAATACGGATTGGGACCATCTTCCATAACCGCGCGCGATAGCGGCGCAAGCAAGCAGCGCGCGCACAGCTGCGAAGCTGTGCATAAATCGGCAGATTTGCTGGCTGTAGCGGCGCGTGGCGGTCCCCCGCACTCAATCCAGTTCGCGAAGGCCATCAAACATCCGTGCGGTGGCAACAATCCACGCGGTGATCAGCCCCCAGCCGGTAACGGTGATCCGTGCCGGATCATGCCCGGCCGTGGCCATGGCGGCGGTCACCCGGCGCAAATCGCCCTGGGTTACCTTGTCGGCGGGGTTGTTGGCATTGCCCGGGCCAATATCCAGCGCCTGGTCGATCACGCCCGACGGCAGCCCGGCCAAGGCCAGCCGTTCATCGATCACATCGCGCCCCATCCGCCCCAGCACATATTCGTAATAGGCATCGCGCTGTTTGGGGGTCAGAAACTGATCGGCCGCACAACTGTCGGTCAGCGCCCGCACGCGATCAAGCGTCGCCTGGCCGCGATCAGGATCGCTGGCGATGATCACATCGGCCACCGCGCCATCCAGCCCGGCGGGCGCGGCCTGCAGTGCGCAGGCCAACGCCTCTGGCGGGCGCGCCTGCGCCGGCGCGCCGGGGATCGCCATGCACCAGGCCGCGATCATCAGGAACCGCAGCAGGCGTGGCATCAAGAAAGCATCGCCATGCCTCTGGCGTGGCATCAAGAAAGCATCGCCATGCCGCCGTTCACATGCAGCGTCTGGCCGGTCACATAGCCAGCCTCGTGGCTGGCAAGATAGGCGACCGCCGCGCCGATATCCTGCCCTTCGCCCATCCGCCCCATCGGGATGCGGGCATTCAGCGCCTCCTTTTGCGCATCGGGCAGTACCTCGGTCATCGCCGTGCGGATGAAACCCGGGGCGACGCAGTTGACGGTAATGCCCCGGCTGGCCAGTTCCTGCCCCAGCGATTTCGACATGCCGACCAGGCCGGCCTTGGCCGCGGCATAGTTCGCCTGCCCCGGATTGCCGGTCGCGCCCACCACGCTGGTGATCGAAATGATCCGGCCGTGGCGCGCCTTCATCATCGGGCGGGCCGCCGCGCGCATCAGGCGGAACGCCGCTTCCAGATTGATGCGGATGACCTGGTCCCAGTCGTCATCCTTCATCCGCATGATCAGGCCATCGCGTGTGATCCCGGCGTTGTTGACCAGAATGTCGATCTTTCCCAGCGTGTCGATGGTGGCCGGCACCAGATGTTCGACCGATTCCGCCTTGGACAGATCGCAGGTGATTTCGACATGGTCGTGGCCGTACGTATCGTTCAGCTCTTCGCGAAAGCTGCGCAATTTGGCCGCATTGGTGCCCGACAATGCCAGTCGCGCGCCCTGCCGCGCCAGCGCATGGCAGATCGCCGAACCGATGCCGCCAGCAGCGCCGGTGACCAGCGCGGTCTGCCCGGTCAGGTCAAAAAGGCGGTGTCCGGTCGAATGGTGTTCCATTGTCAGATTTCCTTCAGCAGGGCTTCGATATCGGCCATCGTGATCACGCTGGCAATCGACGCTTCGGCACCGGCACCGGCCAGTGTGCGGTTGATCATCGGCCCCAGCACTTTGCCACCCAGTTCGACAAAATGGTCAACCCCGGCCGCCGCCATCGCCGCCACGCTTTCGCGCCAGCGCACCCGGCCGGTGACCTGTTCTACCAGCAATTGCGCGATTGCCACAGGATCTGTGACCGGCGCAGCGGTGACATTGGCAACCAGCGTAACCGACAGCGAACGCGGCGGCGTGGTTTCAAACGCGCGCGCCATCGCATCGGCCGCCGGTTGCATCAGCGGGCAATGGAACGGCGCCGAAACCGGCAACAGCATGCCGCGTTTGATGCCGTGTTCCTTTACCATCGCCACCGCGCGTTCGATCGCGCCGCGATGGCCCGACAGCACGACCTGCCCGGGATCGTTGTCGTTGGCCACGGTGCACACTTCGCCCTGCGCCGCGGCCTCTGCCAGCGCGGTCGCGCGCGCGATGTCGGCGCCCAGCAGCGCGGCCATCGCCCCCACATCGACCGGCACCGCGGCCTGCATCGCTGTCCCACGCAGTTTCAGCAGCCGCGCGGTATCCGACAGCGAAAACGCGCCCGCCGCACACAGCGCGGTATATTCACCCAGGCTGTGCCCGGCGACAAAATCGGCCTTGTCGGCAATCGCGATGCCACCTTCGCGTTCCAGCACGCGCAGCACGGCGATGGCATGGGCCATGATCGCAGGTTGCGCGTTTTCGGTCAGCGTCAGCGCGTCATCGGGCCCTTCGGCCATGATTTTGAACAGGTGTTGCCCCAGCGCCTCATCCACTTCCTGAAAAACTTCGCGCGCGGCGGGGCTGCTGGCGGCGAGGTCAACCCCCATGCCGACCTTCTGGCTGCCCTGCCCCGGGAAAACGAATGCGCGCATCGTGTGTCTTTCTTTTGTAACGGTTGTGGCGCCGCTTATTCACCCGACCGCGGCTCGGCAAGCCCGAACGGGACGATCCTGTTGGCGCTGTCATGGCCGATATCCGCCGACCCGAGCCAGGCAATGCCCAGGCGCGCGCACCAATCGCGCACCATCGCCTCCACCGTCATGCCAAACGGTCGGTCATTTTCGGGCACCTGGCTGACCCGGCCCAGCCGGATGCCGGCGATCCCCACCGGCGCCAGCGCGGTGGTTACGTGGAACAGCAACCGATCCACTGCGTAATCGTATTCCGCCACTTCCTCCAGCAGCACGACATGCCCGGCCAGATCGGGCAGCAGCGGCGTACCCACCAGCATCGCCAGCGTCATCAGGTTGAACGCCACCACCGGGCGATGATCGATGCCCGGTTCTTCGCCCGACCGGTCGCCCGCCAGCCACGCCAGCACGCGGTGTACCGCCACCTCACCCCCGTCGCGGCGGATGTCGGCGGGCATCGGCGCATGCACCGGGCGGCCGATGCCCGCGCGGTACAGCCCGCCCAGCATCGTGCCGGCATCGGAATAACCCAGATAGAGTTTGCTGTGTGCGGCCGGGCCAAGCGCAGCAATCGCATCCTGCGCTATCCGCACAGCGCCGTATCCCCCGCGCGCAAACCATACCGCGTCGCACGCCGGATCGTTAGCGCATTCGGCAAACGCGGCCAATCGCACGGGATCGGAACCGGCAAAATGGCCCTGTTCGGCAAAGCATTGCGGGTGAAAATCGAGCGTGACGCCGGGATAATCGGCCGCCAGCGCAACAACGCGCAAGGCATCATCGCGGGTAAACGGTGTCGATGGGGCGCACAGGCGGACACGCATGGTCACGGCAATACGCAATTGGTTTGCTGCCGCAAGTCTGGACTGCCCTGGCAATTGCTGTAGGAACGCGAAAGTCATGAGCCTTCCTGCCGATGCTTTCGCCGCCGACCCATGTGCGCACCCGTGGTTTTTCTGCGGAATCGGCGGTTCAGGCATGCTGCCGCTGGCGTTGATCCTGCACGCGCGCGGCGCGACCATCGCCGGGTCTGACCGCAGCCGCGACCAGGGGCGCAGCACGGAAAAATTCGCCTGGCTGGAAAGCCTGGGGATCACGCTGCACCCACAGGATGGCAGCGGCGTCGTGTCTGCCGACCAGATCCTGGTCGCCTCCGCCGCCATCGAGGACACCGTACCCGAAGTGGTTGCCGCACGCGCGCTCCGCACCGCGCGGCTGTCGCGCGCCGATTTGCTGGCCGCATTGTTCAACCGCGCCGCGCAGCCGATTGCGGTGGCCGGCACCAGCGGCAAATCGACCGTGACCGGCATGATCGGCTGGATCCTGACCGCGTGCCACCGCGATCCGACGATCATGAACGGCGCGGTGATGAAGAATTTTGTCGCGCCCGATGCGCCGTTTGCCTCTGCCCGGGTGGGTGCGGGCGACGCGTTCGTGGCCGAAGTCGATGAAAGCGATGGTTCGATCGCGCTCTATACCCCGCGCATCGGCGTGCTGGGCAATGTCAGCCTGGACCACAAGAGTCTGGACGAACTGCGTGTGCTGTTTGGTGATTTTCTGGCGCGCTGCGACGCCGTGGCGATCAATGCCGATGATCCGGAAAGCATGGCGCTGGCCCCGCGCGCGCAACGGCTGCTGCCGTTCGGGCTGGGCGCGCAGGCAGTCATCGCCGCCGATCCCGCATCCATCCACGAAGGCGCGGCCACCATCGGCGCGACCGTGATCGACCGCCGCAGTGGTGCGACCCATATGCTGGCGCTGCAAATACCCGGCCGGCACAACCTGATGAATGCGCTGGCGGCGCTGGCGGCGGCCGATCTGGCCGGGGTGCCGCTGGGTGATGCGGTGGCGGCGCTGGCGCAGTTCAAGGGCCTATCGCGCCGGTTCGACATTGTCGGGACAAGCGCCGGCGGGATCACCGTGATCGACGATTTTGGCCACAACCCCGAAAAGATCGCCGCGACGCTGGCCACACTGCGCGCGCATCCGGGCCCGATCATCGCGCTGTTTCAGCCGCACGGCTATGGCCCGCTGCGCCAGATGGGCGCCGAACTGGCCAGCGTGCTGGCCACACGGCTGGGTGCGGATGACGCGGTGATCCTGACCGACCCGGTCTATTTTGGCGGAACCGTCGATCGTACAGTGGGTTCGGAACGCGTGGTGGCGCTGATCAACGCGGCCGGCGGCCATGCCCGCCACATCGCGGTGCGCGATGATGCCGCCGATGCGATTGTCGCGATGGCACAGCCGGGCAGCCGCATCGTGGTGATGGGCGCGCGTGACGACACGCTGTCCACCTTTGCCGCCGATCTGCTGCACCGCCTCGGTTAAAACGCCGTCGGCCCCGGCGTGCCCTTTTGCGCGGCGCGCGCGGCGCGGTAAGCTGGACGATCGGTCAGGCGTTGCCAATATGCGCGGGTCAGCGGTTCGAACCCGTCATCCAGTTTCAGCTGGCTTGCCAGCAACAGCGCATAACCCACGGAAATATCGGCACCGGTAAAGCGGTCACCCAACAAGTACGCGCGGCCATCGGTTAACGCGCGTTCGACATGGCGCAGCCGTACGAGGAACCAGCGGGCGTAATCCTGCGCCACCACCTCCAGCCCGCGCGTCGGTTCCAGCCGGGTATAGCGCAGCACCAGCGTTTGCGGGAAAGTCAGCGTGGCCTCACCAAAATGCAGCCAGTTGAGATAGGCGGCAAAGTCGGCGTCGGCCACTGCCACCCCGAGCAGATCGGGCGCGTGGCGCGCGATCAGGTATTCGACGATCGCCGCGCTTTCGCTCATCGTGGCTGCGCCATCGATCAGGAACGGCACCGTGCCCAGCGGATTGATGTCGAGATAGCCGCGATCCTGAAACCGTGGTGGAAACGCCAGCAGTTTCAGATCGTAATCCAGCCCGATTTCGTGCAGCGCCCACAACGCGCGAAACGACCGCGCGTCAGCGCAATGGTATAATGTGATCATCGGTTCCGGCCTGTTCCCCTGACTTTATGCGGTCAGGGGAACAGCCGGGCCGCCGCCTGTCAACCGGCGCGATCACGCAAAGCGTTTTTCCAGCATCACCAGGTGCGCATCGCCCTCGACCGGGTGGGCGACAAAGCCCTTTTCGCGTTCCAGCTCGATCGCGGCGTGGTTGGCGCGTTCCTCGATCGAAATCACGCGCGACAGCCCGCGTGCGCGTGCTGCATCGGCCAGAATATCCAGCAGCGCCCAGCCCAGCCCGCGCGCGCGGTAATCGCGGTGGATGGAAATCGCGATTTCACCGCAATCCATCTGCGCATCACAGGCCAGCATCGCCGACGCCACCATCGCGCCACTGGCCTTGTCGAACGCCACAAAGCTTTCGGTGCGCCAGTGATCGACTGCGGTCAGATTGTCGATCTGTTCGGCCCCGACGTGACGCACCGCGGTCAAAAAGCGAAAGCGGCGGTCATCATCGCTGACCGCGTCAAAAAACGCTTCGAGCGCAGGCGCGTCGTCGGCCTGTGCTGGTCGCACGACCAGTATGACGCCGTCGCGGGTCACATATTCGGTAATTGGGGCGGTGGTGGTCATGTCGGGATCTTTCGCAAAAGGGCCCCGCAACGCCGGGGCATGGGAGTGCTATGGGCGCAGACAGCCGATGGGGCCTTGATCCGGCGCAAACGGGCGGTTGCGATTCGTGCAATCGTGGGTGCAGTGATCGGTGCAGCTTGCCTTATCCCCAGCTTTCCACTAGGGGCGCGGTCATTCCGGCGGTGGCTGTGCGTGCACAATGCGCGCAGATGGCCCCGATGGAATACCCGCCATGGCGTCCGGCCCGGCGGGTGGATCGGCCCTTTTACCCCGCGGGCGAATTTTTCGCCATCGATACCCGATCATGCGCGGACGAAAGACCGGCGGAGACAACCGCCAGGCCGGAAATATCGTACCACAGGAACATACCCGCTTTATGGCAACCAACCCCACGCGCGACGATTTCGCCGCGATGCTTGACGAAACGCTCGGCAGCGAAGCCAATGGTGGCTTTGAAGGCCGCGTCGTCAAAGGCACTGTTACCGCGATCGAAAACGACAAGGCCGTCATCGACGTTGGCCTGAAAAGCGAAGGCCGCGTGCCTTTGCGTGAATTCGCCGCCCCCGGCATGCCGCATGGCCTGAGCGTTGGTGACGAAGTCGAAGTCTATGTCGACCGCGTGGAAAACGCCGACGGCGAAGCGATGCTCAGCCGCGATCGTGCCCGCCGCGAAGCCGCGTGGGACAAGCTGGAAAATGAATTTGGCGAAGGCAAGCGCGTTGAAGGCGTGATCTTTGGCCGCGTGAAGGGTGGCTTTACCGTCGATCTCGATGGCGCCGTGGCCTTCCTGCCCGGCAGCCAGGTCGATATCCGCCCGGTGCGCGATGTGCAGCCGCTGATGGATATTCCGCAGCCATTCCAGATCCTCAAGATGGATCGCCGCCGTGGCAACATCGTCGTGTCGCGCCGTGCGGTGCTGGAAGAAACCCGTGCCGAACAGCGCACCGGCCTGATCCAGAACCTGAAAGAGGCTCAGATCATCGACGGCGTGGTCAAGAACATCACCGATTATGGTGCGTTCGTTGATCTGGGCGGCATCGACGGCCTGCTCCATGTCACCGACATGAGCTACAAGCGTGTCAACCACCCGTCAGAAGTGATTGCCATCGGCGACACCGTGCGCGTGCAGATCATCCGCATCAATCAGGACACCCAGCGTATCAGTCTGGGCATGAAGCAGCTCGACAGCGACCCATGGGAAGGCGTTGCCGCCAAGTACCCGGTCGGCGCCAAGCTGTCGGGCACGGTTACGAACATCACTGAATATGGTGCGTTCGTCGAACTCGAAGCCGGCATCGAAGGCCTGGTCCACGTTTCGGAAATGAGCTGGACCAAAAAGAACGTCCACCCCGGCAAGATCGTTTCGACCAGCCAGGAAGTCGACGTCATGGTGCTGGAAGTCGACAGCGACAAGCGTCGCATCAGCCTGGGGCTGAAGCAGGCGCAGCAGAACCCCTGGGACGGCTTTGCCGAACGTCACCCGGTCGGTTCGGTGGTCGAAGGCGAAGTCAAGAATGCCACCGAATTCGGCCTGTTCATCGGGCTGGATGGCGATGTCGACGGCATGGTCCACATGTCGGATATCGCATGGGGCATTTCGGGCGAAGACGCGCTGGCGCTGCATCGCAAGGGTGAAGCGGTCAAGGCCGTGGTGCTCGATGTCGATGTGGACAAGGAACGCATCAGCCTGGGCATGAAGCAGCTGGAAAAGGGCGCTCCGGCGGCCGCACAGGCTGGCGGGAGCACCGCCACGGGCACTGGCGCCACCACCACCACCGGTGGCGGATCGGGCAATGCACTGCGCCGTGGCGAAGTGACCACCGTGACCGTGCTGGAAGTGCGTGACGGCGGGCTGGAAGTCCAGGCCGGCGAAGACGGTGCAACCGGCTTCATCAAGCGCAGCGACCTTGGCCGCGACCGCGACGAACAGCGCCCCGACCGGTTCCAGGTCGGGCAAAAGCTGGACGCCATGGTCACCGGTTTTGACCGTTCGAAGAAGCCGACCTTCTCGGTCAAGGCGCGTCAGCTGGCCGAAGAAAAAGAAGCCGTGGAACAGTATGGTTCGTCGGATGCCGGCGCATCGCTGGGCGACATCCTGGGCGCGGCGCTCAAAGCACAGCGCTAAACCGGGTCGGGCCTTAGCGCCCGCCCGCAACGCACAACAAAAGCCCGTCTGTCCTTGTGACAGGCGGGCTTTTGCTTTGTCGGGCGTCCTCGGCTAGGGTTGCCACGCACACCGCCAACAGCACGGGTAACCATGACTCTCGTCGTTCACCAATTCGCCTGCCTGTCCGACAATTACGGCTATCTGGTGCATGATCCCGCCAGTGGCGAAACCGTGGCGATCGACACCCCCGATGCCGATGCCTATCTGGCCGAGGCGGAAAAGCAGGGCTGGCAGATCACCCAGATCTGGAACACCCACTGGCACCCCGACCACGCCGGCGGGAACGAGGCGATCAAGACCCAGACCGGCGCGATCGTGGTCGCACCCGAAGGCGATGCCGCGCGCATTGCCGCGATCGACCGCACGGTGGTGGCCGGGGACACTGTTGCGCTGGGCGAATTTGCCGCGACCGTGATCGACGTTGGCGGGCATACCATGGGTCACAATGCCTATTACCTGGCCGACGCAAGTATCGCCTTTGTCGGCGACAGCCTGTTTGCGCTGGGCTGCGGGCGCATGTTCGAAGGCACCGCACCGCAATTCTGGGCCAGCCTGCAACGGCTGAAAGCGCTGCCACCGGCCACGCTGCTCTATTGCGCGCACGAATATACCGCCGGCAACGCGCGGTTTGCGCTGCATGCCGATCCCGACAATGCCGCGCTGGTGGCCTATGCCGCAGAAATCGCCGACAGGCGTGCCAACGGCCTGCCCACCGTGCCCGCGCTGCTCGAACGCGAGCTGGCGACCAATCCGTTTCTGCGCGCCGATGATCCCGCGATGGAGGCGCGCTGGGGCCATGACGGCGATGCGGTGGCAACCTTTGCCGCACTACGCAGCGCCAAGGACAGCTTTCGCTGATCAAACGATAACAGAACAGACCCGGGCCGCCACGGCCGGGCGCACTGGGGGGCAGGCGTTGACGTGCATCATGGCTGAAAACAATGGCTGAAAAACGCACTTTCAGGGTGACGTCGTTCGACGTGGCAGAGGCCGCCGGGGTCAGCCAGTCGACGGTCAGCCGTGCGCTGGCGGGCGATACTTCCATCAGCGAACCCACGCGCAAACGCGTGGTCGAAGCCGCGGCACGGCTGAATTACCAGGTGGATGAAAACGCCGCGCGGCTGCGACGCGGGCGCACCGGCACGCTGGCATTGGTGATGATCTGCCGCCCCGGGCAGGATCGCAAAGACCTGAACCCGTTCTATTTCGCGCTGCTGGGCAGCACTTGCGCGGCGGCGGCCGCGCGCGGCTATGAAGTGCTGGTGGCGTTTCAGGACAGCGAAACCAATTTCTGGGGGCACTACCAGGAACGCCGCAAGGCCGATGGCATGATCGTGATCGGCACATCCGAAAACACCGCGGCGTGGGACTATTTCGGCCAGCTGCCGGAAAACAGCCACTGGGTGTGCTGGGGCGCACCGAGCGACGCGTTTCCCTGGGTGCGCAGCGATAACCACGCCGGCGCAATGCTGGCCACGCGGCACCTGCTGGCGCAAGGATACCACCAGATCGTCTGCCTGGGGTCGGAAACCACGCCACAGCGGCAGTTCAAGGAACGCTATGACGGCTATGCCGATGCGATGCGCGCTGCCGGGCTGGAGCCGCACCTGCAACGCATCGAGCGCGGGTTGCCGCGCGAAGAACAGGGGCAGCGCGCCGCCGCCGCGCTGATCGACAGCGGGCGGCCATTCGATGCCGTGTTCGGCGTCAGCGACGAAATCGCGCTGGGCGGATTGAAAGAGCTGGTCCAGCGCGGATACCGCGTGCCCGATGACGTGGGCGTGGTCGGGTTTGACGGCGTGCGTGCGGGCGCCTGGTCGATTCCGCCACTCACAACGGTCGAATCCGATTTCGAAGTCGCCGGATCACTGCTGGTCGACCGCCTGATCGCCACCATCGGCGGCGAGCCACCCTCACCCCGCCGGGTGCCGGTGCGGCTGGTTGTGCGCGGATCAACGCGGACGTGATGGGTTGATCCTATGGTGCGCTAGGGAATGGTAACCTAGCCCGGTTGCCAATCAACAATTGCCATTGAAACACAGAATTTTCCGCTCGTGCTGAGCCTGCCGAAGCACACGCGCTGCCTTTGACCCAAACGTTTTGTCCAGCGCCCAGATCAGGTGTTGCGCGTACGCTTCGACAAGCTCAGCATGAGCGGAATAATTTTTTATGATCTGCCTGGCACCTTACCAGCGCAGGATACCCGGTTGACGCAACGCTATCGTCAAACCATGCTCGCCCCGATCAGTTGGCCAGGCCGCTGATCGCCTGATCGACCAGCGCACGATCGGCTTCGGCGCCGTGGCGTGTTGCGATCAGGCTGGTGGCCGCATTGGTGGCGGCGGTCACCGCGCGCTGGCGCAGATCGGCGACGGCGGCGTGTTCGGCGGCGGTGATCTTGTCGGCCGCCATCTTTTCGCGCCGGGTGATCATGTCGGCGGTTGCCTCAACCGCGCGGGCAACGATCAGCTCAGCCTCTTGCCGGGCGTGTTCGATCATCGCTTCGGCATTTTTTTCGGCGCTGGCGATGCGTGCGGCATAGTCGGCGCGCAGCTGTTCCGCCTCTGCGCGCAGGGCGCGCGCCTCATCCAGTTGTTCGCGGATCGTGCGGATCTGTTTGTCCAGCATCCCGGACAACAGCGCCGGCACCTTTTTCCAGACCAGAATGGCGATGAATACCGCCATCGCAGCGCTGACAATCGCCACCGGGGGGGCAAAGCCGAACAGCAGGGGTTCGGCAGCTTCGTGCAGATCAGCCATGGACAAAGGCCCCCTTCACGGCGCCACGCGCTTCTTCAGCGCTGATGGAAAGGCCGGCGACGCGCAGGGCAATATCCTGTGCAACTTCGGCGGCCACATGTTCGATTTCACCCAGCGACGCATCACGCGCGGCGTTGATGCGGCCTTCGGCAGACGACACTTGCGCCTCGATCCGGGCAGACGCGGCGGCCAGGCTGGTTTGCGTGGCAACAGCGGCCTGGTGTTTGGCGGCAGTGATCAGTTCGTGCGCCTTGGCGCGCTGTGCAGCTTCATTTTCGCCCCACGATTCCTGTTCTGCCTCGGCCGCGCTGCGCGCAGCTTCGGCAGCAGCCAGATCGGCGGCGATGCGCTGGTTGCGGTCGGTCATGGTGGTCATGACCTTGGGCACCATGCCCCGGCCAACCACAAAGAACGTCAGGCCGAAAAACACCAGCATCCAAAAGATCTGGCTGAAATAGGTGCCGGCGAGCTGGCTGATCTGAGGCATGACTGGCTCTTTTTTTGCGCAAATACGTCAGAATGGTGTTGCGCCACGTTGCGGTGGCGCGCCCGGATCAAAAGGCAGGCGCGGCGGCCTGCAGGGCAGGCCGCCGCAAACCGGACCCCCGTCAACCGGGGTATTTGTTCACTTGACCACGAAAATCAGGATCATCGCGACCACGAACGACAGCAGGCCCAAAAGTTCTGCCGCAGCAAAACCGATGAACAGACGGCCCTGCTGGCCATCGGCCGCACCGGGGTTGCGCAGCGCGCCTTCAAGAAAGTTGCCGAACACGACGCCAACGCCGATCGCGGCCAGACCACAACCAATCGCGGCGAAGCCCGCACCGAGGACCTTTGCAGCTTCCATGTCCATTTCAAAAACTCCCTGTAAAAATCTGAGGTAAAAGGATTTTAGTGAAGGTTTTCTGCGTCGTTCAAATAGACGCAGGTCAACAGCGCAAACACATAGGCCTGGATCCCGGCGACCAGAATTTCCAGCGCGCAGATCACGACCATCAGGATAAAGCTGGGCACCGCCGCAATCGCAAAGGCCATCGGTCCGGAATTGCCACCGGTGATCACAAAGCTGGACAACACTTCCAGCAGCACATGACCGGCCATCATCGCCACGAACAGTCGCAGACCCAGCGAGAACGGGCGCACCAGGAACGAGATCAGTTCGACCAGAAAGATCAGCGGGATCATGAACACCGGCGTGCCGTGCGGCACGAACAGCGAAAAGAAGTGCAGCTTGTGCTTGGCAAAGCCGACCAGCAGCACGATCGAAAATGCCATGACCGACAGCACGCCGGTGGCGGTAAAGTGGCTGGTAAAGGTATAGGGGTGCAGCCCGATCAGCCCCAGCGGCACCAGGCCGATGTAGTTGGCGAACAGGATGAACATGAACAGCGAAAAGATATAGGGCACATATTTTTTGCCATTGGGGCCAACGTTGGTGGCCAGCATGGCATCGATGAACCCGGTGAAGCTTTCTACCGCCATCTGCCAGCGGCCGGGCACCAGTTCGCGCCGCAGGCCACCGCTGACGAACAGCATCAGTAACCCGGTCGCGATGGCCATCCACAGCGCCGAATTGGTAAAAGCAATGTTGTGACCGGCAATCGCCCAGTTGTCCGAACCGAACAGCGGTTCGATGGCAAACTGGTTCATCGGATCGACTTTTGCTTCGGCTGCCACGCTTAAGTCCCTGCCTGCTTGCATGCGTATCGAATAAACCGTCCGTAACCCGGACCATGGTCGGGCACGATCGCCACTGCGATCAGCCCTGGCCAGGACGCGAATTGCGGATAATATTCCTGAAAGCGACGAAAATTCCGAAGAACATCATCCCCAACAGGCCCCATGGCTGCGTCCCGGCAAACTGGTCGATGACCCAGCCCAGAAACAGCCCCCCCGTGATGCCACCGATCAGATCACCCAGAACCCGGTTGCCCGCGCGATAACTGGCATCGCTGGGCTTTGTGCTTTCCGGAACGGACTCGCCTGCTTCGCGCGCGCGGGCTGCTTTCAGCCGGGCTTCGAGCGATTGGGCGCGTTCATCCCGGTTGGGTTGATCGCCTTTGATCGGTGCCAAGTCGGGCCTGTCATCGTCCATGCATCGCATCCTGGCCGGGGGTCAGCGCCGGGAAAACCCGGCCAGCCCCCCGCTGGTGCGGCGCACGACCGACACCAAGTCCGCCGAGAGCGCCTGCCCATTAGGCGGGGGTCCGGCCCAAGTCAACCCGACCAAAGCGCGCTTTTGCGCAATTGCAGCACCGTGCCGGCTGGCCGCCTGACCGCTGGAAATGCGTTGGCGATTCGTATGCGCCGCGTGGCAGCGGGCCGATGCCGACATCCCGACACGACAGTGTCGGGTCAGACAATCACGGACAGCGCGGATCGCGGATCGGCATCCCGGCCCCACGCGTCTGCCACGACCCGTCGGGCGCCTGGTAGCGTTCGCCCGGCGTGGTATGCGAAATCAGCAGGCAGCCCGATGTCAGCGCATATTCCTCGATCGTCGCGCCTGCACCCTTGGCCTTGTCGGCATAGACCGCGCGGCGCTTGATATTGATATCTTCGATCGTCTTGCGCAGATCGGGCGCCGGCGGGGTGACAAAACCCAGATAGCCATCGACCTTTTCGCCGACCTGGCCGGCCGAACGCGCGGCGGCATAGACCGGGTCGCGCGCCTGGGCAAAGGACGGCAGCGGGGCGACCAGCATCAGCGCCACCGGCGCAAGCCACAGCGCAGTTCGGATCGGCAGACGGGTCGGTCGGGCATGGTGCACCATCAGAATATCTCCGCATTTTTGTCGATCGTCTGGTTGGCATCGCTTGCCAGCCGATAGAGTACCTCTGTCTTGATATTGATATTCAACTCGATCACGATCGGTTTCTCCGGCGTTTTGACCGTGATGCAGCCGCTGCTGCCCATGACCAACGCAATCCCCACCGCCGATTTTGCCACCACCGGCCGGCATCGGGACATGACCGACCCCCGGAGATTGGCTAAATACGCGACAGGGACATTCACGCGCGTTGTCGTCATGGCATGGTTCCGCTTGCTTGAGGCTGAATGACATTGGTGATTGGTGGCAGGGCAGAACCCGCTGTGCCCGCGCCGTGATGGTGAATGGCATGACCCTGCGCATCGATCAGACCGATCAGGCGCGGATCGCGCACGCCTTTCGGATCGTAAAGCGGGCGGATGGAATCCAGCATCGCGTAAAATTGCGCGCGCACGTTGACATTGAAGCGGATCGGCAGCCCGGCGATCTGGCGCGTGATCAGGTTGCGGGTGGTCCCTTCGCCCTGGCGAATCCCGCTGAAACTGACGCGCGTAATGACTTCGCCCGCCAGATTGCCCTCCAGCCCGATGGTCATGCCGGTATAATCGATCGAACGGAGCATGCGGAAAGCATAGTTGGCCATGGGCGACAGGTCTTTGTAGGTCAGCGCGCCGACATAGCTGACATTGCCACCTGGCGCGCGGCTGACCAGTTCGCCCGCCACAATGTGCCCGCCGGTGGCATCGAACACCAGCGGCAGGCGCCCATCCAGAGTGCCGGTTGCCGACAGGTTCGACATGTTGATGTTCTGCAAAAAGCGCCCGGCCTGAAGCCCGTTGATCACCAGGCTGAACTTGCGCGGTTCATCAACAGCCATGTGCAGTTCGGTCGGCGCAAGGCTTATGGTACCGCCCTCAAACGGCCATTCCGCGCGGTTGAGCCGCACCACCTGATTGGCGAGCAGTTCCAGATCGATCGTGCCGTTGGTGACCTCGATCCCCGGATTGATGCTGGCAATCTTCAATAACTGGTGCGGCGCGGTGACCAGATGGATCAGATCGGTGAATTCGATCGTGCCCGACAGGCCTTCGACCGGGCCCACCGCGGCGGCAAAATCGAAATCGTCGCTGCCAAACCGGCCGCTGCCGGTCACGCCCCCGTTGGGCGCATTGGTGTCCCAGCCGAACCGAGCGGTGCCTTTGATCGTGCCATTGGCATTGGCGATCACGCCCTTGGCCAGAATCGACAGATCGCTGGGTTGCAGCGCGGCCAGTGCCGCGCCCGCCGCTGCCTTTTTGCCGGATTCGCGAAAGGTCAGCGTGTCGATCGTCACATCGGCCTGGCCTTTGCCGCTGCCCAGATCGTGGCGCAGCGACACCCGCGCCAGGTCGATCCCGTTTTGTGGCGTGACCAGCCGGGCCTGTGCGGATACCGCCCCATCGCCCAGCGTGACCGTGGCATCGCGCACCGCCACCGGGGCGAACCGCGCGGGCGTGGTGCGGTCGGCCAGCGTGAACGTGCCGCCCGCCAGTGTCAGGTGTCCGCCGTCCAGTTTCCATGTGCCTGCCGCGGCATCGACGCTGGTCGGCAGGGCGGCCATGGTCAGCGCGCCGCCCGCAAACGTGCCGCCCAGCGCGCCCCTGGCCGATACCGTGTCCGCCACCGTGATCGCGGCCAGATGCGCGCGGGTGGCATCGGCGCCGGTGCCCAGCGTGACATCGACCGCATTGAGCGTGCTTGCGCCGGGCCAGACCAGCCGCCCGGCGCCGGTGGTCAGCGCAAAGGCCGCATCGCCAGACCGCCCGCGCAGCACAAGCCCCGGCAGGCTGGCGCCTATCGCCACGCCATTGCCGGCCGACCGCACCACCGCGCCACCGATGGGGCACAGCGCCAGCGTGGTCTTGCCCAGATCAAGCGTGCCCGCGCGCAGCCGGTCAAAGGTCGGGCGCACACAGCGGCGCAGCATGGCAAGTTGCCCGTTGCCGGCCAGCGTGCCTTCGACCGGCAGCATCAGATTGTCGATGCTGCCGCTGCCACCGGTCGCCCCCCCATGATCCTGGCTGCCAAACGGCCCGCCGAGCATGACCGTGCCGGTAAAATCGAGCGCGCCGTCGCCCGCCTGGCTGACTGCCATCGCCGGAACTGCCAGCCTTGCGCCGCCCGCCATATAGGGCGCGAGTGCCAGCTGAAACCGTGCCCGCCCCAGCACGCCTGCGGTCATCGTGCCGCTGATCTGCGGCAGATCGGCGCCAAGGGTGGCAAAATTGCCTGCGACGCGCGGGATGTGCCCATCGCCGCCGACAATCGCAAAGTGGTCGGCCCGCGCCAACGTGGCGCCGCCGCGCCCGCCGCGCAGGGCCAGCGCGGGCATCACCAGCCGCCAGCCCGCAGCATCGGCGTGGATGCCGATCGTGCCATCGATCCGGCTGCCGGGTTCTTCGCGCGCCAGTGCTGCCAGCGCGCGCTGGGCCAGCGGCGCCAGCGGGGTGCCCGCCGCCCCGGTCTGCAGCCGCTGCAGCGCGGCCAGCACTGCCGGCCCGCGCGCAAGCCCCTGCCCGGCAATGTCGCCGCGCAGATCGAATGCCGACGTGGCAGGACGGGCATGCAGCACACCATCCAGCCGCACCGACCCCAACCGCAACGACGGCGCGGCCAGCCCGCGGCCATCCAGCGTGATCCGGCCCGACAGCGCACCCTGTCTGGCATCCCAGCGCAGCCCGGCCTCTCCGCCCAGCCCGGCCAGACTGGTCTGGCCGGCGCTGTCGATGCGGCCCGTCGCGATGCGGCCACCCACCGTCCATTGCGCCAGCGCAGCGTCGCCCGCGACGGTCAGGTTGATCAACCCGGGCGCGGCCCGTGTCGTGCCGCAATGCGATGCGCCCAGCCGCAGTGGCCCGGTCAGCGACGGACGCCCGTCGCGGGTGGTCACATCGGCATAAAGCGTGGTGCGCGCAATGGTACAGGCATCGGGCCCAGGTGCGGAACGTGCCTGCGGCACCACCACGCCCAGCTTTGCGGCAAAGCCGTTCGCCAGCGGGCCGCTGCCATCCAGCGCAAAGGCCAAGGGACCATAGCTGCTGTCAATCCGCCCGCGCGCGTCGATCAGCGCCAGCGACCATGGCGGCAGGCGCAGCGGCGCGGTCGTTGGCGCGTTGATTACCGGGTCGAGCGCGCCGAAATGCAGCTGGCCGTTGGTCAGCGTGCCGAACAGGCGCGGGCGCACCAGCACGATACGGTCGATGACCGGCCCGGCCAGCCCATAGCGCAGCGCGATTTCCACGCGTTCGACGGTCAGGTCGGGATGCGCGGGGTCACCCACAATCACCGCGCTGATGACTTCGCGGCCCACCCCGATCGAATCGATGTGGTACCGCATCGGCAGATGCAGCGCGGCCAGCTGCCGGTCGATCAGGTCGGACGCGATCCGTTCGCGCAATCCCCACGCCCCGCCCAGCACGAGCGCCAGCACGCCGGCCCCGGCCAGCGCGCCACGCCGCGCCGTGCGCCAGCGCGCACCGGTGCGCGGCACCGGCTCCGCCAAATCCGAATGGTCCTCCATCAACCCCTTCTTGCGCAGTTGCCCCGCTTCGGCAATGCACTGATGGCGATGGAAGATGAACCGAACCTGTTTGCCCCGCCGGAAAAGCGCGGCCGTGACGCAAAGCCGCGCAAGCAAGACAACCAGCGCGTGCGCGAAACCGGGCACGACCCGTCTGGCCACCGCGCGCGGCTGCGCCAGCGGTTGCTCGATGGCGGGGATGACTCGCTCGCCGATCACGAGGTGATCGAATATCTGTTGATGACCGCAATCCCGCAAAAGGATGTGAAACCGCTGGCGCGCGTGCTGATCCAGACATTCGGATCGCTGGCCGGGGTGTTCAATGCCGAACCGCGCGCGCTGATGCAGATATCGGGGATCAAGGAAACCGCCGCCGCCGCGCTGAAAATCGCCGGCATTGCCGCGCGGCGGCTGGCGCTGACGACGATGCGCGAAGAATCGGTGCTGTCCAGCTGGCAGGCGCTGATCGATTACCTGCATATCGATATGGCGCATCTGACGCACGAACGCGTGCGCGTGCTGTACCTGAATGTGCAAAACCGGCTGCTGCTGGATCAGGTGGTCAGTGATGGCACGCTGGATGAATCCGCGATCTACACCCGCGAAATCATTGCCAAGGCGATGGCGATCGGCGCCGCCGCGCTGATCCTGGTGCACAACCACCCATCGGGATCACCCCAGCCCAGCCGCGCCGACATCCAGGTCACGCAAAAGATTATCGAGGCCGGGCGTCATCTGGGCATCACCGTCCACGACCATGTCATCATCGGCCGCGAAGGGCACGTGTCGCTAAAGGCCAAGGGGCTGATTTGAACGGCGCGCCGGGGCTTATTCCTATCGGCGCCGAGCTAACCTCGTAGCGCGTTGTTTTCCCTAAGCAGCATGGACAAATTGCGCGGAAGGAGTGTCCGCTTTGAGTATGTCTTGCGTCAGCATTGAACGGCAGGGAATGGAGGAAAGCGGACTCTCGGCAACGCACTCCTCGTCATTCCTGCGAACGCAGGAATCCAGAGTGGATGGCAAAACCTGTTGATTGTACAAGACGATTTTGTCGCGGAGCCGTGGTACCTGGATTCCTGCGTTCGCAGGAATGACGATTGTAAGGCCGCAATTGGAGGAAAGCGGACGTTAACAGATTAAGATATAGAAAGTGGCAACTGACCTGCGATTTGGCCAGTGCAACGAACGTCGAGCAGTCCGATTGGGATTCATTGACCTGTGCGCGGAAAAATAGAGCAGAAGCAACTCGGTAGCGCACTCGCCGCTGGCGGCGTGTCCGCAATCGCCGTTGCCTTCCTCGGAGGATGTTTTTACCCATCGGTAATGGTGTGGATGTCACCTTATCCGACCGCCGGGGCGCAAACCTCGGACGGTGACATCAGCTTGGGAAATTTATTAGATATTGGAACCGTGGCTGCAATGGCCGCATTGCCGGTAACGGTGGTGCTGGGTTGCCTAGTTGGCCTGCCTGTATTCCGTTTCTTGGTCCAACGAGGCTCCTCAAATGTCGCCGAATACGTTGGTGGTGGCTTGTTCGTGGCGATCGCTGGGGCAGCACTCGTCTGGATGGCACACGTCTTGTCAGCCGACTTCTTGATTGACAGCGATTTTCGGTTCGCCGAACTGCTGATCGGCATCAGCGGCCCTGTCGGGGGTATGACCGTTTGGTCTGTTTTACAGCATTCCAGACAATGACCCAAGGTGGTGTCATTTTCGATGCCGATCGAATTGTCTTTCGGAGTCCAGGTTAAAAAAGTCGCGATGTTGGAAAGGCCGGGGCTGCGTAGAGCTCCCAGTTGGGCGAATCGCATAGCCTTCACTTAGCAACGTCGACAGAACACTCGCATCCACGGGAGTGTCGGATTTTTGGGGCGATTGCTGCATGTCGGGTCCTGGTGCAGATCAAGCCAAAGTCGATGGCCAGCTTTCAGGGAATGGCTGCAGTCGTCGCTATGTCGGCAAATGGAAGGAGGCTGCCATTCTCGATAATCTCGGAAACGAAAACGAGCCGGGAGTGGAATCTGGGCTCACACTTTTAGAAGCGCTTCAATTCAAGCACCTGAGCGGTAAGGTTATGTTTGACCCCAACGTCATTAAGCAGCGCAGACAGTCCGTCGATGTCCTGTTCATGCATCCAACCGTTAAAATAGCGCACGTTGTTACCTTCTCCTATATAAAGTTCTTCTGTGAAATGACGCGGGATAATCACATGCGTGACCTCGCCATAACCGACCGGTTCCAGCGAAGCCCAAGCGAAATCTCTCACGTAAGTCTCGAAGAGGTCGGATTCTAGTGGTAACTCGCCGCGAAAGTAAATGGCATCGCAGGCTAGGCAACCGAAGGTTGTGAACGTACTCGACGAACGCTTTGGCTCAGGAAGTGTTTGCCCATCATTTTCGATGGCTTCGATGGCAGGTTTACTGCGAACTGGGTGACACAGATGTCGTGCTGCAATCGTCAAAAAGGTGCGAATTTCATGCATAACTAGCTGACGGTATAACGGCACCGATTAAGGGTTGTTGAATGTCTGGAAATGGGGCGAATCCGGCACGGCACCTTTTCGCCTAGAATGCCCGAAAGCGGCCCCTCGCGCCCGACCTGAACCAACGGCGGCTATTGGTCTATGCGCGTCGGCTCGGCTATGGCAGGAACTGGAGGAAAGCGGACTCTCGGCAGCTCACTCCTCGTCATTCCTGCGAACGCAGGAATCCAGAGTGGATGGCAAAACCTGTTGATTGTACAAGACGATTTTGTCGCGGAGCCGTGGTACCTGGATTCCTGCGTTCGCAGGAATGACGATTGTAATACCAAAGTGCATTGATCAGTACCCATGCGCCCAATATCGGAGGCCGATGG
>NZ_JBBATI010000005.1:0-154084 GCF_040398825.1 Novosphingobium sp.
GTCCGGCCAGCAGCGCTACCCTCGGAACCTACACCACGTCCAGGGACGCCATCACGAACAGATCATTGCCATCGGTGGCAAGCTCCATGAATTGAGCAAAGCCATACAGGATGACGAACGTCAGTTGCACGAACTGACCGCCTTGCTTTTCAACCTGTCCCCAGCCGAAGAAAGCATGGTGCTGCGGGGGCGTGTCTAAGGCTTGTTGCGATTAAAATTTAACGCAACAAGGGTTTGTGCCAACGCAGCAGCCCCGCAAACTGGCGGAGGAATATCTGCTGCTTTTTCTCGACCCGCAGTACCATCCCGCCCACCGCCGCCGCGCCATCCTGCACAATCTGAATTTTGCGCAACCGCGTGTTCAGCCACGGCCCAGCGGGGTTTGGTATCGTGCGTCCATCATGGTGCAGGCTGGTGATGGAGGTTGGCATGCGAAGGATTGTGGGTGTGGTGATTGCGGCGGCGGGGTTGCTGGCTGGCGGTGGTGCGCAGGCGCATGGGTGGGGCGTGCAGTTCGGCGTCGGGCCGGCTTATGGCCGCCCGGCGTGGGGCGATGGGCAGGACTGGCGCTGGCGGCAGGCGGGCGATGCGGTGTGTTCGGGCCGGCGGGCCCAGGCGCTGGAATGGCGTTTGCGGCGTGAGGTGGATGAAGGCGACATCGATTATGGCACCGCGCGCGACATCCACCGGTCGATCGACCGGCTGGAAGACAAACAGCGGCATGAATGCGATGAAGGCGACTGGCGTGCGATCAACCGCATTGCCGGGCGTTATGATGATATCGACGGGTGGATCAGCACTGCGGCGGGCGGGCGGCGCTGGCGCGGCGGCTGGTAACACGGCTGGGCCGCTACCCCGCCAGCGATCCGGCGACCAGCGTGCCGCGGTAGAACACCGCGCGGCGAGCGGGCGTGCGGGCGACCGCCTCTGCCGAACAGCTGGCGGGGATCAGCACCATGTCGGCCGGGTCGCCGGGCATGGGCCATACTTGCGCGCCCTTGGCATTGAGCGGGGTGGGGCCGCCGGTGGCCAGTTTCAGCGATTGCGAAATGGCCAGTTCATCGCCCCAGCCATAGATCTGGCAGGCCAGTTTGGCCTTTTCCAGCACATCGCCGCTGCCGAAGACTGACCAGTGGTCGATGACGCTGTCGGTGCCGGTATAGACCCGCACGCCATGGCGCAGCAGCGTCGGGATCGGCATGATCTGCCCCCCGAATGGCACGGCCGATGCGATCGCCATGCCAAGGTTTGCCATGCGGTCCGCCAGATTGGCCACATCGGCATCGGCCAGCGACATCAGCGAAAAGGCGTGGCTGATCGTTACCCGGTCGCGCAACGTGGGCGTGTGGTCGACCGCGTCGGCAATCCGGCGGATCGCGGCGATGCCGGTGGCGCCGGGTTCGTGCAGGTGGATATCGACCGATTTGTGCGTATCCACCGCGATCTGCAGCATGGTGTCGATCGATCGTTCCATGCCGCCATCGATGGTGGTGGGGTCGATCCCGCCGACATGGGTGGCGCCGGCGGCCATCGCCTGGCGCATGATCGGTTCCAGATGCGCGGATAAAAACCCGTGCTGCGGGAATGCGACGATTTCGTGGCCGAACGTAGCGGCACAGCCATCCAGCGTCTGGCGCAGCAATTCCACATGCTGCGTGCCCACCACCGGATCAACATTGCACTGGCTGCGCGCAAAAGTGGTGCCGTTGCGCTGCAGCAGGGCCACCAGAAGCCCTGCGCGATCCTGCAGCGTGGGCAGCATTTGCGGCAGCAGCGTGCGTTCGCGCGCGATCTGCCCGGCGATGCCGTTTTTGCGCGCGCGTGGCGCCACCCAGGGCCCGCCGTAAAAAGTCTTGTCCAGGTGAATGTGCATGTCGCGGAATGACGGCAGCAGCAACAGACCGCCGCCATCGCGCACGGGCACGCCCGGCGGCAGTGCATCACCTGTGGCGATGATCCGGGCGATGCGGCCCTGTTCGATCAGCAGCGACGCCCGCGCGGTGCGGGTGCCAACGACCTCATCACCCTGCCAGTCGTACCCGGTTTCCAGCAGCACATTGCCCAGCACGAATGGGGCTGGTGCCGCGCCCGGTGCAGCCAGCGCGGGCACTGTTCCTGATGCGCCAAGGGCCATCGTGCCTGCCAGCAGGCTGCGGCGCGAAAGATTGAAAGTGCTGGACATGCGCAGGCCCCTGTCGTTCTGAAAATCCCGGCCGTTCTAAAAATCATCATCCAGGCGGGCCAGCCCGTCGCGCGAAATGGCGCAGATTTCGCCCGCGCGCGCCGCACCGGCGCGCATGGCGGGCGGCAGATAGCGGCAGCCGACCACCACCCCGTCGGAATTGTGGCGGCGCAGGTAATCGACCGGGTCGGTGATGCTGCCGTTCCACACCTCCAGCACGCCCAGCCGGTGCAGCGGCAGTGTGTCGGTCTGCAACGCCAGATAGGTCACATCATCGACCAGCAACCGGTTGAGCCGCCGGTCGCGCGGCATCCCGGCCTGGTCCATGGCGCGGGCAATATCGCGCCGGATTTGGGCATATCCGCCCACCGACACCGAAAATGGCTGACCATCCAGATAGCCCGGCACCCGCGCCGCCGCGATCAGCGGGGGCAGTAGCACAAACGCCAGGGCGGCCTGGCTGATCACCGCAAACAGTGCCGCCGCGCCTGCCAGCCAGCGCGGAAACGCCGCCGTGCCGTCTGGATCGCGCCGCGGCAGGGTCAGGCACAGCACGGCAAACAGCACCAGCATCGGCAGGACATGCGCCGCCTCATACACATTGCGGCGCAGCTGGCTGGCGCCCCACACCATGACGCACGCCGCAATCGCCAGCGCGATCAGCACGCGCGGCTGCGCCAGGGCACGCAGCCCGGTATCCGCCACAAACCGCACCAGCGCGCGCAGGGCCAACCCGACCACCACGATCCAGCTGATCAGCACCAGCAGGTTCACCGCAATCAGCAGCGCCGGGGGAAACAGCCCATCGGGCACCCAGTGCGACATCGGCCGGTTGTCGGCCATCGCCAGCGCGACATAGTTGAGCGGGTTCAGCCCGCTGGCCAGTTGCAGCAACAGCCCGGACGCGGGGTGCGACCCGGTCAGCAGCGATGCGACATTTTCGTGCGCGTAATGCGCCGCCAGCAGCGGATCGCCCGCGGTACAGCGAAACCGGTCCACCCAGTAATGCGCCGCCGCCAGCGTGATCGTCACTACCAGGCCGATGCCCACCCCGCGTGGCAGCCACGTGCGGCGCCCGCTGGCACCCACCGCGATGGCGGCCAGCGCGACCGGCGCATAGAGCACGCCTTTCAGATGATAGCTGGCGGCGATTGTCACCAACAGCACGATCACGACCGATTTCACCCAGGCCGCCGTGCGTTCACCCAGCCGGGGCAGGGGGGCAAACGCGGTGATGATGGCCATGGTCATCGCCAGCATCACCGGCTGTTCGGGCCGGCTCATCACCAGCAGGAATGGCAGCAGGCCCAGGCCCAGCAGTGCAAACGCCAGCGCGTGCAACGGCCGCGCCTGTGCGCGGGTGCCGGTCAGCCGCACGATCAGCCACCACAACAACATGGCCCACAGGCCGGCGCACAGCACGCCTTCGACCCGTACGAACCACGGGTCGGCAAAGGCCTGGTTGGCCATGGCCGAATACCACCGCGCGGGCATCATGAACCACGGCGCATGGCCCAGCGAGTTGGGGCCGCACAGATCGCTGAAGGCGATATCCACGCCATGATCGACCGCGGCGCGTTCCTGAAAACGCCAGCCGATTTCATCGGTATAGACCGGCAGCAACAGGCCCGCGACAATCGCCACGACAAACCCCGCCAGCGCAATCAGGCGCGGCCAGACGGCCCCGCCACGCGTCGCCGTGGATGCCATGGTCAGACGTCGGCCTGCTGCGGGATTTCGACCGGGCAGGGCGTTTCAGCGGCGGGTTCGGCCGCGACCACGCCCAGCGCGGGCGTTTCGCGCAATCCGCCGACGACATCGCGCACGATATACAGCGGCCGGTTTTTCGACTGGTTGTAAATCCGCCCGATATATTCGCCCATCAGCCCCAGCACAAACATCTGCGCCGATGCGATCACCAGCACCACCACGATCAGCGATGTCCAGCCGGGGATGGTTTGCCCTGCGGCCCATTCGGCAATGGCAAACGCGATCATCGCGGTGGCCAGCAGCGTAAACACCAGCCCCATATACCCGGCCAGCCGCAAGGGCGCCGATGAAAATCCGGTCAGCGCGTCCAGCGCCAGCCGCACCATTTTCACCAGCGGATATTTGGTCGTGCCGGCATAACGTTCATCGCGCTGATAGCGGAATGGCACTTGCGTAAACCCGATCCACGCCACCATCCCGCGAATAAAGCGCGACGATTCAGGCATGGCGTTCAACACATCCAGCGCGCGCCGCGTCATCAGCCGAAAATCGCCGGTGTCGAGCGGAATATCGGTGCCATCCGATGCCAGCGCCAGCAGCCGGTAAAACCCCTTGGCGGTGGCGCGTTTCAGCCAGGTTTCACCCTGGCGTTCGGCGCGGGTGGCATAGACCACATCGGCCTGTTCGCGCATCATCGTATCGATCATCGACCCCAGCAATTCGGGCGGGTCCTGCAGATCGGCATCGATGATCAGGATCAGTTCGCCGTGGCACAGGTCCAGCCCGGCCGACAGCGCCAGTTGGTGCCCGTGGTTGCGCGACAGCCGCAGCGCCAGCACGCGCGGGTCATATTCGGCCAGGTTGCTGATGATGTGCCAGGTGGCATCGCGCGAACCGTCATCGACCAGCACGATTTCAAAATCATCGCCCGCCACTGTGCTGGCGGCGGCCACCGCGCGGTGGTAAAACGCGTCAAGACAGGCTTCTTCGTTGTAACAGGGCGCGACGATCGACAGCCTGGGGCGGGGCCGCGGCGCGGCGTCGGTCGCGGCAGGCGCCTTCCAGAATGGCTGTTCGTACACCCCGCGCCCCTTTGCAAAATCCGTTATCAGCGGCTTAAGAAAGAATGGTTAACAATCCCTTCAATCGCGCACTTTGTTCAGAAAATCTTTACCGTAATGTTTGTATCGACGATAGTGCATGCCACGGCGGTGTGAGAGTTTGACTCGAAACTCGCGAAAAAGCGAGTTTCGAAGTCGGCACCGGCCCGCTCCCCCACCCGGCCACCCACGTAAGTGTATGTTATTGGGTGGCCGGGTGGGGGAGCGGGCCGGTGCCGACTTCCCGAAACGATAGTTTCGGTTCAGACACTGACAGAGGATTTTAGTCATCGTGAACGGTCCGCCAGCCCCTGCGCAATTCGATGCTTATGCCGGGACATATGCCGACGCGGTCAACCGCTCGATCGGCTTTCTGGGTGTAAAGGTTGATTATTTCACGCGCGTCAAAGTCGATTACGTGGTCGATTTCCTGACTGCGCAGTTCGGCGATGCCGGTACCGTCAACCTGCTGGATGTGGGATGCGGGGTGGGGCAGAGCCATGCGTTGCTGGCCCCCCGGGTGGAATCGCTGACCGGGACCGATGTGTCGGCGCCATGCCTGGACCAGGCAGCCACAGCCCACCCCGACAATACGTATTTGCCCTATGATGGCACGCGACTGCCGTGGGCCGATGCGCAGTTTGATGCGGCGATGACGACCTGTGTGATGCACCATGTGCCGCCGGCGCAATGGGCGTCGTTTGCCGCCGAAATGGCGCGCGTGGTGCGGCCGGGCGGGCTGGTGCTGGTGATTGAACACAACCCGCTCAACCCGCTGACGCGGCGCGCGGTTTCGACTTGCGCGTTTGATGAAGACGCGGTGCTGCTGGGCCAGCGGCGGACGCGCGCGCTGCTGGCGGGGGCGGGGCTGGTGAATGTGCAATCGCGCGCGATCCTGTCGATCCCGCCGATCGGCCCGGTCACGCGGGCGATCGATCTGGCGCTGGGGCATCTGTCGCTGGGCGCGCAATATATCGCGCGCGGCACGGTGACACCGGCGTGACCACCATGCGCGCGCTGATCAATGGCGATCATATCGCCGCGCGGGCGGGGCGGTTCGGGATTGTCGGCGTGGCCAGCGGGCTGGTCTATGCCGTGGTCACCATGGCGCTGGTCAGGATGGGCGGCATTGCGCCGGTGCCGGCCAGCATTGCCGGCTATTGCGCGTCGGTGCCGCTGGGGTTTGTCGGCCATCGCCGCTTTTCGTTCCGGTCGCGCGGGGCATGGACGGCAGAGGCGCTGCGCTTTTGCGCGACGCAGGCGATGAACATTGCGGTCACCGCCGGCGCCATGCACGGCGCGACCGCGTGGCTGGGCGTGTCCTATGTCTGGGGCATGGTCGGGGCGGTCACGCTGGTGCCGCTGGCCAATTTTGCCTGTCTCAATCTTTGGGTCTTTCGCCGACAGACCAGCGTGCCGGGGGGCATCACACCATGAAACATGTTCTGGAATTGCCTGCGCTCTATCAGTTCTACCAGGAACTGGGCGGATTTTTCGGCGCGCGGGTGACCGCGATCCGCGATTATCTGGAATTGCGGCCGAACGCGCGGGTGATCGATATCGGCTGTGGCCCCGGCTATATCCTGCGCCATCTGCCCGCAACGATCGACTATGTCGGGCTGGATATCGATGAGCCCAGCATTGCCTTTGCCCGCGCGCGGTTTGAATCCCGCTTTTTCGACGCAGATGCTGCGCGCGAGCTGGGCCCGGCGGATGTGGTGATGATGAACGGGGTGATGCACCATATCGGCGATGATGATCTGGTGGCGACGCTGGGGCATGTGCGCAATGCGCTGAAACCGGGCGGGGTGCTGTTCACGCTGGATGGCTGTTATGCGCCGGGGCAGGGCCGTCTGGAAAAATGGCTGCTGGACAACGATCGCGGGCTGCACGTGCGCCGCGCGGACGAATACCGCCACTTGCTGGAACAGGCGTTTCCCGATGTCGAAATGCATGTGCGCAACAAGCTGTCGCGGTTGCCCTATACCTTTGCGATCGGCGTGGCCAAGGCGGCCTGATGTAGTCTGCTTGGATTCTCTGTACCGGGAATTCCGTCTCCCCCCATATTCGCCAGCCCATCCTAACTCCGCTCATCCTGAGCCTGTCGAAGGATGCGCGAAACGTTTGAATTATAGGCCGTTTTAGTCAATGGGCATGCGCATGCGCGTGTCCTTCGACAGGATGAGCGGGCGTGGTGGGGCGGCGGCTCTGGCTGCCCAATCCCTATTCCGGCATGGCCGAACGCGGGTCATTGATGACCGATGGCGCGGGGTGCAGGTCCTTGCGCGCCCAGGCATAGATCACGCGGTCGTTGGCGGGGACACGCGCTACCAGCACATAGTCGCGCGCCAGCGCATCGCGTACCAAGACTTGCGTGGCAGGGTTGACGCGGGGGATGACCGGGCGGTCGGCGGTCAGGATCGCACCGGGGCGGCTGGCCAGCACGCGCGTCATTTCTGCGACCGGGTCCACCCCCAGCGCCGGCGCCTCGGTCGGGTTGTTGAGGTGGTCGGGATAGATATAGCGGCTGGGCGCGCAAGCGTTGGTCAGCAGATAGATCACCGCCGGGCCGTCATAGATATACAGGCAATGGTGCGCGACATAGGGCGCCACCGCGTTTGTCAGGTCGCGCGCTGCGTGCTGATGAAACCGCGTGGTGAAATAGTAATGCGGGGTCAGCAGCAGCGGCCACAGCGCCAGCATGCAGCTGATGGAAAAGCCAATGCGGCTCATGTCGATCAGCGGCGCCACCACGATGCACAGCGGCAGCACCACGGTGATGAAATAGAAATCGTAAAAATCGCCCAGCATCAGAAAGGCGATCACCGCGAACAGCGTCCATCCCGCCAGCAGCGCAAAATCCTGGGTATTGCGTGCATTGCGCTGCAGATAGCGCACCACCAGCGCATAGGGCGTCACCACGATCAGGCAGATCGGTTTGATCACCACGAATTTCAGCTGTTTCCAGCGGGTTTCGGCGGGGAACGGGTGGCGGTGAAACACCGAGATGAAATTGGCCTGCACAAACGCGTCAAGATGCCCGATCGCCGCGTAATAGCCGATTGCCGCCGCCGTCGGCAGCAGCGCCAGCGCGATCATCGCCGCTGCCACCCCGGTAATCTGCCACAGGGGCATGCGCACCTGCCACAGCCGCCACAGGAACCAGCAGCCCAGGAACGCGCCTTCGACCGCAGGGGTATATTTGAACTGGATGGCAATGCCGATCATCGCCATCGACAACATGGCCAGCCCGACGATCCGCACAGGGCTGTGCGTATCATTCGACCGGAACGCGGCCCACGCGGCGCAGGCGGTAAACACGTTGTAGATGCACGACGCCTGCCCGCCGGTGCCGCTCAACACATTCAGGAACAGCACATAGGCCAGCGCCGCGCCGAATGACGGGATTACCCCCGCGGCGCGCCGGGCAATGGTCCAGATGAAACAGCCGGTGATCGCCACGCACGCGGTGGCGACGATCTGGTACTGGACAATGCCGCTGCCGCCCAGCAGCCGGATGCCGGCATAGGACAGAAACAGCCCGATCGGTTTGCGATCCCACAGATCGACATAGGGCAGCTGCCCCTGCACCATACGATCGCCGACCAGCAGATAGAGCTGTTCATCGAATTCCAGCATCGGGTGGCCGAATGTCGGCAGGCGGATCAGGAAACAGCCCAGCACGATCACCGCATAGGGCCACCAGCGCGGCAGCGATTCTGCGCGCCAGCGCCATGCGGCCAGGCCCTTTGCGCCGTCCGGGCCGGTGATCATTGTCGACGATGCCACACTGCCCTCCGCCCGAAAGTCCGGCCAAGGCATGGCGCAAAAATGGTAAACAGGTCGCTAAGACACCCCCGGTTTTTGCGTATAGGCCAGTATCGCGCGCTACGCGGGGGGAAACCGCCCTTCCTTCACCACAATCCCGCACACCAGCGCGTCCAGCGCATAGGCAAAGCCCGCCTCGGGGTCGTGAAAGGCCATAATGAAATCGCGGGTTTCCGGGCGCTGTTCATAGATCACCCAGCCCAGGATCAGGCTGGTCAGCGCGCCAGCCGCGCTGCTGGCATGGGCGGCGCTGATCCCGGCAGCGCGCAAAGGCGCGATGATCAGCGGAAACACCTCTGTCCGCAGGCGAAGCGTCGGCGGCGCAGTCGATGCGATCATCCCGCTGTCGCGATGCGCCAGCAGCGCCGCGCGCTGCCGCTGCCCGACAAAGCGCAACCAGTCGGCCCAGTCGAGCCCGGGCGGGGGCGCGGCGATGCTGTCCACCAGCACATGTTCCAGCATCAGGCTCAGCAGGTCCTGCTTGTTGCGCACGTGCCAGTACAGCGCCGGACCTTTGACATGGAGCGCGGCCGCCAGCGTGCGCGTGGACAGCGCCGCCACCCCGCCGGTATCGACCAGATCCCACGCCGCGCGCACAATCCGGCCCTGGTCGAGCGGTTCGGGGGTGGTGCGTGGCGTGGCGGTCATGACGTTCTCCTTGACTCCCGTCGCGGCTTCCTTATCACTGCTAAGGAAGCCGCGACAAGCCGGTGGAGAGGAATGGGCATGAACATCACCCGTGTCGATACCCGGCATTGCCTGGTCGGCGAAGGCCCGGTCTGGGATGTTGCCGAACAGGCCCTGTATTTCATCGATATCGTCGGCAAGGCGGTGCACCGGTTCGATCCGGCCACCGGCGCCACGCGCAGCTGGGATACCGGTGCAGTGGTCGGGTCGCTGGCCCTGCGCGAAACGGGTGGGGCGATCATCGCGCTGAAGGACGGGATCTTTTCGCTCGATTTTGACAGCGGCGCGACCGAACTGGTCGCCCCTGCACGCCACCTGCACCCGCGGGCGCAGATGAACGACGGCAAAGTCGACCGACGCGGGCGGTTTATCGTCGGGTCGGGGGATTCGGATATCAGCCAATGCCAGCCCTATGGCACGCTGTACCGGCTGGATGCCGATCACAGCTTGCACGAACTTGACCACCATATCGCCATCGCCAATGGCCCGTGCTGGTCGCCCGACAATGCCACGCTGTATTTTTCCGACAGCCTGCCATACCATGTCTATGCCTATGATTATGATATCGAAACCGGCGCGGTGGCCAACCGCCGGCTGTTTGCCGATACACGCGATCTGGGCGGGATTCCCGATGGCGCCACGGTCGATGCCGATGGCCTGATCTGGATGGCGATCTGCGAAGGTGCCAAGGTGGTGGCGTTTCGCCCCGATGGCAAAGTGGAACGCATCATTGCAATGCCGGTTTCGCTGACCGCCAGCGTGATGTTCGGCGGGGCCAACCTGGATGAGCTGTACGTTACCTCGATCGATCCCGCGTTGATGGCGCGCGCCAGCGATGGCGGCGGGGCGACCTTTGTGATCACCGGGCTGGGGTCACGGGGTCTGCCGGAATCGCGCTATGCCGGATAATGCCACCACGCCTGCCAGGCTGCCGCCAGCGCTGTGGCTGATCCTGGTGATCGTGTTCATCAATTTCGCCGGGTTCAGCCTGATCATTCCGCTGCTGCCATTTTATGGCCACGCGCTGCACGCCAGCCCGGTGGCGGTGACTTTGCTGTTTGCGGCCTATTCGTTCGGCGGGATTTTTGGCGAACTGTGGTGGGGGCGGCTGTCCGACCGTATCGGCCGTCGCCCGGTGTTGATCGGCGCGACCGCGGCCACCGCGCTAAGCTATGTGGCCTTTGCGTTTGTCCCCAATCTGGCGCTGGCGCTGGTGGTGCGCGTGGCGACCGGGTTTTTCAGCGGCACCGTCGGCGTGTGCCAAAGCGTGATTGCCGATGTCACCCGGCCAGAGGACCGCGCGCGCAGCATCGGCCTGCTGGGTGCGGCGCTCAATCTGGGCTTTGCAATTGGCCCGGCGATCGGCGGATTGCTGGCCACGCCGGAACTGGGCCTGGCCGGGTTTCGCCTGCCCATTCTCGGCTCTGCCCTGGTGGCGGCGGGGGCATCGGCGTGGAGCCTGCTGGTGCTGGTGGAAAGCCATCCACCGGGCGTGGCGCGGGCGCTGCCCAAATGGGGAGAGGCCTTGCACCATGTTGCCGGGGATCCGCTGCTGGCGCGGCTGTTTGCCATCGCGTTTATCGGCATCGGCGCATTTGCATCGATGGAGGCGGTGTTCGGGCTGTGGACCGCGCACAATTTCGGCTGGTCGGCGCACGATGTCGGGCTGACTTTCGTGGCGGTCGGGCTGACCGGGTTTACCGCGCAGATCATGCTGATCGGCCGCGCCACGCGGCGCTGGGGCGAAGCGCGGGTGGTTATGGGCGGGCTGGTCGTGCTGGCACTGAGCATGCTGTTGCAGCCGGTGTTGCGCAATCCGGTCGCGGCGGTGGTGCTGATGTCGACGCTGATGGCCGGGCACAGCATCGCCTTTCCCAGCGCCGGCGCGCTGATTTCGCGATCGACCGCGGCCAATGTGCAGGGCAGCGTGAACGGGCTGCTGATGGCCAGCAATGCGCTGGGGCGCATCGCAGTACCGCCGCTGTTCGGCGCGATCTATGCCGGCGTGGGGCCGGATTGGCCTTATTATGCCGGCACCGTGCTGGCGGGGGTGGCGCTGCTGATCGGCGCCCGGGTGGTTGGTTTGCGGGACATGGCGTTGAAGGAGACGGTGGCATGATCGATCCGGCAAAACTGGCGGCCGCGTTGCGCGATTTTCGCAGCGCAATCGGTGCCGATAACGTGTTTGACAGCGATCAGGACCGCACCGCCTATTCTGATCATTTTTCGCCCGATGAAACCCGCCACCAGCCCGGCGCGGCGGTGGCGCCCGCCAATGCGGAACAGGTGCAGGCGATCGTGCGCATTGCCAACCGCCACGGTGTACCGCTGTGGCCGATCAGCCGGGGCAAGAATTTCGGCTATGGCGGGGCGGCGCCGGTGGTCAGGGGATCGGTGGTGCTCGATCTCAGCCGGATGAAGGCGATCACGGTCGATGAACACAACGGCACCGTGCTGGTGGAACCGGGCGTGGGGTTCTTTGACCTGTATGATTACCTGCGCGCACGCAAAATTCCGCTGTGGCTGTCGGTGCCGGGCAACAGCTGGGGCTCGGTCGCGGGCAATGCGCTGGATCGCGGGGTGGGCTATACCACCTATGGCGACCATGCCGCGCGCATCTGCGGGCTTGAAGTGGTGCTGCCCGATGGCGGGCTGGTGCGCACCGGCATGGGCGCGATGGCGGGATCGCCCAACTGGCAATTGTATCGCAACGGGTTTGGCCCGGGCTGGGATGCGATGTTCTGCCAGTCCAACTTTGGCGTGGTGACCAAACTGGGGCTGTGGCTGATGCCCGAACCCGAAACCATGGCGGGGATCGATTTTGAATTCGATGCGCCCGATGATCTGGGCTGGGCGGTCGATACGCTGATGCCGCTGCGCCGCGCCGGGATCATCCAGCAGGCGCCATCGATGGGCAACTGGTTGCGATCGGCCGCGGTGATGACCCGGCGTGAAGAATGGACCAAAGACCCCGCGCCGCTGAACGATACGGTGATCAGTGCGATCCGCAAACGGTTCAACATCGGCTGGTGGAGCGTGCAGGTGCGCTTTTACGGCCCGGCCGAGATTGCCGCGGCATCGATGGCGGTGCTGCGCCGCGCGTTTGACAAACAACCGGTGCTGGCGATGAAAGAGACGCATTGGCAACAGGGTGATCCGCCCGAAGGATCGCCGTTCAGCGGGGTGCCGGTCAGTTTTCCGCTGGCCAATGCCAACTGGCATGGCGGGCGCGGCGGGCACATCGGCTATTCCCCGGTGTTGCCGCCCCGGGGTGATCTGGCGATGGACCAGTTCCGCCGCACCCACGCGCTGTATGAAAAATACGGCATGGATTACCACGCCAGCTTTGCGATGGGCGAACGCAGCCTGACCAATGTCAACCAGCTGCTGTTTGACCGCGACAACCCCGAAATGATGACCCGCGTCGACCGTTTTTTCCGCGATCTGGTGGCCGATGCCCATGCGCATGGTTATGGCGAATACCGCACCCATATCGAATATATGGACCTGGTCGCCGCGACGTATGATTTCAACGGGCAGGCGCTGCGCCACCTGAACCAGCGGGTAAAGGATGCGCTTGATCCCAACGGCATCATCGCGCCTGGCAAGAGCGGGATCTGGCCGGGGCGCTGGCGGGAGAAACAGGCATGATCGGGCGCGGTGTGATGGTGCTGGCGCTGATGCTGGCGGGAGGTGCCGCGCTCGCACAGGCGCCGGCGGGAACGCGGATCAGCAACGCCACGCGCGGCGGAATGCAGGACCGTTCATCGCATTCGCCGGCAGAGGCGCTGTTTGTGGAAAAATGCGGGATGTGCCACCGCCAGATGGGCATGGGCACGGTGATCCTGGCGCGGCGGATGGACCCGGCGCTGGCCATGCTGGAACTGCGCCACGATCTGACCGTTGACTATGTGACCGCGGCCGCGCGCGGCGGGATCGGCAACATGCCGCGCATCCAGCGCGGCGAAGTCAGCGATGCGCAGCTGCGGGTGATCGCCGGCTATCTGGCAAAGGTCGCGCCATGATCGCGCGGCGCATGGTGCTGAAATCGGGTGCGGCCGGGCTGGGGTCGGCGCTGCTGCCGGCGCGGCTGATGGCGCTGCCGCGTGCTGAGTTGGCGCTGGCGCGCTCCGGTTTGGTGCTGATCGATCCGGCGCTGCCAGCGGCGGCGGCATGGCACGCGCGCTTTGCAGGCATTGATGCGCAAGTGGTGATGCTGGACCGCGATCTGGTGCGGCAATGGCGTGATCATTTGCGCGCGCGGCTGGTGCCGGATCAGCCCGGTCTGGCGCTGGTACAATGGGACAAGGCTTTGCTGCTGACAGGGCTTGCGCGCGAAGATCGGCTGCGTACGGTGCAACGACGGATCGCGCGGGGTGCCTTTGCCGTGACGCTGGGATAGCGGCGCGTGACCACCGGCAATGGGGGGCTGACGTGGGGCAAGCGGGCATGAACATAAGCAAGGGGATGGTGCGACTGCTGGCCGCCGGTCTGCTGGCCAGCGCCACAGGCGCGCATGCCGAATTGGCCCGCATCACGATCGATAGCGACCTGACCGATACCAGCGTGCCGCAATTGCATGCGTTGTATGACGGCCACCGCTACACCATTCGCCAGGTGGTCGATTGGTACCTGGCGCGGATCGCGCGCTACAACCCGGTCTATCGCCCGGTCGAACAGGTGTTCGCGGATGAGGCACGCGCGCTGGCCGACCAGCAGGATGCGGCGGGCGGCCCCAGCGCCAGCCATGGCCCGCTGTGGGGCGTGCCGATCGTGATCAAGGCCAACACCAGCATTGCCGGCAAAGTGACCACCGATGGCTGGGCGGGCTATACCGAGCCCGGGCGCGAACTGGTGGCGCCGCGCGATGCGACCGTGGTCGCACGGCTGCGCGCGGCGGGCGCGATCGTGATCGGCCACACCAACATGCCCGATTTCGCCAATTCCGACACCAACCGGTCCAGCAGTTTCGGGCGCACCGGCAATGCCTATGACGTGCGTTTTTCGCCGGGCGGTTCGTCTGGCGGTACGGTCACCGCGGTCAGCGCCAACCTGGCGATGCTGGGCAATGGCACCGACACCGGCAATTCGATCCGCATGCCCGCCGCGACCAGCGCATTGGTCGGTGTGTTTCCCACGCGTGGGCTGGTCAGCATCGCCGGGATCGCGCCGCTTGATTGGCTGTTGGACAACACCGGGCCGATCGCGCGCAATGTAACCGATGCGGCGATCACGCTGGGGGTGATGGCGGGTGAAGATCCGCTCGATCCCGCCACCGTAGGCTCTGCGCAAAAAGCGCAAAAGGCGCCCTATACCGCCTATCTGAAGGCAGACGCGTTGAAGGGCAAACGGTTCGGCGTGCCGGCGTTCATCCTGCAGGGGCTGGGCATGCCGTTTCACGGCGTGCCCGCCGTGGTGCCGGATGGCGCGGCGGCCAGGGCAATGGCCAATGCCGGCATCCCGCTCGATCCGCGCACGCGCGCGGCATTCATGCGTGCGATCGATGATCTGCGCAGCCTGGGCGCGACCGTGGTGATCGATGACAGCATTCTGCCCGCCAGCTTTGCCCATGCTGCCGCGCGCATCGCCACTTATCCCTATGTACGCGAAGGCACCGACACTTTCCTCGCGACCTTTGGCCCGGCGCAATACCATTCCAGCGCCGAATACGAACGTGTCATGGGTACCCCGATTGGCGCGCCGGTGATCGGCACCGATCCGGGCGCGTCGCAGTTTCTGAACGGCGATATCCAGATCCGGCAGCGGCAGGTGGCAACCGATCCCGATGCGGAAAAGAACCTGTTCGCCCCGCGCCGGCAAGTGCTGCAGCAATATCTGGCGACGCTCGACCGGCTGCAGCTGGATGGCTATGTCTACCCGGCGATCCAGATGCCGCCGGTGGATGAAACCATGCCGCAGGACGGCGCCGTAAGTGAAGGGCCGCATTCGCTGACCAGCTGGGTCAACATGCTGGGCGTGCCGGCGGTGGTCGTGCCCGGCGGTTTTTACGCCAGCGGACTGCCGTTCGGGCTGGAAATCGCCGCGCGGCCGTACCATGATGGCGATCTGCTGGGCTATGCCTATGCCTATGAACAGGGCACCCACCACCGCCACCCGCCGGTGCTGGTGGAACAGGGTTTGCTGGGTGACGCGCCCTAAGGAGTGGCCGATTTTATCGGCGGACAGTGCTGGTCAGGGGCGTTTGGCATATTCGGCATCGAACAGCGCCTCCAGCCGCGGATGCACCCCGCGCACGCGGTCGATGACTTTGGCGGCCCAGTCAAAATAGTCGGCCTTGCGCGCGGTATCCCAGTCGGCAGGCGGGCTGGCGCTGATATCGCGCAGATTGGCGATCTTGTCGGCCAGCTTGACCAGTTTTGCCCCGTCGCTGGCAGTGCCGGCATGGACGATCTGCAACTGCTTGCGCTCTGGCTTTGGCAGCTTTTTGTTATCGGTCACTTCGGCAACAATTCCGGCAACCGCCGGGCCGAACCGGGCGACCAGTTCTTCGCGCGTCGTGGCGGTATCTTCGACCGTGTCGTGCAGAAGCGCGGCGGCGATGACGGTGGCATCGGTTACCCCGCCTTCACCGGCCAGGATCGCGGCCAGCGCCAGCGGGTGGTTGATATAGGGCGATGCATCGGCATCCTTGCGCCGCAGGTCGCGGTGGCGATCGGCGGCAAACGCCGCGGCGTTCAGGATCAGGGCCAAATCGGTGGTCATGGGTTTCCCTTTCGGTTGCGACCCGCACGCGACCTGACCGGCGCCTGCGCGCCGGTCGGGGTGTTTCGCTATGTTGGGTCGGGGGTGTCGCGCGGCAAAGGCCACGGGCTGCCACCAGCCCTGCGCGCAGTCGGACCATGCTCCCCGATTGCGCCGGGAACAAGGTTTCCCAAACAACCCCTGCGACATTGTTGGCACTTGTTGCTGCGGTGCAACGGGTCGCGACGCTGGTCTGCCCAGACGGGTCAGGGCAATCACGGTCTATCGTTTGATCTGCGTGCTGATCAGGCTGTGGATTGCCGCCAGCATCGATCAGTTTTGGTCAAAGCATTGATTGGTTTTATTTATCGCGCGCGTTGGAGCGCCTTGTCATAGTCCGCGTCGCTGGGGCCTGCGGGTTTCAGCGCAAACCGGTTGGCGACGGCGGCGCCGGGTGCCGGTTCGCGCGTCGGGAATACCGCACGGTCTATCCCGCCGGCCAGGTTCAGCACGACATCGCGCCAGAATTCGGGTTGATCGAAATAAAAGCAGTGCGTGGTGACCGGGCTCAGCTCGTCGACCAGGCCGGGATCGACCGTGTCGAACAGATCGCTGCAATCGACCTCGACCATCATGGCCGGGCTGTCATCGGGCAGACCGACGCGGCCCACTCTGGGCGCCAGGCCAACTTTTTTCACATTCGATACCAGCAGCGCCTTGTCATAGCGGTTGCGATAGGCGGTCAGGCGGCCGGCATGCTGGTCAAACTTTGCCGCGCTGGGGTTGGTGGCCGAAAACACCGTGTGATCGACATCCCCCGCCACCAGCAGCACCTGCCCCAGTGCCCAGTCTGGCGGGACATCCTGATAGGCCCAGTTAAATGCCTGCTGCGTGACGAATGCACCCATCGAATGGGCCATCACATGAACGGTGATCGTGCAATCCGGTCGCTGCCGTGCCTGCAACAGGCGGATCCCGGACTGGACCAGCTGGCTGGCAGAGGCGCGCGCATTGGCCCGGTCGGGCAAATAGGCAAAGACCAGCCCGTCGGATGGCCAGTCATAGCTGACGACCTCTCCCATCCAGCCGAGTTCGCGCAACCGGGATCGGCATTTGGCATGGAACGCCAGCGCCGCGTCGTGGTCGACATTAAAGCCGTGGACCAGAAACAGGATATCACCATGCCGGGGTTTTCCAGCCCCGGCAAACTGCGCCAATACGGCGTCGGCCCATTTTCCCGGCCGGGCAATCTCGGTCACGGCATGGCTGTCATCATCGATCACCAGAAATTTCGGGGTGCCGACACCCGGGCGATTGTCCGGTCGGCGCAAGCTGATCATGAACGACATCCACTGTCCCCTTCGATGAATATGCTTACGATTTTTAACGATCTTTGCTGGGTGTATACTTGAATACCCCGATTCTTGTCGGCGGGAAAGCGCAACAATTGTCAAAATGACCGGATCCGCGGGTTTATGTGACAATATGGTGACCGCAGCGGATCGTCGACTATTGCCACAACACGCTCTGGAGGCAGCGGGGATTTGGTATGATCGTCTTGTTAAAGCCTTGATTGTTATCGCCGCGGACGGAATAAACAGCCCTCCCGCTCAGGGGCAGGGTTGGGTGGGGCCAACGCTGAAGTGAAGCGCGACATTTCGGGCCTTGGACACCCTTCACCCGAGGGGCGGGGCTCAGAGCGATTCGACCAGATTTCATCCCGCTCCGGCGCTGGCCAATTGCGTTTGACGGGCCGCGGCTGGCGACGGTAATCTGGCCCATGGCAGTCGAAAAGATCACCGGCCCGGCAGCGTACTTCCCGTCGATCGAAAAGGCCTATGGGCAGCCGATCGCCGTCTGGCAGGCGGTGGTGCGCGCGGCCTGTCCCGCCAAACACATGGAACTGGTTGCGCTGTTGAAAAACCAGCATGGCATGGGCCATGGCCATGCCAATGCGATCGTCGCCTATACCTTGGCGCAGGACAAAGCTTCGGACTGAACGGGCGGCAGGCGTCAGGCCCCGCGCGCTTGTCGCAGCGTGGTCAGTTCGTCCTTGGTTTCATGCAGCAGGTGGGTCAGTTCGGCGACGGCGGTGGACAGTTTCAGCACTTCGCTTTGCCGCAGCTCGTCAATTTTCTGGTGCAGCAGTTCGATTTCCAGTTCGGCCTTGATGTTGATCTGGTAATCGCATTCGGCGGCCTTGCGGTCGATGTCCTGTTGCCGGTTCTGGCTCATCATGATGAACGGCGCGGCATAGGCCGCCTGAAACGACAGCGCGAGATTGAGCAGGATGAACGGATAGGGGTCCCACTTTTCGACCACCGCAGTCACGTTCAGCACGATCCAGCATACCAGAATGCCCGACTGGATGATGATGAACCGCCACGATCCCATGGTCGCGGCAACCGCGTCGGCAATTTTCTGCCCGGTGGTCAGTTGTGATGGCGCGGGGTCGCTCGCGCGGGCACGGCGCAGGCGTTCGGCGCGGCTCAGGGCGCGCATTTCGTGCAACAGCGACTGTTCGGTTTCATCGATGATGTGCGCGACGTGTTGGATGGCGTTCATGGCCGTGCGCCAAAATCGGGGGTCGGGCGATCGCCCCAGGCCTTTGCCACTTTTTCCAGATTGTTCTGGTGCGCATCGCGATAGGCCCACCACAGGCTGATCGTGCCGTCTTTCACCGGCCCGGCGATATAGCTGTCGATCGGCTGGCGCAGAAAATCGGCGTCATGCGCATGTTCGACCATCCGCAGCAGATAGGCGCGCGTGGCATCGATCAGCGCCAGCGTATATCCGCCGCGCGCGATCACCGCGGGGTCACCGTGGTTGGGCAGAATATGGGTGAACCCCCATTGCCGCATTGCCGCCAGATTGCGCACCTGATCGGGGATCTGCGCCGGTTCGGAAATGAACGTGACCGTATCTTCCAGCGTGTCACCCGCCAGCAGCAGCTGATCACCGGGCAGATAGATCACCAGCCCGTCGCGCGAATGAATGTTGACCGGCCGCAACTGCACGGTCACGTCGCCAACCGTAAACGTCGTGTCGGCGGTGATGCCAATGGCAGGAATGCGCAAGGGGGCGATCGTCGGCGGGCCTTCCAGCGTGCCCGCCTCGATCGCGGTGCGGTTGGCGATCAGGTTCTGGCGCGTCGTTTCGGTGGCGATTTCGTCGCTGTCGGCATAGACCGCATTGCCGCCTACGTGGTCGAGATGCCAGTGGCTGTTGACCACGGTAAAATGGCGAATGCCGGCCCTGGCCAGATAATCGCGCACCCATTGCGCCTGGGCCACGCTGGGAAAGGTGTCATAAACCAGCGCGCGATCACCGCGATGGATTACATACGTCGCCACGCCGACGTTGTTGGCGCCAAAATCGGCCCAGTTGTTGTCCCCCGCTTTCACAGTGTCCTGTGCCGGGCGGCCATCGTAAAAACACAACAGGTGGTCGTTGATGCGAAACACCCGCATGTTGATGGTGCCGGCATGCGCCATGGCGCCACTGGCAAACACAATGGCCAAGGCGATGGCGCGCAGCGCAGACCTGATTGTCACAAATTTCCCCACTGCATCAAAGCCGTCGTCGCAGGCAGGCTATGGGTGCCCCCCGGCAGTGTCAACCGGCCAATCGCCACGGGGGTGCGCATGGATCAGGTCGTCACCCATTGGCGCAGCAGGTTGTGGTAACACCCGACCAGCGTATCGATGCCGGCGCGGTCGGCGCCGGTCTGGTTCAGCCGCTGGATTGCGGTATCCAGATCATAGGCAATGCTGCGCCGGGTATCGTCGCGGACCAGGCTTTCGATCCAGAAAAAGCACGCCAGCCGTTCACCCCGCGTTACCGGGGTGACCTGGTGCAGGCTGGTTGCGGGGTACAGCACCAGGTCACCCGCGGGCAGTTTGACCGCGTGGGTGCCATAAGTGTCGATGATTTGCAGGGTGCCGCCATCATAGTCCTCCGGCGCGTTCAGAAACAGCGTGGCCGATATATCGGTGCGCAGCTTTTCGCCGGTGTGCGGGTGCAGGCGAATGGCGCCATCGACGTGTGCGCCAAACGCCATGCCCGGGCCATAGCGGTTGAACAGCGGGGGATAGACCCGGTGCGGCAATGCAGCGCTGATAAACCCGGGATGACATTCCAGCGCGTGCAACACCATGGCCTGTGCCTGCGCCGCGGCATCTGACAATTCGTCGAACTGCTGGTTGTGTTTGACGCTGGCGCCCTGGTGCCCGGCGGTGACCCGGCCATCGACCCACGGCGCATCGGCGTGGTTGATCAGGGCGCGCAGGGCTGCGACCTGATCCTGGGTCAGCACCTGCGGGATGGTGATCATCATGGTCAGAACCGCCCGTTGAACGACACCAGCGCGGTGCGACCGGTGCCCGGCACGCTGCGACCGCCATCGGACTGGATCAGCGCATCGGCATAGTGGACGTTGAACGCGTTGAAAATATTCAGCCGCACATCGAACCGCGACTGGTGCCACGCCAGCGTTGCATCGCTGCGCAGAGTGCTGCCCACGCTGACCAGATTGGTGTTGTTGGCAAAGCGCCGCGATTGATACGTAGCGCCGCCGCCCAGTTCCCAGTCCCGGCCCAGGCTGTGCGTGGTCCACAGCGTGGCCGCATCGCGCGGGGTGTTGACCGGCACTTTGCCTTCGGTGTTGACCGCAATGCCCTGCACAATCCGCGCATCGAGATGGGCGTACCCGGCATAGACCTGCCAGCGGGTGTTGATGCGCCCCGATGCCCCCAGCCGCACGCCGCGCACGCGCACGGTGCCATCGGCACTATAGGTGCTGTCGGCATTTTGCGACCGGGCATTGGTCTTGGTAATCTGGAACAGCGCGGCGTTGAGCGCCAGGCGCCCCTGCGCGATGTCCCATTTTCCGCCGGCTTCATACGCACGGTTGCGTTCGGGCGGCAGCGGTTGGGTTATTCCGGTGGTCGACGTCAGCTGTTCCAGCGACGGGTTGAACGATGTGCTGTATGATGCGTAATACGATTGGTTGGTGGCGGGTTGCCAGATCGCCCCGGTCCGCACCGACAGGAAATGGACGGTCTGGCTGGCCGATGCCAGCGTGGTATTGCCCGCGGTGTTGGTAGCGTTGATCGAATTGGCGACGGTCGCGGCAAAGCGATCATAACGCAGCCCCCCGACCAGTTTGACATGAGCGCCGATCGCCATGGTGTCACTGGCATAGACCGCCAGCGTATCGGCGCGCCCGGTTGCCAGATTGCCGATGCGCGACACCGCATTGGCGGGCGATGCGGTATAGTCGGGGTTCACCAACCGGGTGCACCCGGTATAGCCCGCCAGCCCGTTCGCGGGATTGAGCGCCACACCATTGCAAGTACCGTTGCGGTAGAAATTCTGGTTGCGATAGGTGTCCCGCCCGATCTCCACCCCCGCGATCAGGTCGTGGCGCAGCGCGCCGGTGGCGAACTTGGCGGCAAGTTCGGCCTGGTTGAACAGCGATGTATCATGGATCACGCGGTCATGGCTTTGCAGCCGCACCCACAGTGTGTTCAGCGGCGCCGCACTGGTCGGGGTGACCATCGCCGATGCGGCCAGCGCGTGAAATCCCGTCGCATCGACGCTGCCGATGGTGTTTGCCGCGGTTTCCACCGCATCGGTATCGACCGCGTTGTACTGCACTTTGTCGCGCAGGGTCACGGCGTCAGACAGGTTGTGCCGCAGCGCGACGCTGGCGGCGCGGACATTCTGGATGGTGCGGTCATCGGCATAGCCGAACACGGTGTTGCGGCCGACCGCGACCGGCGCGCCATTCAACGGCGACACGCCATAATCGGGGCGGTCATTGTTGTGCTGAACCAGGCCGTTCAGCGTGATGACCGTGGGTGTCCCCAGTCCGATCGCCAGCGCCGGCGCCACGCCGTAATCATGCACAGCGGTTGCACGGCGCGTGCCGGGCGCGCCTGCCTGCGCCATCGCATCGATGCGCAGCGCCACGGTAGCCGCGATCGGCTGGTTCACGCCCGCCGTGGCCCGCGTCATGCCGTTGCTGTTGACCGATGCCGATGCTTCGGCGCGGGGGCTCAGTCGCGGACGGTTTGACACCTGGTTGATTACACCCCCGGTCGATCCCCGGCCAAACAGCATCGATGATGGCCCCATCAGCACCTCAACGTTGTCCAGCGCAAATGTGTCGCGATAATATTGGCCACGGTCGCGCATTCCATCCAGATAGATGTCGGTGCGCGCGGTAAAACCGTTAAGGTTGATGTTGTTGCCGATCTGGCCACCTTCGGCAGCGCCCAGCGTGATACCCGGCACATTGCGCAGCGCATCCGCCAGCGATGTGGCGCCCTGCGATTGCAGCAGCGCTTTGTCGAGCACGGTGATCGATTGCGGGCTGTCGTGCAGATCAGGCGGCAGTTTGGCCAGCGACACTTGCGCCGCTGCCACTTTGCCGGTGACGACGATCGCGCCCGACCGTTCTGCATCGTCGTCTGCGCAGGCAGGCGGGCTGGCGCCGATCATGCCCAACAGCGATGATGCAAACAGGCAGGCAAACTGGTTTTTCGGCATGAACGGCTATCCAATTTCTTATTGCGATAGATTCGCATTAGCGGACTAGGCGTATTGCGAATGCGTTGCAATAGCCTTTTGCGGGATTGCGTTCGGGCTTGTGTTTGCCGCATCGCGCGACCAAAATGCGCGGGCCTGGGCGCATGCGCGAAACGGAAGGGTTGCAAACCGGTATGATGAACGCCACGCGGGCAGTATTGCGGCACCGTGCGATAGTCGTGCTGGGGGTGACGTTTGTGGCGTTGCTGGTCAGCGCGGGGGTGCGTTCTGCACCCAGTGTGATGATGACCCCGCTGCACCTGCATTTCGGCTGGCCGATCGCCACCATTTCGACCACGTCGGCGCTGGGCATCCTGCTGTACGGACTGGTCGGGCCGTTTGCCGCCGCGCTGATGATGTCGCTGGGTATCCGCCGCACGATGATGGGCGGGCTGGTGGTGATGGGGCTGGCCACGCTGGCCAGCCAGGGAATGAGCCAAAGCTGGCATTACCTGCTGACCTGGGGGGTGTTTTCGGGGCTGGGCAGCGGCGCAGTCGCCAGCGTTTTGGGTGCGGCGATCGTTGCCCGCTGGTTTGCACGCAATCAGGGACTGGCGATGGGCGTGCTGTCGGCCAGCACCGCCACCGGATCGTTGATTTTCCTGCCCGTGCTGGCGTGGCTGACGCGCGCCGGCGCGTGGTTGCCAGTGGTCCAGGTGGTTGGCACGGCCTGCCTGCTGCTGGTGCCGCTGGTGTACTGGCTGGTGCCCGAATATCCCGCCGATGCGGGTGTGCAGAGGTTTGGTGAAGGCGCCGATGCCGCCGTGCCCCCGCCGCCACGGGCGCGGGCGCGCGACGCCATCGGGCTGGCGCTGGGCACTTTGGCGCGGGCCGCCCAGGTGCCGATGTTCTGGCTGTTGTTCGGCACCTTTTTCATCTGCGGGCTGACCACCAACGGGCTGGTCGGCACGCACCTGATTTCATTTTGCGGGGACCATGGCATCGCCCCGGTGGCCGCCGCCGGCTTGTTGTCGACGATGGGCCTGTTCGACCTGATCGGCACCACGGCGTCGGGCTGGCTTACCGACCGCTATGATCCGCGGCGCCTGCTGGTGGCCTATTATGCCTTGCGCGGGGTGTCGCTGATCGTGCTGCCGTGGTGTGATTTCGGCACGGCCAGCCTGGCGGTGTTCGCGGTGTTCTTTGGCCTGGACTGGATCGCCACCGTGCCGCCGACGCTGGCGCTGGCCATCCGCACGTTCGGGGTGCGCGATGCCGCGGTGGTGTTCGGCTGGATCAATGTCGGGCACCAGCTGGGCGCGGCCACAGCGGCGTTTGGCGCCGGGCTGGTGCGGCAGCACGTTGGGCGCTACGATCCGGCGTTCGTGATCGCCGGGGTACTGGGCGTGGCGGCAGCGGGACTGATGCTGGCCACGATCGCCGCCGCGCCCGGCAAAATGGCTGCATCAGCCTGAGGCGCAGGGTGCAGTATGGACAAGCGGCCCGGGTGGCTGGCGCGATCGCAAGGGGGATACATATGAGGCGTTTGATCATGGCAACTGCGGCTGGTCTGGTGCTGCTACAACCGGTTCAGGCGGCGACCTTGACCGATCAGGAAACGCAAGCCCTGCATGACGCCGCAGGGGCGAAACAACGCGCCACCAAGGAGCGCCTCAAAACGCTGTCCAGCGCGCAGATTGCCGATGCCTTGCGCGAAAACCTTTCAGATGTGACCAAAATCATCTTTCAAAAAGGGTATGGCGTGTTTGTCGAATATACCGCTGCCGATGGTCAGGACCGGATGTGGTTTCCCGGCAATACCGGCGTGATCCGCGGCATATGGGGCGTGCGCGATCGCAATGGACGGCCAACGGCCTGTTTCCATTATCTGAAATCGGTCAACGCGGTCACCGGCGAGTTTGAAAGCACCGAATGCGTCCCGCCAGAACAGACGCTGGGTGAAAGCGTGGTGATCGAAAAGCGGCACGGCGATGTGTTCAATCTGCTGTCGGATCGCATCCCCTATCGCAAGGCTCCGCTCGATGTGCCGGCCTGGCCCTGACCACGGTTTGCCTTCGCTTCAGCGCATCACGCGGATGACGCGGGCATGATGGCTGGCCAGATCGGGCACCGGCCAATCGGCGCGTTTGGCCATGTCGTCATACTGGCGCAGGCGCACCGCTGGCGCAAACCATGGATTGGCCTGAAACGCGGCGATCTCGTCGGGCGCCATCGTGCCGCCCTGCAGCGCCAGGCTTAATTGCGATGCCGCCGACAGCGCATCGGCATAGCCGGGCTGCACCGCGCACAGATAGCGTTTGGCCGCCACATGCAACCGCACCGGCTCGGTCACTTCGGGCCCGAACCAGCGCGCCAGATAATCGGCGCCGGTCGCTTCGTGGCGCGCATCGATCCCGCGCAGTTCCGCCGCATTGCCGGCATCGTCGATAAACTGGCCGATGTCGTGCAACAGCGCGGTTGTGACCATCGCATCGTCTTCGCCGGCCTCAACTGCCAGTTGCGCGCATTGCAGGCAATGGCCCAGCTGGTTGACCGTTTCGCCATAATGCACATCGCCAAAACGGGTGATCAGATCGGCAATCGCGGCAAAGCGCGGGTCGGTGATCGGGGTGGTGATGGTGTCGGTCATGATGGCATTCCGGAGGCTGAACGGGCACAGGGATTAGCGCGTAGGCTGCGCCGGCGCGATGGAAAATTGCAAATTTGACATACCCTTCGGATGCTTTGACGGCGCGTGCATTCCCGCATAGGCCACGCGCACGACTGTTTCGTGAAAAGGATAGGCCCATGCGCATCGCCCTGAAATTGCTGTGTTCCGCCATTGCTATAACACTGGCTGCCCCGGTCATGGCCGACACTGCCCCTGCTGCTCCTGTCTCTGGCGCGCCGGTCTATGCGGTGGTCGCGCGCATCCCCGGCGCCGATGGCGGGTGGGATTATGCCGCGGTCGATCCGGTGCGCGGGCGGCTGTACGTTGCACGGACGGATGCGGTGATGGCGGTCGATCTGGCCAGCGGCAAAGTTACCGACCACTTTGCCCCGGCCACCCGCGCGCATGCTGCGCTGCCGATCGACCAGGGCCGCACCTTGCTGGAAACCGACGGCACATCCGGCCTGACGCGGTTCATCGATGCCGACAGCGGCAAGACCCTGGCCGAGGTCGCCACCGGCAAAAAGCCCGATGCGGCATTTGTCGATCATGCCACCGGGCTGGTGGTGGTGATGAACCCGGGCAGCAACAGCGTGGCGCTGATCGATCCCAAAACCCATGCGCTGGTGCGCGCGATCGCGGTGCCCGGCGGGTTGGAAGCCGGTGAGGGCGATGGCCACGGCCACGCCTGGGTCAATCTGGAAGAGGCCAACGCGCTGGCGGAAATCGATCTGAAGGCCGGCACGCTGGTGCGCACCGTGGCGCTTGATGGGTGCGATGGCCCTACCGGGCTGGCGCTGATCGGCGGCGCCACGCGCGTGCTGTCGGCCTGTTCAAACGGGGTGGTCACGGTGGTCGATACCGCCAGTGGCAAACTGGTGCAGACTTTGGCGGTGGGGGCCGGGCCCGATGCGGTGATCGTCGATGGGCCGCGCGGGCTGGCGTTCGTGCCCAGCGGCCAGGCCGGTACACTGTCGGCCATTTCCATTGCCGATCCGGCACACCTGCGCGTGGTCGCCACGATACCCACGCAAAAAGGCGCACGCACCGGCGCGGTCGATCCGCGCACCGGTATCCTCTATCTGCCCACCGCCACCATGGTTCCCGCCGCCAACGGCACCGACCGGCCGCGCCCGGCGCCAGGCTCGTTTGTGGTGCTGGTGGTCGCGCCCAAACCGGTGAACTGACGCGGCCTAGCCGGGCAGGACCATCGGCGCCGAAGGTGACCAGTGCAGCCACACCGGGGTGCCGGCGGGCAGAGCCTGGCTGGCGCTGCGTTCGGCATTGGCAGATGATACCTTGAACATCGTGCCATTGCCGGCCTGCACATCGTACAGCGTGACCGCGCCCAGATAGGCGCTGGTAACAATCGTGCCGTGCGCCCCATTGGCTTGCAAACTGTCAACCGTGCCCGGCTGCTTGGCCTGGGTCATCGCAATCTTTTCAGGGCGGATGCCCACCCATACCGGGCCCGCGATGGTGCCGGTTGCGCCCGGTTCCAGCCGGATCGGCGTATCGAGCGCGGGGCTGGTGAACAGACTACCGGCCAACGTGCCTTCGAACAGGTTGATGGTTCCAATAAAGTCGGCGACGAACCGGTTGGCGGGAAATTCGTACAAGTCACCCGGGCTGGCCACTTGTTGCAGCGTGCCATTGATCATCAGCGCGCACCGGCTGGCCAGCGCCAGCGCCTCATCCTGATCATGCGTCACCATCACGAAAGTCACGCCAACCTCGCGCTGGATCGCGGCCAGTTCACCACGCATGGCATCGCGCAGCTTGGCATCGAGCGCCGACAGCGGTTCGTCCAGCAGCAACACTTTGGGCCGTTTGACCAGCGCGCGCGCCAGCGCCACCCGCTGCCGCTGCCCGCCCGACAGCTGATCAGGACGGCGGCGGGCAAAGTCGGCCAGTTTGACCAGCGCCAGCGCCTCGGCCACGCGCGCCTCACGCTCCGGCGCCGGTACGCGGTCGATCTTCAGGCCATAGGCGACATTGTCGGCCACTGTCATATGCGGGAATACCGCATAGGACTGGAACACCATGTTGACCGGGCGGCGGTTGGGCGGGACGCCCGCCATATCCACTCCGTCGATCACGATGCGGCCAGAACTGGGCGTTTCCAGCCCGGCCAGCATGCGCAGCAGCGTGGTCTTGCCACAGCCCGATGGCCCCAGCAGCGAAAAGAATTCGCCCGCAGCAATTTCCAGGCTGACATCATCGACCGCGGTAAAGCTGCCAAAGCGCTTGGTAACGTTTTCACATTGGATCAACATCAGCGGGGTTCCGTATTGGCGATGTCTTTTCCCTGCAATTTCATTCCAATCAGCGTCAGCAGCACGGTAATCGCCATCAACACGGTGGACGCGGCGTTGACCTCTGGCGTGACCGAAAACCGCACCATCGAATAGATCTTGACCGGAAAGGTCACCGTGTTCGGCCCGGCGGTGAAAAAGGTGATGACGAAATCATCGAGGCTGAGCGTAAACGCCAGCAGCGCGCCCGATACCAGCGCCGGGCGCACATGCGGCAACAGCACATCGAAAAACGCGCGCAATTCGCTGGCGCCCAGATCGCGCGCCGCCTCTTCCATTTCACGGTTGAACGATGCCAGCCGCGCACGCACCACCACGGTCACAAACGGAAAGCTGAAGGTGATGTGCGCGATGATGATCGCGCCCAGATCGAACGGCCACACCAGGTCGCGCGGCCACGGCATGATCGTGCCGAAAAACACCAGCATGGCCACCCCCATGCAGATTTCCGGCACCACGATCGGCAATGTCACCATGCCATCGAACACGCCTTTGCCGATGAAGCGGTACCGCCACAGCGCGATCGCGGCCATCGCCCCCAGCACCACGCTGACCAGCGTCGAAACCGCCGCGATGGTCAGCGAATTGGCAAACGCGCTGATCAGCGCATCGTCATGGGCCAGCCGGCCATACCAGTCGGTGGTGAACCCTTCCCAGCGGATGGTGCGGCGCGAATCGTTGAAACTGAACAGTACCAGGCTGGCCAGCGGCAGATAGAGGAACACCACCACGCCTGCGACCCAGGCCCGCAGTGACCAGCGTCCGGCATAATCGAGCGGGGCGACTTCGCGATGTTTGCGTCCCGCTGCCATCACGCCGCTGCCCGCGCAGTGCTGCGGCGTTCGGCCAGCGCGCGCCACGCCATCGCCGCCAGCGTCAGGTACATCAGCATGAACGACAATGCGGCGCCAAATGGCCAGTCATTGGCGCGTTTGAACTGGCGCTCGATCACGCTGGCGATCATCTGGCTGTCGGGCCCGCCCAGCAGATCGGGCGTCAGGTATGACCCCAGCGCGGGGATGAAGCACAACAGCACCGCTGATACGATCCCTGGCCAGACCACCGGGATCACCACCTGAAACATCGTGCGCAGATGCCCTGCGCCCAGATCCAGGCTGGCCTCTATCAGCGACCGATCCAGCCGGTCGAGCGTCGAAAACAGCGGCAACACGATGAACGGCAAATGCACATATACCAGCCCGACAATCACCGCGAAATTGGTGTGCAACATTTCGAACGGACCCAGCCCGACCATCGCAAACCCGTCGTTGATCCATCCTTCTGTGCGCATCACCGCCATCAGCGCATAGGTCCGCACCAGCAGGTTGGTCCAGAACGGCAGCATGATCGCCAGCAGCAGCGCGATCTTTGCGCGCGGCCCGGCAAAAGTGATCACCAGCGCATAAGGAAACCCGATGATCAGGCAGATCGCCGTGGTCAGCGCGGCATAGACCAGCGATTTGCCGAAAATCATCAGATAGACCGGGTCGAACACGCGGGCGTAATTGGCCAGGGTGCCGGTCACCACCACCTGTGTCAGCCCCTGGGTATGCCCGAAACTGTACCCCCAGATCACCGCCAGCGGCACCACAAAGAACAGCACCATCCACAGCGCCGGCGCGGCCAACACCGCCCAGAACGCTGCGCGGCTGCCGCCGGTGATTCCGCTGGCCCGCCCGGTCATGCGCGCGCCGGGCCCTTTGCCGCAAAGTGGTCCGTTGTTTTCATGCGGTGACACCTAGAATCGGGGGGGCGGGTGGTCAATCGGCGGTACGCGCCTTTTGTGGCCGCACTCCAGCCGCAAAACCATGACAAAGGCGGCGGTGCGCGGCTGGACAGGCCGCGCGGTGATGGCATATGGACACCCGTCATGGCCCACGACGAACAAGCATCGCTGGCGGCATTTCTGGCCGCGCACCCTGATATCGACGGGGTGGAGGCATTCGTGTTCGACGTCGCCGGCGCGGTCAAGGGCAAGTGGCTGACGCGCGACAAGGCATTGGCGGTGGCGGCCAAGGGCCTGCCGATGCCGCTGTCGGTCTATGCGCAGGATGCCTGGGGCTGCGATGTGGCAGAGGCCGGCCTGGCGTTCGGCACCGGCGACCCTGATGGCATCGGCACGCCGATCGCCGGCCGCTTTGCCCTGGTGCCCTGGCGCGAAGGTCGCGTGGCGCAGGCGTTCCTGGAAATGCGCGACAATCGCGGCAATCCGGCCGAGGCCGATCCGCGCGGCGGGCTGGAAACGATCCTGCAGCGCTATGCCGCGCGCGGGCTGACCCCGGTGGTGGCGGTCGAGCTGGAATTTTATCTCTACCGGCTGGAAAATGGCCTGCCGGTGCCGCCCGACGGGTCGGGCGCGGCCAGCTGGCGGCGCAACGAAACGCTGTCGATCAGCACGATGGCGGCGCACCAGCGGCTGATCGATGATATCCTGCGCTGTGCCCACGCCATCGGCATTCCCGCCGACGGCGTGACCAGTGAGGCGGGGCCGGGGCAGTTTGAATTGAACATTCTGCACCGCGCCGATGCGCTGGCAATGGCCGATGATGCCATGCTGATGCGGCGGATCGTGCGCGGGCTGGCGGCCCATCATGGCTTTGGCGCCACATTCATGGCCAAACCGTATGGAGAGGCATCGGGCAGCGGGCTGCATATCCATGCCAGCGTCAACGATGCATCGGGCGTTAATGTGCTGGCCGATAGGGACAGTGGTGCCCCCGCGCCGACCTTGTTCCACGCGGTCGCGGGGCTGGTGTCTGCCATGCCTGAAACGATGCTTGCCTTTGCCCCCAATGCCAATTCGTTCCGGCGGTTCCGTCCGGACAGCCATGCCCCGGTCTCGGCCGGGTGGGGCCACGATGACCGCTCTGCCGCGATCCGCGTGATCGATGGCAGCAAGGCTGGCGGCGGCGCGAAAGCAACGCGGATCGAACACCGCATCTCGGGCGCCGATGCCAATGCCTATCTGGCCATGGGCGCCATGCTTGGGGCGATGTTGCAGGGTATCGAGGCCGGCGTGATGCCGCCCCCGCCGCAAGACCCGCGCGATCCGGGCGCGGGCGAACCGCTGCCGCGCGAATGGGGCGCGGCGATCGACCGTTTTGCCGCATCGGACGTGGCGGCGGATATTTTTGGGGTGCGACTGCGCGATGTGGTGGTGGCCTGCAAACGCCAGGACCGCGCCGCGTTCCTGTCGCACATCGACCGTTTTGAATATGATACCTATCTGAATTTGCTGTAACTTTTTGGTCTGGAGACCCGTGATGAAAATGTTTGTTGTTGCCGCGCTTGCCCTTGTTGCCCCGGTTGCCGCGCATGCCGAGGATGTGGCCGCTGGCAAAGCGGTGTTTGGCCAATGCATGGCCTGCCATGTCGCCAAGCCGGGCGCCGTCGGCGTGGCCGCGCCCAACCTCTATGGCGTGGTCGGGCGCAAGGCCGCATCAACCGGCTTTGCCTATTCCAGCGCGCTGAAGGCTTCAAAGCTGACCTGGGACAAGGCCACGCTGAACACGTTCCTGAAGGCCCCGCAAAAGCTGGTCCCGGGCACGCGCATGGTGATCGCCGTCACCAACGACACCCAGCGCGAAAACGTGATCGCCTATCTCGCTTCGCTGAAATGATTTCACGTCTCGGGAAAACCTGACGCTTAGCGCAACGCCCTGAAAAGAAAGCCCTCCCCCTCAGGGGGAGGGTTGGGTGGGGGTGTCCAAGGCTGATGTGAAGCGCGACAATTCGCCGCGTCGGACACCCTTCCCCAACCCCTCCCCTGAGGGGAGGGGCTTAAGCTACTGGAATCGCCTCAATTGCGGCCTTACAATTGTCATTCCTGCGTTCGGAGGAATGACGAGGAGTGAGCTGCCGAGAGTCCGCTTTCCTCCACTCTCTGCCTTTCAACCGTGCGGCGAACTTGTCTACGCGGCCCAAGGAATGATGCAGTGGTAAACCGTCCTAAACAAACAGCTCATTCACCGCGCGGAACGCCTGATCGATTGCCGAACTGGTATAGGCGGCGCGGCCTGAATCCGAATTGGCAATAGTGATCGCGCCGAACCGTGCACGCCCCACTAGGTGCGGAGCATCGGGCTGGTTGTCGCAGCGGGCATCCCACAGCGCATTGTATTCCGCAGCATAGCCATGCGGCCAGCGGTTGACAGTGATTGCGGCAATATCGGCCTTTGCATCAAAGCCGTGCTTGCCCAGCGTGCGGGTCAACAGATCGACCAGCTGTTTTTCAAATGTCGCAAAATCGGTGCTCTGTAGCGCCAGCCGCCCGGCGCGCGACTGGTCGTGTTCGGGCAGGCCCGGCTGGTGCGGCACGTGCGTGGCGTGCAGCACAATCGGATCATCGGGGGATTGCGCGACTTCCAGCCCGCCGATCGGCGCAGTGCGGTCGAGCGATGCGCCGGTATAGAACCCGCCGGGGCACTGGATCGATGATATCCCGGCCTTGGCAAACGCGCGCCAGTTGTTGAGCGCCACGCTGACATAGACCAGCGGTTCCTTCACCAGTTCGTGCAGCGCGGCCTGTTGTGGCGCGGGCAGGTCGGGCACCAGATAGGGGATGATCATGTTCCAGCAGGCCATGACCACATGCCGCGCCGCCACTTTGGCCACCGCGCCGTCGCGGGTATAGACCACGTCGGCGCCGGCGCCCGCACGGTTGGCCGCGCGCAGGACGGTGCTCGACAGGCGTATCCGCACCGAATTCGCCTCGCGGTCCAGCGCGGCATAATCCACCTTGGCCAGGATCGATTCCTCTGCCGTCAGGTCGTCCCTGGCAAAGCCGGGCACCAGACTGGCCACCAGCAGCCGCGCGATGGTCGCATTGCCATCGGGAAAATGGAACGCATAACTGCCCCCGGTCTGGGCAAACCCGCGCGGGGTAAAGCCCATCGCCATGGTCCCGCCTGGCGGCAATTGCGCCGCGGCAAACCCCGGCAACCGTGCGCCCCAGGCATCGAGTGCGGTGATCGCATCGGCGCCGACGCACCACCAGCCCAGCGGTCGGTTCTGGTACAATTTGACTGCGTCGGGCCCCAGCCGGCCGTGCTTCATCAGATAATCGCGATAGCTGATGCGGCTCAGGTAATCCTTGCGGTCGGCAACCGGCATGGCGCCCAGCGGATCAAACCGCCCCTGATCGAGCGCGTCGATCTGCGCCAGCGCGCGCGGCGACAGGGCTCCCCCGGCCAGTGCCGTGGCCAGCGGGGTGCCGCGTGGCACCGGATGAAGGCTGTCGCGGCCAAAGGTTTCGGCATCCAGAAACATGGCCTGGCCCATGTTCAGCCGTTTGAACACCGCACCGCGCTGGTCATCGTATTGCGCGGCCAGCCGTGGCACATCGATGCCCACCCGGCGCAACACGCCATCGGCCACCGGGCTGTAAGGATAGGGGCTGTCGATTCCCAGCGTGCCGCCGTTCATGATCAGCGTGTGGCCGCGCAGGTGGAATTCGTTGCGTTTGGCATGGCCGCCAAAATCGTCGTGGTTTTCCAGGATCAGGATTTTCGCGTCGGGGTTGCGGTCGCGGTAAAACAGCGCGGCCGACAGCCCGCTGATCCCGCCACCGACCACCACCAGGTCATAGCTTTCCGCAGGCGCCCCGGCCATGGCCTGGCCGATCGCCTGCCCGTCGCGCAAGGCATGTGCCATTTCAAACGATCCGGGGTGCGACCCGCGCAGGCCGGTGCGCAGTGGCGGATAGGCGGCGTCGGGGGTGCTGGCGGCGGTTTCAGCGTTGGCCGCGGCGGCGGGCAGCCCGGCCAGCGCGCCCACCAGCGCCGCTGCGGCCGAACCGGCGGCGGCGCCTTGCACAAAATCGCGGCGGGTCACGCCATCGTCATGGGGCTGGTGGTCGGTCATCGGGGCTCTCCGTCAGGATGACCAAACCTATCATTGCCGCCGCGTTTGGCCACAACTTTGCTGCGCCGGTTTGGCGCATCGCGGTGACCCGGTGTATGCTGATCATGCGATGCCCAAAACCAACCCGAAACCCGCCTCCGCCAACGCCAGATTTGCCGCATCGGTCAGCGCCAGCACCGACAGCACTGTGCCCGAACACCGCGCGCTGCCACCGTTTGCGGCGCTGCGCGCGTTTGAGGTGGCGGGGCGCGTCGGCGGCATTCGCCGGGCCGGCCAATTGCTGGGGGTCGATCACACCGTGGTCAGCCGGCATGTGCGCGCGCTGGAACAATGGTTGGGTGTGCCGCTGGTCGATCGCAGTGGTGGTCGGCTCACGCTGACCGAGGCGGGGCGGGCGTATCATGCGCGGATTTCGGCGGCGGTGCACGATCTGGTGGCGGCCACGCGCGATGCCATGGCCAGCGCCGGCGAAACCGGCGTGCGGATTTGGGCGGTGCCCGGGCTATCCACGCAATGGCTGTCGGATCAACTGGCCGATTTTGAACGCAGCGATCCCGGCTTTGCGGTCGAACTGCGCCCGACCGATCAGTGCGCCAATCTCGCGCAGTTCGACGCCGATGCCGATATCCGCTTTTACGGCGATGACTGGCCACCGCGCCCGGGCGGGCCGGGGCTGCAGGCGCTGGAATTGGCACGCCCGCCAATGATGATCGTCGCCAGCCCGGCGCTGGCCGCGACACTGGCGCTGCATGGCGCTGCCGACTTGTGTCAGGCGCCGTTGCTGCACGAGGAACATCACGAACAGTGGCGCGCGTGGTTGGCCGCGAACGGCGTTACGGTCGATGCCGGCACGCTGTCCGGGCCGCTGTTGTGGCACGCGCATCTGGCCATCGCGGCGGCGCGGCAGGGGCGCGGGCTGGCGCTGGCCAACCGCTATCTGGTCGGGGCCGATCTGGCCAGCGGTGCGCTGGTCGAACTCGTGGTGCCGGGCACGCGCCCGGTCACCATTGGCAGTTACTGGTTCGTGGCGCGCGCCGACCGTTGGTCCAGCGCGGGCATTGCCAGGTTGCGCACGTTTCTGCGCGCACGCGCAGCCGGCTGATCAGGCGGTCTGGCGCAGGACTTCGCCCAGCAGGGCAAACAGTTCATGGATCTGCGCGGCGGAAATGATCAGCGGCGGCGACAGCGCGATGATGTCGCCGGTCACGCGGACCAGCAGACCGGCGTCGAACGCGCGGTGAAACACCTCCATCGCGCGCGCACCTGGCGCGCCGGCGCGCGGGGCCAGTTCGATCCCGGCGACCAGCCCCAGATTGCGCACGTCGATCACATTGGGGCAATCGCGCAAGGCATGCGCCGCGTCTTCCCAGGTCTGCGCCAGGCTGGCGGTATGGGCAAAAGTGCCCTCATCCTGGTACAGCTTCAGCGTGGCGATCGCCGCCGCTGCCGCCAGCGGATGGCCCGAATAGGTATAGCCGTGAAAGAATTCGATGCCCGCCGGCGACTGGTTGATCACCGTATCGTGCACGTGACGGCTGGCGGCGACCGCGCCCATCGGCACCGCGCCATTGGTGAGGCCCTTGGCCATGGTGATCAGATCGGGCGTCACGCCAAAATATTCCGCCGCGGTGGCGGTGCCCAGCCGGCCAAACCCGGTGATGACCTCGTCAAAGATCAGCAGGATGCCGTATTTGTGGGTGATGTCACGCAACCGCTGCAAATAGCCCTGCGGCGGCACCAGCACCCCGGTTGACCCGGCCACCGGTTCAACAATCACCGCCGCGATCGTTTCGGGGCCGTGCAGCGCCACCAGTTCTTCCAGCTCGTCGGCCAGATTGCCGTTCGACGGCTGCTGCCCGCGCTGAAACCGCACGGCATCGCCATGGGTATGGGCCAGATGATCGACCCCCCACACCTGGCTGACATGGCGGCGGCGGTTGCCGCCGATCCCGCCGACCGACATCCCGCCGAAATTGGTGCCGTGATAGCCGCGCTGGCGCCCGATCAGCCGGAACCGCGTGCCTTCGCCGCGCGCCAGATGATAGGCGAGCGCGATTTTCAGCGCAGTATCGGCGCTTTCCGACCCGGAATTGGTGAAAAATACGCGGTCCAGCCCTTCCGGCATCAGCCGGGCCACCGCGCTGGCGGCCTGAAACGCCAGCGGATGCGCCAGCTGAAAGGTCGGCGCGAAATCGAGCGTCTGTGCCGCCTCTGCAATCGCCGCCGCGATCGGCGCGCGGCCATGCCCGGCGTTCACACACCACAGCCCGGCGGTGCCATCCAGCAGCCGTTGTCCATCGGTGGTGACATAATGCATGTCGCGCGCAGATGCGAACATGCGCGGATTGGCCTTGAAATGGCGGTTGTTGGTAAACGGCATCCAGAAATGCGCCATGTCGACATCGCCGGCGGCGGCGATCAGTTCGTCGGATGAGCGAATGGCGAGTTTGGCGATGGTGGCCATGTCGGGATCTTTCGTGGGGCGTGGCGTTCTGATGTGATCATGCAGCGGGAACGCGCGCGGCGAAAGAGGCAATTGATCCCGCAGATGGTGCATCCCATGCACCACCCATGGAGCGGGTTGCCCCTGTCGGGGCGAACCGCCGCGCGCTAAACTCCATACATCTGTTTGCGCAATCCGCGCGAATATTGACGCAAGCGCGGCGATGGTAGAGACCCCACGCCGATTCCGATGACCCGAAAGGTTGACGCATGAATGCGATTGCTGGCGTAACAAAGCCCTCCCGCCCCGAACTGGCCCGTGCCGATCTGTGGCGCGAAGCGGCGTTTGTCGGTGGCACCTGGGCGACCGGCACCCGCACGATCGCGGTGGATAACCCGGCAACCGGTGCGGTCATCGGCCATGTGCCCGATCTGGGCGCGGCCGAGGCGGATGCCGCGGTGACCGCCGCCCACGCCGCCTTTGCCGGCTGGCGCGCAAAGACGGGCAAGGAACGCGGGGTGATCCTGCGCCGCTGGTCCGAACTGATGCATGCCCATGCCGATGATCTGGCGCTGATCATGACCGCCGAACAGGGCAAACCGCTGGCCGAGGCCAAGGGCGAAGTGGCCTATGCCGCCGCGTTTCTCGAATGGTTTGCCGAAGAGGCGCGGCGCGTGCGCGGCGAAGTGCTGACCCCGCATATGGCCGACCGCCGCCTGGTGGTCACGCGCCAGCCGGTGGGCGTGGTGGGCGCGATCACGCCGTGGAATTTCCCGCTGGCGATGATCACGCGCAAGGCCGGTCCGGCGCTGGCGGTGGGCTGCACGTTCGTGGTCAAACCGTCGGAACTGACGCCATTTTCCGCGCTGGCGCTGGCGGTGCTGGCGGCGGAGGCGGGCGTGCCCGCCGGCGTGTTCAGCGTGGTAACCGGCGATGCCAAGGCGATCGGCGGCGTGCTGACGGGCGATCCGCGCGTGTCCAAGTTCACCTTTACCGGGTCCACCCCGGTGGGCAAACTGCTGGCAGCGCAATGCGCCGGCACGGTCAAACGCGTCAGCCTGGAACTGGGCGGCAACGCGCCGTTCATCGTGTTTGACGACGCCGATGTCGATGCCGCGGTCGAAGGCGCGCTGGTGTCGAAATTCCGCAACACCGGGCAGACCTGCGTCTGCGCCAACCGCATCTATGTGCACGATGCGGTCTATGACGCGTTTGCGCAAAAACTGGCGGCGCGGGTGGCCACCTATCGCGTCGGGCCGGGGCTGGACGGTCCGACCGAACAGGGCCCGCTGATCGATGGCCGCGCGGTGGTGAAGATTGCCGCGCACGTGGCCGATGCCGTGGCGCATGGCGCACGCGTGCTGACCGGCGGCGCGCCGCACCCGGCGGGTGACCGGTTCTATCAGCCGACCGTGCTGGTCGATGTCGCGCCCGATGCGTTGCTGGCGCGCGAAGAAACCTTTGGGCCGCTGGCCGGCCTGATCCGCTTTCATGACGAGGCGGAGGCCGTGCGGCTGGCCAATGACACCCGCGCGGGCCTTGCCTCATATGTCTATACCGCCAGCGCGCCGCGCCAGTGGCGGCTGATGGAATCGCTGGAATACGGCATGGTCGGCATCAACACCGGGCTGATTTCGACTGAGGCCGCACCGTTTGGCGGGGTCAAGGAATCCGGCCTGGGCCGCGAAGGATCGCACCTGGGGCTGGACGACTACCTGGAGATCAAACTGGCCTGCATCGCGATCTGACGGGGCGGGCGCATCCGTGATTTATCGTCGCCCCGGGTCAAGCCCGGGGCGATGAAAAAAGGGGAGGTTGCTGCTAGGCGGTTAGCCGCGCCAGCCATGCCTGCGCCTGTTTCGGTTCGCCCACCGCCTGCGGGCTGACCGGGCCGCGCGCGGCCAGGAATTCCTGTTGCAGCGCGAATGGTTCCATATCCAGTTGCGCGCGCGCGGCGTCGATCGCATCGCCAAGGTCAGTCAGTTGGTCGATTACCGGCGCGATCGCCAGCCTCGCAACGCGGTCGGGCTTGTGGTCGAACAGGCCCCATTTGCCCGCTGCGGTCACCTTTAGCGCTTCGATCAGCGCGGCGGTATATTCCGCCTCCATATCGATGCGGCGGGCATCGAGCCGTTCCATTCGATCAATTTTGGCCATGATGCGGCACTACACTGCAAGGCGGGCTTGAACAACCCGGCCGCAGTCATCGTGGCCTCTTGCGGCTCAGCCCGATCATTCGTTCGCCAGGCCTGCGCCCTTGCAAAGGTCATGAAAGTCATTGATGTCTTTGGCATTGAACCAATCGGCCAAATAGGTTGGCCAACCGCTCGTCCACGCGCCAAAGTTTGCCACGGATTCACCGCCATACAGCATCTTTTTGGATGACCCTACCGAATAGCCGATAACGCCTGGCTGTACTTTTCCAAATCGGCGCAGCCATCTCTTGGCAACTTTTTCGCGATCAATGCTCGAATCCGCACCTTGGTCATAAACTTTCAGATTAAAACCATAGTGTTCTGATACGTTTTCGTTAGAGTACTGATAGTGATATTCTACCGAGTATCGATCACCTTTTGCAGACAAATCAAAGCTGGTCATTTTTTCGCTCACCTTGCGCTTGACTATTGGTTCAGGCATTTTCTCAAGTGGGAATTGTTGTATCGTTGCTACCGGATTGAATTTGGCGTTCAGATTTTTGCACATCCACGTTGCGATAGAATCGATGTCATCGGCTCTCGCTTCATTCAGCCCGCACAAAAACAGTGGAAACATGGCGACGGCTGCGCATAGTTGGTGCTTCGGCAGGTATTTATTCATTCGCGGGTTCCTTTTCGGTAATTACTCTGAAGCCTATCGCATCACCTTTTGCATTCAATGGAAATACATCGCGATCAGCTGCCGCGCCTGGATCATTTCTCCAGGATTTTCCTCGTACAACGTAAGAATTGCATACCTGGTTTTCTGAAGAGCCGTCGCAAGTCGATGTCCATTCCGCGATCAGACCCAATGCTGCGATATGTTCGCCATCGCCCGGCAGCGCCATGCCGCCCACCAAATCTTTGTGCGAGTAGGAATGTGGTGGCTCCTCTTTGGTGTGAAGCCGATCCCATTGGGCGCTGGTCGGAAGCAGGTATTCGTGGCCTGTTGAATCAGTCAGCCATTCAACAAATGTCATGGAATCTTTCCAGCTTACAAAAATCGCAGGTGCATTGTCGGAATACGAATCCAGATCAGATTTGATCGCATTGCATCGCAAATTTTCGACACATTTTTTCCACAAGCCTATGGATATCGGATTGGCTGACGCCCAGAATTTTCCGGTAGGCGTATCCACGGGAATCATATGAAGGCAAAATCGACAATTCACTTGCGCAGGGGCAATTCGTGATCTTGCAGGTGTCAGTAACGCAGTTTCCTTGCACGTGCTCAAGCAGTACTGCTCATCCAGATTGTTTCGATATTCCGCGCGTTGTGAGCCATGCGTGGCAGCCAGCAAATCGTATTTGATCGCGCTGAACAGAAGCTCAAGGGGAATTCCGCTTTGCTGCACATTGTGCGCGAATACTTTGGCATAGGGCGATGATTCGGACGGGGGGCCGTCATCGGCAACGGCGCCAGCCGCAGCGGAAAACGCAATCAGGCTGTTGCGGCCACCCTGAATTTCCGCAAGACCGCGGGTAACAGAGCCGCGTGATCGCTGAAATGGATTTTCGCGGCACGCATCCAGCACGATGATATTGGCGATGCGAAGAACCCGGGATCGTTCAAGGCCGCGCTCACCCCCGGTTGGGTTAGGCTCATCCGTGGCGATTTGTGGACGGTCAAACAGCAGATCGTTGGCGACAACCATATCCCGGGCGAGTGTGCGTTCCACCTCTTCGGTTATTGTCTTTCCCAAATTTCTGGGGTCGCCCGCGCCAATCGGCACTAGGTAATTCACGCCATTTATCTGGATTCCGTGACCGGCGTAATAAATGAGGTAAATCTCATTATTGCTCGAAAGTTTTGCCTTTTCGTAAAAGCGCTGAACGACGCGTCGCATTCCGACTGCTGGCAAATCAACATCAAGTTCCACATCTCCAAAACCTGATGAAGACAAAGCTGCTTTCACAAGTTTCGCGTCGTTCAAAGTGTTGGGCAATCGTGACCATGTGACGTTATCATAATTGGAATTTGCAATGATCAGCGCGTGACGACTGGCTTGCGGTGAGGCATCGGCCAATGCCGGGTAAATGCTGATCTCTGTCAGCACAAACAACCAGAACCACACCCAAAGTGCCCGGAAAAATCGCCCCCACATTTCTGTCTGTTCCACGATTCGTAACACTGCGCGATATGCTTAACGTTCACCGCGCGTCAAAGTCAACCGAACGACATTGGCATACACAACCGGTGTATAAGTATAGTCTGTTTCGAAAAATGTGGCACCGCAAACCAGTCAGCCAACTGTGTAAGGCGTCGTTGCGTGCATTCGCCGTTACGGGCTACCCTGTGATGCCAGGAATAGCCCCGCCCTTATGGGTTGTTGTTGGGCTGTTACGGGTGGGCAGCCTTGCGCTTTGCACGGAATGCATGGCGATTTTGTTGAATGAAAAGGCGCGTTTCCGACCATCCTGGTCAGCACGGATAGCAATGGGCCTGGTGTTCACATGAACAAGCTACGCTCGCTCGATTTCCGGCGAGGATATGGCATACTGTCACTCAGGATGTGCAATCTCTATCGCCTTCACGCTGGCCCCGCGGTCATTGCGCAGCTGTTTGATGTCGTGGCCGGCATCGACGGCAATCGCGGGGATGAGGTCTATCCCGGCTATCCCGGTCTGGTGGTGGCCGATGGGGTTGCGCGCACGATGACCTGGGGCTTTCCGCTGGTGCTGAAGGGCCGGCAGGGTCAGCCGCTAAAGCCCAAATCGGTCACCAATGCGCGCGAAGACAAGCTGCACAGCGCGTTCTGGCGCGCCAGTTTTGCCACTCGCCGCTGCCTGATCCCGGTCAGCGCCTGGGCAGAGGCCGAAGGCACAGCGCGGGCGATGACGCGCACCTGGTATGCGCTGCCCGGCGATGCGCCGTTCGCGGTCGCCGGGCTGTGGCGGCCCAGCGATACCTGGGGCGATGTCTATGCCATGGTCATGGTCGCGGCATCGCCGCAGATGGCCGATGTCCACGATCGCATGCCGGTGATCGTGGCGCGCGAGGCCTGGGCGACCTGGCTGCACGGCGAATCCGATGCCGCGTTTGCCTTGTGCCAGACCTATGGCGGCGAACTGGCGGTGGATCGCACCGCTGATCGCTGGGCCGGCGGGACGGTGCGCCAGCCGGGATTGTTTGAGGCGGGGTAAACGCTTGGCACGTCGTTTGTGCCATAACCGGACAGCGACCGGTTTGTTTCCCGAAAATCACCAAATACTAACGGTTTTGGGTGTTGAAGGGTTCGTGTTCACCCGGCGGCCTTGGCTGTTGGCGTGATAGAGCTTGCGCCTGCTATCCAAACCGACGGTGATCCCCCGATGCGACCTTTGCCCCTGATCCAGCCGAACCCGCCGCGCCTGAGCACGATGGGCGATGACCTGCGCGGGATTGAGGAACGCGCGATCTACAGCAATGGTGGCCCGGTGGTCACCGCGTTTGAACGCGACGCGACGGATCGGCTGTTTGGCGGGCGCGGCGCATCGTTGGCGGTGTCGAACGCCACGCTCGGCCTGATGCTGGCGCTGCGCCACGGCATCGGTGCGCGTGCCGGTCGCGGGCATTATGCGCTGGTGCCCGCGCTGACCTTTGCCGCCACTGCGCAGGCCGCAGTGTGGGCCGGGCTGGTGCCGCTGATCCACGATGTCGATCCCGAAACCTGGGTTTCTGACCCGCAGGTTGAAGAGGCGCTGCTGCGCCGCCACGGTGGGCAGATCGCCGCGCTGGTGCCCTATGCCACGTTCGGGCGCAGCATCGATCTTGACCGTTACCAATGGCTGGCCCGGCGGCACGATGTCACGGTGGTGGTCGATGCCGCCGCGTCGTTGGGGTCGCAAACCGCCGATGGCCTGAATTTTGGTGCAGGCGCGGGGCTGGCGGTGGTCTATTCCATGCATGCGACCAAGACCTTTGCCACGGGCGAAGGCGGGCTGGTGCACAGCGGCGACGTGGCGCTGATCGCCGCGTTGCGACGCATGGCCAATTTCGGTTTTGACGATGCGCGCAGCGCCGAAATGCCGGGGCTGAATGCCAAGATGTCCGAAGTCGCCGGGCTGCTGGCGGGGGCCAAGCTGGCCGATATCGACCGCATCGCCAGCCACCGCGCGCACCTGGCGGCGTGTTACCGCGCCGAACTGCCCGAATTTGTGGGCCAGGCCGTGGATGACGGGCGGCAGTGTTTTCAGTTCTGGTCGGCGCTGTTGCCCGCCGCGGTTGCTTCGCAGCGCGCCGGCGTGATCGCCGCGCTGGGCGCTGCCGGGATCGGCGCCGGGCATTATTTCAGCCCGCATCTGGGCCAGCAACCGTATTTTCGCGCCACCGCGCTGATCGAACCGACCCCGGTGGCCGATGCGGTCACCGCGCGCATCCTGTCGCTGCCAATCACCGATGCCATGACCGACGCAGATGTCCGTCATGTCGCCGCGCAACTGCGCGCGGCCGTTGCCGGTCAGTCGCTTGTGCGCAACCCGGCTGCCACGCCAAAGCCTGCCCAGACCGTGCATGCGGCAGTGATCATCGGTGGCGGCCCGGCCGGCACCGCACTGCTGACCGCGGCGGCCAAGCAGGGCACGCTGGCGGCGCTGGCCGGATCGGGGCTGGTGATGGTGGAGCGTGACCGCGCACTGGGCCGGGGCAATCTGGGCAACTATGCCATCCGGTCGGATACCACGGCAGAAACCTTTTTGAGCGCGATCCGCGACAATCCCGCCGCAGAACTGGCGGCGCTGGTCGATCATCCCGCCGCGCTGGGCGTGGCGCGGCATATCGGCGCGCCCGGCGCCCCGCTGATCGAAGCGGGTGAATTGCTGGCGGTTACCGGCGAACGGCTGGGCGCGATCGTGGGCGAACACGGCGGCACCGTGCTGCGCGGCCACGAAACGCTGTCGGCACGGCAAACCGCCGATGGCCTGTGGGCGACCACGGTGGTTGCCAGTGATGGATCACAACGCGATCTGCTGTCGCGCCATATCGTAATCGCCACTGGCGGGCATATGTGTGCCGAAACCGTGCGGCAGGCGGCGATTGCCGGCGCGACGCTGGGTGATCTCGCGGGGGACCGGCTGATTACCGCCGACGCGGTGATGCGCAGCGGCGGGATGGATTCTGTGCAGGCACGACTGGCTGACGTGCGCGCGCCGCGCATTGCGGTCATCGGCGGATCGACCAGCGCCATGGCCACGGTCGTCCACTTGCTAAAGGCATCGCCCGCGCTGCCATTGGGGGCAGGGGCGATCACGCTGCTGCACCGCCGCCCGTTGCGCCCGTTCTATCCGTCGCGTGCGGCGGCGCTGGCCGATGGCTTTACCGATTTTACCGATGATGACATCTGCCCGGTCAGCGGGTTTGTCTATCGCCTGGCCGGGTTCCGGCTGGAATCGCGCGATCTGGTGATGCGCGCGCTGGCGATTGGCGGGCGGGAGCCCGATCCGCGGCTGGCGCTGTTCCGGCTGGACCAGCATGACCACGCCGCCACGCGCGCGTGCCTGGCACGGGCCGATCTGGTGATCAGCGCGACGGGATACCGCCCGCACGCGCTGCCGCTGTTCGATGCTGCCGGCGCGCCGATCGCGCTGGCCTGCAACGCGGCAAAACCGGGGCCGATGGTCGATCGCCATTGCCGCGTGCGCGACGCCGCCGGCGGGGTGGTGGATGGCGCGTTCGGCATCGGGCTGGCCGCCGGGTTTGTGCCGTGGGGGCCATTGGGTGGCGAAGCCAGCTTTCGCGGCAATGCCAACGGGCTGTGGTTGTGGCAGAACGCGGTCGGGCAGATGATTGTCGACCAGATCAGCGGCGCCGCGTTAGTGGATGAGGCGGCAGTGGATGCCGCGCCGCCGGGGCGACAGGCGGCGGCATGACCACCCACACGGCCCCTGCCATCAGCGTGGTGATGGCCGCGTACAATGGTGCGGGGCTGATCGAGGATACCATTGCCAGCGTGCTGGCCCAGACTTGCGCCGATTTTGAAGTGATCGTGTGCGACGATGCATCGACCGACGACACGCTGCAACGGCTGCGCGCGATGGCCGATCCGCGGCTGGTGGTGATTGCGGCGCCCGTCAACGGCGGGCCGGTGGTGGCGCGCAACCTGGCGTTTGCCCAGGCGCGCGGCCGTTACATTGTCGGGCTGGACCAGGATGACCTGTGCCACCCGCACCGGTTTGCAACGCAGCTGGCCTATCTTGAGACCCATCCCGACACGGTGCTGGTGGCCAGCGCGGTTGACCTGATCGAGGCCGGCACCGTGCGCCCCCCGCGCGCGCCGCTGCACACCGCCCCCGCACTGATCGACTGGCGGTTGCAATTGGGCAATCCGCTGGTGTGGTCATCGGTGATGCTGCGCGCCGAAGCGGCGCGCAGCCTTGACGTGTTTGAACGCACCGACCGCCGCTATGCCGAAGATTTCGATTTGTATCACCGCCTTGCCGCGCACGGCACGCTGGCGCGCATCGATCAGCCGCTGGTAACCTATCGCATCCACCCCGGTGGCGCGTCGCAGCGCTATACCCGGATGATGGAGGACAGTGCGACCGCCGTGCTGGTCGAGGCACACGGCGCCCTGTTCGGGCCGGCGGCGCACGACGCGGCACGGCTGGTGCTGATCCATTTCACCGCCGGGGTGCCGGTGCCCGATCAGCCCACGCTGTTGCGGCTTAACCAGGTGCTGGGCACGTTGCACGACCGGTTCATGGCCACACGCAGTGTCAGCGCGGCCGACTGCGCGCTGATCATGGATGAATATGCCCGGCTGTGGTGGCGCATGGCCGATGCCAGCGTGCGCGCGGGTGCGCTGACGCTGGATGCGGCGGCGGCGGCCTGCCCGGCAGGGTTGCGCCCGCACCATCCGGCGCCGGCGCGCGCGGCCAGTTCCGCCGCAATTGGCGCCTGGCGCGCGCTGCGGTTGCGGTGGCGGGCATCGGCGCAGTGATGGCCCTGCGATGACCAGCGACAGCAGCGCCGACAACAGCAGGTCTGGCAGCGCGGTGGCCGAACCCGCAGCTATGAGCGTGCGCGGTGCGGCGGTATGGGCGATGGCCGGGCAATACCTGGGCTTTGCGGTGCAGTTTGCGAGTTCGGTGATCATCTCGCGCTGGTTTCTCGGGCCCGCCGATCTCGGGCTCTATTCGATCGCGCTGGCGTTTGCGCTGGTCATCGCGGTGGTGCAGGATTTCGGGATGGCGCGGCATATCGCGGCGCTGCCCACGCTCGACCGCGCCGATCTGGCGCGTTGCGGGTCGGTGTCGTTGCTGTTCGCGCTGGCGCTGGCGACCGCGATTGCGCTGGCGGCGCTACCGGCGGCGCGGTTGTATCATCTGCCCGGGCTGGCGCCGATCATGCTGATCATCGCGGCCAGCTATCTGTTTTCGCCGCTGGCGGTGATGCCGCTGGCGGTGATGAGCCGCACCATGGGCTATCACGGCCATTTCGTGGTCAATCTGGGCGGCGCGGTGGTGCAGGCGGGGGTGGCGATCGGCCTGGCGTGGCATGGCTGGGGCGCGCTGTCGCTGGCCTGGGCCACGCTGGCTGGCGCCGCCGCGCGCGGGGTGATCGCGCAAACCTTGCGCCCCACGTTGCCGTGGCCGCTGCGGTTTGACGGGCTGGGGCCGATTCTGGGATCGGGATCGCGGCTCAGCCTGATCACGGTGGTTGGCGCACTGGGCGCGCGCATGCCCGATATGGTGGTCGGGCGGTTTTTGCCGCTGGGCGCGGTCGGGCTGTTTAGCCGCGGCATCGGTCTGTCGGACCAGTTCCGCATGTTGATCGCAGGCGCGGTCGGCCAGGTGTTCTTTCCCGCCTTTGCGCGTATCCGCGACCGGGGTGAACCGTTGGGGCCGGCCTATCTGCGCGTGGTGGCGGGTTATACCGCGTTGTTATGGCCGGGCATGGCCGGGCTGGCGCTGGCGGCGCGGCCAATCGTGCGGGTGTTGTATGGGCCGGCATGGGCCGGGGTGGCGCCGGTGCTGACGATGGTTGCCCTGCTGGAGGTGGTGCTGTGCGCGCTGCCGCTGCATCTTGATCTGCCGGTGCTGATGGGCCGCGCCGGGCGGCTGGTGGTGCGCAATGTGATCGACACCGTGGCCTCGGTCGGGCTGCTGGTGGCGGGGTGCCAGTGGGGGCTGAACGGCGCAGCGGCGTCGCGGCTGGTCTATGCGGCTGTATGGGTGCTGCTCTATGCGCGGCTGATGGATGATGTGGTGCGGTTTGACCGCCGCGCGCTGTTGATGGTCTATGCCAAAAGCGCGTGTGTTTCGATCGCGGCACTGGCACCGCTCGCGCTGGTCTATGCGCTGTGGCGGGCGCCGGATGCGGTTGATGCGCCGGTGCTGTTGCTGGCGGCGGTGGTGGGCGGGGTGGCGTGGCTGGTGGCGCTGCGGCTGGTGCGGCACCCGGCACTGGTGGATATTATCGCGATTGTGCAACACGTTGTGCCACTGCCGCGCTGGCTTGTGCCGGCGGCCATTTGCGCTTAGCAAACGGTCCGACATATCCCTGTCGATGATGGGTGCGCATGGCACAGGCTGCCGGTTTTGGTGCAGGCGATGACGCCGGGTTCAGCCTTGATCGCGCGCTGATGCGCGTGGCCGATGGTGACCGCGCGGCGTTTGATGCGCTGTATCATCGCACCAGCGCCAAACTGTTCGGCGTCACCCTGCGCATTCTGCCCCTGCGGCACGAAGCCGAAGAGGTGTTGCAGGATATCTATCTGTCGGTGTGGCGCCGCGCCGCGACGTTTGATCCGGCGCGCGGCAGCGCGATGACCTGGCTGATCACGCTCGCGCGCAACCGCGCGGTGGACCGCCTGCGCGGGACCGGGCGGCGGTTGACCGACCCGATCGAACTGGCCGATGCCGTGGCTGATCCTGCGCCCGATGCCGAAACGCTGGCCATTGCCGGCGATGATGCCGGGCGGCTGGGCCAGTGTCTTGACCGGCTGGATGCGGGCGACGCCCGGCTGATCCGCACGGCCTTTTTCGACGGCGCCAGCTATGCCGAACTGGCGGAACGCACCGCCCGCCCGCTGGGCACCATCAAAAGCCGTATCCGCCGCGCGCTGATCGGGCTGCGGGAGTGCCTGGCATGACGACTACCAGGTCCGATCATGATGATGACGATCTGCTGGCGGCCGAACTCGCGCTGGGTCTGCTCGATCCCGCCGATGCCGCGCGCGCGACCGCGCGGTTGGCCAGCGATCCGGATTTTGCCCGCGCGCATGACCGCTGGCTGACCTATGCCGCCGGGCTGACCGCCAGCGTGCCCGAAACCGCGCCGCCGCCGCAGGTGTGGGCGGCAATTGCCGATGCACTGCCCGCCAATGACGATGCGCCCGCCACCGGATGGCTGGCCCGTGCCGGGGTGTGGCAGGCGGCAACATTGGCGGCCAGTCTGGCCGCGCTGGTGATGGGTTTTGCCGTGTGGCAGCGGTCGGCGCCGCCGCCTGTGCCAAACGTGGTGGCGCCCGCTGCCGCGCCGCCGCTGGTGGCGGTGCTGTCGGGCACAGCGGGGGTGGTTTCGGTCGCCTATGATCCCGGTTCTGGCCGGCTGGCGTCGGTGGTTTCCGGCATTGCCGATCCGGCGCGTGCGGTGGAATTGTGGGTGATCCCGGCTGATGGTCGCCCGCGTTCGCTGGGGCTGCTGGCGCGCGACCGACCTGGCTGGCGCGTTGCGCCGGGGTCGGCGGCGCAGGCCCTGCGAGCGGGCGTGGTGCTGGCAGTGTCGCTGGAACCGGCGGGCGGATCGCCCACCGGGTTGCCCACCGGCCCGGTGATTCTGACCGGGAAACTGCAACAGGCGGGGTGATCGGCCCCCGTGGACAGCTTGCATTCATCGCGAAAACGCGACGATGTGCGCAATCGCAAGGAGAGTTTTCATGGGTCTGAACATCAACCATTTCATGCCGCTGGTCGCGCTGGCATCGGTCACCGTTGCCGCCACCCCGGCACAGGCCGCGCTGGCGGTGGGCGCCACCGCGCCAGCGGTCAGCACGCCGGCGGTGATCGCGGGCAAACAGTTCCCGTTTCATCTGGCCGATGCGCTGAAAAAAGGCCCGGTGGTGCTGTATTTCTTTCCCGCCGCGTTCACCAGCGGCTGCACGATCGAGGCGCATGACTTTTCCGACGCCACCGCGCAGTTCAGCGCGCTGGGCGCCACGGTGATTGGCCTGTCACACGATCCGATCGACAAGCTCAGCCGCTTTTCGGTGACCGAATGCCGCAACAAATTTGCCGTGGGCGTCGCCAGCAGCGCGATCATTGATGCCTATAAGGTCAAATTGCCGATCATCTCGATGTCAGACCGCACCAGCTTTGTCATCGCGCCCGATGGCAAGATCGTGTTCGTCTACAGCGCGCTGAGCGCCGAAGGCCATGTCACCAAGTCGCTGGCGGCGGTCAAGGCCTGGCGTGCCAGCCACCCGGCAAAGTGATCCGGACCGGCGCGCGTTGATCGCGCGCGCCGGAACCGCTTATTGCGGCTTTTCCATCACATACAGGCCGACATCGATCTGCCCGGTCGAAAACGCCGCCTCGCAATAGCACAAGTAGTACGCCCATAGCCGTTGAAAGCTGGCGTCAAAGCCCAGCGCGCTGATCTGGTCGTGCGCCGCTTCAAACCGGCGCCGCCATTCGGCCAGTGTGGCGGCATAGCCCTGGCCAAACTGTTCCTGATGCGACAGCACCAGCCCCGCCGCGCTGGCCTGTTCGGCCAGGATCGTGCGCGTCGGCAGCATACCGCCCGGAAAAATGTAATGCTGAATGAAATCGGGCGCGGCGCGGTAGTGCGGGAACCGGTGTTCGGCGATGGTGATCACCTGCACTACGGCGCGGCCGCCGGGGTTCAGCCGGTCGTGGATCTGGCGAAAATAGGTTGGCCACCACGCCTCTCCCACCGCTTCCAGCATTTCGATCGATACGATCCGGTCATAACTTTCGCTGACCAGCCGGTAATCCTGCAACCGCAGATCAACGCGATTGGACAGCCCGGCATGCGCGATGTGGCTTTGGCCATAGCCCAGCTGTTCGTGGCTGAGCGTGACCCCGGTGACGTGCGTGCAGGCCCGCGCCAGCCGTGCCGCCAGCCCGCCCCAGCCACAGCCGATTTCCAGCACGCGGTGGTCGGGTGCCAGATCGAGCAGTTCGGCAATCCGGTCCAGTTTCAGCGCCTGCGCGGATTCCAGCGTCTGCCCCGGGATCAGCGCCAGTGCCGATGAATAGGTCATACTGTCGTCCAGCCAGGGCCGGTAGAACGCATTGCCCAGGTCATAATGCGCGGCGATGTTGCGCCGGCTGCCCCGCAGCGAATTGCCGCGCAGGGCATGTGCCAGCTGCCGCATCAGCCGCACCGGCACCGAACCGTCGATCAGATTGTCCAGCCGGTCAAGATTGGCCGCGCCGACCGCAATCAGCCGCACCAGATCGCTGCTCGACCAATCGCCGGCAATATATCCCTCGGCAAAGCCCAGATCGCCGCGCCACAGCAGCCGGCGCAGCGCGCGCCAGTTGTGCAGCGTGATCTGGCCATGCGGGCCCGGCTCCGTCCCGGCGTGATGCACGGTCTGCCCGTCGGGCAGCACCACGCTGATACTGCCGATATGCAGCGCGGCCAGAAACCGGCGCATGCCGCGCAATACCGCGCCGGCCCGCCACGGGCGCGCGGCCTTGGCGGCAGTCGGAAACGATGCGGATGAACTTGAACTCACGGGACCTCCGGTCGTGGGGGTGAAAAGGTTACCGGCGTGGCGGGCGCCGTGCCGGGGTGGTGGTGCACAGGCACGCGTTTGATCCACAGAAGCGCCGCTTCCCACACGATGCCGGCGACGACCTTGATGGTCAGCAGCGGGTGGGTAACCGCGACGCGCAGCAGCGCGGCATCGGTCAGCGCGTGGCGTGTCGCGCGGTGAACCGCAAACAGCACCGGGCCACTGGCATCGCTGGCGGTGATCGCCACCGACAGCGCCGATCCAGGCGGGTTGACGCGAAACGCATACTGCATGTCCATCGGCAGGAACGGCGACACGTGAAAGCGCTTGGTCACGCTTTGCTGCACATCGTGCTGCGGCGATGCTGCCGGTTCGACCGCCAGCAGATAGCTGTGCCGTTCGCCAAAGGTGTTGTTCACTTCATAGCGGATCGCGGTCAGCGCGCCGGCGGGGTCGTGGCAAAACCACACCGACAGCGGGTTGAACGCGAACCCCAGCAGGCGCGGCATGGCCAGGATGCGGATCGGCCCGCCATGCGCCAGCCCGGCCTGCGCCAGCAGCGCCTCTGCCTGCGCGCGCAGGGGGCGGGCAGAGCCATCGCCATGGTCGCGGTCGTAAAAGCTGAACAGGTTGAACGCCCCGCGCGAAAACAGCCGCAGCCGCACCGCCAGCGCATCGATGTCGTCAAGATCGATCAGCAGCGAAAACAGCCGGTATTGCAACCGGTGCACGCGCGGCCGCAGCCGGTGGTGCATGACCGTGCCGATATAGAGCGCAGAGACGGTTTCGCCGCGTTGCATCATGCGGCCTCTGTGTCGATAACCACCGGCGAAACCGCTGGCGTCACGCGTATGCGGCCCGATGCGTCCGCCACCTGCCACGGACGGCTGACCCCGCCCAATGCCTCAGCCACGGCCAGCCCGGATTGCAATCCGTCTTCGTGAAAACCGGCGCCGAAATGCGCGCCGCAAAACCACGTGCTGCGCCGGCCTTGCAGGCCCCACAGTTCGCCTTGCGCGCGATCGGCGGCGAGGTCGAACACCGGGTGGTCATAGGTCACGCGCGCATGGGTCAGCGCCGGATCGGGATCGCGCAGCGGGTTCAGCGTGACGAACAGCGGCAGGCTTTCGGGCAGCCAGCCCTGCAACTGGTTCATCCAGTAGGCGACCGACAGCGTCTGGTTCCCTGACCGCCCGTTGCTGGCATAATTCCACGCTGACCACACCCGCCGCCGCTGCGGCATCAGCGCCGCATCGCTGTGCAGCACGGCCAGGTTGCGGCGATAGGAAAACGCCGACAGCACGCGGGTTTCATCGGCATCGGCATCGGCCAGCAGCGCCAGCGCATGATCGGCATGCGTGGCGATCACCACGTCGTCAAAGCGCGTGACACCGTGATCGGTGGTCAGCTCCACCCCGCCATGTCCGCCCGCGATCCGCCGGATGCGGCGCACCGGGGTGGCAATGTGGATGCGCCCGGCCAGCGGCGCGGCCAGCCGATCGACATAGCTGCGGCTGCCGCCTTCGACCGTGCGCCACGCCGGGCGCGCGCCCAGTTCCAGCAGCCCGTGGTTCTGGCAAAAACGGATGAACGCGGCGGCCGGCTGATCGGGGATCAGCGCCACCGGCGTCGACCAGATCGCCGCCGCCATGGGATAGAGATGGTCATCGCGAAACGCCGCGCTCATGCGCAACCGATCGAGATAGGCGCCCAGCGACAGTGTGCCCAAGGTGGGCAAATCGCGCGGCGCACGGCGGTAAAACCGCACCAGATCGGCCAGCATGCGCCAGAAGCGCGGGCGCAACAGGTTGCGTTTCTGCGCGAACAACCCGCCCAGATCGCTGCCCGAATATTCCAGCCGGCCGTGGTCCAGCGACACCGCAAAGCCCATGTCGGTGGCACGCGTCGCCACCCCCAGATGCGCAAACAGCGCAGTCAGGTTGGGATAGGTCGCCTGGTTGTAAACGATGAACCCGGTGTCGACCGGCTGCCCGTCGACCACCATGGTGTTGCTGTGCCCGCCGATCCGGCTGTCCGCCTCAAACACCTGGACATCGTGCTGCTGGCATAGCAGCCAGGCCGCCGACAGGCCGGAAATGCCGCTGCCGATCACCGCAATACGGCGCACGCAGCCCGGTGGCCGGGCCCCATCGGGCACAGCAGCAGGCGATGAACCTAAAGGCATCTGGTCCGCTTCCCCAAGTTTTGCGACAGCCCATGTGATCAGCTTTTCGGCTGTTTGCAACCGGTGTCGCGTATTCCTATACGTGCAGCGCGGTCCGCCGGATGCACCGGCGCGATGCATCCGTCTTGCCGATTCCAACGTAGAGCATGCCATGACATTTCTTGTGCTGACCGCGTACCTGTCCTTTGGGCTGTTTGCCGCGATGGCGCTGGCATGGGCCGTGGCGCGCCGACCGGGCGCATCGGGGATGATGGACGTGATCTGGTCTTATGCCACCGGAATGGCCGGTGCCGCCGGTGCGCTGGCGCCATGTGCGGGGGCATCCGGGCTGCGGCAGCTGCTGGTGGCAGGCCTGGCGCTGGCCTGGGGGCTGCGGCTGGGCACGCATATCTGGTGGCGCAGCCGCGGCGGGCATGATGATCCGCGCTATCTGATGTTGCGCAAGAAGTGGGGTGATGACGCCGATCGGCAGCTGTTCCTGTTTGCCGAAATCCAGGCGGTGGCCGCGCTGGTGCTGGCGCTGGTGGTGGTCACCGCCGCGCGCAATCCGGCGCCGTTTGGCCAGTGGAGCGATATGGCCGGGCTTGCGCTGCTGGTGGTGGCGGTGGTGGGCGAAGCAATCGCCGATGCGCAACTGGCAGGCTTTCGCACCCGCCCCGAAAACCGCGGCAAAGTGTGCGAGGTCGGGCTGTGGAGCGTGTCGCGCCACCCCAATTATTTCTTTGAATGGCTGGCCTGGCTGGCCTGGCCGGTGATTGCGATCGGGCCCGGCTTCTCGATCGGACCAGCGGGTACAACGCTGTGGGCCTGGGCCACGCTGGCAGGCCCGGCGTTGATCTACTGGCTGCTGGTACATGTGTCGGGCATTCCGATGGTGGAGGCGCATATGCGCCGCAGCCGGGGCGCCGCCTTTATCGACAGCCAGCGGCGCATCCGCGCGTTCTGGCCGATCCCGCGCCTGACCCCGCTGCCAGAGGCGGCGGTGCGCCGCAAATGAGCCTGCTCACCCCGTTGGTTCCGGCCGCGATCCGCGCGGTGGAGGCGACGCCTTTGCCCGATATGGTGATTCGCGCGGGGATTGCGTATCTGGTTGGCACGCGGTTGCGCGACCTGGCCGGCGCGCCCGATCAGACCGCCGCATTTGCGCGCGCGATGGATGGCTATCCCATTGCGCAACACACCGATGCGGCCAACGATCAGCATTACGAACTGCCGCCACGCTTTTTCGAACTGACGCTGGGCGCGCGGCGCAAATATTCCAGCTGTCTGTACCCAACCGGTGGCGAATCGCTGGATCAGGCCGAAGTGCTGGCACTGACCGAAACCATGGCGCACGCCGATCTGGCCGATGGACAGCGCATTCTGGAACTGGGCTGCGGGTGGGGATCGCTCAGCCTGTTCATGGCCGAACGCCTGCCGGGTGCGACGATCACCGCGGTGTCCAATTCCACCGGGCAGCGTGCACATATCATGGCGGCGGCGCGCGCGCGCGGGCTGACCAACCTGACCGTGATCACCGCAGACATGAACACGTTTGATCCGGGTGCGCGGTTCGACCGCGTGGTGTCGGTCGAAATGTTTGAACACATGGCCAATTGGCGGGCGCTGCTGGCGCGGGTGCATGGCTGGCTGGAACCCGATGGCCGCTTGTTCATCCATGTGTTCACCCACCGCAACCAGCCCTATCGGTTTGACACCACCGACCCGACCGACTGGATTGCGCAGCATTTCTTTACCGGCGGGATCATGCCCAGCCACGATCTGATCGCGCAATTTCCCGACTTGTTTGCGGTTGAGGCGCAATGGCGCTGGTCGGGGGAACACTATGCCCGCACCGCGCGCGACTGGCTGGCGCGGTTTGACGCCAACCGTGCCGAGATCGATGCGCTGCTGGTGCAGGTCTATGGCACAAAGGCCAGACTGTGGGCGCGGCGCTGGCGGCTGTTCTACCTCGCCACCGAGGGATTGTTTGGGCATTCCGGCGGCCGCGAATGGGGTGTCAGCCACTATCGCCTGATTCGCGCCCTGCGCTGAATCGGACGCCCTGATTGCCCTAAAGGGCAATTCCACAGATTGGTCTTCGCCAAAACCCCGCGTGCCGTAGCGGCATATGGCGCCTGCGCTCAGCCATCTCGCGATGGGCCGGACGCTGACCTGCGTGCTGCATTGCAATATTGCCAAGTGGCTGATGTTAGGGTTCAATGGTTTGAAAATAAAACGGGGGAGTGATTCGGTGATGCTTGAAGCGCAGACGTCTGCTTCTGACGCCGATCCCCAATACAATCCGGTCTTGACCCGCGAAGACTGGGAAACCGTGCGCGCGTCGGTCATTGCCGACCCCGGCGTCTATCACGGCGACATTGCCGCGCGCACGATTCACTGGTTTGTGGCCGACCTTGGTGATCAAGGCGCGTGGATCACCCGCGGCGCCGACGGTCGCTGGACCGGGTGGGATGCGCAGACCGGCGCCGGCCTGACCGCTGACCTGCCGGACAGCTTTGCCCCGTGGACCCAGGCGTTTGACCGTTCGACCCCGCCGCACTGGCGCTGGTTTGTCGGTGGCCGCACCAATGCCGCGTTCAACGAGGTTGATCGCCACGTGCTGGCCGGCCACGGCGATGAAGCGGCGCTGGTTTTCGAAGGCGACCGCTGGGACATGGCGGCCGATGGCGGGCGCGGCGCGCCGGTCGATTGTTTTACCGTGTCGCGCAAACGGCTGCTGCTGGAAAGCGCGAAGTGTGCGGTGGCATTGCAGGCGCTGGGGCTGAAGGCGGGCGACCGCATCGCGCTGAATATGCCAAGCATCGTGCCGCAGATCTTCTGGACCGAGGCGGCAAAACGGCTGGGCGTGGTCTATACCGCCGTGTTCGGCGGGTTCAGCGACAAGACGCTGTCCGACCGCATTGCCGACGCCGGCGCGCGGGTGATCGTGACGTCGGACGGCAGTTATCGCAACGCACAAGTTGCTGCGTTCAAGACCGCCTATACCGATCCCGCGCTCGACAACTATGTTCCGGTGGCGACCGCGCTGGCGGTGCTGGATGCGACCGATCTGGGGCTGGGCGATGCCGATGCCGCGCTGATCCGTGCGACCGTTGCCGAAACATTGGCAGGCGAAGTCACGGTCGAACGCTCCGATGTCATGCGCGGGGTTGGCCGCGCGCTGATCGTGCTGGGGGCAGAGGGCCGCATCGCCACGAGCGATGCCGCGCGCATCCGGTTGGCGATTGCATCGGCGCTGGTCACGCTGCCGCCGCGGGTTGATACCGTGATCGTGGTGCAGCACACCGCGCAGCCCGATATCGTGTGGCGCGCCGAACGCGACCGGTGGAGCCACGAACTGACTGACCAGGCGCTGGCGACGATCCTGGCCAATGCGCGCGCCGCCGGGTTTGCGGTGGCCGATGAAGCGGCGCTGCTGGCGCTGCCCGATGGCGAATTTGTCCGTGCGGTCTGGGCCACATCGCGGCCGCTGCCGGTTGATGCCGAATTTCCGATGTTTTTCATCTACACCTCGGGCTCGACCGGAAAGCCCAAGGGGATCGTGCACGTCCACGGCGGCTATACCGCGGGCATTGCCCATACCATGGCGGTGGCGTTTGACGCGCGGCCCGGCGATACGATCTTTGTGGTGGCCGATCCGGGCTGGATCACCGGGCAAAGCTATCAGATTTCGGCGGCACTGACCACGCGGGTGACCACGGTGATTGCCGAAGGATCGCCGGTGTTCCCGCACGCCGGGCGCTTTGCGTCGATGATCGAACGCCATCGGGTGACGATTTTCAAGGCCGGGGTGACCTTTCTGAAATCGGTGATGTCCGACCCGTCGAACCTGGCCGAGCTCGAACGGTACGACATGACGTGCTTGCGGGTCGCGACATTCTGTGCCGAACCGACCTCGCCATCGGTGCAGGCGTTTGGCATGGACCATGTCACGCCGCACTATATCAACAGCTATTGGGCGACCGAGCACGGCGGCATCGCCTGGACTCATTTTTACGGCAACCGCGCCTATCCGCTGCGGCCCGACGCGCATACCTATCCATTGCCGTGGATCGTGGGCGATGTGTGGGTCGAAGATGCCGATGCGCCGGCGCAGGGTGCCGCCTTTGCGCGTGGCGACGCCGGCGGCGTGCCGTGGCGACCAGCCGAACTGGGCGAAAAGGGCGAAATCGTCATCGCTGCGCCCTATCCTTATCTGGCGCGCACGATCTGGGGCGATCTGGCGAATTTCCAGGTGGCCGATGGCAGTGTTGCGCCCGCCTGGCACGGCGATGCGGGACGTTGGGAATCGGGGTACTGGACACGGTGGCAGGGCACCTGGGCCTATACCCAGGGCGATTTCGCCATCCGGCATGACGATGGGTCGTTTTCGCTGCACGGCCGCAGCGATGACGTGATCAACGTATCCGGCCACCGCATGGGCACCGAAGAGATCGAGGGCGCAGTGCTGCGCGACAAGACGCTCTATCCGGATTCGCCGGTGGGCAACGTGCTGGTGGTGGGTGCGCCGCACCGCGAAAAGGGGCTGACCCCGCTGGCCTTTGTGGTGCCGGTGGCCGGGCGCAAGCTGACCTATGAAGACCGGCGGCGGCTGTTCGATCTGGTGCGCACCGAAAAGGGCGCGGTGGCGGTGCCGGCCGACTTTATCGAGGTGTCGCAATTCCCCGAAACCCGCAGCGGCAAATATATGCGCCGCATGGTGCGCGCGCTGGTCGAAGGCGGCGACGTGGGCGATGTGACCACGCTGCGCAATCCCGACAGCCTGACCGAACTGAAACGCGCGATCGATGACTGGCAGCGCAAGCAGCGCTTGTCAGAGGAACAATCGCTGTTCGAACGCTATCGCTATTTCCTGATCCAGTACAACACCGTGGGCGCAGGCCAGCGCGTGGCCACGGTCACCGTCACCAACCCGCCGGTCAACGCGCTGAACGAACGCGCGATCGACGAACTGGTGATCGTGGTCGACCATCTGGCGCGCAAGGACGATGTGGTCGCGGTGGTGTTCACCGGGGCGGGATCATCGTCGTTCGTCGCCGGTGCCGATATCCGCCAGATGCTGGAAGAAGTGCACACGCTGGATGAAGCCTTCGTGCTGCCCAACAATGCGCAGCTGGCGTTCGCGCGGATTGAGGCGATGGGCAAGCCGTGCGTGGCCGCGGTGCAGGGCGTGGCGCTGGGCGGGGGCATGGAATTTGCGCTGGCGTGCCATTACCGCATTGCCGAAACCACCGCGCGGTTCGGCCAGCCCGAAATCCGTTTGCGGCTGTTGCCCGGCTATGGCGGTACGCAACGGTTGCCGCGGCTGCTGGGCGAAAAGCATGGCGATGTGGGCGTGCGCGATGCGCTGGACCTGATCCTGGGCGGGCGCAGCATCGATGCCGAGGCGGCGTATGGCATCGGGCTGATCGATGAACTGGCGCAAGGGTCGCACGATGCGCTGGCGCAGGCGCATGCGGCGGTGCGCGATTTCGTGCGGCACGGTGCAAACAGCGCGCTGGGCGCCGCCTTTGCCGCGCGGCAGGCGATGACCGCGCGCTGGGCGGCCCCCGCCAAGACCGATCTGGATGCGGTGCTGGCCGATCCGTTCCTGCAGACGATCCTGCACCAGCTCGACTGGGCCGGGCGCGGCACAGCCGGCGCGCGCGCGATCGATGCGGTGCGCACCGGGCTGACCCAGGGCATGGCCGCCGGTCTGGCGCGCGAAGCCGCGCTGTTTGCCGAGGCGATTGTCGACCCCGATGGCGGCAAGACCGGCATCCGCCAGTTCATGGACAAAGTCAGCCCGCCGCTGCCGGTGCGCCGCGACGGGGTGTGGATCGACGCCGAACACGCCAGCCGTGGCGCCGCGCTGGAGGCGAGCGGCGATCTGCTGCCCGTCGGCGCGCCGTTCTATCCCGCCGTCACGCCGATCCCGGAATGGCAATATGCGTTCGGCATTGCGCGCGATCCCGTGACCGGCGCGCCGCGCTTTGGCCCGCCGGCGACGCACGAACGCGAACTGATCGTCAAAGTGCCGGAACCTGCGCCCAACGAAGCGCTGCTGTACATGCTGACCAGCGAGGTCAATTTCAACGATATCTGGGCGCTGACCGGCATCCCGGTGTCTCCATTCGATTCGCACGAGCAGGATGTGCAGATCACCGGATCGGGCGGGATCGCGCTGGTCGCCGCGCTGGGCAGCGAAACCCGTGCGGAGGGCCGGGTGAAGGTCGGCGATCTGGTCACGGTCTATTCGGGCACCAACGCGCTGCTGTCACCGCAGGTTGGCAATGACCCGATGTTCGCCGGGTTTGCCATCCAGGGCTATGAAACCGAAACCGGCAGCCATGCGCAGTTCCTGACTGTGCAGGCGCCGCAGATGCACCCGCTGCCGCCCGATCTTACGCTGGAACAGGCGGGCAGCTATGTGCTGAATCTGGGCACGATTTCGCGCTGCCTGTTCACCACGCTGCAGATCACCCCGGGCAAGACGCTGTTTGTCGAAGGTGCTGCGACTGGCACCGGGCTGGATGCATTGCGCAGTTCGGTGCGCACCGGGTTGCAGGTGACCGGGCTGGTTTCCAGCGCCGAACGCGCGGCGTTCATCACCGGCCAGCAGGGCGCGGCGGGCGCGATCAACCGCCGCGATCCGCGCTTTGCCGCGCTGTACACCACCGTTCCCGAAGACGCCGAGGCGGCGCGCGCGTGGGAGGCTGCGGGTGACGTGCTGGTCGCCGAATACGAGGCTCTGAATGGCGGCCGGCGCGCCGATTACGTGGTCAGCCATGCCGGCGAAACCGCGTTTCCGCGCAGTTTCCAACTGCTGGCGCCGGGCGGCACGCTGGCGTTTTATGGCGCGTCTTCCGGCTATCATTTCAGCTTTATGGGCAAACCCGGTGCGGGATCGCCGGAAGACATGCTGCGCAAGGCCGAATTGCGCGGCGGTGAGGCGGTGTTGATCTATTACGGCCCCGGTTCGACCGACTTGCTCGATGCGACCGGCCTCGAATTGATTGAGGCGGCGCGGCGGTTCAACGCGCGCAGCGTGGTGGCGACCACCACCGACGGCCAGCGCGAATTCCTGCAATCGCTCGGCCTGGAAGACACCATTGCCGGGATCGTGAGCCTGGAGGGTATTCAGCGCCGCGAAGGCGACAATTTCGTGTGGCCGGCGACAATGCCGCGCCTGCCCGATGCCAAGGCCGATATCGAAGTGTTCAAGGCGGCAGTGCGCGATTACCAGGACCGCGTGATGAAGCCGTTCGGCAATGCCGTCGGCCGCATCTTGCGATCACCCGACAATCCGCGCGGCGCGCCCGACCTGATTTTCGAACGGGCGGGGCAAGATACGCTGGGGGTTTCCACGTCGCTGGTCAAACCGTTCACCGGCCGCGTGGTCTATGCCGAGGATCTGACCGGGCAGCGGTTCACGTTTTATGCCCCGCAAGTGTGGACGCGCCAGCGCAAGATCCTGATGCCGACTGCGTCGATCCTGGGCACGCATCTGTGCAACGCGTTTGAAGTGGCGCGGATGAACGACATGATCGCCGCCGGATTGCTGGAAGTGACCGAACCGCTGGTGGTGCCGTGGGACGGTTTGCCAGAGGCACACCAGGCAATGTGGGAAAACCGCCATTCGGGCGCGACGTATGTGGTCAATCATGCCTTGCCCGCGCTGGGCCTGCGCAGCCGTGACGCACTGCTGGAAGCCTGGGCGACGCAAAGCGTCGCTGAATGAAAGCAAGGCCGACACAGAGCGCCGCTGACCAAACATAACGCTGGCGCAAAGTGTTGTTGAAATAAGAGAACTGCCGACAAAAACGCATAAATTCAGGGGATACAGGAACGATGGCAAAGGCAGTGAAACAGGCTGGTCCCGACGCAACCGGCCGGCTGGCAGGCAAGATCGCCGTCGTGACCGGCGCCGCCGGCAACCTGGGCGGGCATATCGTGCGGCACTACCTGCGCGAAGGTGCGACCGTGGTAATGACCGGACGCACGCTGGACCGGTTGAACGCCGCCGCCGATGCCTTGCGCATCGAAGCCGGGGTAGAACCGGCGCGACTGGCCACCGTGGTGCTCGATGGCGCCGATGCGCAATCTGTGCGCGACGGGATTGCCGAAGTGGTGGCGAAGTTTGGCCGCATCGACATCCTGGTCAACAATGCCGGATCGGCCGGGCCGAAACAGCCGATCGAACAGCTGCCGTTTGATGCCGCCGAACTGGCCGAACAGCGCAAGCGCGGATCAACCGACACCGAAACCGTTGGCGATGCCATGCGCAACATTCTGGGCGTGGCGTGGAATCTGGCGCGCACCGCCGCCCCGGCGATGGGCGAGGGCGGTTCGATCATCAACGTTTCGACGATCTTTTCGCGCACGGTCTATTACGCGCGCGCGGCCTATGTCGTGCCAAAGGCGGCGATGAACGCCTGGTCGCGCGAACTGTCGCTGGAACTGGGGCCACGCGGCATCCGCGTCAATCTGGTGTTTCCCGGCCCAATCGAAGGCGAACGCATCCGTTCGGTGTTCGCCACCATGGACAAGCTGCGCGGCGATGAGCCCGGCACCACCGCCAACCAGTTTTTCGACACCATGTCGCTGGAACGCAGCACCGGCGGCAAGCCCAAGGCCAAGACTTTTCCGGTGCCCGAGGATATCGCCGCAACGTGCGTATTTCTCGGCAGCGACGAATCCGCCAGCTATAACGGCCACGATTTTGAAGTGACGCACGGCATGAGCCTGCGCAAGGAATCGCGGTCGGTATTTCTGACTCGCCCGGCCATGCGGTCGATTGACGGGGTGGGCCTTGCGATACTGATCGCGGCGGGCGATGATTGGGACGATGCGCTGGAAATTGCGCGCGTGCAGATTGCCTCTGGCGCCACTGTGCTGCTGGGGCTGTCGCGCCAGGCCGATGTGGCGATTGCGCAGGCGCGCGCCAAGGCCGCCGGGATCGGCGATGCGCTGACAGTGGTGCGGTTCAGCCGCACGCAGCCCGCGACGATGGAGGCCGCGCTGGCCGCCTATGGCGAAGACCATGCGCCGCTGACCGGTGCGATTTTCATGCCGATGCTGGCACCCGGTGAACTGGTGGGCAATCTGGTCAGCGCGTCTGACCAGGATGTCGAACGGTTCATGGATGCCGAACTGGCCGGTGCGATTGCGCTGGCGCGCACGCTCAGCCGCTATTGGAAACAGCATGATCAACTGCTGCAGAACCCGCGCTTTCTGTTCATGTCCAACCCCACCGATGGCAAGGGCGATGTCTATGCGCAGGTGCTGCGCGCGGCGACCGAACAGCTGGTGCGCATCTGGCGCGACGAATCCGAAGTGGACGTGGCGCATGGCCGCCGCCGGTTGACCGAATGGGGCAACCAGATGGTGCGCTTTACCAATGCGGAGCCGGAAAACACGCGCTTTACCGCCGGCCATGCCGCGCGCGTGCTGATCAAGGAAAGCAAGATTGCCGAAGTCACGCTGTACCTGCCCACCAGCATCGGCGATGCCACCGGCGCGCGCAAGGCGATGCCCGGTTTCAGCGAAAACATCACCGGGCTGCACCTGGGCAAAGTCGCGCTGATCACCGGTGGTTCGGCCGGCATCGGCGGGCAGATCGCCCGGCTGCTGGCGCTGGCCGGGGCCAAAGTGATGATCGTGGCGCGGCGCGAAAGCGAGCTTGCGGTCGCGCGCGCGCGCATCGTCAGTGAGCTGGAGGATATCGGTTTTGCCGGGGTCGAACGCCGCGTGCAGACCATGGCCGGGCTGGATGTCAGCAACCTGGCCTCGCTGAAAAACGCGGTTGACGCCACGATCAAGGCGTTTGGCCGGATCGATTACCTGATCAACAACGCCGGGGTCGCCGGCGCCGAGGACATGGTGGTCGATATGAGCCTGGATGCGTGGAACTACACGCTCGATGCCAACCTGATTTCCAATTTCGTGCTGATGCACCACGTCGTGCCGCTGATGAAGGCGCAAGGGTCGGGCTATGTCCTGAACGTATCGTCGTATTTCGGCGGGCAAAAAAACCTGGCGGTCGCCTATCCCAACCGCGCCGATTACGCGGTGTCGAAATCGGGGCAGCGGGCCATGGTCGAATCGATGTCGCGCTATCTGGGGCCAGAAGTGCAGTTCAACGCCATCGCCCCCGGGCCGGTCGATGGCGACCGGTTGGCGGGCACGGCCGGCCGGCCAGGGTTGTTCGACCGGCGTGGCAAGCTGATCCTGGAAAACAAGCGGCTGAATGCGATCCACGCCGCGGTGGTCAAGGCGTTGCGCCGCGGCAGCCGGGTAGAGGCACTGCTGAACCGGCTGGCGCGCAACGACACCGTGCGCATTTCACACGATACCGACAACCCGCGCGAACTGCGCGATCTGGCGCTGGCCTGCGCACGCGAAGGCGACGGGGTGTGCAGTTGGGACCAATATCTGATGACCCCGGAAATTGCCGCGCGGCTGGTGTCGCGGTTGCGCGGGGGTGGCTATTTCCTCGATGCACCCGGCTGGTCCGATCGCGCGGACACGCTGGAGGACAACCGCAGCTGGCTGTTGAAAGTGCCGCCCGCCGACGTGCCGTTCCTGCCGGCCGCGGCGATCGCCACAGAGGCGGGCAAAGTGGGCAAGGGCGTGCTGTCGCAGCTGTACCTGGGCAAAATGCCCACCGAAACCGACGTGGCGCAGGCCACGGTGTTCTTCCTGGCCGATCGTGCGGTCAGCGGCGAAACCTTCATGCCGTCGGGCGGGCTGAGCGTTGAACGGTCGACCACCGAACGCGAACTGTTCGGCAGCCCGAACCAGGAACGGCTGGACCAGATGCGCGGCCGCACGGTGTGGATCATTGGCGAACATCTGGTGGATTTTCTGGCCGAAACCGCGCGACAGTTCATCACCGAATGCCATGTCGCGCGCGTCGTGCTGCTGACGCGGACCGAGGCCGGGTTTGCCGCTGTGCGCGATGCGCTGGCGGACATCGCCGATGCCCCGCTCGAATCGATCCTGCTGGATGACGGGGTGGAATCGGCGATGGATGCGGCGCTGCTGCGCTGGGGCCGCCCGACTACGGTGCTGTCCACCGCGCTGGAGGCGCTGCCGACGCGGCTGTTCCAGACCGACGCGCTGCTGACGCCCGAAGAATTCCGCGCGGTGGTGGCCGACAACCTGACCGCGCAGTTCCGCGTCGCGCGCAAGGCATCGTTGTATGATGATTGCCAGCTGGTGCTCGCCTCTCCCGATGTGCCGATGGGGGACAAGAGCCCGGCGTTTGCGCTGGCGAATTTCATCAAGACCACGCTGCATGCCTTCACCGCCACGCTGGCGGTGGAAAACGAACGGCTGGTGCACAATGTCCCGGTCAACCAGATCAACCTGACCCGGCGCGTGCGATCGGAAGAACCGCGCGATCTGGAAGAACATCTGGAAGAGGTCAAACGGTTCACCCGCGCGGTGCTGCTGGTGGGCGCGCCGCTGCCCGATGCGGAAGATTCGCGCTATCGCGCGCGCATCTACCGCGGCATGTCGATGACGGTATGACGACGTATCTGGCCTTTGAAAAACCGATCGAGGCGCTGGTCGCCAGCGCCGCGCAATTGCGCGCGTCCGGCGGGCACGAAGCCGAAGCCGCGATGCTGGACGAACGCGCACAGCGCCAATTGGCCGATGTCTATGCCCGGCTGACCCCGTGGCAGCGCACGCAGGTCGCGCGTCATCCCGCGCGCCCGCATTTTGCGCATCTGGTGGCCGGGCTGTTCGATGACTTCGTGGCGCTGGGCGGTGACCGCCGCTATGGCGATGACCGGGCGATCATTGGCGGGTTTGCCCGGTTCGAAGGGCGCCGGGTAATGGTGATCGGCCATGCCAAGGGCGAAGATACGGCGTCGCGGCTGACCCACAATTTCGGCATGGCGCGGCCCGAAGGCTATCGCAAGGCGATCCGGCTGATGGATATGGCCGACCGTTTCGGCCTGCCGGTGATCACGCTGGTGGATACCCCGGGCGCGTTTCCCGGCGTCGATGCGGAGGCGCGCGGCCAGGCCGAAGCGATCGCGCGCTGCACCGAAAAATGCCTGGCACTGGGCGTGCCGATGGTCGCGGTTATCGTGGGTGAGGGCGGATCGGGCGGCGCGGTCGCGCTGTCATCGGCCAACCGCGTGCTGATGTTCGAACACGCGATCTATTCGGTGATTTCGCCCGAAGGCTGTGCATCGATCCTGTGGCGCGGCGCCGATCGCGCGCCCGATGCGGCCGAAGCAATGAAGATCACTGCCGCCGATCTGCTGCGGCTGGGGGTGATCCACCGCATCGTCTATGAACCGACCGGCGGCGCGCACCGCGATCATGACGAAGCGATCCGCCGCCTGGCGATGGCGCTGCGCACCGAAATCGATGCCCTGGCGCACCAGTCGCCCGAAGACCTGCGCGCCGAACGGGCGAAATTCTTTCTGGAACTGGGCACCTGGTAACACCGCGCGGCGCGTGATCAGGGTCTTGGCGCGGCTTCGGCCAGGCCGGCGCCAACCCTTGCGCGCCAGCGTAGCCTGGTCCGCGCCCGCGCGACGATCAGCGGCGATATCGCGGTGGGCATTGACGGCCGCCAAACCCGCGCGGTACGCAAGGGTCACGCGTCTGTGGCCGCCTGACCGGCGGCGTTGGCACGGGGGGAGTTAAAGATGGCGCTGGACATTCGCCCGCATGGCCGGGTCGGTGCGGAAATTCTGGGGGCTGATCTTGCCCGCCTGTCGGATGCGGACCTGGCGCAGATCCGCGCCGCGTTTGCCGATCATGGCGTGGTGTTCTTTCGCGATCAGGCGATTGACGAAACCGCGCATATCGCGTTTGCGCAGGCGATCGGGCCGATCAACATCAACCGCTTTTTCGCCGCGCACCCGCGCTATCCCGAAATCGCGCTGGTGTTGAAGGAACCCGGGCAGCGCGACAATATCGGCGGTGGCTGGCACACTGATCATTCCTATGATGCAGAACCGGCGCTGGGATCGGTGCTGGTCGCGCGCGAATTGCCGCCGGAGGGCGGGGCCACTGCCTTTGCATCGATGTATGCCGCCCATGACGCGCTGCCCGATCGGCTGCGCGCGCGGATCGATGGCGCATATGCGGTGCATTCCGCGCGGCATGTGTTCGGCAGCCGGTCCACCGCCTATGAGGCGACGCGCGATACGCGTCGCGATGGCCGGATCGGCAACGCCGCCACCGCCGACGTGCTCGAAGACGTAAAACATCCGGTGGTGATCACCCATCCGCTCAGCGGCAAACGCGCGCTCTATGTCAACCCGGGCTTTACGATCGCGATTGCCGGGCTTGAGCCGGAGGAATCGCGCGACCTGCTTGATGAAATCTATGCGCATGCGATCGATCCGCGGTTTCAGGAAACCTTTCACTGGCAACCCGGATCGGTTGCGCTGTGGGACAATCGTGCCACCTGGCACTATGCCCACAACGATTATCATGGGCACCGCCGCGAAATGCACCGCATAACCATCGCGGGTGAGGCGCTGCATTAAGCTTGGTCAGGCGCGCGCCAGCCGACCATGCTGTCGCACCGTATGCAATGTGTTGAAAAAATATGGTGATGTGGTCGGGGAGATAGGATTCGAACCTACGACCCTCTGGTCCCAAACCAGATGCGCTACCAGGCTGCGCTACTCCCCGACTGAGCCAAGCCCTTAGGTTCGCAACGCCGTTTGCGCAAGCACAAAGGCGCAACCAGGACGCCGTTTGCGCAAGCACAAAGGCGCAAACCAGGACGCCGTTCGCGCAAGCACAAAGGCGCAACCACGACGCCGTTCGTGCAAGCGCAAAGGCGCGTGCCTGTTGCCAAGTCGGTGCGAAGGCGATATTTGCCGCATTGCGACAGGTTCCCTGTGATGGGGATCAAAAGGGAACGCGGGTGAAAATCCCGGACTGCCCCTGCAACTGTAAGCGGCGAGCCAACCGGCCATCCATGCCATTGGGACACTTGTCCCGAGAAGGCGGCCGGTAAGCCCTGACCCGTGAGCCAGGAGACCTGCCTGTCGTGGTCGTTCTTCGTACCGACAGGGGTGTTCGGTGCGAGCGGGGTTTCCCTGGTGAGCGACAGTACTGGCTGCGTGGGCTGTGCGCCCGCGTCGGGCTTGGCTGTGCGTGGTGACTGCACCCCATCCCTTCGCATGCGCATGGCGCACGTCGCCGCGTGTGACTGTGCGATGGGGATGGGTAATGATGAAATTTATGGGAACGTGGCGCGATGGTATGGCGCTGGCGGTGTTTGCGCTGGGGGCACAGCCCGCCGGCGCGCATGCCGCCGTTGCTGCGGCGGATGGTGCCGCAGAGGGTGGTGATGCGATTGTGGTTTCGGCATTGCGCGTGCCGGTTGAAGAGGACCGTGTGTCCAGCAGCGTGACGGTGATCGACACCGCGGCGCTGCAACAGGCGCAACCGCTGGCGCTGACCGATGTGCTGGCCACCACGCCCGGCATCAGTGTGGCGCGCAACGGCGGCTATGGTCAACCGGCCACGCTGCGCATTCGTGGCGCCGATCCGGCCGACACGGTGGTGGTGATCGATGGCATGCGCCTGGCCGACCCCACCGCGATCACCGGCGGTTTTGATTTTTCGCGCAGTTTTATCGACGATACGGCCCGCATCGAAGTCCTGCGCGGGCCGCAATCGATCTTGTGGGGGTCGGATGCGATTGGCGGGATCGTGAATATCACCACCGTCGCGCCGACCCGGCCGCTGCAGGCTGATCTGTCGATCGGCGGCGGATCGCACCAGACGGTCGATGCCCACGCCGGGATCGGCGGGACATCGGCACTGGTTGACTGGCGGGTGTCGGGGACGGCGTTTTCGACCGAAGGCATCCCGACCCTGATCGGCGGCACACAGCCCAATGGCTATACCCGGCAGGCAGCCAGCGCGACCACCGTGTTTCATCTGGGCAAGGATGTTTCGCTGGATCTGCGTGGATTTTGGGACAGCGCGCGCAACAGTTTTTCCGACACGTTCAGCCAGCCGCCGGGCATTTATGCCGGTGATTATGCGCTGACAAAGCAATGGTCGGCCTATGCCGGGCTGAACTTTGCGGTGGCCGGGGGGCGGTTCAAAAACCGTATCGCGGTGCTGCAAAACCAGACCGATAACGAGGATTTCTATCCACTCAGCAGTTCGCCGCTGGTGTTTGTCGGCCATGGCCGCACCCGGCGGTATGAATACCAGGGCAGCTTCAATGCGGCCAAAGGCGTCGATCTGGTGTTTGGCGCCGAACGCGCAGAACAGCAGATGCGCGTCGGCAGCCCCTATGATGCGCTGCAACCCTATGATCTGTCGCTTAAACTGGCCAATACCAACAGTGTTTACGGGGAGCTGCGCATTTCCCCGGTTGCCGGCCTGACGCTGAATGGCGGGGTGCGGTATGACCATCATTCGCAGTTTGGTGGCAACACCGTGTTCAGCGCGGGTGCGGCCTATACGCCCGATCTGGGCAAAACGCTGCTCCGCGCCAGTTATGACGAGGGGTTCAAGGCGCCGTCGCTGTATCAGTTGTACAGCGATTACGGCGCGGCCAACCTTCAGCCTGAACATGCGCGCGGGTGGGAAGTGGGCGTGCAACGTTCGCTGTTTGGCAAAGCGGTGCAGCTGGGCGCAGTCTGGTGGCAGCGCCGGTCAACCAACCTGATCGGCTTTGCCTATTGCCCCTATCCGATCGATCCGGCCGATCCCGCGACCCCGCCGGCCTGCCTGATCAATGGCTATGGTTATTACGCCAATGTCGCTGCCGCCAGTGGGCGCGGGTTGGAACTGACCGCGCAGGCGCGGGCCGGGCAGCTGTATGCCCAGGCCAATTACAGCATTGTCGTCAACGAAGACCGCACGCCGGGCGCGCTGACCAACGGGGTGCAATTGCCGCGCGTGCCGCGCCACTTGTTCAACGGCGTGGTGGGGTATGATTTGCCGGGTGGGGTGACCACCAGCATTGCCGTGCGCTGGTCGGGCGCGTCGTTCGATCGGGCATCCAGCGCTGCGGTGCTGGGCGGCTATGCGGTGGTCGACTGGCGCGCCGAATGGACCACGGCCGGGGGCGTGACGCTGTTCGGCCGGGTCGAAAACCTGGGCGATCGCCAATATCAGACCGCAGCGGGTTACAACAGCCTGGGCCGCACCGCGTTCATTGGGCTGCGCGGGCATTTTTGATGCAGCGACTGCTGCCGCCAGTGATCACACCGGCGGCGGCAGTCCCTTGTTACCGGCGCCAATCAGGCGGCGTCGAGCGCCTGGGCCAGGTCGGCCAGGATATCGTCGATGTGCTCGATCCCGATCGACAGGCGCACATACCCCGGGGTGACCCCGGTGGCGGCCTGTTCATCGGGCGTCAGTTGCGAATGGGTGGTTGACGCGGGGTGGATCGCCAGGCTGCGCGCATCGCCGATATTGGCGACGTGATAGAACAGTTTCAGCGCGTTGATGAACGCCTGACCCGCCTCCAGCCCGCCGGCGAGCTCAAACCCGACCAGGCCGCCGGCCTGAATCCCTTTGGCGCCATGGGGCAGGTACTGGTCGGCCAGCGCCTTGGCCCGGCCAGTGGCCAGCGACGGGTGGATGACATTGGCGACCTTAGGGTGCGCGGCCAGAAACGCGGCGGCCTTCACGGCGTTTTCGCTGTGGCGTTCGATGCGCAGCGCCAGCGTTTCCAGGCCCTGAATGATCTGAAACGCGTTGAACGGTGACAGCGCCGCACCCATGTCGCGCAACAGGATCACCCGCGCGCGGATGATATAGGCGATCGGCCCCAGCGGCTTGATATCGCGCGCCCACACCACCCCGTGATAGCTGTTGTCGGGGGTGTTGAGCAAAGGCTGGCGTTCGGGGAACGCATCCCAATCGAAATTGCCGCCATCGACGATCACCCCGCCGATCGATGTGCCGTGGCCGCCGATATACTTGGTCGCCGAATGGACGATGATCGCCGCGCCATGGTCAAACGGGCGGATCAGCAGCGGCGCCGCGGTGTTGTCGACAATCAGCGGAATGCCGTATTCGCGGCCGATCGCGGCCACCTCCGCAATCGGAAACGGGATCAGTTTGGGATTGGGCAGCGCCTCGGCATAATAGGCGCGGGTGCGGTCGTCGGTGGCGCGGCGGAACCCTTCGGGATCGACAGGATCGACAAAGCGGACCTCGATGCCCAGGTCTTTCAGCGTGTTGGCAAACAGGTTCCAGGTGCCACCATACAGGTCGGTGGAGGTGACGATGTTGTCACCCGCGCGCGCCAGATTGAGCACGGCATAAGTCGATGCCGCCTGGCCCGATGCCACCGCCAGCGCGGCCACGCCGCCCTCGATCGCCGCGATGCGCTTTTCCAGCACGTCGGTGGTCGGATTGCCCATGCGGGTATAGATATTGCCCAGCTCTTTCAGCGCAAACAGATTGGCCGCGTGGCCGGTGTCGCGGAACTGGTACGATGTGGTCTGATGGATCGGCACGGCGACCGACCCGGTGGTCGGATCGGCACGCCAGCCGGCATGCAGCGCCAGCGTCGCCGGATGGGCGTTGGAAAGATCGGGCAGGGTGTCGGACATGGTTTCGGGCGATCCTCTGGTTGGTCGGGCATGGCGCAGGGGTCCCGCCCTGCCAAAATGTCTATTATTATGGTTGAGTATCTGGTGCCAGCAAAATGTGTGGTGGGCCCGGCAGGACTTGAACCCGCGACCTAGCCGTTATGAGCGGCCAGCTCTAACCAACTGAGCTACAGGCCCACGCACGCGAAGCAGGTAAAGGTGTGATCGCCGCTTGGCAAGCAGCGGCGTCATGCTTGTGCCGCAGCGGCAATTTCGGCCAGGTTGGCCTGTGCCACACCGCGCGCGCGCAGATGCGCAAACACCGTCCGCCACCAGTCATACATGCGGTCCAGCGCATGATCATCGCGCACATAGGGGGTATGCCCCGGCAACAGTGACGGGCTGTGGAACGAAAACACCAGCAACGGCAGCCGGTCTGCCAGCGCGGCATCGATGGCGCGCAGCGCGGCGCGGGCATCGACGCCTTCGGGGGTTAGTGGCACGCGTTCCAGCAGGCCCAGCCGCGCCAGCACGCCGCACGCACGCGGAATTCGCCACAGGCCGTGGTACAGCCACCCGCCCTGGCCGCGCAGCAATCCGCAATAGACCGTGGTCAGCGGCAGTTCCATCAGGCCGGCCTGCTTCGCCCCGCCAGTATCGTCCGCGCTGGGCCGGATGATCCACCAGGGTTGCGGCGGATGCGTGCGAAAATTGGGCCCGCCTTGTGCCGAATAATCAAACCGCGCGCGCACCGACGTGTCAAAGGTCACGCCGCCATCGGCCAGCATCCGCGCTGTCCGCGCGCCCACGCCATAGCGGCCGGCGCGATAGATCAGCGGCACTTGCCCAAATGCGGTTTCGATCGTGTGCCGCAGGCCATCGAATTTTGCGCGTTCCAGCGCTGGCGGCAGATTGCCGGCATAGCTGTTGTGGACGTTGATATCCTCATCATGCGGGGGGCTGACCCAGGGATGCAATTGCACGCCCACTTCGGCACGGCCGCTGGCCACCGCCGGCCCCAGCGCGTCGATGACGCGGGCATCGCAGGCAACCGGATAATCGATCAGATAGATCGGCGCGATCCCGATGTTTTCGCAAAATGCCTGAAACCGGCCGATCCACGGCACGTGGCGCAGGCCATGACCAAACCGGTTGAACGGCTTGGTCCAGTCAAATTCCTCTTCGGTATCGACGGTCACCACAAAGCGCGGGCCAAAACCCGGGGTGAATTGCACAAAGTCATCCGGTTGCGGGATATCGCGGATATCCGGCTCACGGCCGCCGTCTGACAAAACCAATCCCTTTGCTGCCGCAGATTGCGCCGCCTGCATCGCTGGCTCGGAAGCAACCGCGGCGCGGTCAAGTGCGACCCGGCCCGTCAGCGGCAGAGTCACGTCCAGAATAGCGCTGTTGGCGGGGCCAGGCCGGTCGACCCGGCCGCCCGCCGCGACAATTTCAGCCGCGCACAGCCGCAGCGCAAAACCCGCGCCCAGCATGCCGGTGGCGTGCGCAGAACCGGCGCGCGCCAGGTCGGGCGCGAACAGCGCATTGTCATCACGCTGCGCCAGTGCGGCCGGCAGCGTCAGCGCCAGGTGGGCATTTGTGCCCGCGCCGCCACCGTCGGTCAGCGTCAGCGTCAGGCGTTCGCCCGGTGCCGCCGCGGCCATCAGCGTCGATACCAGCCGCCACAGCGTCCGTTCCGCCTCTGCCACCGGCATCGTCACCGGCAGGGGGTGATCGGGGACGGCCCAGCGCAGGCGGATTTCGCGCGGGGCCATCATTGGTTCCAGCTGGGCGATCAACCGGGTCAGGATGGCGGTCAGATCGGCGCCGGCCAATTCGTCAGGCGTCGCCGGCGCGTCGATCCGGCCGGTTTCCAGCCGTACCAGCCGTTCGACATCTTCAAACCCGGCCAGCATCCGCGCCGCATCGGCCGCGATCGATGCGGCCAGGCTGCGGTACTGGTGCGGCGTGGGGCCCAGCAGCTGTTGCTGAATCAGTTCGGCAAAGCCCTGGATCGCGTTGATCGGCGTGCGCAGTTCGTGCAGCAGCTGGTGCAGCGTGTCGGTGCCGGTGTCGTGTGGCGGCCGGCCGGCTGCGCCCGCGGCGGGTGCGGCCGCATCCGGCGCAGGCCGGCGCAGCCGTGCGCGGTATCCGGTGAACTGCCCGGCGTCGGCGCCAAATTGCGGCACCGCGTCGATCCGCCAGGTCCCGGCAATCCGCGCCGCGCCATCGACCGCCAGCGCACCCGCGACAATCGGCCGGCGCGCGCGAAACGCCGCCAGCGAACGGGCATCGACCGATGCGGTGGTTGCCGGTGATGCAATGACAAACGGCGTGTACCCGACCATCTGCGCCGGATCGACGCCGTCGGCGGCAATGATCGTGCCCGCCGCATCGATCACGATGTCTGCCGTCGTCGCGATCGGTTCCGCACCTGGTTCGTCGGCAAAGGGCAGGCGGGTCTGGCCGGCAATGGTGGGCACGTCTCCGTGCGGGTGGCTGGTCGCGCGGTCGCGGCGAAACGCCTCAATCCGGCGGACGATCGCGCCAATCCCTTCGCGCGCGGCGGGGTCGGCGCGGCGCGCGGGATCGATCGGCAGCGACAGCAGTACGCCGCCCGCGCCTGCGCCGGCCGCCGCAGCGATCACGGTTGCATCCGGCACTGCTTGATCCGGCACCGCTTGATCCGGCACCGCTTGATCCAGCTGGGCGGCGTCGGCGCCATCCACGGGGGCAGGTTGCACAATGGCCTCGGCCTGGGGTGCCGACAACACGAAATCATCGATGCCCAGCCGGTTCAGCAGTGCGACCACCGGCGGGCCCAGATCGCGGCGATGGCGCAACAGCCCGCGCGCGTGGATCGGCAGGCCGGGCACCAGCTGCACCCATTGCGCATCGGTCAGCGTGCTGTGCGCGATGGCGGCCTGGGCGGTGCGCGGGCCGCGCGTGACCAGATGCGCCACCAAGCGTGGCGATTGCAGCGTGCACGTCTTTGTCAGCACGGCCGCGGCTGCATCACCCAGCGTGGCATGCAGGTCGTCAAGCCGTTGCAAAGCCGTGGTTTCGCGCGTGCCCCAGTGCGAATCGGGAATCCGGCCCAGGATATCCACCAGCTGGCGCAGTTGCGTGTTCAGGCCCGCCCGGCCGGCCGCCTGCGTGCGCAGTACGGTATCAAGGCGGTCATCAACGATCATCTGTGCTCCGCTTTGCCGACACCGGTGGCCCCTGTCACGCGACTTGTTTGGCCCGCGTCCCGAAACGGATCGATCCCGCAACCGGTCATGGTCGTGACGCTATGCCTTGTTAACCCTAACAAAAAGCGGGCGCGGGAAAAGCGCGACCTTGACGGCGTTGCAATGTGGGACGATTGCGCAAAGGCAGAATAAAATTATAATCAGGCACGGTTTGGCTCTGCGAATCTTGCGCCCTTCGATTCTTGATTGCGCGAGTCTTGATCGCGTAAATCCTGACCGCACGGGCTGTCAGACCGATGGCCCGCCGGAACGCTCGTTTTTTTTCGTTTTCCACACACGTCCGGCTGTCCTTATGGCCGACGCTCTGACCAGGTAGCAACGAGGACCATGGCGACACTGGATGCAATCGACCGGCAACTGCTTGCCGAACTGCAGGCCGAAGGCCGGGTTACCAATGTCGAACTGGCCCAGCGGGTCGGGTTGACCGCGCCACCGTGCCTGCGCCGCGTGCGCGCGCTGGAAGAATCAGGGGTGATTCGCGGCTATCACGCCGATCTTGATCCATCCAAACTGGGTTTTGCCATCACCGTGTTCGCGCTGGTCAGCCTGAAAAGCCAGGCCGAAGAGGCGCTGCGCCAGTTCGAAGAGCATATGCGCGGCCTGCCCGAAGTGCGCGAATGCCACATGCTGAATGGTGAGATCGATTTCATCATCAAGATCGTGTCGCGCGATCTGCAAAGCTTTCAGGAATTCCTGACCAGCAAACTGACGCCCGCGCCCAATGTCGCCAGCGTCAAAACCTCGCTGACCATCCGCACCGCCAAACAGGTCCCGGGCGTGCCGCTGGAGGATCTGGGCTGACGCCAGGCGCGATTGGCATTGTAATCAGCACCATTTGATGCGATATATCGTGCCTGACCCAGGAACCGTTCATGCGCACCACGCTCGCCCTCGATGACGACCTTGTCGCCAAAGCCCAGGCATTTACCGGGTTGAAGGAAAAATCATCGCTCGTGCGTGAGGCGCTGACCGCGTTGATCGAACGTGAAAGCGCGCGTCGCCTGGCCAGGCTGGGCGGAAGCGAGCCAGACGCAGTGGCCGTGCCGCGTCGTCGCCCAGGGGCCGATCCGGCTTGATTCTGGTCGACAGTTCGGTGTGGATCGATCACTTGCGTCAGGCCGATGGCGTGCTGGCGGATTTGCTGAATCGCGCCCGGGTGGTGTGCCATCCGTTCGTCATCGGCGAACTGGCGCTGGGCAGTTTTCGCGCACGCGCCACAATCATCGGCGCGCTTCAGGGTTTGCCAAGGGCAGTGGTTGCGAATGACGATGAAGTCATGGCTTTCATCGACGATCACGGCCTGCATGGCCAGGGCATCGGCTATATCGACGTGCATTTGCTGGCATCGGCGCGGTTGAGCCAGGGCACAACGCTATGGACGCGCGACCGACGATTGCATGCCGTGGCGGCACACTTTGGGGTGGCGGCTGCGATCCACTGAACCAATTGCCCTATTTCGCCTGCGCGCGCTCATGGTGGCGGATCACTTCCTGAATCACGAAGCGCAGGAATTTTTCCGAAAATTCGGGGTCCAGCCGCGCGTCCTCGGCCAGTTTGCGCAGGCGTGTGATCTGGCGTTCCTCGCGGCCAGGATCGCTGGGCGGCAAACCGTGTTCGGCCTTGTACGCGCCCACCGCCTGGGTGATGCGGAACCGTTCGGCCAGGATGTGGATCATCGCTGCATCGATGTTGTCGATGCTTTGGCGATAGCCATCCAGCACGGCGTCGTTGCTCATCGTCTCTCCATCCCCCCGGGCGGGCCGGCGCGGCTCAATTGCACCTTGGGAACGCTTAACCATGTAACTTGTGACTTGCCAAGCGCCGGCCCACAGGCCAATCGATGGGGCGATGTCTGCCACGATCCATCCGCTGCCCCGCCGTGGGGCACCCTCGCTGCAGCCGCTCATGGCGCTCGTTGCCGAAGGCATGAACAGTGTCAACGCGGTGATCCTTGACCGGATGCAATCGCGCATCCCGCTGATCCCGACGCTGGCCGGGCACCTGATTGCCGGGGGCGGCAAACGGATGCGCCCGATGCTGACGCTCGCGGGTGCGGCGCTGGTCGGCTATGGCGGCAGCCGCCATTACCAGTTGGCCGCCGCGGTTGAATTCATCCACACCGCCACCTTGCTGCACGATGATGTGGTCGATGGGTCCGACATGCGCCGCGGCAAGCAGACCGCCAATATCGTCTATGGCAATCCGGCCACCGTGCTGGTGGGTGATTTCCTGTTCAGCCGCAGTTTTGAACTGATGGTGGAGGACGGGTCGATCAAGGTGCTGCGCATCCTGTCCAACGCGGCGGCGGTGATTACCGAGGGCGAAGTGGACCAGCTGGTCGCGCAACGCCAGATCGAAACCAGCGAAGAACGCTATCTGTCGATTATCAATGGCAAGACTGCCGCGCTGTTTGCCGCTGCCTGCCGCGTCGCCGCGGTGGTGGCCGAACGGCCCGAAGCGGAAGAGCTGGCGCTCGATTCGTATGGCCGCAACCTGGGCATTGCGTTCCAGCTGGCCGACGATGCCATCGATTATGATTCCGACACCGCCGAAATGGGCAAAGATGCCGGCGACGATTTCCGCGAGGGCAAGATGACGCTGCCGGTGATCCTGGCCTATGCCCGCGGCAACGAGGCGGAGCGCTCTTTCTGGAAAGAGGCGATCGCCGGGGATCGCAACAGCGATGCCGATCTGGCGCACGCCATCACGCTGATCCGCAAACATGATGCCGTGCACGCCACCCGCGAACGCGCGCGCCACTATGCGCAGCGCGCGATCGACGCGATTGCCGCTTTTCCTGGTGGCGATGCCAAGGCGGCAATGATCGAAGCGGCCGAATTTGCGGTGGCGCGGCGGTTCTGATCCCCGCCGCTGCCGCATTTAGAGCCTGATGACATTAGATTGACCCACCGGGATTGCCCTGAAAAGCTCCGTGGGGAGGAGCGGCGCGAAGGCCGGGCTGGTTGCCCGGACAAGCGCTGCGACGCTGCCACGGGGCTTTTCAGGGTAACCCCTTCGGGGCGGGCCGATTTTGGCCCATCGCAGCGTCGATCGTCGGTCACAATGGCCCGCATTGCTCCCTCCTCTCTTCTCGCGCTGGGCCAAAATCGGCTCCGTCACGGTGGGTCAATCTAATGTCATCAGGCTCTAGCCCATCGGATACATGATCTCGCGGCTGATGCCGTTGACCGCCTTCATCGCGTCATCGGGCAGAACCAGGTCGATCGCGGCCAGAATCGGATCGAGCTGGTCTTCGCTGCTGACACCGACGATGGTCGATGCGACAAAGTCGTGCTGTTTTGACCACGCCACCGCAAAGGTTACCGGGTCGATCCCGTGTTCGGCCGCCAGCGCGGCATAACGTTCGGCGGCGGTGACCGACTTGTCGTTGACAAAGCGACGCGCCATCGCCTCCTGCCGGCCGCCCATGGCCAGATAGTTGCTGAACCGCGCGCCCTGTGGCCGCGCGCCGGCGCTGTATTTGGTCGCCAGCACGCCACCGCCGATGGGTGAATAGGGGATCAGGCTGACCCCTTCCTGGCGACAGACTTGCGCCAGCTCATCTTCGAACCGGCGGTTGATCAGGCTGAAATTGTTCTGGATGGTGTGATAGCGCGCCGCGCCCAGTTTTTCCGACGCGGCGATCGATTTCATCAGGCCCCACGCTGTTTCGTTGGAACAGCCCAGCACGCGCACTTTGCCGGCGCGCACCAGTTCGTCCAGCACGTCCATGGTTTCGTCATAGGCGGTACCGTGGTCGGGCCAGTGGGTCTGGTACAGGTCGATGTAATCGGTGCCCAGCTTGATCAGGCTGTCTTCGACCGCGACCATGATGTTGCGCCGGTCCAGCGCGGTCATGCCGTTGCGCTTGGGGCTTTTGAACCAGACATGGCTGGGGCCGGACACTTTGGTGGCCAGGATGATCGCATCGCGCGGCTTGGTTTTCAGCCATTTGCCGACGATTTCCTCGGTCACGCCCACCCATTTGGTATCGGGCGGCACCGGATACCCTTCGGCCGTGTCATAAAAATTGATGCCGGCGTCATAGCTGCGGTCCAGCACGCGCAGCGCGGTGGCCTCGTCAGTCTGGCTGCCAAAGGTCATCGTGCCCATGCAGATGTCGGACACGACAATGGCGGACGTGCCAAGACGGCGATGTTGCATCGGGAAATTCTCCGTGATCGGGTCTGATCGATTAAGCCGCGCAAGAACGTTGCAGCTTGCAACCTGATTGCCCGACATCGCCGCGCGCGGTCAAGGGGTGGCGCACCGATCGGTCACCGCCGCGGCCGCCGCCACAGGCGCCACAGGCACCACGTGGTCGTGGCGGACACCGCGCCGATCAGCAGCGCTGTGGCGGCAGCGGCCAGGCCGCTGAGCACCAGCGACCGCACCAGATCGGCCACCACGGTAATCGCGGTCTTCATCGCCCTATTTCCAACGCGCCTGTCCTGGCCGGCAAAAATCACCAACGCGGCACCGCTTCTGCCACAAACCGGGCTCGCGCGGGCAAGTTTTCCCCGATTTTCGACGAATTGAACCAGGCAGGCCCTGCATTGTACAATCCACGTGTTTATACGGCCCGGTACTCTCCACTTGCCCCGCTCGTATTACAGGATCGTCCGTGCCCACCTGGCCCTTTGGCAAATCGCTGCTCTGCAAACTGTTGCTCTGCATCGCCCGGTCGGTGCCGGCAGGCGCACTTGCCATCGTCGGAACGGGTGTGGCGCCAGCCACTGCCCGCCCGGCGCCCGCAGCCGTGACCGACACTGTGGCCGTCGCCGCTGTAAAGCCGCCGGCGCCACCACTGGCAACCGTGGCGCTGACCTATGACGATTTGCCCGGGATCGTGCTGAAACCCGATCAGGCCTATCTGGATGCGACCAACCGCGCGCTGTTGCGCGGGCTGAAGCGCCACCATTTTCCCGCGATCGGGTTCGTCAACGAAGGCAAGCTGGACGAAATCGTGCGCAAGCGCCAGATTCGCGTGCTGAAATGGTGGATCAGGGCCGGCTATGACCTGGGCAACCACACCTTTTCGCATTCAACCCCCAACGAGATCGGCGCGGCCGCCTATATCGAGGATATTGCCCGCGGCGAAACGGTGATCCGGCCGATGATGACGCGCGCCCACCGCGTGCTGCAATGGTTTCGCCATCCCTATCTGGAAACCGGCAATACCGAGGCTGTGCGCGCCCCGATCAACCACTGGCTGGCCACGCACGGCTATCGCATCGCGCCGGTCACCATCGATTGCGATGACTGGGAATTTGCCGAACCCTATGACAACGCGGTGATGGCCGGCAACAAGGTTGAGGCGGCGCGGATTCGCAACGAATATCTCGCCTATACCGAACGTACCATCGGCTGGTACCGGCGCGGGTCGCTGGCACTGTTCGGGCGCGATATTGCCTATGTCATGCTGTTGCACGACACCCGGCTGAACGCCGACACATTTGAGGGCTTTGCCGCAATACTGGCGCGGCAAAACCTGCAACCGGTCACGCTGGACCAGGCCCTGCGCGATCCCGCCTATCAGACCGCTGACAGCTATGTCGGCAAGGACGGCGTCGAATGGCTGGAACGCTGGTCGCTGACGCTGCACAAGGAACTGCCCTGGGACGATTACGAGGACGTGCCCAAGGGGATCGTGAAGGAATATGACCGGCTCGACAGCCAGTAAGCTCTGCCGGCCATGGCGCCGTCTTGCCCGGCAACCTTAGCGTTGCAGGGCTGTCAGCGCCGCGCTCACCGCCTTTACCACCGAACTGCCGGCGATCGGCGCCACGATCAGCGCGACCAGGTTGACCACCACGATCAGGCCCAGGATGCGTTCGCCACGCTTGCTCAGCCGGCGCTGCCCCGATGCCGGGCGGGGCGTCGGTGGTGGCACCGGGGGCCATTGATCGCGCAGATCCAGAAACATGGCGATACCTCTCATCGCGATCGCTGCTTGCGGCGGTGATAATACCATCACCCCGATTCCAGCGTCGTTTGTATGACAGTAACACACGGATTCGGGGCGTAAATGGCCCATGTGGGGCAGGCCTGGCGTTTGGTACAAAAGTGCGACAGGCCGATGCGACGACACTGTTGGCGCGGCCATTTCGCGGTTATGGGCTGTCGCCGTGACCCGATTGCCGATCCACGATGTGCTTGATGATCTGCTGGCCGTGCTGGCGCAGACCAGCGCCGCCGTGCTGATCGCGCCGCCGGGCGCGGGCAAGACCACCGCCGTGGCGCCCGCGCTGATCCGCCAGCCGTGGTGCCAGGGCACGGTTATCGTGCTCAGCCCGCGGCGGGTCGCGGCGCGCGCAGCGGCCGAACGCATGGCCGAACAACTGGGCGAAGCGGCCGGGGCGACGGTGGGCTATGTCACCCGGCTGGACAGCCGGCGGTCGGCAGCCACGCGGATCGTGGTGATGACCGAAGCCATTTTCGTGGCGACGATCCTGAACGATCCCGAACTGGCCGGGATCAGCGCGGTGCTGTTCGATGAAGCGCACGAACGCCACCTTGATGCCGATCTGGGCCTGGCGCTGGCCATCGAGGCGGCTACGGTATTGCGCCCCGATCTGCGCCTGCTGGTGATGTCGGCAACGCTGGATGGCGCGCGGTTTACCGATCTGATCGCCGGCGCTACCGGCGTGCCGGTGCCACTGATCGAAAGCGCCGGCATGGCCCATCCGCTGGCGATCCGCTGGCTGGGTTGGCGCGCCGATCAACCGGTGGAGGCGCAGACGGCCGCCGCGATCGCGCGCGCCTGGGGCGAAACCACCGGTGACATGCTGGCATTCCTGCCGGGACTGCGCGAAATCGAACGCACGGCCGAATTGCTGGCCAGCCGGCTGCCACAGGCGCTGGTCCTGCCGCTGCACGGGCAGGTCGAACCGGCGGCGCAGCGCACCGCCATCCGCCGCGATGCCGATGGGCGCCGCCGCGTGGTGCTGGCGACCAGCATTGCCGAAACATCATTGACGCTGGATGGGGTGACGGTGGTCATCGATGCCGGGCTGTCGCGCCAGGCCGAATTTGACAAGGCTGCCGGGGTGACCCGGCTGGTCACCACGCGCGCCAGCCAGGCCGCCGCCGCGCAACGCGCCGGGCGCGCCGCGCGGCAGGGCCCGGGCATTGCCTATCGCCTGTGGGAAGAGGCGGCGCATGCCGGGCGCGCCGGCTTTGCCCCGCCCGAAGTGCTGGTCAGCGATCTGGCCCCGTTGGCATTGTCGCTGGCGCAATGGGGTGCCGCCGATCCCGGCACGATGGCCTGGCTGGACCCGCCACCCGCTGCCGCGCTGGCGACGGCGCGCGCGGCGCTGGTGGCGCTGGGCGCGGTGGATGAAGACGGGCGGATTACCGCGCACGGGCGGGCTTGCGCGCAATTGCCGATGGAACCCGCGCTGGCGCACATGCTGCTGTTTGCGGCGGGCTGCGGCCGCGATGCGTGCGCGATGGCGGCGCGGCTGGCGCTGCTGTTGCAGGAACGCGGGCTGGGCGGGCGCAGCGATGATCTGGCGCGGCGGCTGGATGGCCTGGCCGCCGACCGGTCGGCGCGGGCCGGCGCCGCGCGCGATCTGGCGCAGCGCTGGGCCCGCGCGGCGCTGCACCTGGTGCCGCAAGCGGTCCCGGTTGATGTGCCGCCAGCGGTGTTGCTGGCCGAGGCTTTCCCCGATCGCATCGCCCGCGCGCGGTCGTCCAGCGGTGAAGAATGGCTGGCGGCGGGCGGGCGCGGCTATCGGCTGGACACCGCATCGCCGCTGGTGACCGCGCGCTGGCTGGTGATCGGCGATGCGCAAGGGTCGGCACGCGGCAGCCGCATCACCGCCGCACTGGCGCTGGACGAAGCTGATCTGCTGCGCCATCTGCCGCACCGGCTGACCCAGCGCACCACGCTGGAATGGAACGCCGATGACGCCCGGGTAGAGGCGCGGGTGGAGCGCCGGCTGGGTGCGATCGTGCTGGCACGCGTGCCCGATCCCGCGCCCGATCGCACTGCTGTCACCGCGCGGCTGATCATGGCGGTGCGCGACCACGGGCTGGCACTGCTGCCGCTGGGCAAGGCCGCGACCGCGCTGATCGAACGCGCGCGCCATGCCGGGCTGGCTGCGCTGTCTGAATCGCAGCTGCTGGCCGATGTCGAACTGTGGCTGGCGCCGCTGCTCGACGGGCGGCGCGATTTCGCGATTGCGCCGGCGCGGCTGCACGATGCGCTGCTGGCGCGGCTCGACTGGGGCCAGCGGCAGACGCTGGACCGGCTGGCGCCCGCCGAATTCATCTCCCCCGCCGGCACCAGCCATGCCATTGATTACGACCATGATGGCGGCCCGACGGTGGAATTGCGGGTGCAGGCGCTGTTCGGGCTGGACCGTCACCCGCTGATTGGCCAGCCGCCGCGCCCGCTGCTGCTGTCGCTGACCTCGCCCGGTGGCAGCCCGATCCAGACCACCGCCGATCTGCCCGGATTCTGGCGCGGATCATGGCGCGACGTGGTCAAGGACATGAAGGGCCGCTATCCCAAACACCGCTGGCCGGAGACACCGTGGACGGAATCCGCCAGTTTGAAGACGCGCAACGCGTTTGAGCGCGAAAGCAAGAAATGACTCGCCTCGCGAATCTTGCTGCGACGCAAAAACACACTTGATTTGCGCCGCGCTTTGGTCGCAAGCGCAGATCATGACCGCACGCATCTATCAGCGCCCCAAAAACGCCATGCAGTCGGGCCGGGCCCGCACCGACCAGTGGTTGCTGGAATTCGCACCCGCAGAGGCCAGGCAGCCCGACCCGTTGACCGGTTGGGCCGGATCGGGCGACACCCAGGCGCAAGTGGTGCTGACCTTTGCCAGCCAGGCGGAGGCGCAGGCCTATGCCGACCGCCACGGCATCACCGCACATGTCACCGCGACTCCGCCGCGCCGGCTGAAACTGCAAAGCTACGCCGACAACTTCCGCTAGGACTGGCCACGCCGCCCGTTCCCGGCTTGCAATTGTGGCGCATCGGCGTCATAGGCCGCGCCGGGAGTCGGGTGGACGTTTGCGTTCGCCAACCTGGTCAGGTCCGGAAGGAAGCAGCCACAACGATCAGCGGCGGGTCGCCCGGCTCCTTTTCCATCATCTCTATATCCCGGCATCATCCGTCCCGGCCACCGCCTTCATGCGCAGCCGTGCGGTCAGGCGTGATCCGGTCGCGGGCGCGGTGCCCATGACCTTGCCCAGTCCGAATGGCGGCATGTTGGCATAGATCGATTCGTGGCCGTCCTGCGGCACGCAATAGGTTTCGTGATAGATGCCGACAGTGCCGTCATTGCCCACCGCGCGGTTGAACGCGGTCCATGCCGGCCAATGCTGCCGGTCGCGCGCACGGGCATAGCGTTCCAGACTGTCGAAATCGCGCCAGTATTGCACCAGCATGATGGTCCGCCAGGGCTGCAACAGTGTTTCCGCGCCCAGAAATCCGCTGGCCGGATCGCGGTACAGTTCGTTCAGCATCGGGCCCATCGATCGCACCACTGGCAGCCATTTTCCGACCTTGTGAAAATGGTTGATGCGCATGCCGATCAGAAACACCACCAAGGGGCCGTTGTGATCGGCGGCCAACCGCCCCGGTTGCACCTGTGTCATCGCCATCCCTGCACCCGTTTTGCATGTGGACGATCCGGGACCATCCATTCGACTTTCGCCCGCCAAGCCGGTACCTATCACGGCGATGCCCGATTCCAATGACATGTTTGGCGATCCGTCCGGCCCGGACGATGACACCCCGACCGCCGCCGAGCTGGAGGCGGCCGGGCAATCCGCGCTGTTTGGCGATCCTGCGCCACCGCCATCTGTGCCAGCCGCCATTGCTGCGCCCGCCACTGCTGCGCCCGCGTCCGCCGTAGCCGCGCCCCCGCAACCCTATCGCGTGCTGGCGCGCAAATACCGGTCGCAGACCTTTTCCGAACTGATCGGCCAGGACGCGATGGTGCAGACGCTGGCCAACGCCATCCGGCGCGGGCGGCTGGCGCATGCGTTTTTGATGACCGGCATTCGCGGTGTGGGCAAAACGTCTACCGCGCGGCTGATTGCCAAGGCGCTGAATTGCATCGGCGCCGACGGGCAGGGCGGCCCGACCATCGACCCGTGCGGGGTGTGTGAACCGTGCTGCGCGATCGCCGAAGGGCGGCATATCGATGTGATCGAAATGGACGCCGCCAGCCATACCGGTGTCGATGACATGCGGGCGGTGATCGATGCGGTGCGCTATATGGCGGTGACCGCGCGTTACAAGATCTACATCATCGACGAAGTCCACATGCTGAGCAAGAACGCGTTCAATGCGTTGCTGAAAACGCTGGAAGAACCGCCGCCGCATGTGAAATTCCTGTTCGCCACCACTGATGTGGAAAAGCTGCCGGTGACCGTGCTGTCGCGGTGCCAGCGGTTTGATCTGCGGCGGATCGAGGCGCCGGTGCTGACCGCGCATTTTCGCATGATCTGCGAAAAGGAAGCGGTGGCGATCGATGATGAGGCGCTGGCGTTGATTGTCGCCGCTGCCGAAGGATCGGTGCGCGACGGGTTGTCGATCCTCGATCAGGCGATCAGCCATGCCGATCTGGCCTCTGCGGGTGGGGTGGATGGCGGCGTCACGCAGGTCAACGCCGCGCAAGTGCGTGAAATGCTGGGGCTGGCCGACCGGGCGATGCAGCGGCGGCTGTTTGCCGCGCTGCTGGCGGGCAATGCCCGCGCGCTGATTGATGAAATTGCCGGGCAATATGCGCTGGGCGTTGAACCGGTCGCGCTGATGCGCGCGCAGCTTGATCTGGTGCACCGGGTCACCCTGGCGCAAGTCACCGGCGCCTGCGATGCCCCTGGCGAAGACGAACGCGCGGAAATCGAACACTGGGCCAAAACGCTGGGCGCGGGGCCGCTGCACCGGCTGTGGCAACTGGCATTGAAGGGATACGACGAAGCGCGCAGTGCGCCAGACCCGCTGGCGGCGGTGCAGATGGCGCTGTTGCGGGTGATGCATGCGGCGGACATGCCCGATCCGGGCGGGCTGGTGCGCCAGATCGAGGGCATGTTGCGCGATGCCGCGCACGCCGCACCCGGTGCCCCTGCGCAGGCTGGTGCGGGTGATGCGCCGGTGGCCACCGGCACGCCGGCGCCGCGCCCGCGCGCGGCGGTCGATTGGGCGGCGCTGGTCGAACAGGTAGAGGCATCGGCGCCGCTGGTCGGATCGACCATGCGGCTGGCGGTGCGGGTGATCGACCTCGCACCGGGAACGCTGCGCTATGCGCTGGCGCCCGGCATCCCCGGCGATCCGACCAATGACATGCGCCGCGCGCTGGAACTGGCGACCGCATCGGCCTGGGATGTCGTGCGCGCAGAAGGCCCGGACGCAGGCATCGCCGCGCCCAGCCTGGAAGAGGCGCGCGCCGCGCAGGTGGCCGCGCAGGATGCGGCCATGCACGAAGACCCGTTGGTAAAGGCGGTCCTGGCGGCCTTTCCCGCAGCACAGATTGTCAATGAGCCAGGCTCGGCCGAGCCGGGTGCCAGACCGTGGAGCAAGCGCGCATGAAATCGATGGAAGAGATGATCCAGGCCGCCCAAAAGGCTGCCGAAACGATCCAGAAGCAGATGGAAGATGCGCAAGGCCGGCTTGACGCGATCGAGGTTGAGGGCGTTGCGGGGGGCGGGCTGGTGCGCATCCGCGCCTCTGCCAAAGGGCGCGTGATCGGCGTGGCGATCGATGACAGCCTGCTGGTGGTGGCGGACAAGGGCATTTTGGAGGATCTGGTCGCCGCCGCGTTCAACGATGCGCGCACCCGCGCCGACGCCACTGCCGCCGCCGAAATGCAGAAAGTGCAAATGGCCGCGGGCATTCCACCGGGTTTCAAACTGCCGTTTTAACCTGATCTTGCCGGGCATTCTGTCCGGGACTATACCGTATGGCGCACCGTGCGCGGGGGAGTGGTCCTGTGCAATCGCACCGGCACCTCCGTCCTCCGCCGCTGCCGGTGCATGCCAACCGATGAGTCAAAGCAACAGACGGCTGCCGTTGGAGCAGACCACGGCTATGCTGCACCTGCGTTAAAAAGGGCCTGGCACGCGGCGGTCTGTTACACTTTATGCCATAAATCATACTGATTTTTGACGGCATGATGCTATTGCACCAGCGCCCATCGCGGTCGCGCGCAACGTCGCGACGAGTCGCAAACTGCGATGCCGCGCCTGCGAATTGATCCGGGCAGTCCCCCGCCTGTCCGGAACCCGCGCCACCTGGCGCGGCGAAAGGACCCGTTTTGATTCTGACGACTGCCGCCATCGCGGCATCAATTGCCACATCGGCGCCGGCCACCGCGTTGAACGAACCCGTGACTGTCCCTGTGATGGCCCCCGCGCCGACCGTCACCCTGGCGCTGGCCGACGTGTCCGACAGCGACGCGATCGGCCCGGACGCCAGCCAGACGGCTCCACCATCAGGTACGGTGACGCCGTCTGCAGAACCGTCAGTGCTGCCTTCCGCCGCGGCGCCATCATCCGCCACAGCCCCTGCCGTCAGGGCCCCGGCCAATGGCGAAATCGTGGTGTCCGGCGCGCACAACACGCTGAAAATTGACCCGGTGCTGGCCCTGAACAAGACCTCGTTCGCGGTGATGGAGGGGGTGGACAAGGCGTTTGTGGGCCCGGTCGCGCATCTCTACCGCGATGCGCTGCCGCCGCCGGTGCGCAGTGGGCTGCACAATTTTTTTTACAACCTGACCGAACCGGTCAACGCCATCAACGACATGTTGCAACTGCACCCCGGGCGCGCGGTCAGGACGGTTGCGCGGTTCGGCATCAATTCCACCATCGGCGTGGCCGGGCTGGTCGATGTGGCCAAGAAAAAGCCGTTCAACCTGCATTACCGCTTTAACGGGTTTGGCAACACGTTCGGCTATTGGGGGATCGGTCCGGGGCCCTATCTGTTTCTGCCGCTGGTCGGCCCGACCACGCTGCGCGATCTGGTGGGCACGCTGCTGAGCCAGGCGGTGCTGCCCGGAATCGCACCCAGAATATTCAAAAACTATTATTACGTCACCGCGTCGGGCATCATCACACAGCTCGATTACCGTGTGACCATTGATGACGATCTGAACAAGATGCGTGCAGGCGGCAACGCCTATAGCAGCTATCGCCAGCTCTATATGAAAACCCGGTTCCAGGAGATTGAGGCGCTGCACGGGCGCGGTCCGCTGGCCGGGGGTGAAGAAGGCATCGGCGTGTTTGCCAAGCCGCTCCATCCCGAGGCTGATGCAGCAATGCCAGCGCCAACGCCCGCCACCCCGGTTGCCGCACCCGCGCCGCCGCCGCCATCTGACGCATCACCGCCTGTCGCGCCACCGGCGCCGGTCGCACCGCTGCCGCCGGTGTTTGTATCACAGCCCGTGGTGCAACCGCTGCCGGCCGGGCACTGACCAATCGGGCAATTTTTGCCCGGCGGCGGCTGAAACTCCACCCTTGTCAACCGTCTTTGGGGATAGGGCATTGCGGCGGCCGCATCGCGATCCCATATCCCGGTCTGGCCCCGTGATGCGACGGCCCGGGCACGCGGTTCTGGCCGCATGATCGGGCCCATGGCTGCGGGGGAAAGGAACCGGAACTCCCATGCAACATTACCCTCTTTTGCCGCTGCGCGATATCGTGGTTTTCCCAGGGATGGTCGTGCCGCTGTTTGTCGGGCGCGAAAAATCGGTTGCCTCGCTTGAGGCGGCGATGGGCGGCGCCAAGGACATTTTTCTGCTGGCGCAGCTTGATCCCGGCATCGATGACCCCGATCACGATGACCTGTACGACACCGGCGTCATTGCCAAAGTGCTGCAGCTGCTGAAACTGCCCGACGGCACCGTTCGCGTGCTGGTCGAAGGGCACCAGCGCGCGCGACTGGCCGATCTGGCCGCCGAATCCGGCGCGCATGGCGCGATGCTGGTGGCCGGGGTCGAACCGATTGAACCGGTGGTGGTGACCGGCGCAGAAGTGTCGGCGATGATGCGCCAGGTGGTCGAACAGTTCGGCGAATATGCCAAACTGTCGAAAAAACTGCCGCAGGATGCCGGATCGCAACTGGGCGAAATCGACGATGCCGGCAAACTGGCCGACGCGGTTGCCGCCAATCTGGCCGCCAAGGTGTCTGACAAGCAGGCCGTGCTGTCCGAAGGCGACGCGTTGAAGCGGCTGGAAATGGTGCTCTCGTTCATGGAGGGCGAACTGGGCGTGCTGCAGGTCGAACGCAAGATCCGTGGCCGCGTAAAGCGCCAGATGGAAAAGACCCAGCGCGAATATTACCTGAACGAACAGATGAAGGCGATCCAGTCCGAACTGGGCGGCGGCGATGAAGGCGGCGCCAACGAACTGGACGAGCTGCAGGACAAGATCGACAAGCTCAAACTGTCAAAAGACGCGCGCGCCAAGGCCAATGCCGAGCTGAAAAAGCTGAAAGGCATGCAGCCGATGAGCGCAGAGGCGACGGTGATCCGCAATTACCTCGACGTGTTGCTGGGCCTGCCGTGGGGCAAGCGCAGCAAGCTGAAAAAGGACATCAGCACCGCGCAAAGCGTACTCGATGCCGATCACTATGCGCTGGACAAGGTCAAGGACCGGATCATCGAATATCTGGCGGTGCAGGCGCGCACCAACAAGCTGAAAGGCCCGATCCTGTGTCTGGTTGGCCCGCCGGGCGTGGGCAAGACCAGCCTGGGCAAATCGCTGGCCAAGGCTACCGGGCGTCAGTTCATCCGCCAATCGCTGGGCGGCGTGCGTGATGAAGCGGAAATCCGTGGCCACCGCCGCACCTATATCGGTTCGCTGCCGGGCAAGATCGTGACCAACCTGCGCAAGGCGGAAACGATGAATCCCTTGTTTCTGCTCGATGAAATCGACAAGCTGGGGCAGGATTTCCGTGGCGATCCGGCATCGGCACTGCTGGAAGTGCTGGACCCCGAACAGAACGCAAAGTTCCAGGACCACTATCTGGAAATCGACGTCGATCTGTCCGACGTGATGTTCGTGTGCACCGCCAACAGCCTCAACCTGCCGCAACCGCTGCTCGACCGGATGGAGATCATCCGGCTCGAAGGGTATACCGAGGATGAAAAGGTGGAAATCGCCGAGCGTCATCTGGTGGCCAAGCAGGTGGCCGCGCACGGGTTGAAACCAGGCGAATTCACGCTGGAACACGACGCGCTGCGCGACCTTATCCGCTATTACACGCGTGAGGCCGGGGTGCGCACGCTGGAACGCGAAATTGCGCGGCTGGCGCGCAAATCGCTGCGGCGCATTCTGGAAGGCAAGGCCGTTGTTGATGGCAAGGCGGCGGTGACCATCACCCCCGAAAACCTTGCCGATTTTGCCGGGGTGCGCAAATTCCGCCACGGCATGTCGGACGACGAAAACCAGGTTGGTGCGGTTACCGGGCTGGCCTGGACCGAAGTCGGCGGTGAATTGCTGACGATCGAAAGCGTGACAGTGCCGGGTAAGGGCACGGTCAAGACCACCGGCAAACTGGGCGAAGTGATGAGCGAAAGCGTCCAGATGGCGTTCAGCTTCGTCAAGTCGCGCGGGCCCAGCTATGGCATCAAGCCGTCGATCTTCAACCGCAAGGACCTGCACATCCACTTGCCCGAAGGCGCGGTGCCAAAGGATGGCCCCAGCGCCGGGATCGGCATGGTCACCGCCATGGTATCGACGCTGACCGGCATCCCGGTGCGCGCCGACCTGGCGATGACCGGCGAAGTCACCTTGCGCGGGCGGGTGCTGGCCATCGGGGGTCTGAAGGAAAAGCTGCTGGCGGCGCTGCGTGGCGGTATCACCACGGTGCTGATTCCTGAGGAAAACCGCAAGGACCTGGCCGAAATCCCCGCCAATGTGTTGAACGGGCTGGAAATCATCCCGGTCAGCCATGTCGACGAAGTGCTGGCGCTGGCGCTGGTTTCGCGGGTGGAGCCGATCGAATGGACCGAGGCCGATGATCTGGCCAGCCAGCCTGCCACACAAGGGCCGGCGCTGGTCGTACCACCCACCGCGCACTGATCGACCCCGCCAGGGATCGGTACAATCGCACCCCCGTGCTGCCTGTTGCAGCGCGGGGGTGCGGCATGACGGCGCCTTGCGATGGTGGATTTGTGCGTGGTTTGACGACCAAATTGCGGCGCCCTGTTACACACAAACCATTGCCGAGGCGGAATCGCCCGGAATCCGGGGATAATTCACGCCAATCGGTCGCTTTTGCCTTTGACAGGGGCGTGGTTTCCCGTTCATGTCCGCCAACCTTAGATAATGATTCCGACGCACAAACAACCTGAACAATAGCAGAGTAGGGGGTTCCCGGTATGAACAAGAACGATCTGATCAGCGCTGTTGCCGACGCAAGCGGCCTGACCAAGGGTGACACGACCAAGGCGGTCGAAGCCGTGTTTGAGGCGGTCACCGGTGCGCTGGCCAAGGGCGACGAAGTACGCCTGGTCGGTTTCGGCACGTTTTCGGTGGCCAAGCGCAAAGCTTCGACCGGCCGCAACCCGCGCACGGGTGAACCGATGTCGATCAAGGCTTCGGCTCAGCCGAAGTTCAAGGCCGGCAAAGGCCTGAAGGACGCCGTCAACTAAGACGCGTTCAACCAAGACGCGTTCAACCAAGACTCTGGCGGCCTGGTCCGGGTGTTGAACCCGGGTCACCGACACCAAAAAAACCGCGCCACGGCCACGCCGAACGCGGTTTTTTTGTGCCCGCTGCGGTCAGCCAGGCGCTCAGTTCGGCCGGATCAGCGCGGCGGGTGCGGCGGCGTGGCCGATGCCGACTTTCCAGGTCAGCCGTTGCGATCCGGTGCTGGCGGTGGGGCCATCTTCGGTGTTGTTGGTGGCAATCACGCCGTCGGTGGTCACGGTAAACACCCCGTCGGTCTTGGGCAGGCCTTTCAGCGCGCCATCCATCGGGTTGACCGACCCGCCGCCCATCGGCAGCCCGCCGCCCAGGGCGCCGATATTGCCGAAACCGGGCGCAAAACCGGGCGCCTCCACCCGCACCGATCCATCGGCGTGGCGTGTGACGGCAACAAACGGCATGATCATCGGCACATGTTCGACAGTGGGAAAGGTAAAGTCGTGGTCCAGCCGCCCGGCAATGTCGTATTCCACTTCGAACACGCCGTTGCCCTTTGACACCACCTTGCGCCAGCCGGCCTGCCGGCGCAGCGCATCGGCAAACGCCGGGCCAGCGCGCGGATCACCGGGGTCTATCCCGCCCAGCATCGCCATCATCGCACTGGCCTGCGCCTCATCCGATGGTTTGGCGCCCAAAGGTCTGGGCGCATGTGTCTTGCGCGCCTGCCACGCGCGGCGCTGCGCGGCGATCTCTGCCGCGGTGCAGGCACGCGGTTCACCGCTGTGCGTATCGCTGCAGTTTTCTTCGGCAAACACCTCGGTCTGTTCTGCGGTCTGTTCTTCGGCGTGCGCGGTGGATGATGCCGTTGGCACGGCATGCGATTTTGCCGCCTGGGTCAACGGCAGGAACACCACTTCGCCGGTATAGCGGAAATGGAAGGTGCCATCACGGCGCCAGTCCAGCGCGCTGTCGAACCGCCCGGGCAGCATCAGGCACCCGGCCAGCATGACCGACAACACCCCCAGCATAGCCAGCGCCCAGCGGTTCATGCGGCCTTCTCCTGATCTATTCGGGTGTTTCGCGGATCGCCGCAGCATACAGCGCAACCGCCGCCGCCGTCGAGACGTTAAGGCTTTCGATCGCGCCGCCGATCGGCAGGCGGGCGATCGCATCGCAATGCTGCATCACATTGTGCCGGATGCCTTCCCCTTCGGCGCCCAGCACCAGCGCCACCGGGCCGCTGGGCAGCGCCTGGGGGAACGCCTGTTTGCCCTTGCCATCCAGCGCGATGCGCCAATAGCCCGCCTCTGACAGGATATCCAGCGCGCGCGACAGGTTGACCACGCGCACCCACGGCACGATTTCCAATGCGCCCGATGCCGATTTGGCCAGCGTGCCGGATTCGGGCGGGGCGTGGCGGTCCTGCGTGATCAGCGCGGCGACATCAAAGGCCGCACAACTGCGCAGGATGGCGCCGACATTGTGGGGGTCGGTCACCTGGTCCAGCACCACCACGGTACGGCCGCGTGCCTCTTCCAGTGCATCATCCAGCGACAGATCATCCAGCGGCAGGCAATCGAGCACCAGGCCCTGATGCGGCGCGTCGCGCGCGACCAGCCGGCCCAGATCGGCGGCCTGCGCATATTCGACCGGCAACGACACGGGCAGATCGGCATCGTGATGGTTCAGCATTTCTGCAATCGCTTCGCGCGTGCCCCACAGTTTTTTGGCATCGCGTTCGGGGTTGGTCAGCGCCGCCTCCACCGCATGGCGCCCCCACAGGCGTATCGCGCCGCCGGTGCCCTTACCGGACCCGCGTCCGCCGGTTTTCATGCGTCCTTCGCGGCCGCGCAGCGATGATTTGGCGCGGGTACCGTCGGGGCGGTTATCGGATGGTCGTTGCGGCGGGGCCATGGCAAGGTATGCTTTCGTAATCGCGGAAAATTCCTCCGCCCTGTGCCAGCCCCCCCATTGACAGGCAAGCCCCGCTTCGCCAAAGGGACGCCTCGCTCGGCTGGAGCGTCGCTTTTTGCTTTGGCAATGCGGCACAGGCCAGGCCCCGACCAGGGCCCGGTACCAGCGGATCTGGTGTGGACAGGTGGCCGAGTGGTTAATGGCAGCAGACTGTAAATCTGCCCGCGAGAGCGTACGCTAGTTCGAATCTAGCCCTGTCCACCATCAGATCATTGTAAGGCATTGCCCAGCCGCCTTGAAAGGTAAGCCCAGCCGCGCCGCGCCGCCATGCGGAGGGCGCGCGCAACGGTGACAGGAGCGCAGCGGTGGCCACAGCAACATCAGGATCATCACCGGCAATCGACCGCTCCGAACGCCGGCGCGGGATTGCCATGGTCGTGGCATCGGCGGTGTTGTGGAGCACGGCCGGGGTGTTTGTGCGTCTGGCAACGCTGGATACGCCCACGCTGGTGCTGTGGCGGTCGCTGTTCGGCGCGCTGACGCTGGGCGCGCTGGCGCTGGCGCGCGGAGGGCCGGCACGGCTGGCCGCGGGTATGCGCAGCGGTTGGGTTGGGCTGCTGTTCGTGTGCACCTCGGTGATATCGGGCACCGCCTATGTGCTGTCGCTGCGGCTGACCACGGTGGCCAATGTCATGACCGTCTATGCCGCGCTGCCGTTTATCGGGACGGCGATCGCATTTTTCTGGATTCGTGAACGCGTCAGTGCGCGGTTTCTGGTGGCGGGCGCGCTGGCGGCGGGCGGTATCCTGGTGATGGCCGGCGCTTCGACCGGTGCGGGCGATCTGGCCGGGATTGCCGCGGCATTGGTGATGACCAGCGGCTTTGCCTGGCAACTGGTGGCGATCCGCCGCTATGGCCGGGTCGATGTCATGGTCCTGAATGCCTGTGCTGCGGCGCTGTGCGTGCCACTGATGCTGCCGTTTGCACAATGGATGATTCCGTCAACGCTGCAATTGCTGTCCTGCGCCTTTTACGGGGCGCTGACCACCGGGTTTGCCTATGTGCTGGCGCTGGAAGGCGGGCGGCGCGTGCCGCCGGGCGAGGTCGGGTTCATTTCCATGCTCGATGTCGTGCTGGGGCCATTCTGGGTGTGGCTGGCCTTTGCCGAGGCGCCGGGGCCGGCGGTGCTGGTGGGCGGCTCGGTCGTGCTGGGTGCAGTCGCGTGGTATCTGTGGACCAGCGCGAACAAGGGCCAGGCCGCCGCGCCATTGGTCGATGAGGCGTGCCGTACGGCCGATTGACGGTGCGTCGCATAACCGGGGCGGTTCATCGTCCGCTGCGTCAAAGCGCCCTTGGCGGTCGATCGTTGGTTGGAACGAACCAATCCTGTTCATCAGCGCGACAAGTCTGGCAGAGCAATCAGATGCCGTCGAACGCGATGACATCAGGAAAGGACGGTCGCATGCACCCTGTTTTTGCCCAGGCCCCAATCGGACGCCGCTTACCGCCCGTGATTCTTGTCGCGGCACTGCTGCCACTGGCGCTTGCCGGATGTGCCACCACCGGTTCGGTCAAACGGGCGCAGGCAGCCGCTGACGCCGCGATGGCACGCGCGGGCGCAGCTGGCGATGCGGCGCAACATGCGCAAGGCAGCGCGGATGCCGCCATGAATGCGGCCCAGCACGCGCAGGGCACGGCCGATGGCGCGGCCGCCACGGCGCAGGGTGCGGGCAGTTCGGCCCAGGCGGCGCTTGCGGCCGGCCAGGGTGTGGATGGGCGTATCAGCGCGCTGGAACAGCGCATCCACCGGCTGGAGCATGCCAGGGCGGCGCGGCGAATGCATCGCCACCATCACCATCACCGCATGGCCACGGCGTGCCCCACCGCGGCGACGAAGGCCAAGGCCAAGTCGTAACGGCGATCAGGCCGGCGCCGTGCGGGGGACTGCGCGGGGCCGGGTGGCCAGCACGAACAGGCCGAATCCCGCCGCTGCCAGCGCCTGCAACCACAGTTCACCGAACAACATCGCGCTGGTCCCATGGGCATCGACCATCCACCCGTCAAACGCGGTCATCGCGGCCAGCGGCACGTTGGACATTGCCGACATCAGATTGAAATTGGTTGCCGCGGAACGCCGCCCGATCGCTTCGAGCACGACCGCGGAATAGGCGGCATAGCCCCCGCCGATCAGCACCGAATAAGACAACACGCCCACCAGAAAGGCGATCGGCGTGTGGGGGGCCAAGGCCATGGCCGTGGCCACCAGCCCGCTGGCCAGCCCCGCACCGATATACGTGGTGCGCGGACCCAGGCGGTCGGTCAGGTATCCGCCGATCAAGGCCCCCACCACCGAGGTCAACCCGCCCAGCGTGCCCGAAAACAGCGCAATCATGTCCCCGCCAACCTGCCACTGCGCCCCGATCAGCTGGAACGGCGCCTCTCCCGATGCGATCGGCAAAAGCATCAGCACCAGCGCCAGCATGCCGGTGCGGGTGCGCACCACCGTGATTACGTCGCGGCCCACTTCGGTCAGGCGGGCGGCATAGGCCAGCCGTTCGTTGCCACGCACGATCCGGGGAACCAGCCACAGGCAGGCCATGCAGCCCAAGCAGATCACCCCGAGCACAAGCGCGGGCATCACTGGAGACGCCACATGCTGCGCCACAGCCAGCCCCAGCCCACCGCCAATGCTGGTGCCGCCAACATTGCCGGCCTGCGACCAGCCGCTCGCCGTGCCGCGCCGGGACGGATGGACACAGCGCGTCATGATCACTTCTGCCGCCATGCTGGTCAGGGAACTGCCCACCGCGCTTGCCACCGCCAACAGCATATAGAACGGTACCATGGCGTTGGTGCGCGGCAGGATGCAGGTGATGATCATGGTCGTGATCACCAGCACCAGCCCGATTGCGTACCACAGACGCGGGGTTAGCAGCGTGTCGACCAGCGGCGCCCACAGGAATTTCAGCGACTGGGTACCAATCGCGGCGGCCACTATCGCGGTGACCAGCCCGATCGCCATCCCCGCAGCCTGCAGCTGAAAGCCCAGCGTGACGCCGATGAAACCGATGCTGATGCCGAAAGGCGCGAGCAGGGGCATCAGCACCCACAACCGGTGAAGCACGGGCAGGCCGGTATCATCTGCAGGATCGGCAATCGGGTCGCTGTGTGCGGGCATTGAAACTGCCTTGTTCCGCTGTAGCTTGGGTGGGTGCAGCGTACCGCGCGTTTGCAACGCGGCAAGAGGGTGCCAGCGGGCCACGCAAAAAAGGCGGGCGGCAGCCGGGGTTTGGCATTTCCCTCGCCATCGACTATGAGCCCGCCATGCCCGGAGATATTACAGACAACCGTGGTCGCGGTACTGCCGGCTGGAGCTGGCCCACGATCCACCCCGAAGGTCGCAAATTCGGGGCGATTGCGGCAGTTGCCACCGCGGTCATCGGGTTTTTCGGCTGGGGGATAATTGCCTGGCCGATGGTGCTGCTGACGCTGGGGGTGTTTGCGTTTTTTCGCGATCCTGAACGGGTTACCCCGCGCGATGACAGTTTCATCATCGCACCGGCCGATGGTCTGATCACGCTGATCCAGAAAGTGCCGCCGCCGCGCGAACTTTCGGCCCACGATGGTACCGGTGTCATTCCGCTGGGCGGTGCGCTGCTGACGCGGGTGTCGATTTTCATGTCGGTGTTCGATGTCCACATCAACCGCGCGCCGATCGGCGGCACGGTGCGGCGGGTGGTCTATATCCCCGGCCGGTTTCTCAATGCCGATCTCGACAAAGCTAGCGAAGAGAACGAGCGTCAGCATTTCCTGATCGAACGCGGCGACGGATTGCAGATCGGCTTTACCCAGATTGCGGGGCTGATCGCGCGGCGGATCGTGCCGTTTGTGAAGGGCGGCGACATCGTCGCGGTCGGCCAGCGGATCGGGCTGATCCGGTTCGGCAGCCGGGTGGATGTCTATCTGCCCGAAGGGACCGAACCCAGGGTGTTGATCGGCCAACGCGTGGTGGCAGGCGAAACCGTGCTGGCGGAACTGGGCCAGGCGCCAGTGATCGAAGGCGTGCGGCAATGACCCGGGTGCCAGAGGGCGACGTGGACGGTGATCCGCAAACGGTAATCGCTGGCATCGCGTTGCAGGCCGATCAGCGCGACCCCGATCAGCATGATGATGATGGGGACGACAGCGGTTATGAATTTGGCATGCGGCGGCTGCCGCGTGGGCTGACCTTGCGTGCGCTGGTGCCCAATGCGATCACCTCGGCCGCGCTGTGTTGCGGGTTGACCGGTATCCGCTTTGCCATCGGTGCGGATTTTCATTCGGCGGTGCTCGCAGTCATTCTGGCCGGTGTGCTGGATGGTCTGGATGGCCGGGTGGCGCGGGCAATGCGCGCGCAGTCGCGGTTTGGCGCCGAGCTTGACAGCCTGTCCGATGCCATTTCATTCGGGGTGGCGCCGGCGCTGATTGTCTATCTGTGGTCGCTGCAACAGGCGCCGCGGTTTGGCTGGTATGCCGCGCTGGCGCTGGCAGTATGCTGCGCGCTGCGGCTGGCGCGTTTCAACGCGCAGATCGACATGGCCGAACAGCCGCACAAAAGCGCCGGGTTTCTGACCGGTGTGCCGGCGCCGGTGGGGGCCGGACTGGCGATGATGCCACTCTACCTGTGGATCGCCAGCGGGCGCGATGAATTCCGCGCCCCGCTTGCGGTCGGCCTGTGGATCATGGCCATCGCGTTTCTGATGATTTCCAACACCGCCACGCTCGGCTGGGTGGCGCTGCGCCCGCGCCGATCGATCCGGCTGGAGGTGATCGGGCTGATCGGGCTGGTGGTTGCCGCTTTGCTGACGGAACCGTGGTGGACGCTCGTCGGGATATGCGCCGTTTATGTCGCGCTGTTGCCGGTCGGCGTGCTGCGCTATCGGCGGGTCATGCGGCAGCGCGCAGCGGTACGGGCAACGAACGGGCGCGCCGATTGACCGTCGCCGTGGCGGCGATGCGGGCTGTGCCTGCGGGCGCCGTCAGCGTGGACTGGGGCGACAGCGCGGCGGCCACTGGCGCGCACGAGCCGGCATGGCGCGGGGTTTCGATCAGCGAGAACAGATAGACCCGGTCATCCGCCAGCGCGCGCCGTTCTGCCGCCAGATGGCGCACCATCGGCAAGGCGCCGCGTACGCTGGACCCGATCACCGCAACCCCGGCGATACCGGCGGTCGCAAACACAAGCATGGCAAACAATCCGAACATCACCGTGGTTCCCCGTTCGGCGATCGTGTGTCCCGCAAAACCCGCACGGGAAAACCAAAATCGCGTGAAAACAATACTGTTTTACAAAATTTCAGGCCTCAATTCGGTCAGTCGTCGTCTCGTCCGCACACCAGCCCGCCTGGCAAAGCAGGGGCGATGCGCGGATCGCGCAAAACCGGGTTGACACCCTGTGGATGATCTGTGGATAACGTCGCCGTGCGGAGTCAGGCCCGACCCTTTGCGGTGATCCGTTTGTTCCACTTTTGTTCTAATGCGTCAAGCGCCATTCTGCTGCGCTGCCCAAGGTCTGACGCAAATTCCTGAAAACGTATCGCATTTTTCGCTCCGTTGCGGACCGTTACGTAGCGGAACGGCATCCGGACGCATGCGAACTGATTCGCAGGTATGCCGATTTATGCTGGATTTGCACGGGCCAAGCGGCTACCGGCGCGGTCAGCCGCACGGTGATTCGCTGCAGTCCAGCACGGATCAATACTGTACGGCCAACCCCAAGTGAAAATCCACATGGGCGGATCTCATACCGGTGCCCCACGCGCGATGCCTGGGGTTCCTTCCGCCCAGAGGCCTAACCGGAAAGGAATTATCCTATGGCGGCACCAGTCGTCACGATGCAGCAATTGATTGAGGCCGGGGCCCATTTTGGCCACCAGACCCATCGCTGGAACCCGCGCATGAAGCCGTACATTTTCGGCGCGCGCAACGGCATCCACATCCTTGACCTGTCACAGACCGTGCCGCTGTTTGCGCGCGCGCTGGAATTCATTTCCGCAACGGTCCAGAACGGCGGCAAAGTGCTGTTTGTCGGTACCAAGCGCCAGGCGCAGGAACCGATTGCCCAGGCCGCACGCGCTGCCGGCCAGCACTATGTCAACCACCGCTGGCTTGGCGGCATGCTCACCAACTGGAAGACCATTTCGGGTTCGATCAAGCGGTTCAAGTCGCTGGAAGAACAGCTGTCGGGCGACACCACCGGCCTGACCAAAAAGGAAGTGCTGCAGCTGACGCGCGAACGCGACAAGCTGGAGCTGTCGCTGGGCGGCATCCGCGACATGGGCGGCATTCCCGACGTGATGTTCGTGATCGACGCCAACAAGGAAGAACTGGCAATCAAGGAAGCCAACGTGCTGGGTATCCCGGTCGTGGCCATCCTCGATTCGAACGTTAGCCCGCATGGCATCGCATTCCCGATCCCGGCCAACGACGATGCCAGCCGCGCTGTGCGTCTGTATTGCGATGCGGTGGCCGCGGCTGCCACGCGCGGTGGACGTGATGCGCAGATCCAGTCGGGTGTTGACCTTGGCGCGATGGATGAACCGATCGCCGAAGAAGTGGTCGAGGCATAAGTTTGCCAGACGGGCAGGGCTGCCAGCGCCAGGACTGGCGCCGTCACCAAACTGTCCCGCATTGCGAATACGGGCCGCGGCAGGTGTTGCCGCGGCCCCACCTGTTTGGAAACACAGGCCCTAACTTGTTCGAAAACACAAAGGACAGACGCAATGGCTTATACCGCCGCTGACGTGAAAAACCTGCGCGAGCGCACCGGCGCCGGCATGATGGACTGCAAAAAGGCACTCACCGAAACCGACGGCGATTTTGAAGCCGCGGTTGACGCGCTGCGCGCCAGGGGCCTGGCCGCCGCCGCCAAGAAATCCAGCCGTACCGCCGCCGAAGGGCTGGTTGGCGTGGCCGTTTCGGGCACGCACGGCGTCGCGGTCGAGGTCAATTCGGAAACCGATTTCGTCGCCAAGAACGACCAGTTCCAGGATTTCGTGCGCAAGACCACGCAAGTGGCGCTCGACACGGCAGCCGCGGATATCGACGCGTTGAAGGCTGCTGCCTATCCCGACGGCGGCACGGTGACCGAAAAGCTGACCAGCAATGTCGCCACCATTGGCGAAAACATGCAGGTTCGCCGGTTGAAGCATGTCGCCGTGAACCAGGGCGTGGTCGTGCCCTATATGCACAACGCCGCCGCGCCTGCGCTGGGCAAGATCGGCGTGCTGGTCGCGCTGGAATCCACCGCCAGCGCCGACGTGCTGGAAGCGTTGGGCAAACAGATCGCCATGCACATTGCCGCGGCATTCCCGCTGGCACTGACCGCCGATGATCTGGATGCCGAACTGATCGTGCGCGAACGCAAGATCGCCGCCGAAAAGGCTGCCGAAAGCGGCAAGCCCGCCGAAGTGCAGGCCAAGATGGTCGATGGCGCGGTGGCCAAGTACGCCAAGGAAAACGCACTGCTGTCGCAGCTGTTCGTGATGGACAACAAGACGCCGGTTGCCCAGGTGATCGAGGCCGCGGGCAAGGCCGCCGGCACGAAAATCGCGCTGGTCGATTATGTGCGGTTCCAGCTGGGCGAAGGCATCGAAAAAGAAGTAACCGATTTCGCTGCCGAAGTCGCCGCAGCGGCCGGCATCCGTTAATATCGGCACCTGTCGGCGTACGACTGCGCCCCATGGATGACATCAATCCCCGCGTTTGCAAAAGCGCGGGGATTTTTGTGCCATCAAAAACACCTGCGCGACCCTTGGCACGCTTGGCCCGGTGCGTATAAGGGCGCCGTCACCCGGCCCTGCCACACCACAAGACCCGAGAACCCATGACCGACCCCATGCCGTCCTTCGCGTTCAAGCGCATCCTCTTGAAGCTGTCGGGCGAAGTCTTGATGGGCAATCTGTCCTACGGCATCGACACCGATTTCGTGGCGAGCCTGGCGGCGGAGGTGAAGGCGGCCAAGGATACCGGGCTGGAACTGTGCTTGGTCATCGGCGGGGGCAATATCTTTCGCGGGATGGCCGGCGCGGCCAAGGGCATGGACCGCGCCCAGGCCGATTACATGGGCATGCTGGCCACCATCATGAACGCGCTGGCGATGCAATCGGCGCTGGAAAAGCTGGGCGTGGATACGCGCGTGCAATCGGCGATCCAGATGGATGCGGTGTGCGAACCGGTCATCCGCCGCCGCGCCGAACGCCACCTGCAAAAGGGCCGCGTGGTGATCTTTGCCGCCGGCGTCGGCGCGCCCTATTTCACCACCGATTCCGGCGCTGCGCTGCGCGCGGCAGAAATGCAGTGCGATGCGCTGTTCAAGGGCACCAGCGTGGACGGCATCTACAACGCCGATCCCAAGAAAGACCCGGCCGCCAAGCGCTACGACACCATTGATTATGACACCGTGCTGGCGGCCAATCTGCAGGTGATGGATGCTTCGGCCGTGGCGCTGTGCCGTGACAATGCGATACCCATCGTGGTGTTTTCGATCCGGGAACAGGGCAATCTGGCCCAGGTTCTGGCCGGTAGGGGCACCCAGACAATCGTCAGGAAGGACAGCTGAACCATGGCCAAATATGACAAGGCCGATCTCGATCGCCGGATGAAGGGCGCGGTGGAATCGCTGCGCCACGATCTGGGGGGCCTTCGCACCGGCCGCGCCAACATTGCGCTGCTGGAACCGGTTATGGTCGAAATCTATGGATCACGCATGCCGCTGAACCAGGTGGCGACGATTTCGGTGCCCGAACCGCGCATGATTTCGGTGCAGGTGTGGGACAAATCGAGCGTTGGCCCGGTGGAAAAGGCGATCCGTTCGGCCGGGCTGGGGCTGAACCCTATCAACGATGGCACCACCCTGCGCCTGCCGATCCCCGATCTGACCGAAGAACGGCGCAAGGAACTGGCGAAGCTGGCCAACCAATATGCCGAAAAAGCGCGCATCGCCATCCGCAACGTGCGCCGCGACGGCATGGAAAACCTGAAAGCCGATGAAAACAAAAAGGAAATTTCGGAAGACGAGCGCAAGCGCGCCGAAACCGAGGTGCAGAAACTGACCGACGAAGCGATCAAGGCCGCCGATGAAGTCGCGGCCGAAAAGGAAAAGGAAATCCTGGGGCGGTGAGCGCCGTTTCAGCCACCACCGGCGGCAAACCCGCAAAAGGGGGTGGCGGGGCTGGGCCCCGTCATGTCGCGATCATCATGGATGGCAATGGCCGCTGGGCGCGGCGCCGCCATCTGCCGCGCGTGCTGGGCCACCAGCGCGGGGTGGAAGCGGTGCGCCGCACCGTGCGCGCCGCTGCCGAACTCGGGCTGTCGGCGCTGACGCTCTATGCCTTTTCCACCGAAAACTGGCGCCGGCCGCAAGACGAAGTGTCGGCGCTGATGGGCCTGCTGAAACACTTCATCCTGTCCGATCTCGAAGAATTTGCGTCGAACAACATCCGGCTGAAGGTGATCGGCGATGTCAGCGTGTTTGCGCCCGATATTGTCGCACTGGTCGAACACGCGCTGGCACGCACCACGGGCAATACGGGAATGACCATGGTGGTCGCACTGAATTACGGATCGCAGGACGAAATTGCCCGCGCCGCCCGCGCCGCCGCCGCCAAAGGCGAAATCACCCCCGAAACGATCGCCGCCGAACTCGATACGGCTGACCTGCCGCCGCTCGATCTGCTGATCCGCACATCGGGCGAAGTGCGGCTGTCGAATTTCCTGATGTGGCAGGCGGCCTATGCCGAAATGATGTTCCTGGACGTGCTGTGGCCCGATTTCGGGCGCGCGCACCTGGAAGAGGCGATTGCCGAATATGACCGGCGGGAGCGGCGTTTTGGCGGACGCTGAGCTGGCTGCGAAGAAGCGGTCTGACCTGCCGGTACGGGTGGCTTCGGCGGTGGTCATGGTCGCGGTGGCGGGCGGTGCGTTCTGGCTGGGTGGCTGGTTTCTGGTCTGTTTTATCGTGGCAGTCGGGCTCGGCATCTTTGCCGAATGGACCGCGCTGGTGCTGGCCTTCGAACCGCGATGGTGGGCGCGGTGTCTGTGGCAGGCGGCAGGGTTGGGTTACATCGGGCTGGCGTGCGCGGCTGCGTTGTCACCGCAGTTGCCGCCGGGGCAATTGCTGGCGGTGGTGCTGAGCGTGATTGCAGTTGATGTCGGCGCCTATTTTGCCGGACGTACGTTTGGCGGACCAAAGATTGCACCTGCGATCAGTCCGTCGAAAACATGGAGCGGCTTGCTGGGCGGTGTTCTGGCGGCAAGCGCATTTTATCTGGTCATCGCGTATATCATAGCCAGGGTCTTTTCCGATCTCGGTGTGGGCGAAGTTTCGATTCGGCAAGTGTACCGCTGGGGCTCGGCCGTGGCGATGGGCACTCTGACCGCCATCATCGCCCAATCGGGCGACTTTTTCGAAAGCTGGATGAAGCGCCGCGCCGGGGTCAAGGACTCGGGGCGTCTGATACCGGGACATGGCGGGCTGTTCGATCGCGCTGACGGCCTGCTTGCGGTGCTGTTTACAATTGGCATTCTGATAGTGATTTCGTCACCCCGGGCTTGACCCGGGGCCCAGCTGTTTTTTGCAAGCCTATGAATTGTTGAGATTTGGGTGCGGCGTTGTGGATTGGTCCAGGCGGGTGTGCCAAAGGCAGCGGGACCCCGGGTCAAGCCCGGGGCGACGACAAGGGGTTACGGCGACGACAAAGGGTTGGGGTGACGACAACGGGTTAAGGTTCACGCTTTCCCGAGGGTCGCGATCGGGCTAGGGTGGGCTGGTGAAGCGCACAGGCGGCGACCGACCCGGTGGTGATGACGTTTCAACGGGATCAGAGGTTTTTTGACAATACGCACGCTCACCATCCTTGGCGCTACCGGATCGATCGGCGCATCGACGCTCGATCTGGTACGGCGCAACCGCGACGGATTTCGCGTGGTCGCGTTGACCGGGCACAGCAATGTTACCGTGCTGGCCGCGCTGGCGCGCGAATTTGACGCGGAAATCGCGGTCGTCGGCGATGAAGCGCGGCTGCCCGAACTGCGCGATGCGCTGGCCGGCAGCGGGATCGCCAGCGCGGGCGGTGAAGCCGCGCTGATCGAAGCGGCGCAGCGCCCGGCGGATGTGACCGTGGCGGCGATCGTCGGCTGTGCCGGCCTTGCGCCCACCATGGCCGCGATCGAACAGGGCCGCACCGTGGCGCTGGCCAACAAAGAGGCGTTGGTTTCTGCCGGCGGCGTGATGACGCGCGCGGTCGCGCAATACGGCACCACGCTGCTGCCGGTCGATTCGGAACACAACGCGATTTTTCAGTGCCTGGCCGGCAACGACCCGGCGCATGTGCGCTGGATCACGCTGACCGCCAGCGGTGGGCCGTTTCGCGACTGGACCGCCGAACGCCTGCATACCGCTACCCCGGCCGAGGCGGTGCGCCATCCCAACTGGTCGATGGGCGCCAAGATCAGCGTCGATTCGGCCACGATGATGAACAAGGGCCTGGAATTTATTGAGGCCTACCACCTGTTTCCGGTCGGCGTGGAACGGTTGCGGATCATCATCCATCCGCAATCGATTGTGCATTCGATGGTGGAATACCGCGATGGATCGACGTTGGCGCAATTGGGCCCGTCGGACATGCGCGTGCCGATTGCCTCTGCACTGGCGTGGCCCGCGCGGATGGAAACGCCGTGCGAACCGCTCGATCTGGCCGCGATCGGCACGCTGACCTTTCGCGCGCCCGATGAACTGCGCTTTCCCGCCACGCGCCTGGCGCGAGAGGCGGTGATGGCCGGTGGCGCCTTGCCCGCGGTGCTGAACGCCAGCAACGAAATTGCGGTGGCCGCGTTTCTGTCTGGCAAGATTGCGTTCACCCGCATCGTGCAATGTTGTGAAAACGTCCTGGCAGCAACGCCGCCCGCGCCGCCGCAGTGCCTGGACGAAGTGATTGCCGTCGATCAGGAAGCCCGCGCCAAGGCGCGCGTGGCCATGGAGTTGCTCATTTGACCCCGTTGCATGCCCCCGGATTGCTGGTGACGCTGATCGGATTTGCCCTGGTGCTGGGGCCGTTGGTGTTCATCCACGAATTTGGCCACTACCTCGCCGGGCGTCTGTGCGGGGTAAAGGCCGATGTGTTTTCGATCGGTTTTGGCAAGGAATTGATCGGCTTTACCGATCGGCGCGGCACGCGCTGGAAACTGTCGGCGCTGCCGCTGGGCGGTTATGTGCAATTTGCCGGCGATGCCAACCCGGCCGGGCAGCCCAGCGCCGAATGGCTGGCGCTGCCGGCGGAACAACGCAATGCCACGCTGCAGGGTCGGCCACTATGGCAACGCGCGGTGATCGTGGCGGCCGGGCCGCTGACCAATCTGGCGCTGGCGGTGCTGATCCTGGCGGGGTTTGCGCTGGCCTATGGCACGGTGGTGGCCCCTCCGGTGATCGGGCTGGTGGCGCCGGGCTCGGTCGCGCAACGCGCCGGGCTGCAGGTTGGTGACCGTGTCGTGCTGCTGGGCGGGTCCTCGCTCGACAGTTTCAAAACGATCAAGCTGGCGGTGGCCGAACGCCCCAACGAACGCATCGATCTGGTGGTTGACCGCCATGGGCAGCGCCTGACCATTCCCGTCACGCCCGCGACCAAGGTGGAAACCGACGGGTTCGGCAACACCCAGTCGATCGGTTATCTGGGGATCGCGCCGGCCACGGTCGAACGCCGCGCGGTCGGCCCGATCGGCGCGCTGGCCGAAGGATTGGGGCAGACGCGCGACATCATCGGCATGACGGTAACCGGGCTGCGCCAGATCCTGACCGGGCGGCGATCGGCCAGCGAGCTGGGCGGACCGATCAAGATTGCCAAATATTCGGGCGAACAGCTGGTGTCGGGCTGGCAGAATTTTGTCACGTTCATCGCGCTGATTTCGATCAACCTGGGGTTTATCAACCTGCTGCCGATCCCGGTGCTGGATGGCGGGCACCTGGTGCTGTTCGCGTTTGAGGCAATCCGCCGCAAACCGGTCAGCCAGCGTGCACAGGAACTGGCGTTTGGTACCGGCCTGGCGCTGGTGCTGATGCTGATGCTGTTTGTCACGTTCAACGATGCCGGATCGCTTAAACTGTTCGGAGGGTAACCCCGCCGCTCTGCGTTGAACGCACGCGGGCAGGCGACAAACGGCTTGCGCACCGGCCTTCGGCAAAACGGCCCGTGCGCAGCCACAAAGTTTGCGGCAAAACGCGCCGCTATCTGGCATGATCGCGCCAAGCTTGCTTGCGCGACGGGCCGGGTTCGGGCAGAGGGCAAGCGGACCGCAGGCCATTTTCGGCCAGTTTACGGCTTGGTCGATGACGATAGGCCAGACGACTTTGGGTTTCCGGCCGGTATGATCGGCCGCGTGATAGAACGGGATGGCGCTTGGTGATGATTGCATGGAACGCGAACCGGACTGCCGCTGGCCAATGGGGCGCGACCGCATCGGTGGCGATGCTTCTGGCCACCAGCTGCCTGGCCGCTTTGCCGGATAGCGTTCTGGCCGCGCCGCAGGATGCTGCACAGGATGCGACGGCAGCGCCGGCGCCGGCACCGCGCCATTTCAACGCGCTGTTCGCCAAGCACCGCCGCGCCAAGGCCGAAGCCCCTGTCCCCGCCGAAGCACCTGCCCCCACTGCGGCTGCAGCCCCTGTTATCGCTGCGACACCAGCCGCTGCACCGGCGCTGGCCGAACCGCCCGCCGCGCCCATGCCTGTCGCCGCCGCGCCGGAACCGGTCGCGCCCGCACCAACTGTTGCCGACACCGCCAGCCCGGAACCGGCGGTGGCACCCGCCCCCCGCCCGCGTCCAGCGCGCGCGGTGGCGATCAAGCCTGCGGTTGTGGCCAAACCGGCTGCCACCCGTGCGCCCACGCGTTCCGCCCCGGCCAAAACGGGCGCCGCGGTGCCGATTGCGCTTGATGCGCCGACCCCGGCCGCCCCGCGCGCCGCGGCGGTGCCGGCACAGGTGAGCGAACCGGTGCGGTCGATCACGGTCGAAGGCGCGCAGCGGTTGGAGGCGGATACGATCCTGTCGTACATCCGCATGCACGTCGGCGATCGCTATACCCAGGCCGGCGCCGACCAGGTGCTGAAGGACCTGTTTGCGACCGAACTGTTCGCCGATGTCCAGCTGCGCAATGACAATGGCGCGGTGGTGATCGAGGTCAAGGAAAACCCGGTGGTCAACCGGATCATTCTCGAAGGCAACAAGCGCCTGAAAGAGGACAAGATCCTTCCCGAAATCAAGCTGTCGGCGCGGCAGATCTTTACCCGGTCAAAAGTGCGCGCCGACGTCACCCGGATTATCGAGCTGTACAAGCGCGAAGGCCGGTTTGCCGCCTCGGTCGAACCAAAGATGGTGTCGCTCGACCAGAACCGCGTCGATATCGTGTTTGAAATCACCGAAGGGCCAAAATCAAAGGTCCGCCAGATCAACATTCTGGGTGCCAAGACCTTTACGGTTACCCAGTTGCGCGCGGTGATGGTGACGAAGCAATCGCGGTCGTTCCGCGCGTTTTCGTCGGGCACCAGCTATGATCCGGATCGGCTGGCGTTCGACCAGCAGAAGCTGCGCCAATATTACCTGACGCAGGGCTATGCCGATTTCCGCGTGGTATCGGCGGTGGCCGAACTGACGCCCGACAAGCGCGATTTCATCGTCACCTATGTGGTCGAAGAAGGCAAACGCTACAAATTCGGCGATGTGAAGGTTGAAAGCCAGCTGCGCGATTTCAACGGTGAGCAGCTGGCCAAGCGTCTCGCGATCAAAAAGGCGCAATGGTACAATGCCAAGGCGGTTGAAGACACCGTCGACGCGCTGACCGAAACGGTCGGCAGCTTTGGCTATGCCTTTGCCGATGTGCGCCCCGATTTTCAGCGCGACAAGGACAAGCAGACGATGTCGGTCACCTTCCGCATTGCGGAAGCGCCGCGCGTCTATGTCGAACGCATCGACGTCAACGGCAACACGCTGACCGAAGACAAGGTCATTCGCCGCGAATTCCGCCTGGGCGAAGGTGATGCGTTCAATTCGTATCAGATCAAACGGTCGTCCAACCGCATAAAATCGCTGGGCTATTTCCAGGAAAAGTTCGAAATCGAACAAAAGCCCGGATCGAGCGCCGACCGCGTCGCGCTGGAGGCCAATGTCGAGGAAAAGCCAACCGGGCAGCTGCAGCTGTCAGCCGGCTATTCCAGTCTGGAAAGCTTTATCTTTCAGGCGTCGATCCAGCAGAACAATTTCCGTGGTCGCGGTGAAACCGTCGGCGCGACGGTCAACTATTCGGCCTATTCAAAGGCGGTGCAGCTCAACTTTACCGAACCGTATGTGTCGGACCGCAACGTTTCGCTGGGTGTCGATCTTTACCGCCGCGATTCGTCCAGTTTCAATTTCTACAACGCCAACCGCAACACCACCTATCGGCAGAACACCACCGGTTTCCAGCTGCGCGCCGGGGTGCCGCTGACCGAATTCAGTTCGCTGATCGGGCGTTACACGCTCAATTACGAACAGGTCTCGCTGGATCAGGCGACCTATTACATCAACGGATCGTGCTCGGTCTATCTGGCCGGGCAATACTTGTGCGATGCCATCGGCACGCGCACAAGTTCGATCCTGGGCGCATCGTATGTCTATGATACGCTGGACAACCGCCTGCATCCGACGCGTGGCAACACCTTTATCGCCGGTGTGGATGTCGCCGGGCTGGGCGGATCGGTGAAATATGCGCGCGCGTCGATCAACGCGGCCCATTACATCGCGCTGCCGCGCGGTTTCATCTTTTCGCTGCGTGGAGAGGCAGGCGCCATCCGCGCGCTGAAAAACAACGCGGCCAATGCATTTCAGGACTCGGTGCGGCTGACCGACCGGTTCTTCCTGGGCGAACCGCAGATGCGCGGGTTCGACATCCGCGGTGTGGGGCCGCGCGTGTTGCGCAAATACTTTAGCGGTTTCAACCCGACCAGCGGCAACGGTGGCACGGTCAGCACCGACAAGAACACCTGGGTCAACGATGCGCTGGGCGGCAAATACTATTACCTGGGCCATGCCGAGCTGGAAATTCCGCTGGGCACTGGCGCGCGCGAACTTGGCCTGCGGCCATCGCTGTTCATGGACGCTGGCGCGGTATTCGGGGTAACGCGCCCCGCCGCGGTGGGCACGACGATCCTGTACACCGATGCCGTGACCGGCAAATATACAACCAATGCAACGGCTTCGAACGGCATTGCCAATGCCATCGCGCAGAAATTCGAAGAAGACTTCGTCGGCGACAGTCCAAAACCCCGCATCTCGATCGGGTTCGGGGTCAACTGGAATTCACCGTTCGGACCGTTCCGCATCGATATCGCCAAGTCCCTGACTTATGTCGATGGCGATACTCGTAAAACCTTCAGCTTCAACGTGGGAACCCAGTTCTGATGACACTCCGTACTTTGTCAGCCGCGCTCGTCGCGGGTGTTTCGCTCAGCCTGATTCCGGCTGCTCATGCCCAAACCGTCGGTGGTCTGGTTGCGCCCGGGCTGGCCGTCGCCAGCCAGCAGGCCGTGGTCGGTTCGTCCAACGCCTATAAGGCGGCGATCCAGCAGCTGCCCGCCACCTACAAGGCGCAGATCGACCAGGCCAACACGCGCAAGGCGCAGATTCAGGCCCAGATCAAGCCGCTGTACGACAAGCTGGATGCTGATGCCAAGGTGCCCAATGCCGACCGTACCAAGCTGCAGGCGCAATATGCGCAGATCCAGCAGCTGGAACAGGCGGGCGAACGCGAACTGCAGCAGATCATCGAACCGGTGAACCTGGCGCGCCAATATGCGCTGGAACAGATCGGTGACAAGCTGGACGCCGCAACGCAGGCCGCGATGACCAAGCGCAAGATCACCATCGTGCTCGATGCGCAGTCGATCCTCAAGGCGGACCAGGTCTACAACCTCAACCAGGATATCCTGGAACAGCTCAACCTGATCGTGCCGTCGGTCAGCGTCAGCCCGCCGGCTGGCTGGCTGCCGCGCGCGCAGCGCGAACAGCAGGCCCAGGCCCAGGCCGCTGCTGCCGCGGAAGCAGCACAGGCTGGTGCCGCTGCACCTGCGCCTGCCGCTCCCAAAAAGACCCCGCAGGGCCGTTAAGGCTGCGGCGTCGATGACGGAAAGCAATGATACGCCAGCGGCAGCGCCGCTGGCATTCGACATTGTCGGGGTGATGGCGGCGCTGCCGCACCGCTATCCTCTGTTGCTGGTCGATCGCGTGGTCGAACTGATCGTGGGGGAGCGAATCCACGCGATCAAGGCGGTCAGCATGAACGAACAGTTTTTCCAGGGCCATTTCCCGGGGCGGCCGATCATGCCCGGCGTGCTGCAGATAGAGGCGCTGGCGCAGGCCGCGGGCGTGCTCGCGGTGGAAACGCTGGGGTTGGCCGGCACCGGCAAACTGGTCTATTTCATGGCGATCGAAGAGGCCAAGTTCCGCACCCCGGTCACCCCCGGTTGCCTGCTTGATCTGCACGTGTCGTTTACGCAGAAACGCGCGCGCGTGTGCAAATTTGCCGGCCGCGCCATGCTGGGCGACAAGATCGCCACCGAATGCAGCTTTACCGCGATGATCGCTGATTCTTGATCGCGCTAACGCGCGATGCATACCGCCCGCCCCGCGTCCCCGCCCGACCACCACTGATACCATCATGATATGGTGGTCGAGCGGGGAGGCCGGTCGGATGGTCTGCTGTTCACGCAAGCGAACAGCAGAACAAGACTCATCTCGACAACCCCGTCGCCGTGGGCTAGGGGCGCGCTTCGCAATTCCTGCGGCCGGTCGGAACCGGGCGCGCCATGGAGCAAAGTCATGAAGGCCAAGATTCACCCCGATTACCACTTCATCAATGTCCAGATGACCGATGGTACCGTGTTCCGCACCCGTTCGACCTGGGGCAAGGAAGACCAGACCATGACGCTGGATATCGATCCGACGTCGCACCCGGCCTGGACCGGTGCGCAGCGCATGATGGACCAGGGTGGCCGCGTGGCCCAGTTCAACAAACGCTTTGGCGGGCTGACCCTGAAAAAGGGCTGATCCGACAAGTGGTTTGGCCTGCGCCGGTGAATGACCGGCGTTGGCGATTTTTTTCTTTCCATCGGCGCCCCTTTTTGCAACAGGGGCGCCGGTGTGTGGCGATCATAGCTCAGTTGGTTAGAGCGCCGGTTTGTGGTACCGGAGGTCGTGGGTTCGAACCCCATTGGTCGCCCCATTTTTCCACCCCCCATCGTTTCACGCTGTGCGCACGCTGTCTTGGCCAAAGGCGGCGCTTTTTGTATGCCGGTCGCTGGCATAGCGGGCCGCGCCCGCAAAGGCACCGGCGTGTGACTTTGTGACAGGTTTCGCATTTTGGCAGGTCGCGTTTTGATGTGGACCGTTGTACGACCGAGTCGGTCTGTATCACGGGTCCGGCGGCAGACACGCAGCAGGCCCCACGAATTCGGGAATTGACGGCGTACCCATGCACGGCTTTGCCAATCCTGCCCGGTTCCTGCGGATTGCCCGCTGGATGTTGCCGCTTACGCTGATTCCGGGCCTGGTCATGGCATTTGGCGCGCTGGCGTGGGGGCTGGCGCTGGCGCCGCCCGACCATCTGATGGGCGTCACGGTCAAAATCCTGTTTATCCATGTTCCCTGCGTATGGCTGGGCATGGCCGGCTGGTCGACGATCGCCATGGCCAGCGTGGCCGAACTGGTCTGGCGCCACCCCTTGGCGGGGATTGCGGCGCGCGCGGCGGCGGTGCCCGGTGCGGTGTTCACGGCGCTGGGCCTGATCACCGGATCGATCTGGGGTCGCCCGACCTGGGGCACCTGGTGGGTGTGGGATGGCCGGCTGACCAGTTTCCTGATCCTGCTGTTCCTCTATTTCGGCTATATCGCGCTGGCAGAGGCAGCGCAGCGCGATGCCGGCAACAGCGGCAGCGCGGGCCGCGTGGCGGCCATCTTTGGCCTGGTCGGCGCAATCAACATCCCGATCATCAACCGGTCGGTGGTGTGGTGGAACAGCCTGCATCAGCCGGCATCAATCACCATGGGCAAATCGTCGATTGATGGCACGTATCTGTGGCCGCTGCTGATCGCGGCAGTGGGATTTTCGCTGGTGTTTGGCGGGGTGGTGCTGGCGCGCATGCGCATGCTGCTGGCCCAGATCCAGACCGAGGCCCGGTTGCGGCGCAAGGCGCTTGGTTGAACCTGACTTGACCATGAAAGCACAAGACCAGTCCAATGCATGAACGATTGAACCAATGGGAATTCGTGTGGGCGGCGCTGGCAATCGGCGTGGCCGGCACGCTGGTGATGGTGGTGTGGTCGCTGTGGGCGATGATCCGCGCCGAACGCCGGCGTGATGCGGTGCGCCGCAAATGAGCGCAGCCGAAACCATCCGTGGTCCGATGATCAAGCCAAAGCACCAGCGGCTGGTGCTCGTCGTGCTGGCGCTGGTCGCGCTGGTCGGCGCCGGGCTGCTGGCGGCCTGGGCGCTCAGCCGGCAGGCCAGCTATTTCTATATCCCCAGCGACATCGTCGCGCACCCGCCCGAAATGGGCCGGGCCGTGCGGTTGGGCGGGATGGTCGAAAAAGGCTCGATCAAAACGATGACCGACGGGGTGACCATCCATTTCACCGTCACCGACGGCAAGGCGCGTGTGCCCGTGCGGTTTTCCGGGATCACGCCCGACCTGTTCGTCGAAGGATCGGGCGTGGTCGCCGAAGGGCGGATGGAGGGCACCAGTTTTGTGGCCGACAATCTGCTGGCCAAACATGATGAAAAATATGTCCCGCGCGAAATGCAGAACATGAGCGCGGACCAGGCCAAACAAGTGGTGGCACAGACCAAATGATCACGCATACTGGCCGGATAACCGGGATTTTGGCGCCATGATTGCGGAACTGGGGCTTGCCGTGCTGTGGATGGCCGCGGCGCTGGCGGTGTTGCAACTGGTGGCCGGCGCAATCGCACTGCGCCCCGAAGGCCGCGCGCTGGTGGGGCTGGTGCGCCCGGTGGCGGTGATGCAGGGCGTGCTGGTGCTGGTGGCGTTCGCCGCGCTGATTTCGCTGTTTGTCAGCACTGATCTGTCGGTCAAGCTGGTGGCCGAAAATAGCCATTCGGCCAAACCGCTGATTTTCAAGATCGCCGGGACCTGGGGCAACCACGAAGGTTCGATGCTGATGTGGGTGGCGATCATGGCGGTCGCCGGCGCGGTGGTGGCGGTGATCGAACGCCGGCTGGATGAACCGACGCTGATCGCCACGCTGGCGGGGCAGGCGTTCATCAGCCTGGGGTTTTATGCCTTTCTGCTGTTTGCGTCGAACCCGTTCGCGCGGCTGTCGCCGGTGCCAGAGGAAGGGCAGGGGCTGAATCCTTTGCTGCAGGATGTCGGACTCGCGTTTCACCCGCCCACGCTTTACGTCGGTTATGTCGGGCTATCGATTGCGTTTTCGTTTGCGATCGGTGCGCTGGTCACGCGCAATGTCGGGCCGGCGTTTGCCCGCGCGATGCGCCCGTGGGTGCTGGGCGCGTGGATTTTTCTGACCGTGGGCATCACCGCCGGATCGTACTGGGCCTATTACACGCTGGGCTGGGGCGGCTGGTGGTTTTGGGACCCGGTTGAAAACGCGTCGCTGATGCCCTGGCTGGCGGCGACCGCGCTGCTGCATTCGGTGTCGGTGCTGTCCAGCCGCGACGCGCTGCGCACCTGGACGGTGATGCTGGGCGTGCTGGCGTTTTCGATGTCGATGGTCGGTACGTTTCTGGTGCGATCGGGCATCCTGACCTCGGTCCACGCCTTTGCGGTCGATCCGCAGCGGGGGTCCTTCATCCTGGCGCTGCTGGCGATCGACATCGGCGGCGCATTGGCGCTGTTCACCCTGCGCGCAGGCACCGTGACCGAGGGCGCCCGCTTTGCGTTCCTCAGTCGTGAGGCGGCGCTGGTGTTCAACAACGTCATGCTGTGCGGCATCCTGGGGATCGTGCTGATCGGCACGCTCTATCCCCTGCTGACCGAGGCCTATGGGGTGAAGGTGTCGGTCGGGCCGCCCTATTTCAACCCGGTCGCGGCGTTCTTTGCCTTTCCGATGTTTGTGGTGATGAGCATAGGCCCGCTGTTGCGCTGGCGGCGCGACCGGTTGACCGGCACTGGCGGCGCCGACCGGCGCGCACGCGTAACCTGGCCACTGCTGGTCTGTGCCGGGCTGGCGCTGGCGGTGTTCGCCGGGGTGGAACTGCTGGCGCACCAGATTGCCGTGCTGCCGGCGATCGGCCTGGCGCTCGCGTCGGCGCTGCTGCCTGCCGCCATGCTGCCGCTGGTCGGGCGCAATCTGCGCCGCACCCCGCTGCCGGTGTGGGGCATGGTGCTGGCGCATGCCGGGATCGCGGTGTCGCTGTTCGGTATGGCCAGCGAAAGCGCGTTTTCGGTCGAACGGCTGGCCGCGCTCAACGTGGGTGAGGCGCGCGATGTCGGCCCGTGGCAGGTGCGGCTGGACAATATCATGCCCGTCGCCGGCCCGAACTGGACTGCGCTGGAGGCCGGGGTTGAGGCGCGCTATGCCGGCAACGCGCCGATCGCGCTGCACCCCAAGGCGGAAACCTTTACCAACCCGCCCGGCACCCGCACCGAATCTGCGCTGTCCACGCGTTGGAACGGGCAATTGTATGTCGTATTGGGCGAACACGGCGCCGATGGCCGCTGGCAGATGCGGCTGTGGTGGAAACCGTTTGTGCCACTGATCTGGCTGGGCGGGGCGATGGTCGCGCTGGGCGGATTGCTGGCGCTGACGGGCCGGGTGTTCAGCGATCTGCGCCGCTGGGTGGCCAAAACGCGCATCTCGGTGCGGCAGGCGGATCGGCGGCGATGAGCGATAGCACCGCACCATCAGCAACGCAGCCGCGCGCGCGGCTGGCACTGTGGCTGCCGCTGGCGATCTTTGCCGGGCTGTTTGCGCTGTTTGTGCACGGCTTGATGCGCCCGGGCGACCACAATGTTGTCAGCGCGTTTGTCGGCAACCCGTTGCCCCCGTTCGATCTGCCCCCCGCCACGGCCGACCGGCCAGGGCTGGCGATGCGCGCGTTTCAGACCGGCAAGCCCAAATTGCTGAACGTGTTTGCCAGTTGGTGCGTGCCCTGCGCGGCAGAGGCGCCGCAACTGGCGACGCTGGCGCAGGCCGGCGTGGAAATCGATGGCGTGGCGATCCACGACCGCCCCGATGATCTGGCGCAATTCCTCACCCGCAATGGCAATCCCTATGCCGCGATCGGCCGGGATGACCAGCGTGCGGTGCAACTGGCGATCGGGTCGTCGGGCGTGCCTGAAACCTATGTGATCGATGGCCACGGGGTGATCCGGTACCAGCATATCGGCGATATCCGTGAAAGCGATGTGCCGATGCTGCTCGACAAACTGAAAGCGGCGGGGGCGGGGCAATGATACGCGCCATTCTTGCCGCGCTGGTGCTCATGCTGACGGCGACGCCAGCCATGGCGCAGGAAAACGTGCCGCCGGCGCCCTATGCCTATCGGCAGTTGGACAATCCCGATCAGGAGGCGCGGGCAAAGGCGCTGATGGTCACGCTGCGCTGCGTGATGTGCCAAAGCCAGTCGATCGCCGATTCCGACGCGCCGATTGCCGGTGATATGCGCAGCGAAGTGCGCATGCGCATCGCCAAGGGTGAAGACCCCGAACATATCCGCCAGTGGCTGATCGCGCGCTATGGCGATTATGTCAGTTACACCCCGCAGGTCAAACCGATCACCTGGCCGCTGTTTGCCGCGCCATTGGTGATCCTGCTGCTGGCGGCGCTGCTGTTGCGCCGGCGCTTTTTCGGCGGCGCGCCGGCCCGGGCCGACGTTGCCAGTGTGTCGGCCCCTGCCGACGAGGGAGATCGCGCATGACCTGGGTGGTAATCCTCGGGCTGGCTGCCGTGGTGTTCGCGCTGATGGCGTTTGTGCTGAAAATGCCGCGCCCGGCGTGGGAAATTGTCGGTGCGGCGCTGATGCTCGGGCTGGCCGGCTATGCCGTGCAGGGGCATCCGGGTGCACCCGGCGCGCCCAAGGCGCCGCTGGAGGACCAGCGCACCGCCGATGCCGAATTGCTGCGGCAGCAACAGACGATGGGCGACAAATTTGGCCAGGGGCAATCGTGGCTGGTGGTGTCGGATGCGCTGTCGCGCGCCGGGCAGTTTCGCGCCGCGGCCGATTTTCTGGGCCAGGCGGTGCGCCGCAATCCGCGCGATGCCGATCTGTGGGTGGCGCTGGGCAATGCGCTGACCGGGCACAGCGACGGCACGATCACCCCGGCGGCCGAATTTGCTTTCCGCCGCGCGGCTGCAATCAACCCCGATCATCCTGGTCCGCCGTTCTTTATGGGCATGGCGCTGGCGCAATCGGGCCATCTGACCGAAGCGCGCGAGCTGTGGGCTGGGCTGTTGCAACGCGCGCCTGCCAATGCCCCGTTCCGTGCCGATCTGGTGGCGCGGCTTGACCGGCTGGACCAGCTGATCGCGATGAGCAACGCCCCGCCAGCCGCTGACGGCGCACCCGCACCGGCGCCACCAGCGAACCCGCAACCTGCGCCAGCGTCCCCGTCTGCGCCCGCATCAACCAACCCTTGATGCGCGACCATTGCCCGGGTCTGTGGGCGATGCTAAGGGCGCGACACCATGACACAGCTGCCCGACCCGGCATGACTCTGTCCGCCAGGAGCAGGCCAGGGGCCATCGCATCATGACCACATACCAGGGCGAAGCGATCGTGCCGACCGAGGCGGTCGCGGTAAACCGGCCGGTGGCCGAACGAGGCGCCAGCGTCGCCCGGCTGGCCGTCGGCGCGATGGGGGTGGTATTTGGCGATATCGGCACCAGCCCGTTGTATGCCCTGCGCGATACGTTTGCCGGGCGCCACCGCCTGCCGCTCGATTCGCTGCATATCCACGGCATTGTCAGCCTGATGTTCTGGTCGATGCTGATCATGGTCACGTTCAAATATGTGATCATTCTGATGCGTGCCGACAACAAGGGCGAAGGTGGCAGCCTGGCGCTGCTCGCGCTGATCAACCGCGAAACCGCCGAGCGGAGGTGGGGGCGCGGCGTCATCCTGCTCGGGGTATTTGCGACCGCGCTGTTTTATGGCGATGCGATGATTACCCCGGCGGTGTCGGTAATGGGCGCAATTGAGGGGGTGGCAATCTATCGCCCCGAAATGCGGTTTATGGTGGTGCCGCTGGTGGTGTTGATCCTGATCGCACTGTTTTTGTCGCAATCGCGCGGCACCGCCCGGCTGGCGACGTTTTTCGGGCCGATAATGCTTGCCTATTTCGGCACCATCGCGGTGCTTGGCGTGGCCAGTGTCGCGGTCCATCCGCAAGTGCTCGCCGCCTTGTCGCCGCACTTTGCCGTGGTAATGTTCGCTACCGATCCGTGGCGGGGGTTTCTGGCGATGGGCGCGGCAGTGTTGGCGGTGACCGGGGCCGAGGCGCTTTATGCCGATATGGGCCATTTCGGGCGCATCCCGATCCGCCTGTCGTGGCTGGCGGTGGTTTTGCCGGCGCTGGTCCTGAATTATCTGGGGCAGGCGGCGCTGTTGCTGCGCCAGCACGAGGCGCTGGCCAGCCCGTTCTTTCTGCTCGCACCACACTGGTTTCAATGGCCCTTGCTGATCCTGGCCAGCCTGGCCGCGATCATCGCCTCGCAAGCGGTGATTTCGGGGGTGTTTTCGGTGACGCAACAGGCGATTCAGCTTGGGTTTATTCCGCGCATGACGATCCGTCATACCAGCCTGGCCGCCGGACAGATCTATATCCCCGCGATCAACACGGCGCTGCTGGTGGCGGTCGTGCTGCTGGTGCTGGTGTTCCAGCGGTCGACCAATCTGACCGCAGCTTATGGTGTGGCGGTAACCGGCGCGATGTTGATCGACAACGTGCTGCTGGCGGTGGTGCTGTTCCGGCTGTGGCATTGGAAACCGATTTTTGCGGTGCCGCTGCTGGCGCTGTTTTTTGCGGTCGACGGGCTATATCTTGCCGCTAACCTGACAAAAGTGCCGGATGGCGGCTGGGTGCCGTTGTTGATGGGGGTGGTCGTGTTCATCCTGCTAACGACCTGGTCGCGTGGTCGCGCGCTGCTGCGCCAGACGATGTCGGCCTCGGGCATTCCGCTCGAAGTGTTTACCAAGTCGGCGCATTCCAGCGCGATCCGCGTGCCCGGTACGGCAGTGTTTATGGCCTCGGCCGCTGCCGGGGTGCCCTCGGCGCTGTTGCACAACATGAAGCACAACAAAGTGCTGCACGAACGTATCGTGCTGATGACGATACAGATCGAGGACACGCCGTTTGTCGATCCGGCCACGCGCGCGGTGATCAAGGAGTTTGGCAACGGCTTTTACCGGCTGAAACTGCGCTTTGGCTTTCTGGAAGAAACCGATGTGCCCGGCGCGCTCAAGCTGATGACGCTGGGCGGCGAACCGTTCGACATGATGCGCACCAGCTTTTTCCTGTCGCGCCAGACGCTGTTGCCATCAGATAAACCGGGCATGGCGTTGTGGCGCGAAAAACTGTTTTCGTGGATGCTGCGCAATTCGGCCAGCGCGATGGAATTTTTCCGCCTGCCCACCAACCGCGTGGTCGAACTGGGCAGCCAGATCAAAATCTGAATTTTTGGGAATGGAGTGATGCGATGAAGCTGCCGATCGTTCGTCTGTCCGCGCTGGCAGCGGTGTCGATGCTGGCCACTGGTGTGGCCATGGTACCCGGCCAGGGCCGCGTAACGGCGTCGCCCGCCACCGTCCCTGCCGATTGCGCCGCCGACAATGGCGGGCTGACGCTGCCGCCGGGTTTCTGCGCAACGGTCTTTGCCGACAATCTGGGCCATGCCCGCCACATGACAGTGGCGGATGACGGCACGGTCTATGTCAACACCTGGGAAAGCGGCGATTATTTCCCGCATGCTCCGTCGCCCACCGGTGGCCTGGTGGTGGCGTTGAAGGATCGCGATGGCGATGGCGTGGCCGATGTGGTCGAACGCTTTGGCCCCAGCGTGGCGCGTGGTGGCCGGGGTGGCACCGGCATTGCGCTGTGGCACGGCGGACTGTTTGTCGAAGAAAAGGACGCCGTGGTGCGCTATGCGATGGCGCCCGGGCAGATGGCGCCCAGCGGCCCCGCACAAGTGGTGGTATCGGGGCTGGTGCTGGGTGGCGATCACCCGATGCACCCGTTCGTGATCGATGCGTCGGGCACGCTGCTGGTCAATTCGGGTTCGGCCACCAACACCTGTGAACACCCCAATCGCCAGCCGGGCGCAAAGGGCGCCGATCCGTGTATCGAACAGCAGACGCGCGGCGGCATCTGGGCCTATCGCGCAGACAAGCTGGGGCAGACGTTCTCCCCCGCCGACCGCTGGGCCACCGGCATCCGCAACACTGGCGGCATGGCGTTCGATTCGGCGGGGCGCATTTTCGCCACCCAGCATGGCCGTGACCAGTTGTCGCAGAACTGGCCGGCGCTGTACAACGCCGAACAGGGCGCTGAATTGCCCAACGAAATCCTGTTTTCGCCAACAAAAGCCACGGATTTCGGTTGGCCCACCTGCTATTACGACGCGACCCAGGGCCATCACGTGCTGGCGCCCGAATATGGCGGCGATGGCGGGCATGTGCAGGGGCGCTGCGCCACCAAAACCCCGCCCGTTGCCGCATTCCCCGCGCACTGGGCGCCCAACGACGTGGCAATCTATACCGCGCGCGCGTTTCCGGCCGCCTTTGCAGAGGGCGCGTTCATCGCCTTTCACGGGTCATGGAACCGTGCACCCGCGCCGCAGGGCGGCTATCTGGTGGCGTTTCAGCCGCTGAAGGATGGCAAGGCGGCCGGGCAATGGATTCGCTTTGCCGATGGCTTTGCCGGCGAATACCGCGAACCGGGCCGCGCCGCGCACCGCCCCGCCGGGGTGGCAGTCGGCCGCGATGGCGCGCTGTATATCGCCGATGATGTGCGCGGCACGATCTGGCGCGTCACCTATCACGGCCCCGCCGACGCCGCCCTGACCGATGCCCCGCCCGCCGCCATCAAAAGCGCGCTTTCGGTGGGTAACGGGTTCAGCAGCGCGCCGCCAAAACCGCCCGCCGGTTCCACCGTCGAAGAGGTCGCACTGGGCCAGCGCATCTATTTCGGCGAAGCCAAAGCCGGCGCCTGCGTCGGCTGCCACGGGTCAGACGGACGCGGCAGCGCGGCCGGCGGATCGCTGGTCGGCCCGGCATACCAATGGAGCGACGGTTCGGTCGACGGCCTTTCCGCCACGATCACAGCCGGCGTGGCCCACCCCAAACACGCCAGCGGCGCGATGCCCGCGCTGGGCGGGTCACCACTGGATGCGGCCGATGTGAAGGCGGTGGCCGCTTATGTGTGGACGCTGGGGCATTCTTCGCGCTGAATTGGTCAGGTGGATTATGGGGTTTTCGCACCTGTCACGGTAATTCAGCCCAACGGACAGGTGCGGGTGCTGAAATGATGCCGTCGAGCTACGAGGCCTTGAATGGTCAGACATTGGAATTCGACCTGGATGCCGTTGTGGATGTCATCAATGGCTGGAGTGCTATCAAGTCGGGGTGGCAAGGATTTATTGTCTACCTGCCAGCGAAAGATCAGTTCATCGAGCTGTTAAGCACGGTGCCAGATGTTCGAGGTAATTCACAAGACGAAGCTATTGAGGTAGATGCGCGATATGTCGAATCTACATATGGTGTATCATCAGAAGAGATAATGAAGCTCCGCAGCGCGCCGGCTGAGTGGAGTTTCATAAAGAAGCGATAACTCTGTTGCCGCAGAAGGAGCAGGATTACGGTGACAGGCATTACGGTGCCACTTTACCAAATCGCCTGAACTCCCCGCCTCACGGCCGCAAGATGCCTCGCGGTATCTCCAGCGCGGTCAGGCGGCGGAGCGGTCTGCATCATCGCTTAGCTCGCCCATGCCGGTAAGGCGCATCACACCGCTACCTGGCAGTTCCACCCGCAGTTCCAGCGTGCCGCCCGCAGCCTCGACAAACCGGCGCAGGGTGGACAGGTAGAGGTCGGCCTGCCGTTCCATCTTGTGGACGGCGGGCTGTTTTACACCCAGGCTTTGGGCGATCTGTTCCTGCGAACGCGCTGCCAGCTTGCGCAGGGCTTTCAGCCCCTCGACCTCAGCGTGGAGTTCGGCGCTACGCGCTTCGACCTGTGCGCGTTCGTCAGGCGACAGATCATCGAGCAACTGTTCAAGGGTGCGCCCCAGCACACTGGTCTTGGCGGACTTTGCCTTGGCTGCCATGCTAATTTCCTTTCAACGCATCGAGATGCTCGGCGAACCGGGCATCAGCTTTGCCAATCAGCGCTTTGTAAAACCGCTTCTGCGCCACCCCGGTCTTGTCGCCCGCAACGAGGATAATCCCCTTGCGCTTGGGATCGAACGCGAAAGCCACCCGCCAAACCCCATCTTCCGCGTTGAACCGAAGCTCCTTCATATTGGGATACTTCGATCCTGTCAGCGTATCGGCATGGGGCCGCGCCAGAGCGGGGCCATAGGTGCGTAGCAGCATCAATTCCGCCAGCAAGGCAAGCCGCACTGACGTGGGCAGCGCGGCATATTCGGGTTCGAACGCTTCGTGGTTGGTGACCGTCCATTCCATGGGGTCATATAACCTAGATGTTATTATTTGTCGAATCCAACTCTTCGCTCCCCTCGGCATCAAGCTGGGCGAGCAGTGCCTCGGCAGCATTGGCGGCGCCGGGTTGGGTGGCAAGCCGAGACCGTGATTGCGGTGTCACGCGCGACCCCCAATCACCACAAATCCCGCGCTATGCTGTCCTAATGGTGGCGCTCAATCGTGTGGCGTGGTGGTCTCCGCCTCGGCCTCGGCCACATCGCCCAGGCCGTGGCGCATAAGCATCGGCACTTGCGCAAAGGTGAACGCGAAGGACAGCGCGGTTACGCCCCATACCTTGATCGTCAGCCAGGTTTCAAAGCCGCCGTTGTCCTTGTTGTACCAGTGGCGCAGCACTTCGTTCAGCACCGCCAGAAACACGAAAAACCATGCCCAGTTGCGCGACAGTTTCAGCCAGCCGGCATCGTCCAGCCCGTCGAACGCCGATTGCAGCAGATCGCGCAGCATTGGGCGTTGAAAGCGCAAGCCCGCGAACAGGATGGTGGCAAACAGCACATAGATCACCGTCGGCTTGATCTGGATCCAGGTCGGATCGCCGAAAAACACCGTCAGCGTGCCAAACCCGATGATCAGCGTGGATGACAGCCACAGCATCGGCGAAATTTTGCCCAGCCGCCATTTGGACAGCGCCAGCGCGGCCACGGTGGCGACCATGAACACCATCGTGCTTTTGGTCACCGCGATCACCGCGCTCAGCCCGGGATCGCCGCCCTTGGGCGTGAAATACCGATAGGCCAGGAAAAACACCAGCAAGGGGCCGTAATCGACCGCCAGGTTGATCCATGATGATGGGCGTTTGGCGGGGGCGGGCTGTGCGGTCATGGCAACCATCCGATGGTTTGGCGCGTTATGCCCGCTGTCGTGCAGGGTGAAGGCGCCGAAGACGCTGCCGCGTCTGATGTTTTGCTGGATTCCGGATCAAGTCCGGAATGACGAAATGTGCTGGGTGATGTGCTGGGCGATGGGTTGGCCGATGTGTGGGGCGCGGTCACGCGACATCTCCGGCAATCACGCGGGCGACCAGCGCGGGGTCGAACGGGCGCAGGTCATCGATCTTTTCGCCGACGCCAATCGCATGGATCGGCAATCCGTATTGTTCTGCCGCGGCCACCAGCACGCCGCCGCGCGCGGTGCCATCCAGCTTGGTCATCACCAGCCCGGTCACGCCGGCCACTTCGCGGAAAATTTCGATCTGCTGCAATGCGTTCTGGCCATTGGTGGCATCCAGCACCAGCACCACGTCATGCGGCGCGGCCGGGTTCAGCCGGCCCAGCACGCGGCGGATCTTGGCCAGTTCATCCATCAGTTCGCGTTTGTTGTGCAGGCGGCCGGCGGTATCGACGATCAGCACGTCGGTGCCCGCCTCGGTCGCTGCGCGCACCGCATCGAACACGATCGAGGCCGGGTCTCCGCCTTCGTCGCCGCTGATGATCGGCACGCCCAGCCGGTCTGCCCACACGCGCAACTGGCCGATTGCCGCCGCCCGAAAAGTGTCGCCGGCGGCCAGCATCACGCTGTAATCCTGTTCCTGGAACAGGTGCGCCAGTTTGGCGATGGTGGTGGTCTTGCCCGAACCGTTGACCCCGATCACCAGAATGACCTGCGGCCGGGGGAACGCCACGATGTCCAGCGGCCGCGCGACCACGCGCAGGATCGCCTCGATCTCGGTGGCGACCGATCCGCGCAGGGCCGCTTCATCCAGCCCGGATTCAAACCGCCCGGCGGCCAGCCGCGCGCGAATCCGCCCCGCCGCGCGCGGGCCGAGGTCCGATGCGATCAGCGCGTCCTCGATATCGTCGAGCTGTTCGCTGGTCAGCCGCGTCGCGCCGGTCAGCCCGGCCAGATTTTCAGCGAGGCGTTCGGTGGTCTTGCTGAAGGCGCCCAGCAGCCGATCGCTCCAGGTTTCCTCACTCATGGCGCTTCTTCACTCATGCCAGCAGTCCTTCGTCGATCGTGGTCGGCGTCAGTGTGACCAGTGTGCCCGGTACCGTGCCCGCGGGCAGGCGATAGGGCGCAAATTCGCCCGAATGGCCTGTGCCGTCGCGTTCGGCCAGCACTTCGCGTGGGAGCCCAACCAGTGTCTGCAACCACGCCGCACGGTTTTGCGCCACACGTTCGCGCAATTGCGCCGCGCGCGCACGCACCACCACCGGATCGACCTGTGGCATTCGCGCCGCCGGCGTGCCGGGGCGCGGCGAATAGGGGAAGATATGGCCGTGCACGATGCGCGCATCGGTGATCAGCGCCAGATTGTTGGCGTGCATCGCCTCGGTCTCGGTCGGGAAACCGGCGATCACGTCGGCACCGATGGCGATTTCGGGGCGGCGGGCCAGCATGCGGTCGATCAGGCCGATGGCCTGCGCCCGCGTGTGGCGGCGTTTCATGCGTTTCAGCACCATGTCATCACCCGCCTGCAGCGACAGGTGAATATGTGGCATCACGCGCGGCTCGCCGGTGACGATGTCGAACAGCTGATCATCGATTTCCACCCCGTCGAGCGAGGACAGCCGCAGCCGGGGCAGCGCCGGAAACGCGCGCAAAATGGCCGCGACCAGATCGCCCAGCCGGGGCGAGGGGCGCGCACCATCCGCCAGATCGGCGCCCCAGCCGGTGACATCGACCCCGGTCAGCACCACTTCGTTCACACCGTGGTCCAGATGTGCGGCAATCCGCCGCACCACGTCGTCCACCGGGCTGGACACGCTGGCGCCGCGCCCGGCGGGGATGATGCAGAACGTGCAGGCATGGTCGCAACCGTTCTGCACCGGCACAAACGCGCGGGTATGCTGCGCCGATGCCGGTTGCACCACCGGCGCGGGTGCGGCCTGCCAGCTGCGCGGCAACAGCTTGGCCGGGTTGGCCACCACGGCATCGACTTCGGGCATGGCGGCGAAATCATCGGGGGTAATGGTGGCCGCGCAGCCGGTCACCACCAGCCGCGCGGCGGGATGATCGCGACGCAGGCGGCGCACCGCGCGGCGCGACTGGCGCACCGCCTCTGCGGTTACTGCGCAAGTGTTGACCACCACCGTCGCGTCCGGTGCATCCGCCAGCATCGCGCGGATCGATTCGCTTTCCGCCAGGTTCAGCCGGCAGCCAAGCGTGACCACCGTAGGGTCGGTATTTCGGCGTTGGGGCGCGGTCATGCCGGATAATCGTCCGCGGCAAACACGCCTTCAAAACTCAAGGCGGCCGGCCCGGTCATGGTGATCATGCCATCAGGCCCCCAGGTTATGGTCAGCGGCCCGCCCGGCAGCGTGACCACCACACGCCGCCCGGTCAGCCGCCGGCGCATCGCCGCCACAGCGGTGGCGCAGGCGCCGGTGCCGCACGCCCGGGTCAGCCCCGCGCCGCGTTCCCATACGCGCAGGTCCAGCGTGTCCGGCCCGGTCAGCGTGGCGACATTGACGTTGATGCGCGCAGGAAACAGCGCATCGGTTTCAATCATCGGCCCCAGCCGCGCCAGATCGACGGCATGGGTGTCGGTCACAAAAAACACCACGTGCGGATTGCCGACATTGACCGCGACCGGGTTGGCCAGATCCTCCCACGCCACCGGCATGGCCAGCGTATCCATCGCAAAGGCCAGCGGGATTGCGTCCCAGTCAAAGCGTGGCACGCCCATTGCGACGCTGACCGCAGCATCGGCACCAGCGGCGCTGGACTGGGCGACGATCATGCCACCCAGCGTTTCGATGCGGGTTTCGCCGCCGCGCTCGTCGGCCAGCAGCAGCCCGACCGCGCGCGCGGCATTGCCGCAGGCCTCTACCTCGCTGCCGTCATGGTTGAAAATGCGCATGCGCACATCGGCATGCACGGCGCTTTCCAGCACGATCAGCTGGTCACAGCCGATCCCGGTGGTGCGCGCCGCAATCGCAGCGGCGCGGCGCGCGGTCATGGCCAGGCCGTGCGCGGGCGCGGCATCGCGGGCGTCGATCACCACGAAATCATTGCCCAGGCCATGCATCTTGCGAAAGGGGATGCGCATGGCTGCGCCTAGTAGAGCAATGGGCGCGGTTTGCAAACGCGCCGCAGCGGAGCGCGCTGGGGAGCGCGATCAGGCAGTCCGCGAATCCGTCGCCGGGGATGCGGGCGGCACAGTCGCGGTCGGCACGGGCTGTGCCAGCAGGCTGCATCCGGCCAGTTCTTGATACAGCGCCTGCGCGCTCAGCGGTTGGCCATACAGATAACCCTGCCCTTGCAGCGCACCCAATTTGCGCAGTTCGGCCAGAATTTCCGGCGTTTCGACCCCTTCGGCGGTGATCGGCAGGTCCATCCCCCGACCGATTGCCGCGATCGCTTCGACCACGGCGGCGCTGTCGCGGCTTTGGCCCAGCCCGGCGATGAAATTGCGGTCGATCTTGATCCGGTCAAACGGCAGGGTGCGCAGATGCGCCAGGCTTGATGCGCCATGGCCAAAATCATCCAGGCTGATGCGGATGCCCTGGTTGCGCAACGATGTGACCAGCGATCGCACCATTGGCAGGTTTTCGCGCAAGCTGACCTCGGTAATTTCGATATCCAGCCGGCCGGCGGGAAAGCGCGCCTCTACCAGCAGTTTCAACAGGCGCTGGGCAAACCACGGGTCGCGCAATTGCACCGGCGAAATGTTGATCGCCAGCGTCAGGTGCGGGGCCCAGTCGCGCGCATCGATCAACGCGGCGCGAATCAGGTGCTCTGACAGGTCGGGCATGACCCCGATCTCTTCGGCCACAGGCACAAACACATCGGGGCCGACCACGCCCAGCGTCGGCGAATTCCACCGCGCCAGCATTTCAAACCCGGTGATCGCACCCGATGCCAGATCGACCTGCTTTTCATAATAGGGGCGGAATTCGCCGTTCTTCAGCCCCGCGCGAATCGCCTGTTCCAGCCGGTTGCGCGCCAGCATGTCGGCTTCCATCGCCGGGTCGAACCAGCAATGCTGGCTGCGGCCGCCCTTTTTGGCCTGATACATCGCCACATCGGCGCGGTGCAGCAGCGTGTCGGTGGCCTCTGCCAGGGTCTGGTCGGTGGTGATCGGGGCGCATACCGCACCGATCGACGCGGTCACGCCCACGGTGTGTTCGCCGCACTGGATCGGCAGGGCGATGGCATGGCCGATTCGCGCGGCCAGTCGTTCGGTCTGCGCCATGCCGTCGGCGCCGCGCGAAAACGGCACCAGCGCGGCAAATTCGTCACCGCCCAGCCGCGCGAGCACCGCGTCGGCCGGCAGCATCGCCGCCGTGCGCCGCGCGGTTTCGACCAGCACCGCATCACCCACGCCGTGGCCATGCGAATCATTGGCGCGCTTGAACCGGTCAAGATCGATCAGCATCAGCGCCAGGCTGCCGCCGCGCGCGGCCACGTCGGCGGCCAGCCGGATCAGCGTGACATCGAAACTGCGGCGGTTGAGCAATCCGGTCAGCGGGTCGGTATCCGCCAGCCGCAGCGCGGCGGCCTCTGCATCGCGGCGCGCTGCCACTTCCTGCAACAGGTCGGTATAGCGTCGCCAGCCAAACACGATCAGCGCGATATTCAACAGCAGGGCATTGGTCAGCAGGCTGTCGACGTTGGTTTCGCCAAACAGCAAGTGGCGCGCCAGCCCGGTCAGCACCGATGACCCGGTGCCGACAAACAGGATGATTGCGGCAAAAATGATGCCCAGTGCCACGATGTCGCGCTCTGTCCGGGCGATTGCGGCGACCGGCGCGGCTGCTGCCGCGTTCAGCGTGACAGGCAGCGGCGGCGCCTGCACCGGATGCACCGTGGCCTGATCGGGTTGGGGATCCGCCAGTGTTTCGGGCGGTGTTCCGGCCAGTGTTCCGGGCGGTGTTCCGGGCATGACCGGTCCCGGCGCTGGCACGCGCTGCGGTTCATGCTGAACATCCTGCCGGGGCATTGCGCCTGGTCCGCTCCTGTGGTGACGTGGTTCTTCGTATGCCGGTCTAACCAGGTTTGCTGAAATTTGGGTTAAGCGCGCGCCGTTTTGTGGTCGCTTCGTCTGGGCGATCGGGTCGGATGGCCGTTCGCCATGGCGGCGGGTTGCCAAACCGTGTGCCACAGCCTAAGGCCGCGCGGCAAACCGGTCGATTGTGACCGGGTTGCTGGATTCGCTTTCGGCTGATGCAGCCCAAAGCCCACGCTGGTCGGCGAGGTTTCGCCCACCGGCGTTTTTGTCGTTTTGATACGGGATGGCCCGATATCAGACGCCAGGGCATGGGGTGCGGGTGCGAAAATGAAGGCAGGAGTGGTGCGCGGTGTTCGATAGTCTGTCAGATCGGCTGAGCGGGGTTTTTGACCGCCTGCGTGGTCGTGGCGCGCTGTCCGAAGAGGATGTGCGCACCGCCATGCGCGAAGTGCGGATCGCGCTGCTGGAGGCGGATGTCGCGCTGCCAGTGGTGCGCCGCTTCATCGATGCGGTGACCGAACAGGCAATCGGCAGCCAGGTGCTGAAATCGGTCACCCCCGGTCAGCAAGTGGTCAAGATCGTCAACGACGCGCTGATCGACATGCTGGGCGGCGGTACGGCAGAGCTGGACCTGGTGGCGACCCCGCCGGTGGTGATCATGATGGTCGGCCTGCAGGGTTCGGGCAAGACCACCAGCACCGCCAAGATCGCCAAGCTGCTGAAAGAAAAGCACGGCAAAAAGGTGCTGATGGCGTCGCTCGACGTCAACCGGCCGGCCGCGCAGGAACAACTGGCAGTGCTGGGCGAACAGGCCGGCGTAGCCACACTGCCGATCGTGGCCGGGCAGCAACCGGTGGCGATCGCCACGCGCGCGGTCAACGCGGCAAAGCTGCAGGCGGTGGACGTGCTGCTGCTGGATACCGCCGGGCGGCTGCATGTCGATGCCGCGCTGATGGACGAAATGAAGGCGGTCAGCGCCGTGTCTGCCCCGCGCGAAACGCTGCTGGTGGTCGATGCGCTGACCGGGCAGGACGCGGTCAACGTTGCGCAGAATTTTGCCGGGCAGGTGTCGCTGACCGGCGTGGTGCTGACGCGGATGGACGGCGATGCGCGCGGCGGCGCGGCGCTGTCGATGCGTGCGGTGACCGGCCAGCCGATCAAATTTGCCTGCACCGGTGAAAAACTTGACGCGATCGAGGCGTTTGACCCGCAGCGTGTGGCCGGCCGCATCCTGGGCATGGGCGACATCGTGTCGATCGTCGAAAAGGCGGCGGCGGCGGTCAGCGCGGATGAGGCCGATCGGCTGGCGCAGCGCATGTCGAAGGGCGAATTCGACATGACCGATCTGCGCACGCAATTGCAGCAGATGCAGCGCATGGGCGGCCTGGGCGCGCTGGCCGGGATGATGCCGGGGATGAAAAAGGCCAAACAGGCGATGGCCAATTCCGGCATGGACGACCGCGTGCTGTTGCACATGGACGCAATTATCGGCTCGATGACGCCGCGCGAACGCGCCAAGCCCGAATTGCTGAACGCCAAGCGCAAGATCCGCATTGCCAAAGGATCGGGCACGCAAGTGCAGGACATCAACAAGGTCATCAAGATGCACCAGGAAATGGCGCGCGCGATGAAACAGATCCGCAAGATGGGCGGGCTGAAAGGCCTGGCCGCGATGTTTGGCAAAGGCGGAATGCCCGGGATGGACCAGGCCGGCGGCGGGCTTGGCGGTCTGGGCGGCGGCATGGGTGGCATGGGCGGCGGCGGAAAGCTGCCGGGCCTGGGCGGTATGCCGGGCAACCTGGGTGATCTTTTGAAACGTAAGTAATTATTTGAATTTGAACATTTTATACAATTTTCGGAAAGGTAGTATCAATGTCTGTTTCTTTGCGTCTGTCACGCGGCGGTTCCAAAAAGCGCCCCTATTACAAGATCGTCGTCGCCAACAGCCGCGCCCCGCGCGATGGCAAGTATCTGGAACAGGTCGGCACCTATAACCCGCTGCTGGCCAAGGATGATGCCACCCGCGTGCGCCTGACCGAGGACCGTGTGCGCTATTGGCTGGGCGTTGGCGCGCAGCCGACCGACCGCGTTGCCCGTCTGCTCGACAAGCAGGGCATCAAGGAACGCGCGCCCACCAACAACCCCAACCAGGGCGTTCCGGGCAAGAAGTCCAAGGAACGTGCCGAAGACCGCGCGGCCAAGGCCGCCGAAGCGGCAGCAGCCCTGGCTGCAGCAAATGCACCGGTTGAAGCTCCGGTTGAAGCGGCCGCCGACGATGCGGCGCCTGCCGAAACCGCAGAAGCCTGACCCTTGGGTAATGATCGCCCGGTAACGCTGGCCGCCGTGATCGGCGCGCATGGCATTGCCGGCGATGTGCGGTTGAAACTGTTTGGTGATGGGGTGGCGGCGCTGAAACGCCACCTCAACCACGCGGGCGCGTTCAACGCCGGGAAACTGACGCTGACCGTGCTGCGCGATGATGGCAAAGGCGGCGCGATCGCCCGTTTTGCCGAATGCCCCGATCGCAACGCGGCAGAGGCCTTGCGCGGCACTGCGCTGGCCGTGCCGCGTTCGACCCTGCCACCGCTGGCCGACGGCGAATATTACCACGCCGACCTGCTGGGCCTGCCCGCGATATCCACCGATGGCGATGACCTGGGCATCTGCGTGGCAATCGACAATTTCGGCGCCGGCGATGTGATCGAAGTGCGCCGCCCCGATGGCAAAAGCTTTATGGTGCCGATGCGGGTAGAGGCCGTGCCCGAATGGGATGACCAGCGAATGGTGATCACCACCGTGTGGGCGCAGGACTGATCGGGCGGCCTAAAAAGGGCGGCAGATCGTCATTGGCCGCAATTTTTCAGAATTTTCATATTCTTAACAACCCCGCTCATCCTGAGCCTGTCGAAGGATGCGCGCTGCCACCTCCGCTCGCGCCACGATCCCTGTATTCCGGGCGTTGACGCGCATCCTTCGACAGGGTCAGGATGAGCGGGTCTTGGGATAATGAGCCTGACGACAGCGGGGGCAGGGCATGCGAGCACATTCAATCATAACGACAGTTATCGCGGCACTGATCGCCGCAACGCCGGTAATGGCCGCCGCCGAACCGGCGCCCGCCGCCACATTGGCCAGTGTCGAACCCGCGATCGATGCGATCTTTGCAAAGTGGCAGGCGGAAAACCACGTGCCCGGCATGGTCTATGGCGTAGTTGCCAATGGCAAACTGGCTTATGTCCATGGACTGGGCGTGCAGGATCTGGACAGCCGCCGCCCGGTCAATGCCGATACGCTGTTCCGCATTGCATCGATGACCAAGGCGTTCACCGCGCTGTCGATCCTGTCGTTGCGGGATAAAGGCCTGCTCAGCCTGGATGACCCGGCCGAAAAATATGTGCCGGAAATGCGCGGCTGGGGCAATGCCACCGCCGATGCGCCGCGCATCACCATCCGTGATCTGCTGCACCATGTCGCCGGGTTCGTGACCGATGATCCGTGGGGTGACCGCCAGACGCCATTGCCGCAGGAGGATTTTACCAGGATGCTGGCAGCCGGGGTGCCGTTTGCGCGCGCGCCCGAAATGCACCACGAATATGCCAACCTGGGCTATGCGATCCTGGGCCGGGTGATCGCCAATGTGACCCATGCGCCCTATCGCAACTATGTCGAATCCACGCTGCTGGGGCCGCTGGGGATGACCGCCAGCGGTTATGACGTGCATGCGCTGCCGACTGCACGCCGCGCACTGGGCTATCGCTGGGAAAACGACGCCTGGGCGCTGGAACCGACCATGGACGACGGCGCGTTCAACAGCATGGGCGGGCTGTCGGTCAGCGCCAATGACTATGCCAAATGGCTGGCCTTCGTGGTGTCGGCCTGGCCGCCGCGCGATGATGTGGACACGGGCCCGGTGCGGCGCGGGACGGTGCGCCAGATTGCGCAAGGGTTGAATTTTCAGTCGGTGTTTCATCGCTATGGCGCCAGCGGCGCGACCGCGTGCCCGGGTGCAGTGGCCTATGGCATGGGTTGGCGCGTGGTGCAGGATTGTGGCCTGGGGCTGACGCTCAACCACGGCGGCGGCTATCCCGGCTATGGCAGCCACGTGCTGCTGCTGCCCGAATTCGGCGTCGCGCTGTTTGCGCTGGCCAACAAGACGTATGCCGGGCCAACCGCGCCGGTGTGGGATTCTGCGGTGCTGCTGCTGCAACAGGGCCTGCTGAAACGCCCGGCGGCGCTGGTGTCGCCCGATCTTGCCACGTTCTACGCGCTGTCACGCGATGTGTGGGCGGCGGGAACGGTCGCACCGGTGGCAGGCAAAGTGGCGATGAATTTTCCGATGGACCGTACCGACGCCAACTGGGCCAAAGTGCTGCGCGAAACGGCGGCGCAATCGGGCCCATGCGATACTTCGGCGCCGATCCATCCCGATCACGCGATGGCAGGCACGTTCACCTGGGCCTGCGCGCATGGCACAGTCGAAGGCGCCGTGCTGCTGGCGCCGACCCGGCCGATCACATTGCAGGCGCTGCACTACGCATTTGTGCCCAGGCCCTGACTGGACAAGTGCCGCAATTTTGTATATACAAGGCGTATATACAGGAGCCGGTCATGGGCAAGGAATACCACGCCAAAAGCTTTCGGTCGGGCAATTCGGTGGCGATCCGGATGCCAGCAGCGCTGGGTATCGAACCCGGTGCCGAATGGGTCGTCATCGAACAGGCTGACGGTTTGGTGTTGCGTCCCAAGCAGGCAGCCCGCCGCACCATCGACGTCAGCGGCTTTGCCGGCAAGGCACCGTGGCTGAAACCGTTGCCACCCGAACTGCGCGAATTTGAAGAGCGCCCGAGCACGATTGCTGCGCGTCTGGCGGATGACAAGGCCGCGTGATCCGGTATCTCATCGATGCCAATTGCGTGATCTTTGCGCTGGCGGACGCGGCATCCCCGGTTACACGCCGGATCGCGCTGTCCGAACCGGGAACACTGGCGATTTCGGCCATCACCTTTGCCGAGGTCGCCCTGGGTTCCCGGCACGGAAAACCGCCGCCATCCGATGCGCTTGATGCCCTGATCGCGGCGGTTCCCCTGGTCCCGTTCGATGAAGCGGCGTCGCGACTTTACGCGACGCTGCCCTTCCGGCGCGGTCGGTTCGACCGACTGCTCGCTGCCCACGCGCTGAGCCTTGGCGCCGTGATTGTGACCAACAACGTCGCGGATTTTTCTGATGTGCCGGGACTGGTGATCGAGGATTGGACGGTCTGATCATGGACCTGCTGACCTTTCTCGTCCTCATGCATGGCCCGCCGTTTGTCGTGGCGAAATGCCTGCTTCGCTGGCGGCCGCATTGGCGGCGGTGGGCCATCGCGCTTTTTGCTGCGGCGGCGATACCGTTGTTGCTGATGATCCCGCTGGCGATCGAATTGATCCATGCCAGGCAGGCGCCGCCGAGCTATTGCGGCATCGATTATTCTTGCGCAGCGGCGGGAATTATCGAGTTCGGCATGGCCTTTGTCGTGGTCCTGTTCCTGTGCGGCTTTCTCGTAAGCTCGCTTGTCGTCTATCCGCTGCCCCGGACAAGAGGCAGAGAAAGTACCAAGATTTCCAAATGACCTTCGCCGCTACCATCCTCACGCTCTATCCCGACATGTTTCCAGGCCCCCTGGGTCACAGCCTGGCCGGCCGCGCGCTGGCCGAGGGCACATGGTCGCTCGATACCGTGCAAATCCGTGACTTTGCCGCCGACAAACACCGCACCGTTGATGATACGCCCGCTGGCGGTGGGGCGGGGATGGTGTTGCGCGCCGATGTGCTGGCGCGCGCCATCGATCACGCGCGCGCGTTGCACCCCGATGCGCCGGTGGTGGCGATGACACCACGCGGCGCACCGTTGACGCAGGCGCGCGTGCGGGCGCTTGCATCCGGCCCGGGGGTCACCGTGCTGTGCGGGCGGTTTGAAGGGTTTGACGAACGGATCTTTGCCGGGCGCAATGTCGAAGAGATCGCGGTGGGCGATGTCGTGCTGTCGGGCGGGGAATGTGCCGCGCTGCTGCTGCTCGATGCTTGCATTCGCCTGCTTCCCGGCGTAATGGGCGCCCCTTCGAGTGGGCATGAGGAATCGTTTGAAAACGGTCTTCTTGAATACCCGCACTATACCCGACCCGCTGAATGGGAAGGGCGCACGATCCCCGAAGTGCTGCGATCGGGGGATCATGCGAAAATCGCCGCCTGGCGTCATGCCATGGCACAGGGCGATACACGGCTACGCAGGCCGGACCTTTGGGAACGCCACATCGGCGTTCGGGCCCGGTCTGCCTCTGGTGCGCAGCGTGGAACGACGGACGAAAAAAATGAACCTGATTCAGCAGCTTGAAGCTGAAGCCATTGCCGAATTCAAGGCAAAGAAGGAAATTCCCGCGTTCCGTGCGGGCGATACCGTGCGCGTCGGCGTGCGCGTGGTCGAAGGTGAACGCACCCGCGTCCAGGCCTATGAAGGCGTGGTGATCGCGCGTTCGAACCGTGGCCTGGGATCGAATTTCACCGTTCGCAAGATTTCGTTCGGCGAAGGCGTGGAACGCGTGTTCCCGCTCTATTCGCCCAACATCGATTCGATCACCGTGGTGCGCCGCGGTGTCGTGCGTCGTGCAAAGCTGTATTATCTGCGCGGTCGTCGCGGCAAATCGGCACGTATTGCCGAACGCCGTGACATTCGTCCCGGCGCTGAAGGTTAACCAGGACGGGCGGTCACGCCCGCAGCCGTAACACGCTGGCCATTTGCAAAAAGGCGTCCTGGCACATCCGCCGGGGCGCCTTTTTGCTGCTGTGTCCTGCACAACCTCATTTCCGTTCTTTACCCCAGCAGCGAGCGCCGATCCCAGATGCGTTGCACCCTGACCACGATCATTGCCGCTGCGCTGGTGTGCGGAGCCGCCATCATGCCTGCCCATGCCCGGGAGAATGCCGTGACCCCGCCCGACCAGACCGCAACGCCCGCCACATCTGCAGCGCCCGCGACGATCAGCCTGGAACGCGTGTTCGCCAGCCCCGGCATCGCTGGCGCGGTGCCGCGTATGCCCCGCCTGTCACCCGATGGCCGGTTCCTGACCGTGCTGCGCGGCCGCGCCGATGATCGCGACCGTTATGACCTGTGGGGGTTTGACCGACACAAGCACGGTTGGCGCATGCTGGTCGATTCGGCCAAGCTGGCCAGCGGCAAGGACTTGTCCGAAACGGCAAAGATGCAGCGCGAACGCCAGCGCATCGGTGAACTGAAGGGCGTGGTCAGCTATGACTGGGCGCCGGATTCGCAAAGCGTGCTGGTGCCGGTCGATGGCCAACTGTTTCTGGCGCATGTCGCGGGCAAGACCGCGGGCACGGTCGTGCCGATCGCCGGCGCGGCGGGCGGCGAAGTGCTGAACCCGGTGCTGGGCCCGCGCGGCGGGCATGTGGCATTCGTGCGCGATCGCCGGCTGTGGGTCACGCCGCTGGTGGGCGATGCGCGCGCGGTCACCCCGGTGGAAACCAGCGCGGATGTGCATTGGGGCGAAGCCGAATTTATCGCGCAGGAAGAATTGCACCGGTTTGTCGGCACCTGGTGGGCGCCCGATGAATCGCGGCTGGCGGTCGAACGCTTTGACGAAAGCGGCGTCGGCCTGGTGACCCGCGCCGCGATCGGCGCCGGCGCGACCAGCGTCACGCAGCAGCGCTATCCGGTCGCGGGTGCGGCCAATGCCGTGGTGTCGCTGGCGATCGTATCGGCCGATGGCGAAACCCGCGTGGACGTCGATCTGGGCGCGGGCGATCCAAGTGCAAACAAGGACATCTACCTCGCGCGTGTTGATTGGGCGCGTGATGGCAAGACGTTGTACGTGCAGCGGTTGAACCGCGTGCAGGACCGGCTGGACATGCTGGCGGTCGATCCCGCCACCGGCGTGTCGCATGTGTTGTTCAGCGAAGTCGCTGCGCCAAAGAGCTGGATCAACTTGTCCGATGCCTATCGCTGGCTGGCCGATGGCAGCCTGATCTGGTGGTCGGAACGCGATGGCCATGGGCATCTCTATCGCTTCGCCGCGGGCCAGTGGCAGCAATTGACGCAAGGGCCGTGGGAAGTCGCAGACCTGGTCGGCGTGGATGAAAAGGCCGGGCGGGTGATCCTGACCGGCAACCGCGACGATGCGCTGGGGGGCCAGGTCTATGCGCTTGACCTGGCGCATCCCGATGCGCTGACCCCGCTGGGCGATCCCGCATTTATCAATCACGCCAGCGCCGATGCCAGGGCGCAGACGCTGATCGTGACGCGCAGCGCCGATGCGCAGCCGGCCCAGGTCTATCTGGCCGACAATACCGGCAAGCGGCTGACGTGGATCGAGGAAAACCGGGTGGAGGGCGCACACCCCTATGCCCCCTATCTGGCCGGTCACCGCCCGGCGCAGTTCGGCACGATCAAGGCCGCCGACGGCACCGATCTGCACTGGCTGATGATCACCCCGCCGCTGGAACCCGGCAAGCGCTATCCGGTGTTTACCTATCACTATGGTGGCCCCAGTGCGCAAGTGGTGCGGCGCGGCTGGCAGGGTGCGCTGGCGCAGGCGGTGGTGGCAAAGGGCTATATCTGGTTCGCCATCGACAACCGTGGCTCCGCCAATCGCGGGGTCGCGTTTGAAAGCCCGATCTGGCACGCGATGGGCTCGGTGGAGGTCGAAGACCAGCTGGCCGGCACGCTTTACCTGAAATCGCTGGATTTTGTCGATCCGGCGCGGATTGCCACGTTTGGCTGGTCCTATGGCGGGTACATGACGCTGAAAATGCTGCAGGCACATCCTGGCGCGTGGGCGGCGGGCGTGGCGGTGGCCCCGGTCACGCGCTGGGAACTTTATGATACCGCCTATACCGAACGCTATCTGGGCGATCCCAAGGCACCGGGCGGGGTGTACGAACGCGCGGGTGCGATTGCCGATGCGGCAAAGATAGCCGACCCGCTGCTGGTGATCCATGGTATGGCCGATGACAACGTGGTGCTGGACAACACCACCGCGCTGGCGGCCGCGCTGCAGGCACAGGCGATCCCGTTCGAAATGATGTTGTATCCCGGGCAGACGCACGGCATCGGCGGTCCAAAGATCAGCGTGCACCTGTATGACCAGGTGTTCGATTTCCTCAGCCGTCACGGGGTCGTCCCGGGCGGAAAGTAAAGTCTGTCCCGGCGCGATCCGGGGATAAGGGAGTATAGACGATGGGTTATCGTGTGGCAGTCGTGGGTGCGACGGGCAATGTCGGCCGCGAAATGCTCAACATCCTGGCCGAACGGGCGTTTCCGATCGATGCGATCGCGGCGCTGGCGTCATCGCGGTCACAGGGTACCGAGATTGAATTCGGCGATACCGGCGAAATGCTCAAAGTGCAGAATGTCGAACATTTCGACTTTACCGGCTGGGACATCGCGCTGTTTGCTGCCGGGTCCGGCCCGACCAAACTGCACGCGCCACGCGCCGCCGCGCAGGGCTGTGTGGTGATCGACAATTCGTCGCTGTACCGCATGGACCCCGATGTGCCGCTGATCGTGCCAGAGGTGAACCCGGATGCGATCGACGGGTATAAGGCGCGCAACATCATCGCCAACCCCAATTGTTCGACCGCGCAGCTGGTGGTGGCGTTGAAGCCGCTGCACGACCGCGCGAAGATCAAGCGCGTGGTGGTTGCGACCTACCAGTCGGTGTCGGGCGCGGGCAAAGACGGTATGGACGAACTTTTCGAACAGAGCCGCGGCATTTTCGTCGGGGACTCGGTCACCCCGCGCAAATTCACCAAGCAGATCGCGTTCAACGTGATCCCGCACATCGATGACTTCCTGGACGATGGATCGACCAAGGAAGAATGGAAAATGGTGGTCGAAACCAAAAAGATCCTCGATCCGAAAATCAAGGTGGTGGCGACCTGCGTGCGCGTGCCGGTGTTCGTCGGCCATTCCGAAGCGGTCAGCATTGAATTCGAAAACGAAATCAGCGCGACCGAAGCGCAGGATATCCTGCGCGAATCCCCCGGCATCATGCTGGTCGACAAGCGCGAAGACGGCGGATACGTCACCCCGGTTGAATGCGTCGGTGATTACGCGACGTTCGTCAGCCGCGTGCGCGAAGATTCGACCGTCGACAACGGGCTGATGCTGTGGTGCGTGTCGGACAATCTGCGCAAAGGCGCCGCGCTGAACGCGGTACAGATCGCCGAACTGCTGGGGCGCCGCCATCTGAAAAAGGGCTGACCCAAAATCCTCCCCGGATCGGGGAGGTTTTGGCAGGATGCTGTCAAACCCCGATATCCACCACGCCGCCCGGTTCATCATGCCGGAACCGGCTTGGCGCGATGCCCGTTTCTGCCAGGGCATGCGCCAGTGCGCGGACCGGATCATCGCGGCCTTCATCGCTGAGGGGGAATACCCCCCAGTGGATGCCGATCGCGCGCGTTGCGCCCAGGTCCTGCATGATCCGCACCGCTTCGGCCGGGTCGGTATGCTGGTCGGCCATGAACCAGCGCGGGGCATAGGCACCGATCGGCAGCAGCGCGACATCGGGTGATCCCAGCCGCGCGCGCATGGTGGTGAACAGGCTGCCGTCGCCATAACCGGTGTCACCGGCGAAATAGACGCTGTGATCGCCCGCACGCACATGAAACCCGCACCACAGCGCCATGCGGGCATCGGTAATGCCGCGCGCGGACCAGTGCTGGGCGGGCACAAACGTCACCGTGGCGCCGGGCAGCGTGTGGCTGTCCCACCAGTCGCCGGTCACGATCCTGGCCCTGCGCGCGGCCCTGCGCACCAGCGTATCGTTGCCGAGCGGGGTTATGATCAGCGGGTCGTGGCGCGCCACCAGCCGGCGGATCGTTGCCGCATCCAGATGGTCGTAATGATTGTGGCTGAGCAGCACCGCATCGATCGGCGGCAGATCATCAAACCGCACGCCCGGCGCGCACACGCGTTTTGGCCCGGCGAATTGCACCGGGCTGCACCGGTCCGACCACACCGGATCGGTCAGCAGGTTCAGGCCCCCGGTCTGGATCAGCGCCGTGGCGTGGCCGACCAGCGTGATGCGCGTGCCGGTCACGCGTTGGGCGGGCACGGTGGTTTGCACCGGCACATGCGCGGGCCAGCGCGCGCGCTGTGACGTTTTTCGCCACTGGCGGATATCGGCAAAGGTCTTGTCGCGGGTTTCCGGCGCAATGTTGAAAAAGCGTCCGTTGAAATGGTCGCTTGTCGGCCCGTCGTAATAGCGGTTCTTGCGCATGGCCGGCGCTTACCAGCCCCGCTCTGCCTTCAGGATATCCACTGCCCGACCGATCAGCCGCGCCACCGCCTCCGGGCTTTGCCAGCCGGTGTGCGGGGTCAGCACCGCATGGGGCGCGGCGCGCAAGGGGTGATCTGCGGGCAGGGGTTCGGCCGAATAGACATCCAGCCCGGCGCCCGCCAGGTGGCCATCGTGCAGCATGGCCAGCACTTCGGCCTCATCGGTCAATTCGGCGCGGGCGGTGTTGATGAATACCGCGCCGCGCTTCATCTGGCGCAGGCGTGCGGCATCCAGGAACCCGGCGGTTTCGCCGGTATAGGCCAGATGCGGCGATACCACGTCGGCCTGCGCCAGCAGCGTATCCAGATCGACCTGTTCGACCCCGGGGATGTCAACCGGGCGGCGCGCCCACACCATGACGCGCATGCCCAGCGCCAGCGCCAGCCGTGCCACCTCTGCGCCGATCGCGCCGACGCCGATCAGGCCAATGGTCTTGCCAAACAATTCGCCCAGCGGCGCCCCGGCCCAGCCGCCGGCGCGCACGCTGGCATCCTGCGCGGCGATGTCGCGGTACACCGCAAACAGCAGCGCCAGCGTGTGTTCGGCCACTGCCCGGTCGCCATAACCCTTGATGGTGTGGACCGGGATGCCGTGCGCCGCGGCCGCATCCAGATCGACGAAATTGGCGGCACCGGTGCCCAGGAACACGATCTGTTTCAGCGCCGGGCTGGCCGCGATGGCCGCGGCGCTGATCCGGCTTTCGTTGACCACCACCACTGCATAGCCGGCGATGCGCGCAATCATCGTCGCCTCGTCAGGCTGGCCGATCACGTGGGTGACCAGGCTGTCGTCGGCGCCCGCATCGGCAAAGGCCTGGATCAGCAGATCGGTGGAATCGGCAAGCACGGCAAAACTGGCGGTCATCGTCGGGGTCTCAATCAGCAAAATCGGGATCGGTGCGGTGCAGATCGCGCACCAGCGCGATCCATTCAGGCAGGCCGGTATCCTGTCCACCAAAATTTTCATTCTGCCGCGCGGTCAGTTCGCGGATCTCTTCGCGCACCGGGTAAAGCGCCGCGCCGCCGGCCATCGCCGCGATCTGGATCTGGCAGGCGCGTTCCAGATTGAACATCGCGGCAAAGGTTTCGGCAATCGTGGCATAGGCGGTCAGCAACCCGTGGTTGCGCAGGATCAGCGCGCCATGCTGGCCCAGGTCGCGCACCAGCCGCGGCTTTTCATCGTCCAGCAGCGCGATGCCTTCGTAATCGTGATAGCCGATGCGGTTGTAGAACTGCAGCGCATGCTGGCTGATCGGCAGCAGCCCGCCGGCCTGGCACGCCACCCCAATCCCGGCCACGGTATGCGTGTGCATCACGCAACCGACATCGTGCCGCGCCAGATGGATCGCAGTATGGATGACCGTGCCCGCCGGATTCACATCGAGCGCCGACGGGGTGTCAGTCATCGCAAACCGCACCAGGTTCGACGCGGTCACTTCATGAAATTGCAGCCCGAACCGGTTGATCACGATATCGTGGGTGCCGGGGATGCGCGCCGAAATGTGCGTGTAAATGGTATCGGTCATGCGGAATTTCGCCGCCAGCCGATAACATGCCGCCAGGTCGTGGCGCGTCTGGCGTTCGGCCTCATCCAGTCCGGCAGCGTCGATGTTCAGCACACTGGCCATCAGCACGGTTCCCCCAGTTCACGCGCCAGCACGCGCAGCCTCGAATTGATCTCGTCACGATCCACATAGGCGCCCTGCAAATGGCGTTCCCCGGTCTGCGGATCAAATTCGCGCCGCGCATGCAACACGCGGCGGTTGTCGAATGCCCACATGTCGCCCGGAGACAGCCGCCGTTCAATATAAAAGCGCGGATCGCGGCACATCGCCTGAAACAGCCGCAACGCGCGATAAATGGCGTCCATCTGTGCTGCCGGGGCATCGATCGGCCCGCGCAGGAAATTGGCAAACCGCACTTCGGCCAGATCGCCATCGGCATCGATCGCGATCGCCGGTGCATCCCAACGATAATCGGTACGGTCGTCGCGGTTCCAGAACGCCATCGGCGTGGTGGTGATGCACGCAAATTCGGCCGGGTGTTCTTTGCGCATCGCCTCCGCAATGGCAAAGCCATCGACGAACACGCTTTCGCCGCCGGTGGCATCATTGATCAGGCAATGCAGGAATTGCACCCCCGGCTGCAATTCACGCGTCGGCAGATCGCTGTGCGGCGGCAGATTGACGCTGGTATAGGCGGCGCTGTCGGCGCGGGGTTTGGATTTGACATCGAACACCCGGCCAAAATTGGTTTCGCGGATGTGCGAAATGCGGCTGATCGGGGCCAGCAAAGCCTCGTGCGCCACCGGCACGTTTTTGACCAGCGTCATTCCCGCTGACCGCAGCGCGCCCAGCCAGCTCCACAGCGTGTGATCATCGGCCATGATGTCGGCATAATCGAACGATTGCAGCGCATCGGCATAATCGCTGCCCCAGATGAACGGGCGGGGCCGTGCCGCGTGGCGTTCGGCGCGGCTGGCGGCATCGCCGGCAATCTGGCGCAGCCAGCCCGGGGCGAACCGGCTGGCATGGCCATCGGACCAGCCGATCACCAGGTCACCCGCGCTGTCGATGCCCGCGCTGGCGATCGCCAGGTCCGCCGGCGCATCGGTAATTTCAAACAGCTGTTCGCGCGTCAGCGGCAGATAGCACGCGGCGCAGGTGCAATTGTCGCGCAGAAAAAAGCGGTGGTAGGGCGTTGCGCGGCCATCGGTCCAGGTGACCACCGCGCAATCGCCCGCCAGCGCCACGCCGGCCAGCTGGTGGTCGGTGGCGAACACGCGCCAATCGTGCACAACATCGATGTCGCCAGTGATATCGGCGGTAATGTCATGGGTCATGCCAGGCTGTCCTCATACGCAATCTTGGTGTGGTTCCCCCACGGCTCACGCGAAAAAATGCGGGTCATGGCGGGCAGGAACGTTTCGATCGGCAGCGTGTCGTAATCGCGGTCAAACGCCTTTTGGTCCCACACATCGGTAAACCGCGCGGTGCGGTCAAACGCCGGGTGCCCGGCATATTTGTCGCGCGCATGTTTGTCGCCGCCGAAAAATTCGGCGTAGTAAAAGCCCTGAAATTCCTCGTGATGTTCCACCATCCACACATTCAGCGGCGAAACGTATGGCGCCAGGATCGCCCCCGCCATGGCCCCGTGGTTGACCGGCGCCAGCGTGTCACCAATGTCGTGCAGCAGCGCGCAGACCAGCGTTTCATCATCCGCACCATCGCGCAGCGCGCGCGTCGCAGTTTGCAGTGAATGCACATAGCGATCGACCGGATAGCCCAGGTCGTGATGCGCCAGCGCCTGCAGATGCGTGACCAGCTGCGTCACCAGGCTCTGCTGATAGATCACGAATTTTTCGTCGATCGGTTTCCAGTGCTCGGCGGTGGCTTCGTCGAAATGGCGGAACATAGGCGTGGTCCCCTTCAAGCGGATTGCAGCAGGCGGCGGCGGCTGCCCACGGTGTCGCGATCCATATAGCATTGGCGCATATGGCGCGATCCACTGGCCAGCGTATAGCCGGTGCGGCCGTGGAACAGGCGATAATTGTCCATCATCAGCAATTCGCCCGGTTGCAGCCGGAACCGCAGCGTCAGCGGTGATGCCGGCGCGATCAGCCGCCAGAACGCGGCGCGCGCGGCATAATAGCGGTCCAACTGGTCGATCGGCAGCGCGCCGACCATTTCGGTACGGTTGTTGTAGCGCACCTGCACCACGTCACCGGCGGCATTGCATGCGATCAACGGGCAATCGTGCTGCAGAAACGTGGTCGCGTCGCGATAGCGGAATGTAACATCGGTGGTGGCCAGCGTGGCGAAGGCATCGGGATCGGTTTCGCGCAACATCTGCGCGGCGTGAAACCCGTCCACCAACGTCGAATCCCCGCCATCGGCATCGTTGATCAGGCAGTGCAGCAGGATATAGCCCGGCACCGGATCGCGATAGGGATTGTCGCTGTGGGGTTCCAGCGCGCGCGGCGTCATGGTCAGGTCATAGGCATTGGCGATCGCCTTCACATCGGCCATCCCGCCCCAATTCGTGATGCGGATCGGCCCCATCAGATCGGCCAGCGCCAGCCCGCCATCGGGATCGAGCCCCACCCCGCGCACAACCGCAAAGCCATAGGCATCGAGCCCGGCCAGCAGTGCACCCAGCGCGGCCGGATCATCACGCACCGCGCTGAGATCAGCCGAAGGGAACGCTGATGGATCAAGCGTGCCGTCCCAGTACACAGGGGGCCGGGCAGCGGGTTCGCCGGCAATCGCACCGGCCAGCCAGGCCGATGGCAGGCGGGTGGCAAACCCGTCGGAAAACGTGATCGACCCATCAGTGTGCGCTACGGTCACGCGCAGATCGTGCGGGGTGTCGGCGGCATCCACCAGCCGTTGCCCGGTCTGCGGGTCCAGCACGCCGGCATCGGGCAGGCGTTCGCGCAGCCATAGCGGGTGCAGCACGACCGGGTCGCCACCCTGCGCCACCACCCGCAACCGGCCATCATCGGTGATCGTCAGATCCATGCCGCATTCCCTTATATCCTGCCGCAGTATAACCGCGAAACCGGCCCGCGCCCAAATGCTTGCGACATCGCGCACCGATTTTGCGACATCATCGGTGACAGTCCAGCCCCGGGGTACCATTAGCGAAAACGGGTTTTGCGCCCGCGCATTTGTGTGTTTCAGTACGCGCAATGTCGACACACTATGCCCCGCTGGCGCAGGAAACCTACTGCTTTTACCTCGTTCCGGGGTTTTCCGCGATGGGCTTTGTCGCGGCGATGGAACCGTTGCGGGTGGCCAACCGGTTGTCGCGGCAACCGGTGTTTGCCTGGCGGCTGTTTTCCGCCGACGGCCAACCGGTAGAGGCGTCGTGCGGGTTGAAGGTGGCGGTGGATGGCCCGCTGGATGAAACTGCGCGCGTGCTGATCGTATGCGCGGGGTTTGAACCGCGCCGCGCGATCACCCGCCCGCTGACCGGTGCCCTGCGCCGCATGGCCCGGCGCGGCACGGTGATGGGCGCGCTTGATACCGGGGTCTATCTGCTGGCCGCCGCCGGGTTGATCGGCGATCAGCCGGTTACCCTGCATTGGGAGGCGGTGCCCGCGTTTTGCGAAGACTATCCGGCGGTGCAAGTGACCGAAGACCTGTTTTGCCTGGGCGAACGGCTGTTTACCTGCGCCGGGGGCACCGCCGCGATCGACATGATGCTGGAGCGCATAGCGGGCCGTCAGGGCGTGGGCCTGGCGCGCGCCGTGTCGGACCAGTTCATCCATACCCGCATTCGCCCGCACGAGGAACGCCAGCGGCTCGACCTGGGATCGCGCATCGGCACGCGCGATCCGCGGTTGAACGCGGTGATCGCGCGGATGGAGGCGGCCATCGAAAACCCCTGGCCGATCGCCGATCTGGCTGCCCACGCCGGGGTGACCCGGCGCCAGCTGGAACGCGTGTTCATCGCCCAGTTCGGCATGGGTCCGGCGGAATATTACCGCGATATCCGGCTGGACCGCGCGCGCGCGCTGCTGGCGCAAACCGGCCTGCCGCTGATCGAAGTGGCGATGGCGACGGGGTTTTCGTCCAAAAGCGCGATGGCGCGGGCCTATGCGCGCAAATTCGGCCAGCCACCTGGTGCCGGGCGCGGGCGGTGGCATTCTACCGGCGAGACCCGCACCCATGCCGAACACCCGCGCATAACCACAAGGATGGTCCCGTGACCGCATTGCCAATGACCGATGACCGTGCGCGGATCGACGCGAAAATCCCGCTGCTGTTCTGCCTGGGCATCGCGGCGGCCAGTGGCGCGGCGCATCTGGGGATCAACTATACCCCGTTTCTGGTCGGCGGGCTGATTGACCGATATGGTTTTGGCCCGGCCTTGATGGGGGTGTTTGCCACTGCCGAAACGCTGTCGTTTGCCATTGCGATGTTCGTGTTTGCGCCGCGCGCGCACAGTTTTCGGCCGCGACGGATGGCCCTGCTGGCCAGCGCGGTGATCGCCGCGGTGCAGGTCGTGTCGTCGCTGACCGGGTTTTTCCCGCTGCTATTGGTCGGGCGGGTAGCGACGGGTTTCAGCTATGGCATGCTCAACACCGCGGTCAATGTGGCGGCCGGTCGCACCGCACAGCCGGCGCGCGCGATATCGGTGGGGATATCGCTGCAGGTTGTGCTGTTTGCGGCGATGAACTGGACCATTCCAACAATCGGCAAATTTGGCGGGGTGGGCGCGATGTTCATCGCGCTGGGGATGATTTCGGCCGCGCTGGCAGTGGGCATGATCCCGCTGCCCGATGATCGCGCCGATGCCGCCGCCACCGCCAGTGGTGAAAAACATGATATTCCGCCGATGGCGCCGGGCGGCTGGCCGGTGCTGGCGGCGATGGCGCTGTTTGCCTTCGGCACGATGGCGATCTGGCCGTTCATGGAACGCGCCGCGCATGCCATCAACCTGCCCGCGACCACTTATGGCCTGTATCAGGGCATGGCCATGGTGCTGAGCTGCCTTGGCAATTTCACACTCACCATGGTGCTGGCGCGGGGGCCCCGGCGCTGGCTGCTGGAAATTGCGCTGATGACCTGCGGCACGATGTGCGCGCTGCTGACCACGGTGAACAGCCAGCTGGTGTTCGCGATCGCGCTGCAGCTGTACAATGTCAGCTGGTATATCACTTATCCGCTGCTGCTGGGGCTGGCCTATGCGCACGATCCGCACGGGCGGCTGGCGGTGCGCACCACCGGCACCTGGCTGCTGGCGCAATCGGCGGGATCGCTGGCGGCCGGGTTTGTGGCGCAGGCAACCGCCGGCTATGGCCTGGTCGGGTGCCTTGGCATGATCACGTGCGCGTGTGCCGTGGGGATTGTCATCTGGTTTCAGGCGCGGTTGCGGCGGGCTGCGCTCACGGTTTGACCGGCCACAGGCACAGTCCCAGCTGCGCGCCTGTCGGCATTTCTGCCACCAGCCGCGCGCGGCCGCCACTGCACACCAGCGTGCGCGCCTTTGGCCCGGTCCCGGCCAGCCCCGACAGATCGATCAGCACCTGGTCCCAGTGGCGGTACTGCACATCGTGGCCGGCACCCGGATAGGCGCGCGCCATGACCGGCCCGCCCAGCCAGGATTTCCAGCGGTCGGCATTGCCCGGCGGCACCAGCGGATCGGCCGTGCCATAATACGTGAACACCGGCGCGGTCACGCGTTTCAGCGGCAGTTCGGCCAGTTTCGCGGTGCAATAGCGCTGCATTTCCGCCGCTTCAGGCCGGGCGTCACCCATCTGGCCACGGATGAAGAACGTGCGCGCGCCTTCGTCAAAGGCGCGGTCGGCAAAGCCGGGGATGGCATGGGTCGGGCTGGTGGCGGGAAATGCCCACCACTTTTGCGGATTGCCGATGACGGGCGCCAGGCCGGCGGCCAGGGCATCGGCCCCGGCGGCACAGTTGGCGCTGCCCCCCACGGTTACATCGGCCAGCGCGGCGGCGAAATGCAGCGATACGATGCGGTCGGGCATCGCGGCGGCGACATGGGCAGCATAAGGCCCGCCGCCCGAAATCGCGACCACGGCAAACCGCGCAACGCCCAGATGGTCCAGCACCGCACGGGCATCATCGGCATAATCGGCCAGCGTCCACGCCGGGTCGAATGCCGTGTCGCCAAACCCGTTGCGCTCCACGCTGATCAGGCGGATGTGCAACTGGCGGCGCAGCGTTTCCAGAAACCCGGTCATCAGCATCGCCCGCGCGCTGGTACCGGTGCCGCCGATATACAGCACCGGGCGCCAGCCCGCTTCGCCGGTGTCGGCATAGTGCAGCACGCGGCCATGCGGGCCGGGCAGCGCCATCACCGCCGGGCCGATCGCGTCAAACTTCGCCTGAAACGCGGGCAGGGCGGGCACAGAGGGCGCATCTGCAAGTGCCGGCGCGGCGCAGGCCAGTAGCAGCGGCACCAGCGCGGCGCGCATGATCATGCCTCCAGCCCCGCATCGGCAATGGCAATATGCGCGCGTTCGGCCACCAGATCGATCGACCGGCACGCGACGTAGTAGAACAGCGCCGACACCGGCAGCCCGACCAGCATCGACACATCCGCCCCGCCCAGCATGCGCGCCACCGGGCCGACATAGACCGGCGTGGAAAAACACGGCACCATCGCCAGAAAACCGATGAAATAGGCCGAAATCCCGCGCCAGTTCCACCGGCCATAGATGCCATCGGGGTTGAAAATTTCGCGCACCGAATAATGCCCGTGGCGGACGAAAAAGAAATCCACCAGGTTGATCGCGGTCCACGGCGTGAACAGATAGATCAGCACCGACAGCAGGTTTTCAATCAGTTCGCGCACATTGGCCCCGGCCAGCGCCGACAGCGCGGTCGATACCGCGCCCAGCACCACCAGCGCGATCAGCCGCGCGCGCCCGGGGTTTTTGATATGGTGAAAACTGTCGACGATCGACAGCATGGTCAGCGACCCGCCATACAGATTGAGCGTGGTGATCGTCACCAGCGACAGCGATGACAGCACCACCAGGATCGGGCCGAACCCCGGAAACACCAGATTGCCCGTCGCCAGCACGGCGCCAACGATTTCGTGGCCCGGAAAGATCGCCACGGCCACGTCGCCAACCAGCATCATCCATGCCCCGCCGATGAACGCACCGATGAAAGTCCACCAGAACGAGGCGACCAGCCCGACATCGCGCGGCAGATAGCGCGAATAGTCCGAAACATAGATCGACCACGACAGCTGGTATCCGGCCACGGCAAAAAACTGCACCAGAAAAGGTATGGTCGCCCATTTGCCCATGCCCATCTGCGGCAGGCCATGCGCCACCCGTACCACCCCGATCGAATAGATCAGCAGCGCGACGATCACAAACCCGGCCAGCGCGCGCTGCGCCAGGTGGATCATGTCATAGCCCGCCACTGCAAACGCCAGCGCGGCCAGGCTGAATGCCGAAAACACCCCGATCAGCGCGGTTTGCGACAGATGCATACCGGTCAGGTCCTGCACCGCCACGCCAAACACCACTTCGTTGAACACGGTATAGCCGACATAGGTCACCAGTGCGAAGCACCACACCAGCAGCGCGCCCTGGTATCCGAACTGCGGCCGCGACTGAATCATTTGCGGCAGGCCAAGTTCTGGCCCCTGGCTGGAATGCGACGCCATGAACAGCGTGCCCAGCGCGCACCCGGTCAGGATCGCGATGACCGACCAGCCAAACCCCAGCCCCATTGCCATGCCGATCGCGCCGGTCGCCAGTGTGGCCAGATGCGCATCCCCGCTGAACCAGATCGGCCACAGGTGCCACACTTTGCCATGGCGTTCGGCCAAGGGCACATAATCAATCGAATGGCTTTCAATCAACGGCATTGGCGGGCTTTCGCGTACGGGATCGTCCGGGCGGTGGGGTGCCCGGCTGCGGTTTCATGCCCGACTGCGCGTGCAGGGGAAAGGGGTACGGATGGTTTGGGTCGGGAAAAGGCGCAGTTCAGCAAAAACGGCGGGCGGAAACCGATGCCGGAATCGCCAACCCACCGCAGTCGGCACAGCAAACCCCATTCGTCGCCCCGGGCTTGACCCGCGGACCCGCTTTCATCACTCTTGTCGCCAGACCAGCATGCGGCGGCGTGTACAATCAGGATTTTGCACCTCTGTTAAAGCAAGCCCAAAAATCGTAAAAAGAGGATGATGAAATGGAAAAACCAAATTATGATCGGGCGGTTTATAGCATTGAATTTCCGGCGTTTATAAACAATGATGGAAAGTCATACTTTATATTTTCGCAAATCAATGAATATGGCACGGCCATTGATCCGGTTTTTTATAGAGATTTTGCCCTGGAAGGGTCGAAGGAAATAATTGAAACAGTAATTCAGGCCTATATAGAACACCGGAAACTAAAGGTTTTTCTTGAAGATCATAGCGGATCCCTGGTAAAACGTGTCGCATTGGGCGCGCGGCATGATTTTCCGGGATGGGAACACGGAACGATCTATCTTGGACCGCGCAAAAATCTGTGAAAGTTCGTCGCGCCGATTTCGGCTATTTTGTTCCAGCGGCCAAGATGTACCTATTCGGCATGAGGGCGGAGGAGTTCCGGGTGCATCATCGGCAATACGCCCCCGCGCAGGGCTGACTGATTTCGCAGTTTTTTGTCGATCTTGAAAGTCAGGTTCAGGGCGGCACGATCGTGTATGCTGTATCCGGAACTTCCTCCCACGACCGACAGTGCCTGTCAGGGAAAGGGGGCACGGGCGATGACCAATCGAAAAGGCGGGTCAGACCCTGTCTGCACACCCCGATCCGTACTTGCCCATCCGCCCCGCGCTGGCGCGACGCCCATGGCGCAGCGCCGATGGCCCTGCTATTGCGCATGCGCCGGACGGAGGAGCACGACGCGATGGAACATGCGATGGAACGCCTGCTTTTATCCAGCCGCAAGCTGTTGGTGGTTTTCTATCTCGGGCTGATCTGGGTCCTGCTGGTGCTGATTGCCAAATTCGGGTTGAAACTGGCCGACCTGACCATGCGAGTGTTTGCCATGGATGTCAGTGAGCTGATCATTGCCGTGCTCAAGCTGCTGGATATCACGCTGGTCGGCAATCTGGTGGTGATCATGATGCTGGCCGGCTATGAAAACTTTGTGTCCAGCATCGATCATGCGCCGGATGCGCACCGGCCATCGTGGATGGGCAAAGTCGGCTTTGGCGATCTGAAGATCAAGCTGATCACATCAATCGTGGCGATTTCGGCGATCCAGCTGCTGGAAGCGACGATGAACATCCAGGGCATCGCCAAATCCGATCTGGCGTGGATGATGGGCGCCTATGGCCTGTTCGTGGTGTCGGGGGTGTTGCTGGCGGCGATGAACCTGCTGTCGCACGCGGCGCCCGCCGGCGATGGCGCTGCCGGCTCTGCCGATGGCGCGGCCGGGCAGGGCGAAGACGGTGACACGCTGTCGGACTGATCCGGCGCGGCGGGCGATCACCCGAAATTCGCGCGCTGTGCGGTTTTTGCGGGAACGGTGACAATCGGGGAATTGGCCTGACATTGCCGCAATCGCGCCATAGACCCCGATTGGTGGCAGCGGGGCAGCGGGTATCGCCGATCGCCGGGGCTGGCACCGACACAATCGGGGGATGCAGCGATGGCACCGCACAATACCGGCCTGGCGGGCCTGATCGGGCGTCGGCAATTGCTGGCCGGTGGTGCGGCCTGTGCCGGGGCATTGGTGTTGCCGGGCCGCGCGCTGGCCGATTGCATCGCGGGCAACAACGGGCTGCTGGGCCCGGCTGGCACGTGGCGGGTGTTTCAAAATGCGCAACCGCCGGCGGACAATGCGCATGACACCGCATCCACCTATCCCACTTTTCCCTGCACCGATGCCTTCAGCTGGCGGCAGGATGTCAACGCGGGCATGAACACCTCGACCTGGACCGGTGGCAATGGCTGGATGTATGTTTGGGCCAACCGCGCCAACAAAGTGGCAAAGGTCACCGCGGGCAACCAGTTCCTGCAACTGAAACCCAACCCGATCCAGAACCCGACCCCGATCTACAACAATCTGGAATGCCGGGTTGAATATACCACGGTGGCCAAGGCCAATGCCGCTACCCGGTCGTTGATCCGCTATTGGCTGGGGCGCGCCGACTATGCCCAGCCGTGGATCGACGCGGGCGGGCTGGCCAGCGATTTCGTGTTCTATTCGCACCTGCTCGACTATCCGGAACGCTATTTCACGCGCGTGGTTACCGCGCAGAACGTGTCGTATCAGGTGATGACCGATATCCCGTGGTTGCCATCGACGATCGTCGGCGGGCAGGGCAGTTTTACCCGCGCCACGATGATGAGCGGCAATCAGGCGCGGGTGCCCGGCATCGTGCTGGATTACGAGGTGAACGATTACCGCAGCAACCAGGTTACGACGCTGTTCCTCAATGCGGTTGCGGCCGACATCCACGGCGCCGGGGCCAAGCTGTTTTTGTGGACCAATCCGCTTAACCGTACCGCCAACACCCATGGGCTGGACTTCGTCAATCTGCCGGCAATTGTCACCAAAACCTGCGATCTGACCTCGGTGCAATTGTGGTCCGGCAACACTGGCGAAAACGTTGCGCAATCGTATCAGAACCAGATTGCGATGATCAAAGGTTATGCCTGCAACGGCACGGTGCCCTATGATCGGCTGGTCGTGGTGCTCGATCTCAAAACCACGCTGGCCGACGCGCAATTTGTCAACAACCTGCTGCGCGGGCCGGCGGCGTCCAATCCGCAAGCCCTGTGTTTCTGGCGCAACGGGCTGAACCAGGGCGGGGCATGCGGCACGACTGCCAACAACCAGATCATCGCCGCGCTCGAAGGTACCGCCGCGCTGGGGATCGCACCGGTGGCGCCAACCGCCCTGCCGACCGGATGGTCACCGCTCTGTCGTTTTCCCTAAGACCGCGCGCGCAACATCCCCGGCCATCCATGCCGCCCGCTTGACAAACCCGGCAATCCGACGGAACGCGCAAGCACCGGAACGCGAACAGATACGACGCGAACGGCATTGGCGGTCACGCAGGAAAGCATGAATACAGTCGATCTGCCAGGGCCGGTTCCGGCCACGCCAGAGGCATCGCGGGCAATGCTGTTGCACGCGTTTCTTGATGTGCCACTGGCGCGCGATCCTGCTGCGCTGGCCATTGATGTGCCGCCGGGGCGCAACCGTCCGCTGCGGCAGACGCTCAGCTATGGCGATCTTGATGCGCTGTCGACGCAGATGGCGCGTGCGCTGGCCGAAAGGACTGGCAACGCGCGCAGTGGTGCGGAGCCCGTGGTTGCGCTGCTGATCGGGCGGACTTCGCCGCTGTTGTATGTTGCGCAGATCGCTGTGCTGAAGGCAGGGGCGGCATTCACCTGTCTTGATCCGACGTTTCCCGATGACCGCATGGGCGAAATTCTGGCCGATGCCGATCCGGTAGTGGTACTGGCCGATGCCGAAGGGCGTGCGCGGTTGGAACGGCTGGGGCTGAACCCGGGGCTGGTGGTCGATGCGGCGGCATTGCAGGCGGCCAGCGGCGCGGATGGCGACCTGCCCACCGATCTGGCATCGTCACGGCTGGCCTATGTGATCTACACCTCGGGCACCACCGGGCGGCCCAAGGGCGTGGAGATCGAACACCGCAACATTGCCAACCTGGTGCAATACGACATCGCCGAATTCGGCCTCGGCCCAGGCGACCGCGTGGTGCAGGGGTCATCGACCGCCTACGACAGTTCGATCGAAGAAATGTGGCTGGCGCTGGCGACCGGCGCGACGATGGTGGTGATGGACGACGCAGCCGCGCGGCTTGGCCCCGATGTGATCGGCTGGTTGCGCGATGAACGCGTGACGGTGTTCTGCCCGCCGCCCACGCTGTTGCGCAGTTCGGGCTGTGCCGATCCGCAACGCGCGCTGCCCGACCTGCGGCTGTTGTACGTGGGCGGGGAAGCGCTGCCGCAGGACCTCGCTGATCTGTGGGCCGCCGGCCGCCGCATGGTCAATGGCTATGGTCCGACCGAATGTGCGGTCACCTGCGTGCGTGGCGATGTGGTGCCGGGGCAACCGGTGGGCATCGGCCGCGCGATACCGGGCATGACCGCCTATGTGCTGGACGCCGAACTGGATGATGTCGCGGCGGGCACGCGCGGCGAACTGTGCCTTGGCGGGGCGGGGCTGGCGCGCGGCTATCGCCACAGTCCCGATCTGACCGCCGAAAAATTCGTCGATCATCCGCGCCACGGCCGGATCTATCGCACCGGCGACCTGGCCGATTGCGGCCGCGACGGCGCGCTTACCTACCACGGGCGGATCGATGCGCAGGTCAAGATCCGCGGCTATCGCGTGGAACTGGGCGAGATCGAGGCGCGGCTGGCGGCGCTGGGCGGGGTGCGCGCCGCCGCCTGCCGCATGCAACCGGCCGGGCATGGCAGCGAACTGGTGGCGTTTATCGTCCCCGTCAACGCTGCCCGCGCGCCAGAACCGGAATGGCTGCGCGCCGCGCTGGCCAAACAGCTGCCCGCCTATATGGTGCCGGTGCAGATCGCCGTAATTTCCGCGCTGCCGGTCAGCGTGGGGGGCAAGCTGGATCGCGCGCGGCTGCCACTGCTGGCGCTGGCAGCCACGGGCGCAGATCGGGCGATGGTTGCGCCAGAGGGCGAACTGGAAGGCCTGATCGCCACGGCCATGGCCGACGTGCTGCGCCGCCCCGATGGTGTGTCGGTGGCCGATGATTTCTTTGCCGATCTGGGCGGTGATTCGCTCAGCGCGGCGCTGCTGGTCACGCTGCTGCGCGATGATGTGCGCACGCAATGGGTGACCGTCAGCGATATTTACGATGGCCGTACGGTGCGCGCCCTGGCGCGGGCCGCGCACGGCCTGTTCGAACCCACGTCGGGTGAGGCACAGCTGGCAGCCCCGGCCGAGCTCGATCAGCCGCGCACCGGCACGGTGCGGCCGGCGCTGGCCAATGTGGTGCAGATCGGCTGGCTGGCGGGTGAACTGTGCCTTAGCGGCTGGCTGGGCTGGTTGCTCGCCTTTCGCGTGTTGCCGCTGGTCTATGGCGCGCTCGGGCCAGTCGGGCTGGTGCTGGCCGCGCCGGCCATCGCACTGGTGTCGCTGGCGGTCTATATTCCCGCCACGGTGGTGTTTGCGGTCGTGGTTAAACGCCTGGTGATCGGACGCTATCGGCCGATCCGCGCGCGGGTGTGGAGCGCGTGGTATCTGCGCCACTGGGTGGTGGTGGCCGCCGCCCGGCTGATCCCGTGGCCCCTGCTGCAGGGGTCTGCGCTGCAACAGATGGTGTTGCGCGCACTGGGCGCGCGCATCGGGCGCGGGGTGCATATTCATCGGGGCGTCGATCTGGCGCGCGGCGGGTGGGACCTGCTGGAGATTGGCGATGATGTGGCGATCGGCGCGGATGCGATGATCGGGCTGGCCGATCTGGATCGCGGCGATGTGGTGATCGGCCCGATCGTGCTGGAACCTGGCGCCACGCTGATGACGCGCGCCGGCATCGGCGGATGGTGCCGGATGGGTGCGGGCAGCGTGCTGACCGCGCTGTCGGCGCTCAACCCCGGCATGACGGTGCCCGCAGACGAACTGTGGGATGGCGTGCCGGCGCGGTCGATCGGCCACGCCCCTGCGCCGCCGCCGCCACCGCCGGGCGCGCTGCCGCATGGACTGTGGGATCTGTATGCCCTGCTGGGTGAGGCGGGGCTGGGCTTTGCCGCCGCGATCCCGGCACAGGTGCTGGCCGTGGGGCTGTGCTGGTTGACCGGCACCCGCGCCGCCGATGTGTGGCGCTGGGCCTGGCACCCCAGTTTTGCCACGCGCGCCGGGGCGGTGGTGCTGGCGGTCACGGTATTGTCGCTGCCGCTGACGCTGGTGTGGACGGCGGTGCTGTTGCGGCTGATGGGCCCGGTGCGGCCGGGACTGGTGTCGCGCTGGAGCCTGGCTTATCTGCGTGCCTGGTTAAAGGCCGGCGCATTGACGCTGGCGGGTGAATGGCTGACCGGCACGGTGTTCTGGCCGCGCTGGTTGCGGCTGGCGGGGATGGACATCGGCAAGCATTGCGAAATCAGCACGATCATCGATGTCGTGCCCGAACTGGTGACGATCGGGCCTGAAACGTTTTTTGCCGATGGCATCTATCTGGGCGGCGGCACGGTGCGGCATGGCACGGTGCGGCTGGGGCATACCCGGCTGGGCGCGCGCACGTTCCTGGGCAATCATGTGGTGATCCCGCCGGGGGAACAGCTGCCCGATGATATCCTGATCGGCATCGCCACCCCGGCCAATGGCCATGATATCGCATCGGGGCAGGCGCGATTCGGCCATCCGGCATTTGATCTGCCGCGCCGCGAAGTCATCGAGGTCGACCGGCGGCTGACTCACGAACCCGGCCCGCTGCGCTATGCCAACCGTGTGTTTTGGGAGATTGCGCGTTTTGCCCTGCCGGTGTTGCCGCTGTTGCTGACCGCGCTGTGGTTCATGGCGTTGAACGATACGGGCGCCATGGTGTCGGCCCCGGTCTATGCGCTGGCGGTGATCCCGGCGGTCACGCTGATGCCGATGGTCGCGCTGTGCGGCGCGGTGCTCATGCTGAAATGGCTGCTGATCGGGCGGGTAAAGCCGGGGCAGCATCCGCTGTGGTCATGCTGGTGCAGCCGCTGGGATTACATCTATGTCGCCTGGGCGCGCTATGCCGCGCGCATTTTGCGGCGGCTGGATGGCACGTTTTTGCTGCCGGTCTATCTGCGGCTGATGGGGCTGCGCATCGGCCGGCGGGTGGTGCTGGGGCCGCAATTTGCGCAAGTGGTCGATCCTGACATGATCGAAATCGGTGACGGAGCGACCGTTTCCGCAATGTTTCAGGCACATACATTTGAAGACCGGGTGTTGAAGGTTGGCCGCGTGCGCATCGGCGCCGGCGCGACGATGGCGCGCGGCACGGTGCCGCTGTACGGCGCGGTGATCGATGACCGCACGCATCTGGGCGCCAACAGCGTGGTGATGAAGGCCGAACACCTGCTGCCGGGCCTGCGCTATCAGGGGGTGCCGTCGCGCGCGATGGGCGAAGAAGTGGCCTGATCGGCGCCTTTGCGCAAAGCGAAACTGCACTGGCGTGCAGTCAGACCTCCCGCCCCGCCTCCCCACCCGACCACCACAGCATGATGGTA
>NZ_JBBATI010000006.1:0-129613 GCF_040398825.1 Novosphingobium sp.
AAAATCAGCCGCTTGGGAATCCCCACCGTGAGTCAGCTTCACCGCTCGTTGGTATTATAACCGTGGTGGGCTGCTCACATACGTGTCGCAACACGGATTGCAAGTCCAAGCAATTTTCTCAAGATGGTCTGCTGCTCCAACCCGAACGAACGACCGCCTCTGAGCAATCAGCAAGGGCCGTTGGGCGACGACAATGGGCGCGGTAGTCAACCGGCGGCCTGACTTCTGTAAGTCTGGTTCCGGCGTAGGCCGACGCTCCAGAGGCCGCCGCGGAACGGCGAAAGTTGGCCGATTTCTGCCATCCCGCAATGAGTGAGGCAGGGAGTCGGATGGGGCCAAGCCGTCCGGGATTTCCAAAGACCATCCGTTTATTCGCCAGCCCGTCGCAGGTCGCACATACGGGTTGCCCAAATGCCTCAACTCGGTCGTTCTGCCTGCTTTTCGCTTCGTTGGCCTTGCGGTTCGGCGGGTTCACGACGAGCGCCGATAGGGAATTGGGCAAAAAGCAGGGAAGGCTTGCGTTTGTCGGTGCAAGCCGCTGATCGCTCACGCCGCGGCGGATTGGTCGCGGCGTGCCTTGATCATCTTGATCAGCGGCATGAACGGGAACACGGTCTGGTCCCAGATCGACAGGCGTTTGCGTTCGTCCTGGCCCACGACCACGCCTTCGCCATCCTTGAATGTGCCGAAAATGCGGTCGATCAGGATCAGCGAATTGGCGTAATTGCTGCGGGTGTCTTCCAGCGGGACCGAATGGTGCAGGCTGTGGTTGCGGATCGTCGTGAAAAAGAACGCGTACCAGCGCGGCGGATCGGACCGCACGTTGGCATGGGCATAGATCGACACGGTGCTGAGCACGTGCACGCCGCAGAATACCGCCGGCAGCGAAAAATCGAACAGCGCGACCACGCTCAGGCTGATCAGGAACAGTTCGATCGGGTTGCCCACCGCGCCCTTCATCGCGTTCAGCTGCGTGATGTGATGGTGCGGGGCGTGGGTCATCCAGAACGGGGTGAAATTGTGCATCAGCCGATGCATCCAGTACTGACCGAATTCGATCAATACGATGACCAATGCGGCCTGCACCAGGAACGGCAGATGTTCGGCCCAGGGTGTCGAAATGTGCAGCGCCGCTTTCAACGCCGTCAGCGGGTCTTCGGCCAGATGGGTCGATAGCCAGTTGATCACGGTATAGCCCAAGATCACGTAGAACAGGTCGGTGAAAAATTCCCGCCAGGTCAGGCGCCAGGTCACATGGCGTTCGTGCACCCACTCCAGCGCCTGAACAAATGCCAGTGTCACGCAGCCGGCGATGACCAGCGACAGCGGGTTGTTCACCCACGCCTTGGGCGCCAGCATCCAGAATGCGACGACAACCGCAATCGTCGCCGGCGGCAACAGATTGAGCGCGCGCGTTTTCATGTCGTCGGTCGTACTGGTCACGTTGCAACCCCATCCTGATCGTAGTCGCGTTGGCACTATAGCCACAAACGCATGAACTTTTCCAGACGCCTGATCGTGCACTTCGCCGCCAGTGGACCGGGCTGGCAAACCGGTGGTGGTTTTTGTTGTGTCCCGGCAGATGGCAGGGTCAGCCGTTAGCCCGGCGTCACCGCCTGGCGGGCCACAGCGGTTGCTGCGATCACACTTGGTTCGCGCATAGGCGCGAAACGCGCGCGGGCCGATACGTCAACTGCCGTATGCCGCGTCGGCCGAACGCGCCTAACACCACTACGACGCGCCATGGGTCTGGCCATCCAGAATGGCGCATGCCAACCTGCGGGTGGATTTACAGGGGATAGGACAGATCATGGTCATTCTGCAGAAATTTCGCGCGCGCATGGCCCGGCCGGCGGGACTGTCGCTGGCGGCTGTCGCGTTTGCTGCCGGCTGCGGCGGGATTGCCGCCCCGGCACTGGCGCAACAGGCACAAGTGATCACCGTGCCCGGCTTTGCCGATTTTCTGACGGTTGATGGCAAAACGGTTTGGGCCACCAACAAGGGGCGGGTGGAACGCTGGTCGCGCCACCGCAAGCTGGCCACGGTGGCGTTGGCGCATCCGTGCGGGGCGATGGCCCTGCTCAACCACGCGCTGTGGGTGGCCAATTGCGCCGATGGCACGCTCAACCGCATCGACACGCGCACCGCACGCATTACGGCGCGGATCGCCACGGGCATCGCCAATCCGCTGGGTGAGCTCAATGTCGTGGCTGGTGCCGGATCGGTGTGGGTGACCAGCGATAAAAAGGGCGTGATCGCGCGGGTCGATCCGCTGACCAGCACCGTCATTGCATCGATCGCGGTCAATCCCGATGCGTTTTATTTGGCGTTCGGGCTGGGTTCGCTGTGGGCGGTCAGCGGCACGCAGCAGACCATCCAGCGGATCGATCCCGCCACCAATACGGTGGTGAAAACAACCGCATTGGGGCGCGAACCGGGCTTTCTGGTCGCGGGTGAAGGCGCGGTTTGGGTGCAGGAACAGGGCGATGGCACGCTGGCGCGGATCGATCCGCACAGCGGTGAGGTGACCGGCCGGGTCAAAGTGGGTGATAACCTGAAATATGGGGACATCGACGCCGGCGGCGGCAAAGTGTGGCTGCGCACTACCGATGACCAGGTGTTTGCGGTGATCGACCCGCAATCGCTGGCCATCCTGGCGCGCCTGGGCAAACCGGCCGGCAGCGGCGCGCTGCGCTACACCGCCGCCGGGGTGTGGACCACCGCGCACGATCAGCACACGCTGAGCTGGTGGCCCGCACCGGACAAGATCGGCAGCGCACCGGCCGGCAAATAGCGGCCACCGCGCCGGCCCGGCGCCCGATCGGCACAGGAATCATTTGCCCTTGGCCGACGACCGTCTTAGCGTGCGCAGCAACTGCGGACCGGCAAAACCTTGCCGGAATAACGCCATGCACAGGGGTTTGATGCCATGACCATCCGGTTCGTTGTTGTTGCATCCATGCTGCTGGTACCGGCCGTGGCCGTGGCCGCCCCGCCGGCACAAGTGTCGAGCGAACAACTGGTCTGCGATCTGAGCGGCGAATGCGGCGGCAATGCTGCCGCGCCAACGCGCAACGGCCCGCAAACGCGCGGGTTCAGCATTATTCATGCCGGATCTGCGCGTGCGGCGACCGGCGGCCACCAGGCGAGCACCCAGCGTCTGCATGTGGTTCCGCCCGGTGGTGTTCACGCGCCGCGCGGCGCGGTTGGGCATGCCGACCTCGCCATCGCGTTCCTTTCCGGATCGGCCACGCTGACGAGTGCGGGCAAGCGGACCGCCGATCAGTTTGCGCTGGCGCTGCAATCGCCGGCGCTGGCGACAAAGCGGTTCATGATCGGTGGCCACACCAGCGCAGTGGGATCGCGACCCTACAACCAGGACCTGTCGGAACGACGCGCGCAGGCGGTGGTGGACTATCTGGTGGCGCAAGGGGCCACCCGCGCGCTGTTCGATGTCAAAGGGTTTGGTTTTGACGTGCCGCTGCCGGGTACTGCGGCAGCGGCGTCGGCCAACCGCCGGGTTGAGATCGTCGCGCTGGCCAAATAGGCGGCCGGGGGTTTTACCCCGCTGGCGCATCGGGGTCATCGAAAATGGCCTCGATCGACAGGCCGAACAACCGGGCGATCCTGAACGCCAGCGGCAGCGATGGATCGTGCTTGCCGGTTTCGATCGCATTGACCGCCTGTCGCGAAACGCCCAGCTGCGCCCCCAGGTCGGCCTGGCTCCATGCACGCTCTGCGCGCAATATTCGCAAGCGGTTGTTCAAGGTCGGTCTCCCGCGCTGGCGGTCACTGTCCGGCCTCGAACGAAGCGTCGACCAGCCAGCTGAGGCAGGCGACCGGCATCACCGATGCATAAAGAAAAACGCCCCAGAACAGCCCGTTGAACTGTTCATAGGTGACCGGCACCCAGCCGCCATGGTCAACCGCCACCGCGGCATAGATCACGCCCGCCAGCGTGAGCACGGTAAACCCGCCATATGACTGGTTCATGGCCCGGCTGCGCAGCTGCAATTCGTATTCGTCCAGGCTGGCGGGGGATTCAGCCACGATCCGTTGCAAAGAACTTGAGACCAGCGGCACAACACACGCCAGCGATACCAGGATCAGGCCGTAACCGATGGCCACGGGCAACGGTGCATGGTTGGCAAAATTGATGATCAGCGCGCCGACGGGATAGGCTGCCAGTGCCAGCATCGAACATCCACGCACTGCGTTGATGGAAATCTGCGGCGCGGGCGCGCGCATGCGATAAAACAACATCCGGTTCCTCCGCTAGGTTCACCTGACATTATGTCAGGATAACCTTACATACCCAGCGAAGCGAATTGTGTCAAGTCTACCTTACATCGCGCGGGGCGACCTGTGCCGCGGCCCGCTGTTTTTCCAACGCGCGCTCAATCGCCGGCATCATCAGGTCGGCGGCGCGGACTGATCCAGCCTGCGTAAAATGGCCATAGTCGAATTGCATGGGCACGCCGGGCGCGGCCCAGGTCAGGCAGCTTTGTGCATCGCACAGCAGATCGACCATCGAAATATACGCGACCCCGCTGCGCTGTGCCAGCGCGCGCATCGCCCGGTCGGTCACCTCAACCTCCCGATCGCGCGCGCGAAATGCCAGATCGGGCTGATGGCGCAGCGATCCGAACACCAGCAGGCGGGGCAGCGCGCTGGAATATTGCGGCACTGGCCCGACCAGCACCGGATGCGCGGCGCGCACCGCAGGGTCGGCCAGCGTGTGTTGCAGCAAGGGCAGGTCATCCAGCCGCCAGCGCGCAATCAACAGCATCACATCGCTGCGGTTGGTGGTGATCCATTGCCCCAGCATCGCCCGGAACAGTTCACGGCAGGGATCGGCGCTGGGGGCATAGAGCAGCGGTTTGCAACCGGTATGCGTGGCCTGCAACACGTTGAACCGGTTGCCGTATTGCGACAGCCCTGGCCAGAATTGCGCGGCGTGGCTGTCGCCCAGCAACAACAGATTGGGCAGCGGTCGATCATGGGCCAGGCAGGACTGCGCTGCAAATTCCATCCGCGGCCCAACCGCAAAACAGCTGCCGCGCCGGTACAATGCATCGCCGTCCATCCCGTCAAACGCCGCGACCGCCTGTTGCGCCGGGGTGAAGCGTGCGGGAAAACCGCGCGCCGCGATCAGCGTGGCGCCGATGGCGGCACAGCCCAGCATGGCCAGCACCGCCCCGGTCAGCACCGCGCGTGTCGACCATCCGCCGGCATTGACCCGGAACGGCCGCTCCACCCACCGGGTGGATGCGATCGCCAGGCCAAACATGACCGCCAGTTCGCCCAGCTGCACGGGCAAGGTCACCGGCAGGAACAACCCGATCGAGGCGAACACGATGACCGGCCAGTGCCACAGATACAGCGAATAGGAGATGCGCCCGATCGCCACGCACGGCGCCGTGCCCAGCAAACGCGCCACCAGGCCGCCTTGCCCGCCGGTCAGGATCAGCAGCGCGGCACCGCCGCAGGGCAGCAATGCCAGCGCGCCGGGGAACGGCGATGCCGCATGCAGCGAATGGATCGCCACAATGATCGCGGCCAGCCCGGCCCAGGCCAGCAGGTCGTTGGCGCGGTGCGACAGCCGCATGGGCGGTGCCGTCGCCACCAGCGCACCCAGCCCCAGTTCGAACGCGCGCGACGGCAACAGGTAATAAGCAGCCGACGGATCGGCGCCGACCAGCCAGATCGACGCGGCCAGCGATGCCGCAATCACCGCGCCCGTCACCAGCGGGACCCACGATGCCCGGGTGCGCGCGAGCGGGGCGATGATCAGCGGCCACAGGATATAAAACTGCTCCTCGATCGCCAGCGACCAGGTGTGGAGCAGCGGTTTGAGCCTTGCGGCTGGTTCGAAATAGCCGGTTTCGGCATAAAACAGCACGTTGGACCCGAAAAACGTCGCTGCAGTCAGCGATCGGGCATAACGGACCAGCTCGGACGGCAGCATGACCATCGCGGCGATCACCGTGCACACCGCAAACAGCGTGAACAGTGCCGGAAAAATGCGCAAGATCCGCCGGCGATAGAATTCGGCGATCGAATAGCGGCCAGCGCGCGCCTCTGCCACGATGTTTCCGGTGATCAGAAAGCCCGAAATCACGAAGAAGATGTCGACCCCGACAAACCCCCCCCATACCCCGCGCAGCCCCATATGGTTGAACACCACGGGCAGAATCGCGAGCGCGCGCAACCCGTCGATGTCGGACCGATAACGCACATGGGGGATGGTTGCGGATGTCATGCCGGATCGGCGCATAAAGTCTGCGGGGACGCCGGGCGCGGGTGAATTGCTCCGTAATGGGGGCGTAGCGTAACGATCCTCAGCGCGGGCCGGGACCGGCGCCCATCCGGGCCGGCGGGGATGGAACGGCGCGGGCCGCGCTTGGCCAACCCGCGCACTGCAGCGCGCACTGTGCCGCCCATCGTCCGTGGTCGATCCGCCCCATTTCCGATGTGCCTGCCCTTGCTGCCCGGTGTCGATCGCGGGAATGCAGCGTCGGGCGATCAGGGGCCGCTGCCCCTGCGCCGGTTCGCCCGGATTGGCTGTACGCAGGTTGGGCTGGTGATGAGGATGGGCTGGTGATGGTTGGCGCCAATGTTGCAGACACCTTTGCGGACCGCTCGCCGCGCCTGCTGGGCGGTCGTGCCGGCGCGGCAACCGCTGATGCTGCGCCGTCGATGCCCCCGGCATTGCCGCCGGTGCCATGGCGCTGGCGGCTTGGCACTGGCGATCAGGCTTTACGACGCGCGTGCTGGGCGCTGTTCCTGCTGCTGACGCTTACCCAGATCACCATGGCGTTTGCGGTGGTCAGTCCGCTGGCGCTGGCGGTGCTGGTGGCCGCGCGGCGCGTCACCTGGCTGGTGGTGACGGTGATCGCGGTGTTCGATGTGCTGTCCGCCAAACCGTCCGACCAGCTGAAACCCTTGCTGGCATTCGTTCCGTTCGGGCTGGCCGGCATCGGCTCTGCGCTGCTGGGCGATGCACCGGTGGACGGGGTTGCGAAAGTGGCGCTGTGGCTCATGACAGTGCTGAGCGCATGCGTAATCGGCCGGAAATTTCGCAACATCCATCTTCCCGCGGTGTTGCTGGTGTGGTTCGGCGCCGTCCTGCTGGCATCGATCGTGGTTGCACTGGCGTTTCCGCGGATCGGGGTCATCGCCGACGGGCGGGTTGCCCATGGCGCGTGGCGCGGGGTGTTTGTCGCCAAAAACTGGCTGGCCTGGTATGCCGGGTTTGCCGTGCTGCTGGCCGCGTTCGGGGGCGGGCTGCGGATCATGTTTCGGGTTGCGCTGACGGTGCTTGCGGGCGCGTGTCTGTATTTTGCGCATTCGGCGGGCTCGGTCATGGCACTGGGCGCGGTTGCCGGCATTATGGCGCTGATTGCGCTGTGGCGACGGCTCGGGCTGTCGCCCGGTATGCGCGTGCTGGCCAATGCGTCGGTGCTGGGCGTTGCCGCGATTGCCGGCTCGATCGGATATCGCGGCATTCTGGCCGCATTGGGCCGCAATGTGACGCTGACCGGGCGCACCACCATTTGGCAGGCATATTTTTCGCGCGCGCTGGATACCTGGGTCTATGGCGCCGGGCCAGGCAGCTTTACCGAACTTTCCTCCGCCACGCAGGATGTCGGGCTGCGATTTCAGACCTTGGGCAAGATCTATACACCGCACAATTTTTTCATCGCGGTGTTTGGGGAAACCGGGATAATCGGGCTGCTGGCCTATGTGCTGGCGTTCGCCACGATCCTGTTCAACGAATGGCAGGTGCCGCATGCCAAAAGCCGCGATCTGCTGCAGGCCTTTACACTGTTTTTTCTGATCAGCGGGCTGGATGAAACGCACGAAGTGTTTGGCGTGGGTGCCGGCATTTTCATGATCATGCTGATCCGGGCCTGGGGTTGGCCGGATCGTCCCGCCCCGGTGGTCAATGCGCCGGGGTTGCACGGTGCCACCTGATGCGGCGGTGACGGACCTGCCCGATCGACGAAGGCCGCTGTCACGCGCGATCGGTCGGCGCGCCGCTGCGGCGCGGCCGGGCGTGTTGCGCTATGCCCGCGCGCTTGGCCCCACCGGTGTGGCGCTGGCCCTGCAATTCGTCACCTTTGCGGTCACCGCGCGCGGGCTGGGTGTGGCGGCGTTCGGTCTGTACGCAACGGTCATTGCGGTTTCTGCCATCCTGATAGAGCTGCTTGGTTGCGGGTTCAGCGATGTGCTGGTGCGCGCCGTCGCCCGCGATGCCGCAAGCTTCGCCACCTATTTCGGCCTGATGCTGATGGCATTTGCGGTCACATTTGTGCCGGTACTGCTGGGGGGTGCCGGCCTGCTGGCGGTGGCCAGTGGCACGGCGCTGCCGTTTTCGGTCGCGCTGGTCGGGCTGGCCGGTGAAATGATTGCTGGTCGCTGCTGCGCGTCGACCGAGGCGATTATGGTGGCGCATGGCAGCATGTCCGGCGCGGCGGTGGTCCGCATGGTAACGGTGGTGACCCGGCTGGTTTCGGCGCTGTGCTATTTTGCCATGGCGCGCGCGCTTGATCTGTGGGTGTGGGTCGTGCTGGGCCAATCGATCGCGCTGGCGATCGGGCTGTGCCTCTATATCGTGCATCGCTATGGGCGCCCGCGCTTTGCCTGGTCGTGGCAGGAATGGCGCGCCGGGCTGGCCTTTGCGGTCAATCAGACCGCCCGGGCGCTGCAGGGCAATGTCGATCGGCTGGTACTGGCCGGCTTTGTCGGTCCGGCGGCACTGGGCGCCTATGCCGCTGGCGCCCGGTTGCTGGTGGTCGGGTTGTTCCCGATTCAGGTGCTGACGCGGATGCTTTATCCCGAATTTTTCCGGCAAGGTCTGGGCGGTATCACCGCGACCCGGCGTTTTGCCATGGCACAGGCGCCGGTCATGCTGGCGACCGGGGTCGGATCATTGGTGATTGTCGCGATTGTCGCGCAGTTTTTGCCGCAAGTGCTGGGGCATGATTTTGTGGCGTCGCGCAATGCCGCTGTGCTGCTGGCCACGGCCCTGCCGCTGATCGGGCTGCAATATCTGGCCGCAGATTCGCTGACCGGCGCGGGGCATCAGGGCCTGCGTGCGGGCCTTGCCATCGGGGCCAGCCTGGCGCTGGGCCTGCTGATGGTGGCCGGCGAACATATGCTGGGTGGCATCAACGGTGTGATCGCCGGATTTGTGGCGGGCCATGCGCTGTTTCTGATCGTGCTGATCGCGGCATCGTGGCGGGTTGCACGGGTGACCCCGGCCCGGCCCGCCTGATCCGCCCGAAATGGGCCGGTCAGGCCGCGTCGCCGGGGCGCAGCGGTTTCAGCACGATCCACACATAGGCGACCGTCGCGGTCATCAGCATGACCGACACCAATGTCCAACCGTGGTTGCCCAGCGTATTGGCGGTGCCACAGGCCAGCGCGGGCGGCAGATAGTGCAGCATGCGATCCTTTGCCGGCCGGGGCCCAGCCGAACGTTGCATAAACAAGACGGCAAGCCCGCCGAAAATGATCACCGTCAACCAATCAAATACTGATTCCATCGGACCAATCCCTTGCCCTTGTGCCAGCGCCGCTGGCAGATCGCACATGTGCCAGCGCCGCTGACCGATCGCACAGGCGATACCACCGGTTGGATGTTTTTGTTCGGGAGATACCTTCGAAACGGGCGCGATCGGTGGCCCGTGCCTGTCCGTCCTGGCGTAGATCGAAACCCGGATGCGTCAGTCAGGGAATCAGCGATGTCGCTCGGCCACAACCACTACCGCCGGTATTTGCGGAGCGGCTTGCGCAAACATCGTAACCGCGCGCGCACCTTTGCCGCCCTCGCGCTGCTGGCGTGTCTGCCCGCGCATGCCCATACTCATACCCATACTCATACTCATACCCACGCCCCACACCGCACGACCGTTGTCTGGCATGACGATTTTGGCGGGGACCAGCCGCGCTGGACCGACTGGTCGCGCTGCGCGCAGCCGTGGGAAGACAAGCTGAGCCAGTGTTCGGCGCTGGTCAGCGGATCTGGTGAAGAAGTGTTCTGGAACCCGGCCTTGCTGGGCGGGGGGCGCGATCCGGTGGTCAGGGGCGCCGAAGGCGGCATCATGCTGCTGGCCCGCCCGATGACCGATACCGAACGCGCGCTGCTGGATCGGGAAATGGCGCGGCAGAAAGATTTGCAGCCGCGCTACCGCGATGCGTTGGCCAATGCCCGCTGGACCTCGGCCTGGATGCAGACGCGGCCCTCGTTCGCGATCGGTACCACGGTTTCGGCCATGATCCGCCCGGGCGCCGGCGCGTCTTCGTGGGATGGGCTGTGGATGCTCAACGATCCTGCGCACCGGCGCTGGCCGCCCGAAATCGACGTGGCAGAGGTGACCAATGAACCGGACGGGCGCATGCACGTGCGCCAGGTTATCCACTATCGCGACGAAACTGGCCAGTTCCGCACCGCCGGCTGCCCGATCGCGGTTATCCCGCGCGACTGGATCACGGTGTCGGTCACGCGGTTGGCCGGCCAGATCCGCTTTGGGCTGAACGGGGTCGAACGCTGCCGCATTCCGGCGCCACCCGGGTTTGGCGACCCGATGAATCTGATCCTGAGCGAACAGGTCGGTGGCCTGGCCGCCCATACCGATGCAACAACCGTTCCGTTCGGGCTGGAAGTCCGCTGGGTAAAGGTCACCCGGCCATGAGCCCGCGTCCCGCGCTGGCGGCGGCCCCCGCTGCGACCCCCGCATCAACCCCCGTGGCGCCCCCGGTTGATGCCGCGTTCAAGGTGCTGGCGGTTGATCCGTCGCTGTTCACCGCACCCTATGACGCGGCTCTGGGCGCTGGCCTGGCGACGGCCGGGGTGCGGGTCGAATGGGCCAGTCGCGCGCTTCGTCCCGGGGAAGAAGGCGATCTTGACCCGGCCGCGCATAGGCTCACCTGTTACCGGCGCAGTGATGGCCCCAACCGCCGGCGCGGGCTGGCCGGGCGATTGGTCAAGGGCTGCGAACATGCGCTCGATCTGCGGCGGATTGTGCGGCTGGCCGATGCGCGCGGCTATGATCTGGTCCACTTCCAATGGGCGATTATGCCCATATTCGATATTCCGGCGATGCGCCGCATTGCGCGCGACCGCCCGGTGGTGCTGACCGTGCATGATGTCACGCCGTTCAACGGTGCGGCGGTCAACGCCTGGCAGCGGCGCGGTTTTGACGATCTGTTCGGCGTGGTCGATCACGTGATCGTGCACACCGCCGGCGCGCGCGCCAGCCTGATCGCGCGCGGGGCGGACGCCGATGCGATCAGCGTGATTGCCCATGGTCCGCTTTCGCTGCGGCACGCGGCCCGGCCGATGCCCGGCAAATCCCCCGATCGCTGGCGCGTGGTGCTGTTTGGCCGCCTGCAAACCTACAAGGGGATCGACGTGCTGATCGAGGCATTGGGGCGGTTGCCCGATGCGGTGCGGCATCGGCTGGAAGTGGTGGTGGCGGGTGACCCGCTGGTCGATCTGGCGCCGTTGCTGCGCCGTGCCGATGCGCTGGGGCTGACCGCACCGCTGTTGCAGATCGTGCCGCGCCGGCTTGATGATCAGGATATGGCCGATCTGCTGGGCAGCGCCGACAGTTTCGTCTTTCCCTATCGCGCGATCGAGGCGAGCGGGGTCTTGTTTCTGGTGGCGGGGCTGGGGCGCTGGGTCATCGCCAGCGATCTGGGCGCGTTTGCCGATGTCATTGGCCATGATGGCGCACGCGGCGCGCTGGTTCCGCCTGGCGATGCAGATGCGCTGGCCGCCGCGCTGGCCGATGCGGTCGGGCGCCGGCCGGCCCGCGATGCGCAAATTCCGGGCTGGGATGCGATCGGGGCGCAAACCGCGGCGCTGTATCGGCGGTTGCTGGCCAAACGGGCGCGCGCAGCATGACCGGGCGGGTGGTGGTGGTCGTGCCCGCGCTGAACGAAGCACACGGCATCGAACGCGTCTTGCGCGAATTGCTGGCCGGGCTGCCGGATGACCGGGATGCCCAGGTGGTGGTGGCCGACGGTGGCAGCACCGATGGCACGCGCGCACAGGTCCTGGCGATGGCGGCGAACGACCGGCGCCTGCGGCTGGTGCACAATCCGCGAAAATTGCAAAGCGCCGCGATGAACCTGGTGGCGCGGGGTGCGGGACCGGCGCAGTGGCTGATCCGCGCCGACGCGCATGCTGCCTATCCGCCGCGGTTTGTCGCCGATCTGGTCGCCACGCTGGAACGTACCGGCGCCGATGCGGTGGTGGTGCCGATGGATTCGCAGGGTGCCAGCCTGATCGGGCGCGCAATCGCGTGGGTGTCGGATACGCCACTGGGTTCGGGCGGTTCGGCGCATCGTGGCGGCGCGCGCGCGGGCTGGATCGATCATGGCCATCATGCCGGCTGGCGTCTGGGCAGCTATCTGGCGGCGGGCGGCTATGATGAAAGCTTTACCCATAACGAAGATGCCGAATTCGATTGCCGGCTGACCCGGCTGGGCGGGCGGATCTGGATCGATCCGGCGATCCGTCTGACCTATTTCGTGCGGCCAACTTTGCGCGCGTTGTGGCGGCAATATTGCAATTACGGTCGCGGCCGGTCGCGCACGGTGCGGCGCCATCCTTCCAGCCTGCGGCTGCGGCAGTTTCTGGTGCCGTGCGGGGTTTCAGCGATTGTCATGGCCACGCTGGGCGCGCCGTTCATGCCGGTGCTGTGGCTGGTGCCGGCTGCCTATGTCGCGGTGCTGGCGGTAACATCGCTGGGGCTGGCACTGCGCCACCGCAGCGCGTGCGGCCTGCTGGGCGGGGTGGCCGCGCTGGTCATGCATTTTGCCTGGGGTTTCGGATTTGTCAGCGGGCTGGTCGCCTTGCGTGAACGGCGCTGGCAACCGGTTGAGGGAAAGACTTTGGCATGAGTTTCGATGCGGTAATCGCCATTCCGACCTATCGACGGCCGCAGGGCCTGCACCGCTTGCTGACCTCGCTGCAGCCGTCGCTGGACCGCTATCGGGTGGCGGTGATCGTGGGTGACAATGCCTGCGATGCTGAAACTGCTGCGATCGTCGCGGGTTTTGCCAGGCGCTATCCCGACATCCATTATCTGCCGGTGCATGAACGCGGCATCAGCCAGAATCGCAACGCCCTGCTCGCCGCCTATCGCATGATGCCGCCCGCGCCGTGGCTGGCCATGCTGGACGATGACCTGGTCGCGCCACCCGATTGGCTGGAACAGATGATCAGCGTGGGGCGCGGGTGCGATGCCGATGTGGTTGGCGGACCCTATCGCATCGACGCCGACGCACCGGGGGTCAGCCGGTTGGTGCGCAATTCGATTCTGGTCAACCGCCCGAACCACCCCACCGGACCGATCGACCGGTTTCACGCCGGGGGCAACATGCTGCTGGCGCGGCGGCTGTTGTTGGCCGAACCGCTGCTGTGGTTTGATACCGATCTGGGCAAATCGGGCAGCGAAGACATGCAATTTCTGGATGCGGCCAAATCGCGCGGGGGCCGGTTTGCATGGTCGGCCCAGGCGCTGTGCATAGAGGATTTTCCGGCGGACCGTGGAACCGCAAAATATCTGTTCGAACGGTACTATTCCACCGGTAACGCGATGGCGCATATCGCAGTGGCGCAACAGGGGCGGGTCATGGTGCTGGCGCTGGTGTCGCGCCGGCTGTTGGCATCGCTGATGCGGGTTGCGGCCAATCTGGTGCGGTGCAACTGGGATCGCGCAGTGCAGCGCGTGTTCGATGCGACCTGGGCCGTGGGTGGGTTGGGTGCGGCACTGGGGCTGGGGCGCAGCGAAAGGTACCAGTAACAAGCGTCCCGGGCGCCGGCAGGCCCGCCGTCAGCGGGTAAACGTGCTGACCACATACCAGGCGTGCCAGCGCAGCATGGGGATGGACAACAGCCAGCGGTCCAGCCGTTCCATCACCGGCATCAGTCGGCGTCCCGCCGCATAGCGCTGCAACGGCACCGCCACCAGCGTGGTCAGGCCATAGAAACGGTTTTTGACGCCGGAAAAAATTCCCGCGGCAAGCGTAAAATCGCTTTGCAGCAGGGGATGTTCGTCCACGCTGCGCGCCGAAGGCGTCAGCGCGCGGTACACGCGGATCGCCGGATTGATGCCCAGTGGCTCGCGAAAAACCGCGCGTCCGCCCGGCTTCAACACCCGCTCGATTTCGCGAAAGGCGCGTTCTGTGTCGAGATGGTGGATGATGCCGCTGCCGAACACGACATCAAACGTGCCATCGGCAAACGGCAAGGCATGGGCATCGCCCACCTGGAAATCGACATTGGTGATGCCGTTGGCGGCCGCACGGGCGCGGGCGGTGGCGATTGCCTCATCGGAAATATCCACGCCGTGCACATGGCGCGCCACGTCGCAGATGCGGAACGATGACCAGCCGTTGGCGCAGCCATAGTCCAATACCACGCCATCCCGGGCGCAGGCGCGCACCTCGTCTTCGAAATCGCGCGCGCAATTGCCGATCGCGCTATAGTATTTTTCCTGGTCGTGCCGGTTGTCATGGCCATCGGCGAACCGCCGGTTGTGAAAATCTTTTTCGCGCGCAACGATTTGGTCGATCGACATGGTCAGCCCCGTGTTACCTGCGAATGACCGCGGTCATTCTTGCCCGGATGGCCTAACCAATCGGGCCGCGGTTGTGTGGCGAACTGCATCCGATCCTGCCCCTTTGCCGTTCGCCGCCCCCACCGCCTCCTGCCCCACGCACGCGCTGATCCGGCCGGGCAGGTCAGGCCGTGCCGTAATAGCTCCACGAATTGTGGTTCACGCTGGCCACCGCAAAACCGCTGCTGCCGGCCAGCGCTGACGAATTCACATTGTTGAAAAAGATGTTTCCCGCGCCGCTGATTTTCAGCATCGCGCCGCCGTTGGTATCGATCAGGGTATAGGCGTGGCCGGCCAGCGCCGACAGATCAAGATGGTCATTCTTCACATCGAAATCGGTGACGAAACCTTTGCCGATGGTCGCGCCAAACACAAAGGTGTCGGCGCCACCGCCGCCGGTCAGCATTTCCACCCCGGTCCCGGCGATCAGGCGGTCATTGCCCGCACCGCCGATCAGCGTATCGGCCCCGCCACCACCGGTCAGCACGCTGCCGATGCTGTTGCCGACGAGGATGCCACCCACCGCGTTGCTGGTGCCGCGCGTTGCCGTGCCGGTCAGCACCAGTTTTTCGACATTGGTGGGCAGGGTGTAATCGACCGAGGCGAAAACCGTGTCGGTGCCGGCGCCGGCCGCCTCTACCACCTGGGTCGATGTGCGGTTGACATAGTAACTGTCGTTGCCGGTGCCGCCGGTCAGCGTGGTTGCGCCGTTCAGATCATTCAGCGTGTCGTTGCTGGCCCCGCCGGAAACCACGGTGGCGGGCAGATTGTCCAGGCTGAAGGCATGGACATAGGCCACATTCATGCTGGCGCCGGTAAAGCTGCTGGTGGTGGTCTTGTCCAACCCCAGATTCAGCATCATGTACATCGGGCCATGCATGTCGGCCGGCGTGGCGATCCGCCGCACCGCCACGCCATCCAGGTACCAGGTGATCGTGGTGGCATTCCACAACAGGCCAAAGGTGTGATACCCCGATGACAGGTCGGGGGTATAGACCGTGCTGGCCCCGATCACCTCTTTGCCGGTGGCAAAGGAATGCGTGGTCGCGGTCCAGGTGTCGCTGCCGTGGCTTTCCATAATGTCGATTTCTGCGCCGCCCGACACTGAATAGAGCCAGAACGCCGGCCAGGCGCCGCCACCCGCGGGCAGTTTAAGCTTGGCTTCGAAATAGCCGTAAGTCTGGGTAAAACTGTCGCGCGTTGACAGCATCCCCGATGTGAACTGGTATCCGTACAGCGCGCTTTGCTGGCTGGCGGGCGCCGGCGCGGCACTGATCACCAGGGTGCCGTTTTTGAAACTGAACGGGTTGGTGGTGATCGCCTTGCCGGTAACCTGCGAGATCATGGTCGGGTCAACGAAAATCTGTTTTTCGCCCGATTGCGGCAACGTGCGCGCCGCCACGGCGTTGGGATTGTCGCCCCAGCCATAATCGGTACGCCACAGGGTTTGTCCACCGCCGGTCGACGCGCTCAGCTTGCCGCTGCTGAATTCGGCATTGAATGTCACCGTCATCCGTTTGGTCACGACATTCGACGCCAGCAGGAAATTGTCGGCGCTGAAACCGGCGATGGTGGTGTTCTGAAACCGGATCGCGTCGCTGGCATCCAGCTGCAGCACGACATCCGACCCGACCTGGGTCATCGCCGCCTTGACATCGGCAAAGGTTTTGAACTGCGCATAGCCGGCCAATTGTACCGTTTCCGGGTTGGCCGAAACCGATGCGCGCGCGCCGCACACGAAATTGGTGATGACGTCATAACCGCTGCCCGCGGTGAAACGAAAACAGTCACCCGCCGATCCGGTCAGCACATCGTTGCCGGCGCCACCGTCGATCGTGATGTTTTCGGTATTGCTGACGATGACATTGGCCCTGGCATTGCCGGTGACGCCCGAACCCGCCCAGAATACCGTCATGTTGGTCAGGCCTGCGCCCATGGTATAATTGCTGGACACATAGACGGTGGCAAAGCCGGTGTAGCCGACCGGTTCGATGATCTTGTCGGTGTTGGTGACGCCGTAGAATACGTCATCGCCGCCATTGCCGATCAGCGTGTGGCCGCCGGTGCCATCCATCTTGAACTGGTCGTTGCCTGCCGTACCGGTGGCGGTGCCATTGGCAAGATTGGCAATCGTGATAACATCCTGCCAACTGACCGCTGTTCGAACGGTATTCCCAAAGAAATCTTTGATAACGGCCATTTCAGGCGGGTCCTTTCTGCGAAGGGCAGTCAAGACTTTACCAGCGAACAATATGTCCTGCGCATGTCCACAATATTACCCCGCGTAAAAGCGCAGTAATATTGGCGTATCACCCGATGAGGTGCGGATAGTGCGAAGAAATATTGCCGGGCAAAATCAGCGTCTCGTGATGGATACCGTTTTCCCCGAATTTCCTCTATCGCGAATTGAAGCCATTGGTTTTCAAGGTGTTAATGCGCCAAGGGTGATGGCTACCCAGCGTGGTAAATCCGCCGTCAAGGAATCACCCGCCCGGGCCGGTCCCACCGCGCCCACGCCCGATTTCCGGCAGATTCCGGCGGCCGTCGCCGCCAGGCCAGACTTGACACTATCCCCAACACAACGCGTTAACGCGCCTTTCCGATCATGCCGGTGCGAATACGGATGGCCTTAATTCCGGGAATGACGCCCGGTTTATGTGCACGGCAACGTGCTGGGTCAGGATTGCGCGATTGGCCGCAGGCGACGACCCGATGGTCACAGAAAGGCCGCCACGTGCCGCGCGGCGGTGGCAGCGCACAAGAAACGTCCAAACCGACCGACTGCGAACAGATGCCCTCGCTCGCTAAAATGAGGTGGCGTGTTCTGGGAATCCGCCATTGGCAGAGCCATCCCGCATGTCGTCAATTGGGTCGTGTGCTGACTGGCAGGTTTTAGGTCCCGACCTCGGAATAGCCGCCGTTCGAGAATGCTACGAGCGGTCGCCAGCTACCACCGCGAAAGGCGACATTCAGAGCTTGAAATCGCTTGATCGAAAGCCACCTTACGTTCACTCCGGGACTGTCGGTTCCTAGTGCCAACTCCGCAATGCTAGCTAATTGGACTAATTACCTATTTGACTATCGGCAATGTTTCGGCATCTTTGCGCTAGAGTGAGCCTTTAGTGTTGGTGTGGAATGCGATTGCGGTTGGTACCGGCCCCTTCGATATTGAGTCAAGGCAATGCATCGTTTGAAAAATTCGAGGGATTTTCATGGCAAAGACACAGGCAATTCAACTCCTATTTAACGAAGAAAGCCGTGATCATAAATCCGAGATTGTTGGACTGTTCAAAAATGCCAAGCGTTTCGAATGCTTGGTGGCATTCGCAAAGCGCTCCGGGTGGAAAAACGTAAAAGTCGCGTTGGAAATGGCAATCGCAAGTGAGATGTCGGCACGGATCGCCATAGGTCTCAACTTTTTTCATACCGATCCTCAGGTACTCCGCATCCTTTTCAAGCTCAGCAAGAAATATAATTTAGAATTGTATCTCAGCAATTCCGATAACACTTTTCACCCAAAAATTTACGCATTCGAGTATAGAGATAGATACACTGTCGTGGTTGGTTCGGCGAACTTCACTCACGGCGGCTTATCCCAAAACTATGAGGCTTCAGTGCTGGTCGATGATGCGCGCGGCATGATGATGGCATCGGTCACTAAGCATTTCAATGATCTGATCAAAGATGAAGCAATTGTCCCAGCTACCACGGTGCTGATCAATCGGTACGAAAAGGATCACGAAATCAACGCCGCGTGGTTTCGTTTCGCCAAGCGGCGCGCAAGCCGCGCGGTCGCATCCGGCGATTCATCGCTTGATGCGTTGGCGAATTTCCTTCGACTGATGAAGGAAGGCGGCGCGAAATCGAATTTTGAGGTTCAACTGAAAATCAGACGCGACAATCTCGTCGCCGCGCCTAGGCAGCTGCGATCCATCGCTTCATGGCGCGGCAAATCAGAGAAGGATTTTCTCGGACTATATGAACGCCTGATTTCCCTGTTTCATTCTGGTGGGTTAGCGCGTCAAAAGACCCGGATCGCTGTTCAACGCGATGCGTTCGTGCTTGCCGTAGTCTCGATCATCGATCGGCCCGATCTCTCACCACACGATGCCTTCGCAGTTCTGCACGGCGCCTTCGTCAGTATCAGAGGTGCAGGTATCAATCTGCTCACCGAGATGCTGCACACGCTCGATAACAAGCGATTTGCGGTGATGAACCAGAACTCAGTCGCCGGCTTGCGCCTCGCAGGGTACAATGAATTTCCGCGGCATCCGTCGAAGGCGAGCGTCAGCGCGGATTCGTATCAGCTTTACTGCGGCCATGCGGATGCCGTGCGCAAGGCGCTCGGGCTCCACGATTTCACCGAACTCGATGCCCTTTTCAACTATGTTTATTGGCATGGGAATCGCCCCGACGATGATGAAGAGGACGGCGATGAGACCTGACGTATCCGTCCGCTGCCATTGCGGTCGGTCGCTGCCCAAATCCCGACCGACTGAAGCTAGCTTTCGTTCATGACATCGCTAATGGTGGAATTAGCCCATCGCCCACTGGTAGGTTTCAGGAGAGTATGTGAGCATATCTCCGCTTCTCGCGGGAAATATTATGACAACCCAGCCCGATCAGCCTGCCGCGCCGCCAGCAATCTCTGACTTCCTCAATGCGGTGCGTGGCTTTCGGGCGGCGATGGTGCCAAGCTTCAGTTTCGTGGCATTTCGCCGCGATGGACGCTGGGAAATATTTCGTGCCCGTATCACCCTCCACCTGCCCGCAACCAAGATACCGCTCCTTTCAGTAAGGACGGACAATATCCTCGCTGGGACCGACCCGGTTGGTACGGACCTGTTCGCACTGGAAAAGTGCATCGACGCAATGCGTTCCGGTGTGATCGAGGTCGGTGGCGAGACGCTGCATTTCCTTCCCAGGATGGGAGGCGAATACGGCATGACGTTCATACCACTCCACCCTGACGGTATCGCCAGTCAAACCCGCATCGCTGTCCTCCAGATGTTTGGAAACGATCAGACCGGCTATCTTTTGCACCCGCCATTCGATTGGGAGCTACGGGCGGCGGCGCAACCCTTTGATGGCGTAAATGAGCTCACCCGTGAACTGAACCTGGCCACTTTGCCCCAACACGGCTCCCTGTTCGAAGCCGTTGCCTTCAATGTCGTCGCCATCGACAACGCCTCGCATGTCGACGGCACCGTCGCGCATTTTGGGCTCCGGCTATGCGAAGGCCTTGATACTGCCAAAGCCAGCATCGGCTACAGAGTGATGTCTCAAGGTGTGGCTATCGCCCGTGAGCGGATAGGTGGAACGGCCATGACGTGGTCGCAGGTGGACGGTGTACAGCTCGGTCAAGCGACTGTAGATGTGCCGGCAGCCGCAACGATTCATGCCTATGCCTGTTATGATGGCGCCACCTATCAGCACTGGTGGTTCAGCGATCCAGACCACAGCCAGAATCCCCGACGAGCAGCGTACGAGGCCACAGACAAGGGACTGCAGAAGCTAAAGTCCCTTGTCCGCACCGGTGGCAAGCAGGCACGTGAATTTGAAGCCGCAGTCGCTTGCCTGCTGTGGATGCTTGGTTTCAACTCGGTCTATCTCGGCGGCATTCCGCGCATGTCAGACGCAGCTGACGTCTTAGTCACCACGCCCCAAGGCCATTTTGCCGTCGTAGAATGCACCATCGGCGTACTAAAGGCGGAGCACAAACTCACGCACCTTGTCGACCGAACAGCCGCTGTTCGAAACCAACTGGAGCAGTCAAACTTTCCCAACCTTCGGGTACTACCAGTGATATTCACCATGAAGACCCGCGATGAAGTGCAGGGTGATCTCGACCAAGCTCGTCAGCTTGGTATTCTTGTGGTAACCCAAGACGATTTTGAGAGATTATTCTTTTTAACTTTGCAAATTAGCAACGCCGACTATATTTTCTCCGAAGCTGAGAAGAGTTTGCAGTAGGCGATGCAAGCTGTAATCGAACCTGAGCTGCCATTGGAGGGGTAGGTCAGATTATTAGGTTTGAGATGCCGCATATCCAACGGTAGCGATCTGCCATGCGCACCCCACGACCTGCCCTACCGATCCGCCTTCACCAGCGGACACGACAGGGGGCGGCTAGGCTGGACCGGAATGGCTGGTTTTGGGATTTGCGAAATGCACCGCGAACGGCGACAATTGGGGCGCAAAGCTTCCACAGCCTTACCCGGCTGCTATTGGCCGTTGTCGGCCGTCCGTTCGCGCACCACTTGAGCGGAATTTGCCCGCGCGTTTTGCCGGAATGTTCACGGTGTGAAAAACGCCGCGCGGCGGGCTACAGCGGCGGATCTTCTGCGATGGCCAGTTTTGGGCCCCATGACGCGCGGGCGCGCAGCAGTGCCCCGGTCAGCATCAGGCCCAGGATCATCGTCATCCACGTGCCTGGTTCCGGCACGGCGTTGCTTTGTGCAAAGATCAGGGGGAGGCGGTCGTTCAGGGCCAGGCCGCGTTGTGGCAGCAGGTATCGCCGTTCGGCGGAAAAGCGATAGAGCAGGCCCAGGTCGTCCGCGCCGAACTGGCGCGGTTGCGGGGCTGCCATGGCGAACAGGTCTGCGTCCGGGGCGGGGAGGTTGATGGCCAGATCGGTGTTGGGCGCCGGTCCGGTCGCGCCAACCAGGCGCTGGCGCAAACCGCCGGGATCGGGCGAGGTTTGGGCCAGCGCCAGACGGTGCGCCCGCGTGCGTGGGCGCGGATGGGCGGGGTTGTGGTCGGACGGGTCTGCTGCGTGCAATCTGGCGAGAGGCGTAAGCTGCGCCAGTGCGGCCGCTTGATCTCTGCCCGGCGACGCATCGTCAGGCTGGGGCCGGGCCAGAAAATACGGGCGGCTGACGAACAGTGCGGTTGAAAAGACCAGCATCAGCAGCGTGGCAATCATGACCCGACGGGCCAGGCGGCGCTCGTTTCCGGCAAGATTGTCCACAATCAGGTCCCCAAATTCATCCACAGGCGGCGTTACGCCCTGCTGGAATTGTGTCGATTGCCGGCCCCGCGACCGTCCAACCGTTTGTCAGAATGCCGCAGATTGCCGCCGACGCCATCGCCTGTTGCCGCAGAAACGGTTGCACAGGCGGCGGTCTATCGCGGTGGCCGACAGCGGCGGGCCGTGCGGTTGGGCAACCGCACGACCCGCCCTGCATTGTGGCAATCAGGCCGCGGCAAGCGCACCGGACTGCTGACGCAGCGTCTGGCGACGCGAACGCAGCATGCCACCGACCAGGCCCAGGCCCAGGATCGACAGCGCCCAGGTCGACGGTTCCGGAATCGGCGCCGAAATGCTGCCGGAATACCCGGCATGCCCCAGCGAGCTTCCGCTGATCACCAGCGTTTGCGTACCAGCCACCAGATTGGCCACGTCGATCGCATAAACCCGGATGTTGCCGGGGATGATGTTCGGCGTCAGCGTATTGCCGTTCAGCGTCGCGGTAAACGAGCTGAACGAATGCGAAAACGCCGTGATCGTGATGGCGGCAATCGTTTCGCCGGTAATGCCCGTCGTAAACTTCAGCGTGTCGGTAAAGCTGCCCGACCCGATGCCGTTGTCCGAAAAGCTGCTGGAGGACGCATCGCCAGTCGTCGGATCGGCAAACGAGGTGGTCCCCGATGCCGTATAGGAAACGAGCGCTGCGTGTGCCGGGGCTGCTGCCATGACAGCAGACGCGACGGCGGCGCCCAAAACAAGTTTCTTCATCATGTGAATACTCCCGATCAGAAAAACGCCAGGGCGGAACTGCTTGCGGACCCCGTATCAAAGGGGCGGACCCCGTATCAAAGGGGCGGACCCCGTATCAAAGGGCCGCAAAACAGTGCCGTCTTGTCGTTAATTTCGGGCTAACCAAGCCATTTGGACAAGTCCATGCACGCGCGCCGGGGGTTTGACCCGAATCCGGTTGAATAGGCACAGGCCATGGTGCGATGCGGCCCGTTCATCGCCGCCGGCCCGGTTAACGGCACCGATTGCTGGCTTAGTTGCTCTATACTATTATACGTAAATCAAGGGGATGGGCGGAATTTTGGGCGGATTTGGCGACGGCAATCGCGGCTTTCGCAATTGCTCGATACCAGTTCCAAAACTGAACCGTCGCACCTGCGCACCTGCGCACCGGCGTGCAGGGGCGCTGTCCTGGCGGTCGTCGGCGGCAATCGGACCAACCGGTGCGATTCGCTGCCACAGACACCGTGGCACGCAGATTGGCGTTCTGGGCGGTGGCGTATGCGGGCGGCGGTTCTGTCCGTTTCCGAGTTGGTTGAACTGGTTTGGATAAGGGGTCCTGCGTAGGACCCCGCTGACCCCAGACGACAAGGTTTTTCGCCATGACAGGTTGTTTGCCATGACAATGCGTGCCGCCATGCCCGACAGTCCCGGTGCGGGGTCTGGTGATTCCTGGGCGGTCGGTCTGGCCACTTATCGCCGGCCGGCAGGTTTGCTGCGGGTGATCGATCATGTCGCGCGCGCGGCCCGCTTTGCCGGGATCGATCCGCTGGTGATCGTGGTGGATAACGATGGCACCGATCCTGCGGTAGCGCAGGCGGCCGCGGATCAGGCGCGCCGTTTGGGCCTGCGGCTGGATTTTTCGGTGGAACAACGGCCCGGCATTGCCGCCGCGCGCAACGCGATCTTTGCGCGGGCGCAGCAGGCCGGGGTGCGCTTCATGGCCATGATCGATGATGATGAATGGCCGGCCGAAGGCTGGTTGCGGGCGCTGGCGACGGTGCAGGCCGAAAGCCAGGCCCATGTCGTAGGCGGGCCGGTACTGCCGGTGTTTCCCGCCACCAAGGCGGGTTTGCAGCGGATTGCCCGGTTCTGGTCGGTGCAACCGCAACAGCTGGCCGGGCGGACCTTTGTGTTCTGCACCTGCAATTTCCTGATCGATCTGGATGCGATCCGCGACCATCCGCGCCCGCTGTTCGATGATCGGTTCGGGCTGAGCGGTGGCGGCGATACGATCTTTTTCCGGTCGCTGTTCAATGCCGGGCATCCCATGGCCTGGGCCCCCGATGCGGTGGTGGAGGAGGAGGTGCCGCCACAGCGTGCGTCGGTCGCATGGATGCGCATGCGGCGGTTCCGGATCGGCAATCACGCAGTGAACTGGGAAATGATCGATTACGGCCGGCTGCGCCCCTTGCTCAAGACCTTGGCGCTGACCTTGCGCCTGCCGCTCTATCCGCTGCTGAATCGAGAGCCAGAGGCGCGGATCAGCGGATGGCTGTTCGAACTGGACAAAGTGATGGGGCGGTGGAACGCGCATCGCGGTGTGCTGCACATGGAATATGCCCGCGACGCCGCCGGCAATCGCCACGCCTGAGCGTCTGTTTCAAAAGCGCCACCCACCGCCCCGCACACCGATGCGCCGCGGAATCAAACAGGGCGCAGCATGCACGCCGCGCCCCGTCGATCATGGTAATTCAATCAGTGGTTACAGCAGTTTCCAGGTGATTGGCACGGTCACGGTGGTGGCACCGCCCGGGGGCGGCGGTACCTGGCCAGCGCGCTGCGGCAGCGCCACGGCTTCTTTGTCCAGCGTCGATGATCCCGACGGCGCCACCAGTTCGGTGCGTTCGATCGCGCCGCTGGCGCTGATGCTGATCTTGACCTTGGCGGTGCCTTCCTCGCCGCGCATTTGCGCGCTGCGTGGATAGGTCTGCTTGGCGGCAATCGCGCGGGCAACCGATTTGATCCAGTCGGCCGATTGTGCCGATGCCGTCGCCGGGGCCAGGGCGGCCAGGCCCAGGGCGATCGACAGGGCCATAGACTTGCGCATTGTGTCGTCCTTTTTTGCGATGGTGGGGTAGGCGGAGGGCAACCAGTCCGGGGAAAACGGGGAAGCGGGGATTGGCCATCAGGCTGAACAAGGTATGGCGACTGGCGGTTAGTTCGGCGCCAATCCCTGGCTACGTATTTGCGCGTGTGGTGGGCAATTGGCCGGTCACGGTCAGAATTCCGACCAGTCATCGCCGGCAGGTGCGCGGGCCACTGCCGCGTTGCCGTGGCGCGCGGCACCGTCAAACGTCGGCAGCGGGCGCCCAGCGGGTGTCGGCCGGACTGGCAGCGGCACCACCGCCGGTTCGTGGCGCGGCTGCGACAGGTATGACGCGCCGCCGGCCTGGGCCTGGGCCACATTGAACCGGTTCATCTGTTCCATCAGCCGCACGGTTTCCTCTGACAGGTTGCGCGTGCCGGCCGATGTCTGTTCGACCATCGCGGCGTTTTGCTGGGTAAACCGGTCCATCGAACTGACCATGTCGGATATTTCGGCGATGCCGGTGGCCTGGCGTTCGGCCGCTTCGGCAATTTCATCGACCAGGTTTGACACCGCGCTGACCTCACCCACGATCTGCCGCATCGCATCGCCGCTTGATTCGACCAGGCTGACCCCGCCGCCGATCTGGTCGGTGCTGGTGGAAATCAGCGTCTTGATGTCCTTCGCCGCCTCTGCGCTGCGCTGCGCCAGCGCGCGCACTTCGTTGGCGACGACGGCAAAGCCCCGGCCCGAATCGCCGGCGCGCGCCGCCTCTACCCCGGCGTTCAGCGCCAGCAGGTTGGTCTGAAACGCGATGCCGTCGATCACGTTGACGATTTCCGACATTTCGCGCGCCGATCCTTCGATCGATCGCATCGCTTCGACCGCGCGGCGCGCGATATCCTCAACACTGCCGGCGGTGCTGCGCGCCACGCCCAGCCGGCTGCTGGTCTGGCGCGCGTTATCGGCGGTGATGCGCACCGTGCCGGTAAATGTGCCCAACGTGCGCGCGGTTTCGGCAATCGATGAGGCCTGCTGTTCGCTGCGCAACGACAGGTCGTTGGCGGCGGCGGCGATTTCCATCGTGCCGGTCTGGATGGTGGTGCATCCATCGACGATCTTGGCCAGCACGGCGGACAATTCGCCCACCGCGGTGTTGTAATCGACATGCAGCTTGGCCAGCGCGCCCTGGCCATTTTCGGGCACGCGGTGGCTCAGATCGCCGGCCGCCAGTGCGGCCAGGCCGCCGCCGATCGCGGCGATGGTGATCTGCGTTTCGTCACTTCGCGCTTTTTCGGCGGCGGCGCGGTCGCCATCGGCGCGCACCAGGTCCTTGAACCGGTCGAGCGCGGCGGCCAGCGCGCCGATTTCGTCACTGCGCCCCAGGCCTGGCAGATGCACCGCCATGTCGCCCGCCACCAGCCGCCCGACCGCATCGCGCATCTGCGCCAATGGCCGCGCGATATTGACCATCAGCACGCCCATCAGCCCGATCGCCGCGCACAGCGCGCCGACGATGGCGCCGATCAGCACCGTGCGCGCAGAGGCGTAGATCTGGGTGGAGCGGTTCGACACATCGGCCACCGCCTTTCCATCCTGGTCGATCATCGCCAGCACGCTGTCTTCCATCGCGTAAAACTGGTCGAGGCCCGGGCCCTGGAATTGCGCGCGCGCTGCCGGATCTCCATGCCGGGCCGCGGCGGCCATCGTGGTGTTCTGCGCGGTATAGGCGGTCCAGCCCGCACGCAGCTGGTCCAGCGCGGTCTTTTGCTTGTCATCGGCGTGCTTGCCATAATCATCGAGCAGGCCGTTGATGACCAGTTCGGCATTGCGCACCAGTTTTTCGGTGCGGTCCGACGGGGTTTCCACCAGATCGCCCTGCTTGATGCGGTATTGCGACAGATAGGCATGGATATCGCCCAGCGATTGCGCCGCAGGCAGCCAGCGGCTGCGCAATTCGCCCGACAGCGCATCGACCTCGCCCATCTTTTGCACGGCAAACAGCCCCATCACCGCCATGATCGCCAGCAGCAGGGAAAACGCGGTCAGCAATTTGGCGGAAATGTTGAAACGGACCATGATGGCTCCAGCAACAGGGCAGACACCGGGCATCCGGCGGCGATACACGCCAAATTAACGCTGAACCGCTGGAATAGCGTAAGCCCGTGCCTCGGTATTCGCGCGCAAGGGGCGGTTAACGCGGGTGCCGTTCGGGCTTGGCAGGGCGGCCCTTGCTGCGGCACCATCGCGCGATGATGATCACCCGATTCGCTGTCGCCCAATTCGCCATCGCACTGTGGTGCGCCGCTTTCGCCCTGTCCGCTGGTCCCGCCGCGGCCGCCCCGGTGCGCGCCAGCCATGGCGCCGCCGTGCACAAACCCGCCGCGGCCCCCGATCCTGCGCCGATCCCGCTGGCCGATACCGTGCGCGTGGCGCTGGTGACCACGATTGGCACGATCGAGGTCGATCTGGATGGCAAACATGCGCCCATAACGACCGCCAATTTCCTGCACTATGTTGATACCAAACGGTTTGACGGCATCACCTTTTACCGGGCGATGCACCTGGCCTGGGGGGATCAGCCCAATGGGCTGGTGCAGGGCGGCCTGCGCGACCCGCGCCGCCTGTTCCCGCCGATTGCACACGAACCGACCAGTGCGACCGGGCTGTCGCACAAGGCCGGATCGCTTTCGATGGCGCGCAATGCACCCGGAACTGCCACCGCCGATTTTTCGATCCTGCTGTCCGATATGAGCGGGCTGGATGCCGATCCCACGGCCACCGACCCCGATTTGCAGGTCGGCTATGCGGTGTTTGGCCACGTCGTGTCGGGCATGGATGTCGCGCGCAAGATCTGGGATGCGCCGATGTCCCCCACGCTGGGTGATGGCGTGATGCGCGGGCAGATGCTGGCCGACCCGGTCAAAGTGCTGACGGTGCGGCGCGAACCCTTGCCCAGCGACGCCAAGGGCTGATTGTGACCCGATGGCACCCGTTTGCCGCATGAGCGGTGCGCGCGGGCAGCATGGCCATGGTCTGCCGCCAGAAACCTGCTAGTCGCGTGGCCATGTCAAACACTCACAAGCTTAGCGGTACGGTCAACGTTGACGGGCTTCCCTATGATTGGGAACTGCGCCGAGAGCCGCAATGGGGCGATTTTGAAGGCTGGCGGGGCATGGCGGTGGCCTTGCGCCAGCAGGACACCCAGCGCGAAGCCGTGCTGGAATTTCCCCCGCCCAAACGCCTGATAAAGGGACTGCAACGCGGCCGCCTGCAGATCAGCGATGCCATCGTGGCGCGCGGCATTCGCGCCGCGCTGCTGGCCGGGTGGGACCCGGAATCGCGCGGCAAACCGATGGTGTTCACCGTCGACGCAGACGGCAACTGATGAGCGTGGCGCCAAAACCGTGGGACGGCGAACAAGTCCGCACATGGCTGGAATCCCGCATCGCTGCGGCGCGGCTGGATCAGGCCGCAGCGGACCAGCGCGGATATTCAGCACAGGACGATTATGACAAGGCCGCCGCCGAGGAATGGGTCTGCCGCGCCGTGACCGCCGCCGCCAAGCACGACCAGGCCGCCTTTGCCGATCGCCTGAAACACTTGCTGGCGCAGGATGAATACCCGGTCACCGGCATTTATGATGACCGGCGTTTCGAACGCGAGGTCCGCGCCTGTTTGCGAAAACTGGCCGGGATGACCAAGGCCAACACCGGGTTTGACAACACCCTGCGTTATCAGTGAACGAAAAGCCCCTCCCCTTCAGGGGAGGGGTTGGGGTGGGGGCTATCCCCCAGCGCCGAGCTTTGTTGAGAGCCCCCACCCCCGGCCCCTCCCCTGAAGGGGAGGGGGGCAGTGCCCGCAATATAACAACTTCGGATCAAGCATTTACGTGGAAACTTCGCAGGATCAATCGTCCTCGACAAACGCCACACTGCCCTGGTCAATCAGCGCAGCGATCAGCGCCAGCCCGTCTGCCGATCCCGCCCAGTGCGGATCAACCACCAGCTCGCTGCCGGCGCACAGTTGTTCGGCCAGCCCGGCCAGCGCGCCCGCGCAATCAAAGTCCTGCCCATCCACAAACAGCCGGTTGCCATCCGGCAGCCGCATAAAGGCAAAGCGGCTGGCCGGGTTGCGCGCCAGCGGCACCGCTTGCGCCAGGCTGTCGCGCAGCGTCGCCGCGTCGATTGGCGCATCTGGGCGCCAGTCGCCATCGTATTTGGGCTGGCTGTTGTGCGCGCCAAACCAGCGGGCAAACGCGTCGCGGTCGGCCAACGCGCTGGTCACCAGCGCGTGCAGGCGGTCGATCGCCACCGCGGTGATTTCGCCCGGCGCAGCCTGCCGCGCCAGATCGGGGTCGGCATAGCGGTCCTCGTCCACCATGTGTTCGGTCTGGTGATCGCAAAAACCTTCGACCAGTTCGGCGCGCGATGGCGCGCGAAACCCGATCGAATAGGTCATGCAATCATCGCCTACCGCCACGCCATCATGCGCAAAGCACGGTGGCACATACAAAATATCGCCGGGGTTCAGCACCCATTCGTCACTCGCCTCAAAATCCGCGATCAGCCGCAGATCATCGTGCGGCAGCAGTGGCGTCTGCGCATCGCACACCGGCCCCACCCGCCAGCGCCGCTGGCCCAGCCCCTGCACCAGAAACACATCATACTGGTCAAAATGCGGCCCCACACCCCCGCCGTGGCTGGCATAGCTGACCATCACATCATCGATCCGCCAGTCGGGCACAAACCGGAATGGCTCCATCAACGCCGCCACATCGGGCACCTGGTGGTCCACCGCCTGCACCAGCAAAGTCCACGGCCCGGCGCCCAATTCCCCAAACCGGCTTTCGCCAAACGGCCCGCTTTCCATCACCCGCCGTGCATCATCACCAATCACCAGCCGCGCTTCGACATCGTCATCACAGGCCAGCCCGGCCAGTTCATCGGGCTCCAGCGGATTGCGCCAGGCGGCCCACGGATTGCGGATCAGCAGGGGGCGTTTCTGCCAATGGTGGCACAGGAAATGGTCGATGTCGAAATGGGCGAGGTGCATGGTCAGGCAATGGGCCTGCGGGGCGGTGGTGTCAAAGCGATGCGCGGCGGCGTCCTGGTCGACAGGAACCGGCAAGGCCGCACTATTGCTAAATCCTGATTTACTACCCGTTCATTAATTCTGATTGTTTTTTATTAACATTTTAAAGCGCACGATCGATGTCAGACCCGATATCAAAAATAATGCGAGTTAAAATGATCCGGGCAAATATAGCCCCTCAAAAAATCTGGAAATTGTCTTGCAGCTGGTTAAAATTATGGCCCTGCCAATTGTTCTGGCAACATCTGTCGTAATTTCAGCGCCGGTGATGGCGGCTACGGCGTCATCCAGCTTTCCGGTCACGGCGTCGCTTGGCACGGCTTGTTCGTTAAGCGCGACGGCCATGAATTTCGGAAAAATTGGCGTCGCCGGTGCCGGCACATCGCAAACCAGCAGCGACAGTGCCATCACCGTGACCTGCACAAACGGTGGCAGCTATTCGGTTTCGCTTGACGGTGGGCAGAATGCGGTCGCGGCGCAGCGCAATATCAAAAACGGCGATCACACCCTCAGCTATGATTTGTACCAGGATATTGCGCGCGGCACGGTCTGGACCGCGGTTGCCGCGCCGGTTACCGGTACGGGTATCGCAACCGCACAGATCATTCCTGTTTATGGCCGCATCGCCGCCGGTCAGTCTTATTCGGCCGCCCACGGCACTGACTATACCGACACGGTGGTCGTCACGCTGACCTATTGATACGAAGTCGCGCAAAGCGCGACTCATACCTCCCGCCCCGCTTCCCGCGACGAAGAGCACGAAAACGTCCGGGGGACGTTTTCGCTGAGGAGCCGACCACCAACGATACCAGTAGGTTATGGTGGTCCGGTGGGGAGGCGGGGCGGGAGGTATGAGTTCACGTCAGTGAACTTTGATATGGGGCCGGAGGACGCCCCCGCCGCTTGAAAACGGCGCGTGCCCGGTGCGAATGGCATGATCGCCAGCCTGTATTCCGGCGCGATCGGCGGCTTGGCAACGGTGGCGCACGCAAGCGCGGTTTGATCCATAACCTGCTGCGGGGTTGAGCGCCGGGCATCGGCCCGATGCGGTTTTGCGATGTGCGCGTGCGGGGCCTGCTTGTCCTCGTCGGGATCATGCGCTGCGATGCTGGCGGTTATCGGGCAATTTCGCCGGATCGGCGCGGCCGTGGCAAAGGGCCGGATGATCCGCCGTGCTGCCCGCGCGCGCGCGGATTGCCGGCATGCCGCGGTGACTGAGCAGATGCGCGGCCGCTTTGCGCGAGGTGTCCGATGCATTTGAATGCGCCGATAATCGGCGCTTTCGGTGGCCGTGACCGCTTTATTTATCGGTCGATCTCGCCGATATGAGTGAATCATCTTAAATCAAGAAATAAAAAATTTTCTCATACCAATCCATTTTATGACCAAAATTCAATATTATTTTTGACATTCCGAAAAATAAAACTATTTGGTCGGCCTCGGTGGGCGGAGAGCTAGCCGGAATTGATTTTTGATTAGTCGTATGACGATAAAAATACTCTCCAAAGTCGATAGATAATTTAATCTCGGATGAATTACGGCGATTAATAAAACCCCCAACCAAAATGGATAATAATTTGCAAATTTCCAAAATCGTTTTCGCGCCAATTTTTCTGGCCGCATTTGGCATCATTGCGCAACCTGCGATGGCGGCTACGACCTCGACCAGCTTTCCGGTCAATGCATCGATCGACACCGCCTGTTCGTTGAGCGCGACCGCCATGAATTTTGGCCAAGTCGGCACCGCTGGCGTTGCCACCATGCAGACCAATAGCACCAGCGCCATTACTGTTACTTGCACCAACGGTGGCAGCTATTCGGTTTCGCTGGATGGCGGCCAGAATGGTGTTGCTGCGCAGCGCAATATCAAAAGTGGCCTGAACACGCTGAACTATGATTTGTACAAGGATGCCGCGCGCGGCACCGTTTGGACCAACGTTACAGCGCCGGTTGTCGGCACAGGTATCGCGACGGCCCAGATCATTCCGATTTACGGCCGTATTGCTGCCGGTCAGCCGTATTCATCGGGCAATGGCACCGACTTTACCGACACTGTCGTTGTTACGCTGACGTATTGAATCCGGCATGGGTGCCCTTTCCCTTTTAAAACTGGTCGCGCTTGGCGCGGCCGTTGCCGGAGGTCTTCCGGCGGGCACCCTGACCATCTCGCCCGTCAGCGTGGTGCTGGCGCGCGGGCAAACGTCGGCCATGGTTAAAGTCGCGAATTCGCGGTCCAACCCGATCGTGATGCAGGCGCAGATCTTTCGCTGGACCCAGGACGGCGACAAGGACGCGCTGACGGCGACATCCGATGTGATCCTGTCGCCGCCGATGGCCACCATACCGGGCGGGGCAGAGCAGGTCTTGCGCCTGCTGATGCGGCCAGGCAAACCCGCCGACGCCGCCATAGAGCGGCATTATCGCATGCTGTTGGGAGAGATCCCGGCCGCCGGCGCCAGCCCTGGTGACCTGAGTTTTGCGATGCGCGTGTCGATTCCGGTGTTTGTAACGCCCGACCAGCCGATCGTTCCGGCTTTGGAATGGCGCGCTGTCCGTGGCCAGGGCGACCAGATCGTGCTGACCGTGGTAAACACCGGGTCCGCCTATGACCGGATCATTGCGCTGAGCGTTGCGATGCCGGGCGGCGCGGCTGTCGCCGCGGTCCCGCTTGGCACCAACACCTATATCCTGCCCGGCGCGCGGCGCCGGTGGACCGTTGACGGCAAGATCACCAATGCCACGGTCAATCTGACGGTTGTCGTGCGCGCAGGGCGGTCAACCATGAGTTTGCCGATCGAATCTTGAAACCGGCCGCGGCGATCGTTTGTGCCGTTTCGATCATTGTCCAGCCTTTGCCGGCGTTTGGTGCGGATGCCGCCGAGGTGTTCGGGCTGACTTTGAACGGGCGCGTGACCGGCCTGGTTGGCGAATTTCAGCGCTGCGATGGTCAACCGTGCGCCACGGCGGCGGACATGACTGCGCTTGGCTTCGTTGTGCCAGACGATCTGGCAAAGGCGCACACGCTGATCCCGCTGTCCGCCCTGCCTGGTGTGCGGGTGCGGATCGCCGCAGCCGAACAGGTGATCTATGTCGAAGCGGACAATGCCGCGTTGCTGACCACCGTAATCCGTGGTGATGCGCAAGCCCCGCTGGCCCCGCTTTCACCGACAAGCTTTGGCGCGGTGCTGGATTATGACATCCTGGCGAACCGTTCGAATGCCGGAACCAGCGTTGCGGGCCTGTTGGACCTGCACCTGTTTGGCCCGTTTGGCAGCTTTGATACCGTGGCGAATGTCACTGCGGTCGCCATTTCCGGGCACAGCGGTGTGGTGCACCGGCTTGGCACCACATATACCTTTACCGACCCGGACAAGCTGTTCAGATTGCGGGTGGGCGATGTTGTCACGGGTGCATTGTCGTGGAACCGGGCGATCCGCCTTGGCGGGATCCAGTTCAGCCGCGATTTCAATCTTCGGCCCGATCTGGTTACTTATCCGCTGCCGTCGTTTGCCGCATCGACGGTTGTGCCCGCAACGGTCAACCTGATCGCCAACGGGGTGCAACAGTCGAGCACGGCCATTCAGCCGGGCCCATTCGCGGTGCATATGCTGCCGGTGATCACCGGTGCCGGCGATGTTTCGCTGGCCATCCAGGACACGCTTGGCCGGCAGACGGTGCTGACAGTGCCCATTTATGTCAGCAGCGCGCTGTTGCGCCCCGGGCTGACCAATTTTTCGCTGGCGGCGGGCCTGGTTCGCGATGGCTATGGCACAAACACGGACCACTATGCCGGGTGGGCGGGCAACGCATCGGTTCAGCATGGTCTGACCGACTGGCTTACCATCGAAGCACACGGCGAAGCCAGCGACGGTCTTGGCCAGATCGGCCTGGGTGCGACCATTCGCATCGGTGCACTGGGCATCGCCAATGTTGCGTTATCAGGCTCTGTCGGCAACCGCCTGGTCACCGCCGGTCGCCGATCGGGCGAATTGGCGGTCATCGGTTTCCAGCGGATCTCCCGCCGGATAAATTTCAGTGCAAATGCCACGTTTGAAACGGTGGGATATCGCGATATTGCAGCGGTCAGGGGCTTTGCCCTGCCAAAATCGACCGTGAATATCAGCGCCGGATACCGGACCAATAATTGGGGCCTGTTCGGAATTTCCTATATCGCGCAAAATCAGTATGGCATCGCCCCAAACATGCCTGACGCAGGATTGCCGTTGCCAATCGGAAATTCGCAATATCGTATCATCAATGCCAGCTATAACGTTTATATTCGAAAACTCGGATCGTTCCGCCTGGGGGCATACCGGGACATTTCCCGCCATGGTGGCTATGGTTTCAGCGGCGGATTGAGTGTCTTTTTTGGAAAGTCCGGGATTTCAGCCGCGCTGGATGGTTCCTATGACGGCGGCCAATCGTCCAGTTCGGCCAGTCTTGGCAAAACCGCGATCGCACCCGGTGACCTCGGCTACACGATCCGCGCCACCGAAGGCGGCATCAGCCGGCACAGCGCGGAATTCGATCATTACGGCCAATGGGGGCACGTAACCGCGGGAATTGAACAGTCGTCGGCAGGTGTGCTGGGCCAGGTGGGTGTGCGCGGCGCGCTGAGCCTGATTGGTGGTTCGGTGTTTGCCAGCAACCATATCGACGACAGTTTTGCGTTGGTGCGTACCGGGCATATCGGCAATATCCCGATCCAGTATGAAAACCGGCCGATTGGCAAAACCAATGCGGATGGACTGCTGATCGTGCCTGCGCTGATGTCATATCAAAACAACCGCCTGTCACTCGATCCGTCGCGGTTGCCACCCGACATTGTGGTTGGCCAGGCGTTCACGATCGTGCGGCCGCGAGATGGTTCGGGCGTCATTGTCGATTTTGCCGTTACGAAAGTGCATGCTGCGGTCATTGTTTTGCACGACAGCACCGGCAAGCCCATTCCCATCGGATCGCTGGTTACGGTCGACGGCGCGCCAGACCAGACCGTTGGTTATGATGGTGAGGCCTATCTAAATGATTTAAAACCCGAAAATCGGATAAAGATCACGCGGCCGGACGGATCGCGCTGCCTGGCCGAGGTCACGTACAAACCGGTGCCCGGGGATATCCCGACAATCGGACCCGTGCCGTGTCTGTAAGATCATTCCGCACCCGATGCGGTGGATGTGCCGCCGCATTGATGCTGGTTCTGGCGATGCCGCAACCGGCCATGGCGTCGTCGAGCCCGGGTATCGTCTGCACGATTGCGGCCACTGCATTGATGTTTGGCGCCTATATTCCCTACCGCACCAATTCGACAGATTCCACGGCCACGATCAAAGTGATCTGCACGACGTCGGATACGGTTGTTGGCCAAGTTTCGGGCAGCATCGCTTTGGTCGGGGCATCGCCCGCAACGGATCGCCATCTCATCGGCAATCAATCCGATCTCAGGTTTCAGCTGTATCTTGATCCGACAAGAACGCGGATCTGGGGCAACGGGATGGATCAGGGCAGCAGTGTGCCGATTTCAGGCGTGGTTGGCGTGAATGCGCCCTATCGGCAGACTATCACCGTCTATGGACGCATCCCGCCGATGGCCGTGGCCGCCGTGGCCGCCCAATATTTTGACACAATTACAGCGGTCCTGGATTATTGACGCCCGCGATCAACCGCGCCGATTGCCGCCACGATCCCAGCCTCAACCTGCGCGTGGTCATCCTCGTCCAGGCAATAGGGGGGCATGACATAGACGGTGTTGCCCAGCGGCCGCAGCAGCAGATCGGCTTCGCGGAAATGGGCGAGCAGGCGGGGGGCGAGGGTGGACAGGTAGCCGTTGTCGGGGACGGCCAGGTCGATCGCGGCGATGGTACCGCAGGTGCGCGGGTTGGTGACGCCGGGCAGGGTGGCCAGGCGGGCGACCATTGCTGTTTGGCGCGCGGCCAGGGCGGCGATGCGGGTGCGGACGGGTTCGTCCTGCCAGATCGCGATATTGGCGGCGGCGGCGGCGCAGGCGATGGGGTTGGCGGTGAAGCTGGACGAATGGAAGAATGTTTTGGCGCGGTCGGTGGAAAGGTGCGCGGCATAGATCGGCTCGGTCGCCATGGTCACCGCCAGCGGCATTGATCCGCCGGTCAGGCCTTTGGCCAGGCACAGGATATCGGGCACCACGCCGGCCTGTTCGCACGCCAGCAACGTGCCGGTGCGGCCCCAGCCGGTCATTACTTCGTCCGCGATCAGCAGCACGCCGTGCGCACGGCAGATTTGCGCCATCCGGGTCAGCACCTGCGCCGGGTAAAACAGCATGCCGCCCGCGCCCAGCACCAGCGGTTCGACAATCAGCGCCGCCGGGCGTCTGTCGCGGCACAAGGTTTCCAGCGCGGTCAGCGTGTTGTCACCATCGCCCAGCGGAAACGGCACGGTATCGACATCGAACAGCAGCGGCGCATAGGCGGCGTTGAACACGCCGCGTTCGCCGACCGACATCGTGCCGATGGTATCGCCGTGATAGCTGTGCTCCATCACCACCACGCCGCTGCGGCTGGTGCCAGTATGGGCATGAAACCCCAGTGCCATTTTCAGCGCCACTTCGACAGCGGTGGATCCGCTGTCGGAAAAGAACACGCGGGTCAGCTCTGCCGGCATCAGCGCGCGCAGACCCGCCGCCACGGCCTCGGCCGGGGCGTGGGTCCAGCCGGCAAAGATCACCTGGTCCAGCCGGCTGGCCTGATCGCGGATCGCGGCGATGATGCGCGGGTGGTTGTGGCCGTGCGTGGTGACCCACCAGCTGGAAATGCCGTCGATCACGCGGCGGCCATCCTGGGTATACAGCGCGGCGCCCTCGGCCCGGTCAACCTGCGGGATCGGTTCGTTCAGCCCGTGCTGGGTAAACGGGTGCCAGATCGCGCTCATGCAAAATCCGCCAGATCGAAATGGGCGGCGAATGCGGCGGCCAGCGGCGCGGGCGCCAGCACCGGCAGCCGGGGCAGGCGGCCCAGCCGGCGGGTCCCGCCCATTGTGGCAATCGTCGCCTCATTATCGGGATTGGCATCGCCGACAAAGGCCACGCCGTGCACGGTCACGCCGCGCGCGCGCAGCGCCTCGATCGTCAGCAGGGTGTGGTTGATCGTGCCAAGGCCGGTGCGCGCAACCACGATCACCGGCAGCGCCCAGGTGGCAAACACATCGGCATAGGTCACGTCGCGGGTCACCGGCACCAGCACGCCGCCCGCCCCTTCGACCACCAGCGGGCGGTGTTGTGGCAGTTCCAGCCGCGCGGGATCGATCGTCAAACCATCCAGCTCGGCGGCGCGGTGCGGGGACAGCGGCTGGGTCAGGCGATAGGTTTCGGGCAATATGTGGCTTGCCGCAATCCCGCTCAGCCGCGCCACGGTATCGGCATCGGCGCCGTCCTCCAGCCCCGATTGCACCGGTTTCCAGTAATGCGCATCCAGCGCCCCGGCCAGCGCAGCGGCAAACACCGTCTTGCCAATGCCGGTGTCGGTGCCGGTCACCACGTATGCAGTCATTTGGGGGCAGTCATGCGGGTATTGTCTCCATTGCCACGGCCAGCGCCTGTGCCAGCGCGGCGATATCGTCCGGCCCCACATTCAGCGTGATCGAAATGCGCAGGCGCGCGGTACCCGGCGGCACGGTCGGCGGGCGAATGCCGCGCACGTCAAACCCGGCGGCCTGCAACGATGCGGCCACGCGCATCGCCCGTGCGTTGTCGCCCAGCATGACCGGCAGGATCTGCGTGCCTGTAGCGGTCGCGCCCAGCGGGGCCAGCAACGCTTCGGCCTGCGCGATCAACGCGGCCAGCGTGGCGCGGCGGTGGGGTTCGTCGGTGCAGATGGCGATCGCTTCACGCACGGCGGCGGCCATCAGCGGCGATGGCGCGGTGGAAAAAATGAACGGGCGCGCGCGGTTGACCAGAAAATCGCGCATCACTGCGGGCCCGCAGATCAACGCGCCCTCTGCCCCCAGCGCCTTGCCGCACGTGCGCAGCGCCACGGTATCGGCGCGCCCGTCCAGCGACGCTGCCAGCCCGCGCCCGTGCGGCCCGAACACCCCGGTGGCATGCGCCTCATCAATCAGCATGATCGCATCGTACCGTTCGGCAATCGCCACCAGATCCGCCAGCGGCGCGCGATCGCCATCCATCGAATAGAGCGTTTCAAACGCCAGCCAGATCCGCCCACGCTGCCCTGCGTTACGCCCCGCTCCACGCCACTGCGCACAGGCATCGGCAAAGGCCGTGGCATCGTTGTGCGGCACGCCGATCGCGGTCGCGCGGGTCAGCCGCAGTCCTTCGTGCATCGATGCGTGGATCAACTCGTCATGCACCACCAGGTCGCCCGACTGTGGCAGCGTCGCCAGCAGCGCGACATTGGCGGCATAGCCCGATGACAGGAACAGCGCGGATTCGCTGCCGCACCAGGCTGCTGCTTCGGCCTCCAGCGCCTCATGTTCGGGGTCGTTGCCGCGCAACAGCCGCGATCCGCCCGATCCCGCGGGCACGCCACGCGCCAGTGCCGCGGCGACCGCATTGCGCAACCGTGGCGCGCCGGACAGCGCGAGGTAATCGTTGGAGGCAAAATCCGCCCCGCGCCGCGGCACCAGCGCACGCAAGCGGCGGTCGTTTGCCAGCCGGGTCAGATCATCACAGTGCGCCTGCCACAGCGGTTTGGCGCCCGTCACGCCACCGCTGCGCAGGGTGCCGCCGCCTTGATCGCGCGCAGCGGTTCTTCACCCTCCATCGGCTTCAGGCCCAGCCGGGCGAACATCGCCGCATCCTTGTCATCGCCGGCATTGGCGGCGGTCAGCAGCTTGTCCCCGGTAAAGATCGAATTGGCGCCGGCCAGGAAACACAGGCTTTGCGTCGCGTCGCTCATCGCCTCACGCCCGGCCGACAGCCGCACCATCGACAGCGGCATGGTGATGCGCGCCACTGCGACCGTGCGCACGAATTCGATATCGTCGATCTTGGCCAGCGGCGTATCGGCCAGCATATCGCCCAGCACCGTGCCCTTGATCGGCACCAGCGCGTTGACCGGCACCGATTCGGGGTGATGGTCCAGCGTCGCCAGCGCGTGGATGAAACCCACACGGTCGCTGCGCGTTTCGCCCATGCCGACAATCCCGCCCGAACAGACATTGATGCCCGCCGCGCGCACGCGGTCGAGCGTATCGATGCGCTCTCCGAACGTGCGGGTGGTGATCACCTCGCCATAGCGTTCCGGCGAGGTATCGATGTTGTGGTTGTAATAATCGAGCCCGGCGTGGGCCAGTTGCGCGGCCTGGGCATCGGTCAGCATGCCCAGTGTCATGCAGGTTTCCATGCCCATGTCGCGCACGCCTTTGACCATGGCGATGATCGCGGGCATGTCGCGATCCTTTGGATTGCGCCAGGCTGCGCCCATGCAGAACCGCTTTGATCCGGCATCGCGCGCCTGCGCGGCGGATTGCAGGACGGATTGCACTTCCATCAGCTTGGTCGCCTCCACCCCGCTGTCGGCCTTCACCGATTGCGAACAGTATCCGCAATCTTCGGGGCAGCCGCCGGTCTTGATCGACAGCAGCGTGCACAGTTGCACTTCGCCCGCGCGGTGGTGTGTGCGGTGGACCTCTGCCGCGCGGAACACCAGTTCGGTAAACGGCAGATCAAACAGGGCGGCGATTTCCGCACGGGTCCAGTCGGTGCGCACCGGGGCGGTGAGGGTGTCGGCGGCATCTGCAAACATGCGAAGTGTCCTTTGCACAGCAATCCGGCGAAAGCGCGGCGCCACTGCCACGTCTCCCGCCTTTTTCTTTTGCCCTTAGCACTGCGGCACAATCTGCAAACCGGTTTTTGTGATGGCGTACAGCGGCTTTCACCCGCAAACCATTGCCAGCGGCGGGCCCGGCGATCGGCGATGCCCCTTGGTGTGGTTGCCGGCACTTATCGCTGCGCGCGGTGGCGGCTGCTCTCCTGGCGATTCGACGCCAATGCCGGCCGTTCGGGAAACGGCACGACCGTATCGGTGGGGGCACCCGTGTCATGATCGCAGGGCGGCGGCCCGGCCGCATTCCACACCAGCCCGGTGGCCGATTCTTGCGGGTCCAGCCGGCGATAGAAATTGCCGTTGATCTGCGTTTGCGCGATCAGTTCGGCGCGAAACGCCTGGTACAGGTCCATGTCGGGTGCGCTGCGCTCCGCCTCGGTCCAGAACCGGTCCAGCCGGCCCTGGTGCGTCAGCCCGGGCATGTCGAAAATTGCCTGGCCCAGCGTCTTGGTCGGGCGGCCGGCGCCGATCGCGGCCAGCCCGGCGGTGCTGTTGATCACCACTGCGCCGCGACAGTGCGGCAGGATCGTCGGCATATGCTGATCATGGCAATAGATCACGCGCCCGCCGCACCCGGCAGCCTGTGCGGTGTGGCGGATCAAGTGCGCATAATCGCAATAGCCGCGATCCATCGGGTGGTGTTTGAACACCAGCAGCGCATCGCCGGGCGCCGCGCGCGCAAACGAAATGATCGTCATCACGATAAACCCCGGCACCCCGCGCACATCGGCATGATCGTGAACCTGCGCATCGTTGTGCACCTGCAACGGCGCCAGAAAGAACCGCCGCGACCAGGCGCCGGTCAGTCGTGCGGTCAGGCCGCGTTCGGCAATGCGATACCACACCTTGCGCCACGGGGACCGCAGCCAGGGCAGCGCGTGCAACAGCGTCAGCGGGCGGTGGTGGCAATAATGCGGGAACAGCGCGCGGGTCAGCGCACCGGCCGTGAAATACAGGAAACCCCACAGCGCCATCGGCCAGAACGATCGCGGCATCGGGCGGATGGTCACCGAGCGGCGCGGCAACGCCCGGTATTCCGCCGGATCGCAGCGGCGCTGGCTGTTGCCGTTGACCCCGTGGCGTTCCAGCGTGATGAAATCGGGGCGCATATAGCCTTCTTCAAACACGCCGACCGGTACCCCCAGCCGCGATGCCACGGCCAGCACGGGGCGGTGAATCGGGCGGCAATCACCAAACAGGAACACCACATCGATGCCCCAATCGGCAATGCGCGCCGCCAGCCAGGCCGGCCATTCCGCCATGGTGCCGCGATACGCGGTGCCGCCGCGGTCAAACAGCCAATCACCGCCGTTGAAATTGATCTTGTGAACGCGTGCGCCAACCCCCGCCAGATCGCGCGCAAACCGCGCAAAAAACGGCCCCACCGGCCCCTGCAGCAGCAGCACGTTGGCCCCGGCATAGGCGGCGATCCCGTCGGCGATCATGCGCATGTCCCCCATCGCTTGGCGCTTCTGCTTACAGCCAGGCGCCGCCCGCGCGCGGGCGGGTTGGGGTCATTCCGGTTCAATCGCGCAAGCCCGGCCCCAGCCAGGCCCACGCCAGCACGCCGGCCTTGCGCCCCTGCCGCCGCCAGAAACCGCGGGCGTGGCGATCATGCGCGGGGCTGGCGCGCAATCGATCGCGTTCGGACGCGATCGCCGCCAGCGCCGATTCCGCTGCGACAAACGCAGCCTTTGCGGGGTCCCAGTAATGCGGATAAAGCAGCAGCGTCGCCGCCACCAACTCGTCCAGCGTCAGCCGCCGCCCGCGCCGCCGGTGTGCCGGATGATCGCCCGCGCAATCGTGCGTCAGCCCCCACCCGGCATAGAACGGCATGCCGTGGGTGACCACCGGCACCCCGCGCAACAGCGCATCAAACCCGGCGAGCGAGGTCATCGTGTGCAGCTCATCCGCATGGGCCAGACAGGCCAGGATCGACGCGCCGGTTTCAACATGGTCGGCCAGCCCGTGGGTGGCGCGCGCCGCCAGTGCCCCGCGCCGGTTGCCGGCCATCACATCGGGGTGCGGTTTGTACACCACGAACGCATCGGGCCGCGCCGCACGCACCGCCACCAGCAGCGCGTGATTGGTGCGCACGCCAGCGGCGGCGCACCCCAGCGCGATCGATGCATCGGTTTCGACCTGGCCGGGTACCAACACCACCTGGCGGCCATGCGATCGCCAATGCGGCGGCGCGGGGTTTTCGATGTTGTATTTGGTCAACCCGCGCGTGACGATGATCGCGCGCAGCCGCGCGGCACGGTCGCACAGTGCGGCATCGAATGCCGTCTGCGCCAACAGCTGTTCCAGCCGCGATGGCCGGGTCGCGTCGAAATAGATGCCGCAGGGGTCGAACACCAGCGAACGCGGGGGTATCAGGTCGGAACCCAGCCCGACCGAACGGATGAACCCGTCTTCCACCCGCACCAGCGTCGCGCCACTGTGCGCGATCAGCGCGGGCAACCCGGCGGGCGTGCCCGCGCCCCAGACGATCACACGGTCATCCGCACCGGGGCCGTGCGCCTGTGCCCCGGCCACATCGCGCACAAACCGCAATGTGCCACCCTGCGCGCGCAGCATCGGGCGCAGGTTCCATGCCCGCCATCGGCGAAAGCCGATGACGATCGTCCGGGGTGCGTCGGTTTGTGACGGCACGGCGGTCATGGCAGAATCTGGTCCAGCCAGGGTCCGACGCGCGCAAAATGGTCGTCCCACGTCGGCGCGCGGTACTGCGCCATGGCCGCGATCTGCCGCGCGCGATCAGGTCCGTCGGTGCGGAACGCGCACACCGCCGCCAGCCAGGCGGGGGCGTCGATGGGGTCGATCAGCATGGGGATGCCGGCACCGATTTCGCGAAACACCGGCAGATTGCTGGCGATCACCGGCGTGCCCAATTGCAGTGCCTCAATCACCGGCAACCCGAATCCTTCTGCGAATGACGGCATCAACAGCGCGCGCGCGCCGGCAATCAGCCCGGCCAGCGTGGCATCGTCGGCACCGCCAATTTCGACGACATGCGCGGCCAGCGCCGGATCGCGGTCGATTATCGCCAGCGCCGCGCCGGCCTCCCACCCGCGCTGCCCGGCCACGATCAGCAGCGGCGTGGCCGGGCCAAAAATCTGCGCCAGCCGTTGCCAGACCTGCAACAGCATCAGATGGTTTTTGCGCCCCTCGATCGTGCCCACCGTCACAAACCACGGCCGTACGGGCGGCTGGTGGAGCGCAGGCGCGTGTGCCGCCACTCCGCCGATCCAGGCCGGCAGCCGGGGCGGCAATGGCAGTGCGTGTGCGGTGGCAAAGGCATCCAGTTCGGCCAGCGTCGCGGCCGAATTGGCGATGATCGCCGCGCCCGCGGTCAGCGCATGACGGATGCGGCGTTCATGGCGCCGCGCGCCCCCTGCGCGGCACAGCGCGGGATGGGTAATCGGGATCAGATCGTGCAGCACAAATACCGCGCGCAAACGCCGCGCGATGATCCAGCGCGGCAACGCCGGCTGATCCAGCCCGGTGTGCCCCACATTGAAATAGCGCGCGCCGGCCAGGTCGCGCGCGCCTGCGCCCAGCGCGCCGACGGCAATCGCGGGCAACATCGCCACAAATTGCCGGCGAAACCCCGGACCACCATGGGCAATCAGATCGAACAGCCGCGCCGATTGGCGGGGTGACAGCACGCGCACGTGCCCGCGCCATTGCAGCACGGCGCGGGCGTGGCCACCAAACCGGTCGAGATAGGCCAGGCACACCCGGTCGATCCCGGTCGGCAATCGCCCCGCCCAGCGCCGCCAGACCAGCCGGCTGACATCGAGCAGTGTGACCGGCAGCAGCGTGTCCGGCGGGGCGAGGTCGGGTCGCATTCCATCGGATTTGGAGCAGGGCGCGCTTACAATTTCGTCAGGCATGCGATCATACCTTGATGGCGCGGACGGGCATGGACCGGGGTTTAGGTCAGGTCAGGGTCCGCATGAACCGCAATCGCAACGAGCATGGACGCAATCCGGATCAGTGCCGGGCAGCGGGTCAAGCAGGGGGAGTGTCGCCACATGCTGGCCGAAGAGGGTGAGGTGCCGACCATTCGCGCAACAATCCTGCCCGTGGCCGCCGCATCCGCCGCATCCGCCGCATCCGCCGCCCTCCGCGCGGCGGATCTGGGCCGGATCGTGCTGTTCGCACCCAACGCTGCGCGCACCGCGGCGGAACCTCCCGCGCGACCGCCCGCCGAACGCCCCGTCGCCGAACCTGCGCCCGCGCCCGCGCCTGATCACGCGCCACTTCACCATCCGCGCGCCTTCACGCTGGCCGCGATGGCCACGGTCACCCGCGCCGGGCAAATCGCCACCACGCTGGCCACGTCTGGCGCGGACGAGCGGTTTTGTGACCATATCGCCCGCGCCGATGCCGCGCGCGATTGTGGTGACTGGGGCGTGGCAGAGGTGGAATATGCCGCGGCGCTGCGCCGGTTCCCGCTGCATTGGGGCTATTGCATCCAATATGCCCACACGATCAAGGAACAGGGGCGGTTCGCCCACGCCGAAATCTGGTACCGCAGCGCGGTGGCGCTGGCCGCACCGGCCGATGCGGTGGACGAACATCTGGCATTTGTGTGCCGTGGCAGCAGGGTCGCGTATCAACCGCGCGGTGTGCCCGATCTGGCTGTGCCGCCGCTGCTGGCGCCACCCACCTGGCACGATATCGCGACGCTGGCGCGGCTGGCCCAGGTGCCGCACTGTGCCGGGGATGATCAGGCGCTGATGCTGTTGCGCAGTGCGGCAGACAACCGCGCGGTGCTGCGCGACCTGCTGGGGCGGCACGATTTCGCGCGCGCCAATCGCGATTTTCTCAACGTCGTGGCGGGCTGATATGACCACACTGCTTCCGCCGGTTTCCATCGTGGTCAACACCTATAACCGCGGTGCCTGGCTCGATGACGCCTTGCGCGGGCTGGCCGGGCTCGATTACCCGGAATTTGAGGTGATCGTGGTCAATGGCCCATCCACCGACAACAGCGCCGCGGTCATCGCGCGCTGGGGCGATGCGATCAAGGCGCTTAGCTGCGATGTGGCCAATCTGGCGGTGTCACGCAATGTGGGCATTGCCGCCGCCAGCGGCGCGGTCGTCGCGTTTATCGATGATGATGCGGTGCCGCACCCGCAATGGTTGCGGCGGCTGGCCACGCGCTATGCCGATGCCGATATCGGCGCGGTCGGCGGCTATACCATCGACAACACCGGCACGCAGTGGCAGGTGCGCAAAACGCTGTGCGACCGGTTTGGCAATGCGCACAATGTCACCGATTATTTCGACGAACGGCCGTTGAACCGGCCTGGCACGCCGTTCTACCCCAGCCTGCTGGGCACCAATTGTTCGTTCCGCGCAAGCGCGCTGCGCGGGATTGGCGGGTTTGACCACCGCTTTGCCTATCTGCTGGATGAAACCGATGTGTGCCTGCGGTTGGTCGATGCCGGCTGGCAGGTGCATTACGAACCGCGCGCGCTGGTCTATCACCAGTTTGCCGCCAGCCATATCCGGTCGGGCGACCGCGTGGCGCGCACGCTGTACCCGTCGGCCGTATCGAAAAGCTATTTCATCATGCGCCATGGCAGCGCGGCCGATGCGGTGGCCGCCGGGCACGAACTGGAACAGTTTCGCCGCCAGATTGCCGAAACCAACCTGCGCATGGAACAGGCAGGCGATATTACCCACGAACACCGCCATTCGCTTGATGAAGACCTGGTCCAGGGCATTGCCCGGGGGCAGGAACTGGCGCGCGAATATGGTGCGCGGCAGCGCGGCGATCTGGCGACGGTGGCGCCCCCGCCGCTGCACCCGTTCCCCCGCGCCCCAGCGCGCCGGATCGCGCTGGTCAGCCAGGGGTGGCCGCCGCACGATCATGGCGGCATCGCCCGCTGGACCGCGCTGCTGGCAAGGGGGCTGGCCGCGCGCGGGCACCATGTCCATGTCATCACGCGCGCGCCCGCTGGCCACGAAACGGTGCGCTTTTCCGACGGCATCTGGCTGCACCGGCTGATCCCCGATGACGATGCCGCCGATGCCGTGGCCGAATGCCATGCGCTGCCGCCCGCCCACGCCGCCTGGGCGGCGCGCGTGTGGAGAGAGGCGCAATTCCTGAAATCGTTCGGCCTGGAAATCGTGTCGTTTCCGATCTGGGATTTGGAGGCTGTGCCCCTGCTGAATGATCCCGATCTGGCGACGGTGATCAGCCTGCACACGACCTATGCCATGGCCCGGCCGTTCAAACCCGAATGGACCGAACGCCCGATTTTTGGGGCTGCGGTGGTGGACAAGGTCATCGCCGCCGAATGTGCCGCACTGGCCCGCGCACCACACCTGCTGGCCAACAGCGCGGCCGTGGTCGATGCGATCGAACACACGTATGGCCTGTCAGTGGCCGACCGCGCCACCGTGGTCCCGCACGGCACCCCCGATCCGCTGATCACCCGCGATGTCGCCGCCGCCGCGCGCGAAGCGGAAATGCTGAACGGCGCCCCGATCGAAGTGCTGTTCGTCGGCCGGTTTGAACCGCGCAAAGGCTTTGATATCGCGGTGCAGGTCGCCGCCGGCCTGCTCGATCTGCCGGGGATGACCATGCGGCTGGTCGGCGGCGTGCTGGATGATGCGGCACGCGATCACGTGCGGCGGCTGGGCGCGGGCGCCATCCTGAATGATCCGCGCATCCGCTTTGCCCCCAGGCTGCTCGATCGCGACGCGCTGGATGATGCCTATGTCGCGGCGGATGTGGTGCTGATGCCCAGCCGGTTTGAATCGTTCGGCCTGGTGGCGATTGAGGCGATGGCCGCGCGCCGGCCACTGCTTGCGCTCGAAGCCGGTGCCTCACGCGAAGTGGCCCGCCCCGAATATGGCGCCCGCGCGTTCCCCGATGGCCCCGATGTGGTCGCGGCCATCCTGGCCGAGCTGATGGCCCTGGCCGCCGACCGTCCCGAACTGCGCCGCCGCGGCGAACAGGCACGCGCCGCCTGGGCCGCGCATTTCACCCTGACCGCCATGATCGACGGCGTCGAACGCTTCTTCACCGCCGTACCGCTGCCCGCACACCTGTCCGAACACCTGCGCAAACAAGGCCCAGACGCATGACCATCGCCCCCGACTGGCTGCACGATGCCGTCGCGCTGGTAACCGGCCACGACCTGCCCCCCGACGCCGCCACCGAGCTCGCCGAAATGCTCTGCGTCGAACCCGAAGTCCTGCCCTGGCTGATGCTCCGCGCCAACGCCTTCGCCGATTACCCCGATCTGGACGCGGCCATACGCTCCCAAGCGTCCCGCACCCCCCACCCCGCCACCCGCCGCCCCCCCGCGCTGCAATCGGCCGGCGCGACCCTGGCGGCGCAGCGGATGGCCGACGACGCCCTGCGCCAGATCGTCGCCGAAAACTGCGCCGCGCAGGAATTGGGTGATGAAACCCACGGCCTGCTGCATGCCTGCAACCGGGCGATGGCGGGATTGCCGGGATATGATTTTGCCAGCCACATTGGTCGGGGCGCCGAGCCCGACCACCAACGATACCATTAGGCTATGGTGTTCCGGCGCGCGATGCGGGGTGGGAGGTATGCGTCGCGCTTGCCCCGGCTTGATACTATACCAGTTATCGGTTGTTTCGACTCGTCATTCCCGACCGGGATCGGGAATCCAGCGAGCAATGAATGCGTTAGCATTCCCGCCGCCGGGCAGATCGCCAGGGGCCGGGAACCGGCGCGATGATCTGACAGACGAACATGTCCGGTTCTGGCCGTTGCATTCCCATCTGACCGTCCAGATGACCTTGCGGATGGCGATCAGGCCGCCACCAGTTCGCCCTCACGCACAGCCAATGCGACAACTTCAACGTGCAGCCCTGTGATCACGTCCTGGCCGGGGTGATCTCCGAACGTCGTGACATCGAACGCCGAACAGTGGCGGAGGTCGGCCATGGACATATAGGCTTTGTGGATGAAGTTGGCGGAAAGCTCTTCGCCAAAGGTGCCGTATTCCAGCTCTTCGGCTTGAGCACTGTCGGTAAGGAAGCGCTGATAAAGCTCGGCAATGACCGGCTGCATATGCGCTTCGATGTTGCGGACCTCACGCATCATGCCCACGATTTCATCATCAATCGCTTGCTGGTCGTTGAAGAATACGGTGCCGGTGGGGTGCGCAATCTTGTTGCGGCGCTTCACAAACTTCGCGAATTCGCCAACCTGATCGTTGTTGCAGCCAATCAGCTTGAGAAACCGGAAAATCTGGGATTCCTTCAACTTGTCATAGAATTTGAAGGGGCTGTCGCACTCGGTGATCTTACCTTCGTCGTCGGCGCGAAATCCGACCATGGCCATGTGGAACGCCTCAGGTCGGGCCATTCTGATCTGCCAGATCGAGAAGCTGACAAAGCTCATATAGAGCAGATGAAATGCCAGGCTGGCGAACTCATAGCGGCCCTGCTCATAGTTGCTCTCGAACGCCGACCACAGGAACTCCAGGTAGCTCTGCTCGTTCGCAGCCGCCATCGAGTAGGGGAGGTATTCGTTGAGTTCGAGCGCCTCCTCCATCAGCCGACGCCCTCCGCAGCCCCACCCCAGACGCGGGCGATCGCAGCGTCGATCTTCTTTTCGAGGCGTCCGATGAGTTCGCGGTTGGCCGTGACCAATGCCCGTTCGGCCTCGATTTCCGCGACGATGGCTTGCTGTGTTTCGAGAGGTGGAAGGGCCACTTGGTAGTCTTTGAGCAGGCTAAAGTGCCTTCGGTAGCCATCGGTCGGCAGCGGGTAGGCTTGGAGGAAATAAGCGAGGTAGGCTGGGCTCAAATCGCCGATTGGCTTCAATATTTTGATGCCGTCCGCACCCTGTACAAACGGTTGATCGACGAATTTGATGACGCAAGTGTGGTCACCGAATACCACCAAGCCATCAGCAGGATCGATCACTGCATCGGCACTGTCGGTCCAAGCCGCAATGAACTCCTGCGATTGGTCTATGATCGGAAACTGGCCAGATTCGCGGTACTCACTGGTTTGCAGCTTCGCAGGCGGAGTGACCGTTGTCGCTATATCCTTTATCGCGCCAACCGGCCACGCAGGATCGATGGGGATGTGGGGGCGGTAGTTTTCGAGAACGATGCGGGCGCCGTCGATGACCTTCTGATACCCCTCGATCTCGGCAACAATCTCCAGCTGCACCTCCAGCGGCGGGAGGGGGATTTTGTATTTTTCATACACATCGGTTCGGTTGAGGCCTGGAATGCCTGCGCCTCCCCGAAGCGAAGGAAGGTCAAGTGAGCGCAAAATAGAATAGAGGTAACGTAAGTCTGACGCCGCGGGGTTACGCTGCTTTACATAGTATGTTGTATCGATTGGGTAGCAATTATCTTTAACCCAAGTGACTTCCCCGGCCGATCCTTTCCGGCCAACAACAATGGCTGGGCCTTCGACCGTATATTCATCATGATAACCGGTAACGCCGTTCGATCCCATGACTAAGAATGGGCCATCGCGACGATCAGATTTTGGAAGGCTAGAGCCATATTCCAGAGTGCAGACATCGTCGAAACGGAGCATTGGGAAGGCCGAAGTCCGTGCTTCGTTGTCCCGATAACGCTCCGCGCTGAGATTATACTCCCCGCCTAAGGCAATCCGCGCCCTCTCCACTACAAAGCCCAGCGATGACTCCAGCACCGCGTCCCAGCCGCTTCGCATCGCCCCAAGCCAAGCACTAAGTTCAGCCTTCACTTGGGGCAACTGGCTGCCCTTCGCCGCGCGCCGCTGTGCGCCAAGGCCAAAGCCATCATTCTCGATCTTGAAAAACGCAATGCTGTCGCTGGCCTTGGCCGCTGCACGGTCTAGGATCAGGATCGAGGTCTTTACCCCGGAATAGGGATTGAACACGCCTGCCGGCAGCGAGATGACGGCGGCCAGATATTTACCCTCCACCAGCACACGACGCAGGTCGCAATAGGCGCCCTGGCTTTGAAAGATGATCCCTTCGGGCACGACGATCGCGGCGCGCCCATTGGGGTTCAGATGCTCCGCCATATAATCGACAAACAGCACTTCGCTGCGTTTCGACGCCACACCAAACCGGTTGTGCGGCTTGATCCCGCCCTTTGGCGACATGAAGGGCGGGTTGGCCAGGATCACGTCCGCCGTTTCGCCCCATTTGTCGTCGCTGGTCAGGGTGTCGTATTCCTCCACCTTGGGATCGACAAAGCCGTGGAGGTACAGGTTCACGAGTGACAGCCGCACCATGTCGGGCGAAATGTCATAGCCCTTGATATTGGTGGCCAGCCGTTGCCGATCATCGGGCGTCAGCAGGTCGCCGGCATAGCGCAGCGGGCTGTCCAGCGTTGCCTCTGCGGCGTCAACTTCCGCGCCGGTGCCGTCTGTGCCGGCGATGTCGGTCGAGTTGGCCTTCAGGATATGTTTGTACGACGAAATCAGGAATCCGGCGGTACCGCAGGCGGGATCAAGGATCACTTCGCCCTTTTTCGGGTCGATGATGTCAACCATGAAATCGATGATGTGGCGCGGGGTGCGGAATTGTCCGGCATCGCCCTGGCTGCCCAGCACTGACAGCAGATATTCAAAGGCATCGCCCAGCCGTTCGCTGTGGTCATAGGCAAAGCCGTTGATTTCCCGCAGAAAACTGCGCAGCGTTTCCGGATCGCGATAGGGCAGATAGGCATTGCGGAAAATGGTGCGGAACAGTTCGGGGATGCCCGGGTTTTCGACCATCTTGGTCAGGGCTTCGGTATAGGTGTTGAGCATTTCCTGCCCACCCACGCCCGGTGCGACCAGTTTGGCCCACGCGTACCGTTCGAACTCGCCTGCGAAAAATGTGCGGGTGCCGCCCATCTCCTCGGATTCAAGGTCCATGTCGTCCATGAACTTGTAGATCAGCGCGATGGTGATCTGTTCGACCTGGCTTTTGGGATCGGGCACTTTGCCGACCAGGATGTCACGACAGGTGTTGATGCGGCGTTTGGTATCGGTGTCTAGCATCGGGCGCTCTTACGGCAGGAAGCGGTTCAGGGACACATAGTCCTTGATATATTCCGGGATGCCGCGAATCCACGGCTTTGGCACCGCTTTCAGGTCCTTCATGCCGAAAATCGGGTTCACGTTCAGATTGGTGAAGTGGCCATCATCGACGCTTTTGCGCACGCCGGCGTCCTTGATATAGGCATCGAAATAATAGCGCATCTGGGTGATCCGGTCGGCCTGTTCAGGCTTTTGATCGAGCAGGAATTTCTGAAATTCGTCGTCGATCAGCTCATCCCGCGATTTGAAGCGGGGGATATGGCCGAAAGCCTTTTCGATGATTTCGCGCACGGTCAGACGGCGATCCAGCCCGACCGCGCGGCGCAATTTGTCCAGCGTGAAGAAATCGTCGGGCTTGTCGAACAGGTGTTCGATCACGCGGCGGGTGGCGGCTTCCCAATTTTGCTGTTCAACCATTGCCGCCAGCGTCGGGTCGGCGCGGACGATGTCTTCGAATTTCTGGAACAGTTCGCGGTCGATCCGCATCCCTTCCGGCCCGATCTGCTGTTCGCGCTGGGTGGCGATGCTGTCGGCCTGAAAGGTTTCGAAGGGTGTGAAAGTGCGGGTTGGCGACTGCACCGTCGAACCAAACTGTTGCGCTGCTGGTCTGGGCAGTGTCAGTTCTTCATCATACTGGTATTTTTCTTCGAAATATTCACAGTTGGCGAAGAAATCGAACAGGCGGAATTGGGTCTTTTGCAGCGTCGCCATCGCTGTCTTGCGCACAGGATCGCGCATGTCATCGGCAAAGGCGTGTTTGCGCGTGCCGCGCCCCTTCATCTGCACGAAGTCTGACGGGCCAAAGATTGGACGCATCATCGCCAGATTCAGGATATCTGGGCAATCATAGCCCGTGGTCATCATGCCCACGGTGACACAGACGCGCGACCTGCTGGTGGCATAACTTTCATCGAACCGGCTGCGCCCACCCAGATTGTTGTTGGCGAACTGTATCGTCATGGTCTGGGCAGTCGTCACCTCACTGGTGACCTGCATCGCAAAATCCGACTGGTATTTGCCCGGCCAGATTTCATCGGCCATTTCATTCAGGATCTGGGCGATTTTTGCCGCGTGGTTCTGGCTGACCGCAAAAACGATGGCTTTGCCGAATTCACCCGTCACGGGATCGCGCAGGCCATGCTTCATGAAAGTTTCGCAGAACACTTCGTTGGTGGCATCGGCAAAGAACTTTTTTTCAAAGTCCCGGCCGGCGAAGGCCTCTTTCACCTCATTGCCGTTTTCGTCGGTCGTTTCGACCTGGAACCCTTCGTCCGACAGCAGCTGGGTGGTGATCTCGGTTCTGGCATCGACGACATAGGGGTTGATAAGAAAGCCGTCGCGCACCCCATCGAGCAGCGAATAGCGAAAGGTCGGCTCGCTGCCTTCGCAGCCGAAAATGCGATAGGTGTCGATCATCGTGCGGCGTTCGGTTTCGCGCGGATCTCGGGCCGCAGTGCTGTTCCGGGACTGTTTCAGATAATCCTTGGGCGTGGCCGTGAGCCCAAGTTTATAGCCGACGAAATATTCAAACACCGCGCGCGCATTGCCACCGATGGAACGGTGGGCTTCGTCGGAGATGACAAGGTCGAAATCGGTCGGGGCAAAAAATCGCCTGAATTTGTCGTTGAACAGCAGCGATTGAACGGTGGTGACGACGATGTCGGCCTTGCGCCAATCGTCGCGCCGCTCCTTATAAATGACGCAGGTGAAATCGTTCTTCAGCAGCGCCTTGAACGCCTTGTCCGCCTGCGTCTCCAGTTCGATCCGGTCGACCAGGAACAACACACGGCGCGCGTTCCCGGTTTTGAGGAACAGCTTGATGATGGCGGCGGAGGTGAGGGTCTTGCCGGTGCCGGTCGCCATCTCGAACAGGAAGCGGACATCGCCCTTCTTCGCGGCGCGCTGGACCGCGTGAACGGCTCTTTTCTGGTAGCAGCGAAGGAATCGCAGCTTGGTCTTATCGATGAAGGCTGGGCGTTGAGCTTCGTCCTTCCATCCTGCCTCATTGGCGTAGCCCGGCATCTGGGTAAGCGCGATGAAGTCGTTATCAACCAGTTCATTGGCCAGGCGATCGGCATCCGGCTGGAAGGCATCGTGATCCTTGATCGCGTCCGGGCTGGGAAACTTCGTGATGACGTTGGGATTGCCCTGCTTCAAATCCCACAGGTAGTGGATGTTGCCATTCGACAGAATCACAAAGCGGGCATTTTGCTCACGCGCATAACGACGCGCCTGCTCCTTGGCGGCCAGCGGATTTTTGCCCTCGGACTTCGCCTCCAGAACGATTAGCGGGCGGCCGTCGCGGTCGAGAAGCAGGAAATCTATGAAGCCATTCTTGGTGGTCTCGAAATCATCGCCCAGGGCATCGATCTGCGTTTCGGTGATCTTGATGTTCGGTTCAAGAACGATATTGGCAGGCCCGTTGGTATCGTCAAAAAACCGCCAGCCTGCCTCTTCGAGCAGCCGGTTGATCTTGATCCGTGCCGTAGCTTCCTTGGCTGCCAACGCTATCCTGCCCGATGAGATTTGGCCTGTCGGAGTAGGCAATTCCACGGACTGTTGAAGGATTCGCGTCGGGTGCGCAATGGCCGGTGGTGTTTCAGCTTGAATTTCGCCACCTTTGACGGTGGCGCCTAATCCCCCCGCGCATACAAATCGGCCAGGTATTGGTCCAGAAACCGTTCCGACCGGTCATCGCTTTGTTTTTTCAGCGCGACCTGGGTGGTGGTGATGCGGCTGCCATAGCGGGCGAGGTAGCCGTTCAGGATGCCGGGGTGGGCCAGCACGTCTTCGTAATGGACCACATAGGGGGTGACTTCGGCGCGGGCGAAGAAATCCTGCCACAGGCGTTCGTGCAGGGCCAGTTCGCGGGCGCAGGTGTCGATTTCGGCGAAGGAATATTCCAGGTCGGGTTCGGGCTGGTCGGTATAGATGTGCCAGCGGTCGGTGCGTTTGGCGCGCCAGAAACTGATCGCCTGGCGGAAACTGTCGCGCCGGCGCACGAACAGCCATTGCGCATGGGGAAAGGCATTGGCCAGCACCAGCGATGCATCACGCGGGGTACCGATTTTCTGCGCCAGGTTGTTGCGGTGCGGCCACATCAGTTTTGTGGGGAAGCGGCCCCAGGCAAACGGCGCGATGATCGCATCCAGGCCGGCGTCGATCGCATCGACCTGCCAGATGTCGTTGAACCGTTCCTTGCCCAGGCCGGGCAACCCGTTGTCGCCCAGCAGCGCGGCGATGAACGTGCTGCCCGACCGGTATGTGCTGGCCAGCAGCGCGCAATCGGTAATGCCGTGCCGGGCAAACGCGGCATGCAGCGCGGTTGGCTGTGATGCCCGCGGCATGGTCACCGTCTGCGCCCGGCCCGCGGCATCGGTCGCGTCATCCATGGCGGTGGTACCAGTCGCGCAACATCTGGCCAAAGCCATAGGGCGCGGTCGATGCGGCGCAGCTGCCGGCCCAGGCGTCAAACGTGGTGGGCGTGGTGAAATCCGGACCCGCCATCAGCGTCCAGGGATAATCGAACGCCCAGCCGACCATGCCCAGGTGCCGGTCCCACGCATAGGCCAGCAGGTCGTGCACCACGGCCGGCGCATCGCCCTTGCACCCGGTTGGCCGTTCATCGGGGCGGCGCGACAGCGCGAATTCGGTGATCATGCAGGCATTGTGCCGGCAAAAATCGCCGAAATAGCGGTCGCGGCCTGCCGCGGTTTCAAACTGCAGCATGTTCGCGGTCAGATAGGGATGCACGCCATAGACCATGCGGTGATCGGGGTCGGGCACCATGGGTGCATGGTCCAGCCGGTGCGCGCCATCGATCCCGCCGACCACCACCACCTGGCGGTGGAACCCGGCGGCGCGGATGGTGGCAATCACCGGTGCGTGCGCCGCTTGCCATTGCGCCCAGCGATCGGCGGGGATGTCCGCGACATAGACAGGCATCGGCATCGGTTCGTTGAACACATCGAAGATCAGCCCCGCATCATCGCTGGGCAGCGCCACGCCGTCTGGCGCGGGCGATAACAGCGCGTGCCATGCATTCTGTGTGCCGGGGCCGGGCGTATCCGGTTGGCGCGGGGCACCGGCGCCGTTTTCCCATTGCATCGAAATCATCACGGTCAGCCCGGCGTGGCGCAGCGCCATGACCGCCGCGATCACTTCGGCGCGATAGTCCGGATCATAAATGGCGTGGGCGGGGTCCAGCCCCGGCTGCGACACTTCGATCGCGGCGGTGTCGGCGCCAAACTGGCGGATGCGCAGGGGCAGATCGGCCGACCACAGCGTTTGCGATTCACGCAAGTGTGGCCCGATGATGGGGCGGTGGATGACGCGGGGTGGCACCAGCCGACTGGTGAGTTTCACGCCCCGCATGATCCACGGGTGGCCATCGCGCCGCAGCGTGGTGCCGGTCAGGGTTATTTGGCCGGGATCGAGCGATGGTGGCGACGCCACTGCCGGGCCAAATCCGGCGATCGCAGCGACGACGAGAGCGGCGTGCAGGATTATGGTCGGCGGCTTCATCACCTCACGACACCGCGCGGTAAACCTGCGCCAGCCGTTCGCGATAGGCGGTGCGGCTGAATTTCGCCGCCTGTACCCGGCCGCGCGCGGCCATGTCGGCGCGCAGGGCCTCGTCCCCGTCGATGGTGCGCAATGCGCGTGCGATCGCGCTGGTGTCATAGGGGTCGACCAGCAGCGCGGCATCGCCCGCGACTTCGGGCAGACTGGCGGTGTTGGATGATATGACCGGTGTGCCCAGCAACATCGCCTCCAGCACCGGCAGGCCGAACCCTTCGTAGATTGACGGGAACAGCGTGGCGCGTGCGCCGCGGATCAGGCTGACCAGCAGTGAAAACGGCGCATAGGGAAGGATCATCACGCGTTTGCGGGTGAATTCGTCGTTTTCGATGGTGCGGCGAAACACGATGTTTTCATCGTTCAACAGCCGCAATTCCTCGTCCGATTTCCATGCCATCGCGCCGACGATCACCAGCGGCGCGGTCACTTTGCTGGCCAGATAGCCCTCGATCATCCGCCCGATGTTCTTTTTGGGCTCGATCGACCCCCAGAACAGGTAATAGCCTTTGTAATCGACCCCGACCGTGCCTTCGACCTCACGCGCCACTTCCTCATCGCTTTTGGCCAGGAATTTTTCGGGGATGTCGACCGATTGATAGGTGTTGGTGATGCGGTGTTCGGGAATGCCGACCAGGTCGATCAGATCGCGTTTCGAACATTCCGATACCGTGATGATATGGTCGGCAACGCGGGCAATCCGCTTCATCAACCGCAGATAGAACCGTTTGTTGTCGAGCGTGGTATAGGGCAGTTTCAGCGGTACAACATCGTGCATGGTATAGACATTGGGCCGCCCTTTCAGCCGGATCGGCAGCGGGTATGTCCAGTGCGCAATATCCGGCCGGTCGGCCATCGACAGCCGGGTCAGCATTTTCCACGTGCCAAAGGTGGCGTGGCTGCGCGCGAACACATGCGGCGAATTGACGATGCGGTCGAAATACGGCAGCCGCGCGCTGAACGTGCGCGAAACCACCCGCCCGCTGATCGGCACATCGAACGCATGTTGCCCAAATGGCCCGATCAGCCGGCTGCGCACCGCCTCAATCGCGGCGGCGATGCGGTCACGATCGCCATGGTTGGCATCGAAAAACGCGATTTCGCGCATCAGCGCGTTGCGCGAAGGGCCCGCGCCATAGCCATACAGCACCTCCACCCCGTGGCCCATGGCGTGGAGCTCATGGCTCAGATTGCGGGCATAGGTCGCCACCCCGGTGCCTTTTTCCAGGCCCAGATTGCGCCCGTCGATCATGATGCGGGTCATCGCTGGTCAGCTTTCGCGAAAGGTCTGGGCGCGGCACAGCATGGCATCAGCGCTGCAACACCAGCATGACGTCATCCTGCGGATGGCCCGACAGCACGGCATCGGCATCACAGGCGACAGTACCCCGATCAACATCGATCCGCGCCAGCGAAAAGCCCGGCGCGGTCAGCGCCTGCAGAAACGCGCGCGGATCGCGATACCGCTCCGGCGTGAATTCCAGCACGACCGTTTTCAGCGTTTTTGTCGCCAATAACCCGGCCATGCCGGCCCAGATCTTTTCCTCTGATCCTTCGACATCGATCTTCGCCAGTTCGATTCCGGCCCAATCGGGATTGGCGTCCAGCCGCACGCTGCCGACCACCGCGGCATTGGCCGGCACCGGGTCGGCAACCGGGGCGATAAAGCCATTCTTGGGCTCGCCCGGGGGAACCACCAGCATCACTTCGCCCGCACAGTCGCTCAGCGCGATGCGGTGGATCACGGCGTGGCCCATGCCGTTGACGGCCAGCGAATTGGTCATCAATCCATGCAGTCGGGGGTTGGGCTCAAACGCAAACACGCGGCCCGCCGGCCCCACCAGCTCTGCCATCAACAGCGCGTAATAGCCCACGTTGGCGCCGATATCGGCGACCACCATGCCCGGTTTCACCAGCGCCGACAGCACTTCGGTCACCCACATTTCCCAATACCCGTCAAGCATCAGGTGGCTGGCCAGCCCGATATCACGCGTATCGACAAACACCTTGTACCGCCCCAGCACCCGGCACAGCACGGTATGGTCGCCCAGGTACACGCATCCGGTGCGCGCCCGATACTGCGCCTCATTCAACGCGCGTTCTGCGGGCAGCAACGGTTCGGCGCGCAACAGCGGCAGGGATACCGGTGGCAGCGCGGCCGCGCCGGGGGTCGGCAAGGGCGGCGGATCACTTTCGCCAGGTTCGGTCGACATAGGGGCTCCAAACAGAACGGGTGGCAATCGGCATCGGGATGGCGCGCGGGTCAGGCACAAGTTGGCCAGGCACGTCCTGTTCACGGCGGGGTCCACCCGATCAGGTCCTTGAACAGGGCATAGGCGTCCTCAAAGTGGTCGTGAAAATGCATCCGGCCATCGTGCAGCACCGCAAAATGGTCGCAATGGTCGCGCACATAGGCGGCATCGTGGCTGACGATGATCATCGCGCGGTGCTTGCGCTTTTCGAACAGTTCGTGCTGGCATTTCTGGGCAAAGCGCACGTCGCCCACCGCGCTGATTTCGTCGATCAGGAAACAGTCGAATTCGATGATCATCGACAGCGCAAAGGCCAGCCGCGCGCGCATGCCCGATGAATAGGTGCGCACCGGTTCGCGCAAATAGGGCCCCAGTTCGGCAAATTCATCGACCGCGACAATGTTGCGTTCAAAATCCGAATTGTAGATGCGGCTGATGAAACGGACATTGTCGCGCCCGGTCAGCGCGGTCTGAAACGCGCCGCCGAACGCCAGTGGCCATGAAACCGACATGCCGCGATCGACAGTGCCGGCATCGGCGCGTTCCGCCCCGCTGATCAGCCGGATCAGCGTCGATTTGCCCGCGCCATTGCGGCCCAGCACGCCCAGTTTGCGTGCCGGCGCCAGATCAAAGCTGATATTGTCCAGGATCGTGCGCTGCCCGCCACGCACCGGATAAGTCTTGGTCAGGTTGCGCACGCGGATCATTCGATCACGATCTGCGGCGCCACCAGGCGCAATTGCAGCAGCGCCACAAAGGTCAGGATCAGCGTCACCGCGATCACATAGGCCACATCATAATGGGCATGGGCCGATGCCCCGAAATACCCCTCGCGCACCATTTCCACCGCATGCACCATCGGCAGCAGCAACACATAGCCCTGCGCCTCATGCGGCAGGGCATCGACCATGAACGCCGCGCCCGACAGCGGAAAGGTCAGATAGGACAACGGGTGCCACAGCTTTTCCACCAGCTCGCTGCGCACCGACAGCGCGCCCAGCAGCAGCGCCAGCGCCATGCCGAACCAGGCCAGCAGCGCCCATCCGCCGATCACCTCGGCCAGGTTTTCCGGCAGATCGGTCCACCCGATCAGGTGGAACAGCAGTGCCAGCGCCAGGAACGACATGGTCGCGCCCGCCAGCTCCAGCAACAGCCGCGCCAGCAGGATATCGGGCATGCGGACATCGCGATGGTACAGCAGCGGCAGATTGGGGGCCAACGCGTTGATGCACCGCCCTGGCATGTTCCGCCACAGCAGCACGCTGGAATAGCCGGTCAGCGCAAACGCGGTGATCGGGATGGTGCTGCCATGCACCGTTTTGGTCAGCGTCCACAGCGCGGTGACGCCGATAGTAAAGATCATCGGTTCGACAAACAGCCACAGAAACCCGATATTGTGCCGGCCATACCGCGTCAGCACTTCGCGCATCAGCAGCGCGGTGATCACGCGGCTTTGCACCGCCAGCGATTGTCGCAGGGTCGGCCTGTGCCCGTCGCCCGCCAGTGTGGCACCCGCCATCACGATCCATGTTCCCGAATGCCGGCGATCAGCATGGTCACCACGCCCCACACAATCAGGCTGAAAATCAGCGTGGTGCCGATCGCGCGGGCGCGGCGCGGTTCCATCGCCCGGTCGGGCAGGCCCGGTTCGACAATCCGTTCGACATAGCTCGATTTGCGGGCGGCATCGGCCTGCGCCGATTCCAGCGCAGCCTGTGCGGCGGCCAGCCGTTTGTTGGCGAATTCAGTCTCCAGCGACAGCCGCTGAAAAACTTCGCCCGCCGCCGCCAGCGATTTTGACCGGTTGCCCGCCGCCAGCCCGGATTGTTCGGCAATGCGCGCCTCAATCTCGCTGATCCGCGCGTCGATCGCCGCAATCTGCGTGCTTTGCGGGGCGATCGCGATCAGCTGGCGGCGGTCGCTGCGCGCCTCGATCAGTTCATCCTGCAACCGCGACACCAGCGCGTACTGGATCGGCGCCTGCTTTTCAGGATCGACCACGCCGGCGGTGTTGCGGAACCGCGCCAGCGCAGCGCCGGCATCGCGCGCGGCGTCCCTGGCCGCGATCACTTCGCGTTCGGAACTGGTGATCAGATCGCGGTGCGCGCGTTCGCCGATATGGTTGACCGTGGTTTCCGCCAGCTGGAGCAGTTGCGCATTGAACCGATGGGCATCGGCAGCGGTATAGGCGCGCACGGTCAGCACGGTGATGCCCACCGCGGTATCGGTATCCACCCGCACATGCTGTTGATAATACGCGTAAAGATCTTCGAACGAACCGGTCAGGCCAAACGGATCAAACCGGTCGAGCCGGGCGATTCCCGGCCGGGCAAAGGCGTGGGCAAAGGCGTGATCGTGGTTGAGCGCGCCCAGTGCATCGCGGGACAGCAGATAGCTTTGCGCCGCGCTGCTTTCGGGCGTGCCATGGTTCAGCGCCGCATTATTGAGCAGCAACCCCAGCGCGGTGGGCGTGGCGCGGTCCTGGCCGCGCACGATGAACCGCGATTCCGCCACATAGACATCCGACGCGAACACCCCGAACCACAGCGCCGCGATCAGCGTGGGCAGCACGACGCACACCACAAAGCTGGGGCGCAGCCACCAGCCCCGCTTGGCCTGCGGCAGTTGTTCGGCGGTATCGGTCATGGCCCCCTCTTTCACGGTCAGGCCCCTGGCATAGCCGTGCCGGCACGCGCCCGGCGATCCGCAACACCCCCGGAATGGACCGATAGCTACGTAACGCGGCCCGCGACTGCGCTAGTGTTGCCCGTGCCGGTCGACCCGATCGGCACGGGTGGCGCGCGGTGCAATCGCTGCGCGCGGCGGCACAGGCAAAAGGTGGCAATGATGGTGTGGGGCAAAGGACGTGGTGCGCCGCGGCAGCGGCTGGGTCTGTGGCTGGATCTGCGCGGGCTGGGCGCGGCCGGCAGGGCCGCTTTTCGGCCACTCGCGGCGTTGGCGCTGGCGGGCACGGTTGCCGGCTGTGGCGAATTCGGGCGTACCGGGCCCTATACCGGGGCGGTCGTGCGATCGGCGGGAACGCCGGTGGCGGCGGCGCCGATTGCGGTGGTCGATCTGACCGGTGCGGCCGCCGCGCAGCTATATCGGGCCGAACAACGCCCCTCGTTCGCCGAAACGCTGGGCGATGTGGCGCCGGTGGGCAGTGTGATCGGCCGCGGCGACACCGTCGATGTCGCCATTTGGGAGGCACCGCCCGCCGCGCTGTTTGGCGCGATCAACCCGATCGGGCCAGGCAGTTCGGGCATTCAGCCGGCGCGCAGCGCGACGCTGGGCGAACAGATGGTGGATGAAACCGGGCGTATCGTGGTGCCGTTTGTCGGCGATGTCACGGTCGCGGGCCGGTCTCCGCACGATGTCGAACGCGATATTGCCGATCGCCTGCAGGGCAAGGCCAACCATCCCCAGGCGATCGTGCGGATCACCCGCAACATGCTGAAAAACGTGTCGGTTCTGGGTGATGTCGCCAGCGCCGGGCGGTTCAGCGTGACCCCGCATGGCGAACGCGTGCTGGATGCGCTGGCCAATGCCGGCGGGGTGCGCCAGCCGGTCACCAAAATGGTGCTGCAGATCACGCGCGGGCGCACGGTGGTGACGATGCCGCTGGATGCGGTGATCCGCGACCCGGCGCAAAACGTGCGGCTGGCGCCCGACGATGTGGTGACCGCGCTGTTTCAGCCGTGGTCGTTCACCGTGTTGGGCGCGACCGGCACCAACGCCGATGTGCCGTTTGAGGCGACCGGCATGACGCTGGCACAGGCGCTGGGGCGTGCCGGCGGGCTGAACGACAATCGCGCCGACATGCACGGCGTGTTCCTGTTCCGGCTGGAACTGCCCGCCGCGCTCGATCCCGCGCTGGCCGCCAGCGCGCACACCACGCCCGATGGCCGCGTGCCGGTCATCTATCGGCTGAACATGGCGGACCCGGCCGCGTTCTTCATCGCCCAGGGGTTTCGCATGCGCGATCACGATGTGCTGTACGTGGCGAACGCGCCCGGTGCGGACCTGCAGAAATTTTCGTCCACCCTGGCCAATTTTGCCTATGCCGGGCTGGGAATCGTGAACCAGGTGAAATAGGCCGCCATTGCGCCGAACGGTCTCATCGCGCAAAACTGTGCGCGATGAAAAAGCGCCGCCGCTATCTGACCGCGACCCTGCCCGATGGCTATGTCAAAACCATCGGGCCGGTGACCGACGCCTTCACGCATTACTGGCGCATCGTCGCGACGCTGGAAAACGGCAAGACCGAGGTGTTCTGGGGCCACACCCGGTCACTGGCAGAGGCGCGCGGCAAGCGCACCGCTGCGCAGGAGGCGGCAAAGCAGCGCGGGTGGGCCGGCTATGCGTTTGATATCGTCGAACTGGTTGAAACGCCGGCCTGATCGTGGCCCGCAGGCCACAGCAAATCGGTCTGTGCGTCGTCAGGTGACCATGGTCGGGTGCGGCGCATGATGGCGTCGAACAGCGGGGATTCCGCATGGCCGGTCAGCCATGCTTGCAGGTGCGGCAATGGCTGCAATGCGAACCACTCTGGATCAACGCCCGCGAACTGCCTCACAAACGGCATGATCGCCATGTCGGTCATGCCGCGTGCGGTGCCGCCCAGGTGGGTGGTAATAGCCAGCCGCTGATCGAGTTCGCGCAGGAAGGCCATGCAGACACCGCGATGGTCAGCCGCGTCACCGGCATGGCGGTCGGCGTATTTGTAGCGGTCCAGATCATGTTTGAACGGCCCATCGTTGTGGGCGATCAGGTCCGCATCGTCCCGCGCCAGCCACAGTTCGGGATCATGCTGTGCCAGTGCCCAGCGCATGATGTCCAGGCTTTGGTCGATCACCTGTCCGTGGGGCAGCACCAGCACCGGCACCGTGCCTTTGGGCGAAGCGGCCAGCATTGCCGCCGGTTTGGCCGACAGCGCAACCTCTCGCAATTCAACCCGCACACCGCTGATCAGCAGCGCCATGCGCGCGCGCATCGCATAGGGACAGCGGCGGAAGCTGTAGAGGATGGGTGGGGTCGGCATGGTCGCGCCGCTATCACGATGCCCGGCCTTGCGGTCAATCCGAACCGTGCGCCGCCTCGGCCAGGCGCAACAGTTGCGCGATCAGCGTGTCGATCTGGTCCAGCGGCACGGCATTGGGTCCGTCGGACATCGCATTGTCCGGATCGGGGTGGGTTTCCATGAACAGGCCGCCGACGCCGATCGCCACCGCCGCGCGTGCCAGCGGGGCCACGTGCTCGCGCGCGCCGCCCGATGATCCGCCCAGGCTGCCCGGCAATTGCACCGAATGGGTGGCATCGAACACCACCGGGCAACCGGTTGCACGCAGCGTGGTCAGCGATCGCATGTCGACCACCAGGTTGTTATAGCCGAACATGGTGCCGCGTTCGCAGACCAGAAAGCGGTTGTCGCCAAGGCCCGCCGCACGCGCGGCGGCGCGCGCCTTGGCGATCACCGGGGTCATGTCGTCGGGCGCCATGAACTGCGCCTTTTTGATGTTCACCGGCCGCCCGCTGGCGGCGGCGGCGGCGATCAGGTCGGTCTGCCGCGCCAGAAACGCGGGGGTTTGCAACAAATCGACGGCCTGTGCCGCGGCGGCGACCTGGTCCACGCTGTGGACGTCGGTCAACACCGGCAGCCCGGTGCGCGCGCGCACTTTTTCCAGCACGGCCAGCCCGGCGTCCAGCCCGAGCCCGCGAAAGCTGGTGTGCGCGGTGCGGTTGGCCTTGTCGAAACTGGCCTTGAAGATCACCGTGATCCCCGTCCGCGCCGCCAGCCGCGCCAGGTGGTCGGCCACGGTCAGGCACAACGCCTCGCTTTCAATCACGCAGGGCCCGGCGATCAGGAATGGCTGCGCGTGGTTTTCGCCAATTCCCAGTGCGGTCAGTGGCATCAATCCACCCCCAGCGTGGCCAGCGCGCGTTCGATTTGCGCCACGTCGCCGGGGTTGTTGCATTCGATCAGGTCGCACCCCGGTGGCCGGCACAGCGCCACGCCCACGCCCACGCCGATGTCGGCAAAGCGCAGCTGTTCCAGCCCTTCCAGGTCTTCCAGCGGCGAAGGGGCCGCGGCGGCATACATGCGCAAAGCCCGCGGGCGATAGGCATAGACGCCGATATGCAAATGCACTTGTGGCGCCTCTGCCGACAGCAGCGCGGGCGGCACATAAGGGATCACCCGCTTTGAAAAATACAACGCTCGCAGGGCCTGGTTGAACACCACCGTGGTGCCGCCCACCCGGCCCGCATCCTGATCGGCGATCAGCGCGGCCAGCACGGCCGGGGTGCACGGCACCGCCGGGGTCATCACGCCGATGTCGGGGCTGGCGTCGATCCGTTCGATCAGCGTGGTCACCATTGCCGCCGGGGTCAGTGGCGCATCGCCCTGCCAGTTGATCACCAGCCGCGGATCATCGCCCAGCATGGCCAGCACCGCGGCGCAGCGTTCGGAACCGTTGCGGCAGTCCGCCGGGGTCATCGCCACCTCCGCGCCAAAGCCCTGTGCGACATCGGCGATGCGGGCATCGTCGGTCGCCACCACCACGCGGTCGATACCGGGGACGGCGCTGGCCGCGCGCCAGGTCCGCTCAATCAGCGGGCGCAATGTGCCCTGCGCGCCGCGCAGCAGGGCCAGCGGCTTGGCCGGAAAACGCGTGGAGTGGTAACGCGCGGGGATGACGATGATCACGCCGCCAGGGGTGGTGGTCACGTGGCGGGATCGGAAGTTGCCGGATCATTCAGCGCCGGATCACCCACGGCTGCCAGATCATGGATGTGAACCACGCCCAGCGGGCGGCACGGATCATCGCACGCCACCACGAACAGCGCGGTAATCCGGGCGTCACGCATGATCGTGCGGGCATCGCCGGCCAGGCTGCCGGCGGGGATCGTGCGCGGTGTCGGGGTCATCACGCTGGCCGCGCCGGCAATCATCAACCGGTCGATATGCCGGCGCAGATCGCCATCGGTGATCACCCCGCACAGCTGCCCGGCCGCATCGACCACCCCGGCAATGCCCAGGCGCTTTTCGGTCATCACCACCATCACTTCGCGCATTGGCATGGTCAGCGGCACCAGCGGCATGGCGGCGCCCCGGTGCATCAGATCGTCAACCGGGGTCAGCCCGGCGCCGATCGCGCCGCCGGGATGCAGGCGCATGATCTGTGCGCGCGACAGCCCGCGCTGGCGCATCGCGGTCACCGCCAGCGCGTCGCCCAGCGCCAGCATCATGGTGGTCGATGTGGTCGGCGCGATGCGGATCGGGCAGGCCTCTGGCGCCGGGGGCAGCGCCAGCGTGACATCGGCGCCGCGCCCCACCGGCGATGCCGCACACCCGGCAATCGCCACGATCGGGCAGTGCAGCAGGCGGGCATGGCGCATGATCGGCACCAGTTCGGGGGTTGAACCCGAATTGGACAGCACCATCAGCAGGTCACCCGGCATGACCATGCCCAGATCGCCATGCGCCGCCTCTGCCGGGTGCAGGAACATTGCGGGCGTGCCGGTGGCTGACAGCGTCGCCACGATCTTGCGCGCGATATGCCCCGATTTGCCCATGCCGGTCACCACCACCCGCCGCGTGGTGGTGATGATCAACCGCACCGCATCGGCAAAGTTGTGGTCCAGATCGCGCGCAAGTTGCACCAGCGCGTCGGCCTCTGTTTCGATCACCCGCCGCGCCTGGGCGATCAGGTCGGGTATGGGCAGGTCCGGTATGGGCAGGTCGGGTATGGGCAGGTCGGGTATGGGGACGCCGCCGGTCAGCGACTGGCCAATGCCGTCCGGCGCGCGCGCCCTGTTGTCGATCGCATGGATGGTCGCCATTGTTTTCGTGTCCCTGCCACAGCACGACATTTGCGCCGCAGCGGCATTCCGGCGTGATCGGACGGCCCCTGTGCGCAAACCATGTTTCTCGCGTCCATCCTCTACAGCGGCAAACGCGGACGTTGCTAAGGGGTTGCCCCCATTCCCGATGCATTCCCGATACTTGCGCGTGGCCGATGACACCGGCGCCGGGCGCGGCTAGGGTTCCATCGAAGGAGGAGCCCATGCAGCTGCGCCACTTGCGCTATTTCGTCACGCTGGCGCGCGCACGCCACTTTGCCCGCGCGGCAGAGGAATGCGGTGTGTCGCAACCCACGCTGTCATCGGGGCTGGTCGCGCTGGAACAGCATTTCGGGCGCCGGCTGATCGACCGCGACCGGCGCTTTATCGGCCTGACCCCGCATGGAGAGGCGATGTTGCCGTGGGCGCAGCAGATGCTGGGCACAATGGGCGCGATGACCGCGGCGGTGGCCACCACCCCGCTGGAAGGACCGTTCACGCTGGCGGTAATCCCCGCCGCGCTGCCCTTGGTCGGGCGGTTTGGTGCCGGGCTGCTGGCGGCCAATCCCGGGCTGGTGCTGTCGGTGCGGTCGGCCACCGCGCGCGCTATCGACCAGGGGCTGGCGGCGATGGAAATCGATGCCGGGATTACCTATCTGGACCAGGAAGCGCCCGCCGGCGTGGTGACCGTGCCGCTGGCGAGCGAGGATTACCTGTTTCTGACCCGGCGCGGCGGGCGGTTTGATGGCGCCACCGCGATCGGCTGGGACGATGCGGTGGCGCAGGATCTGTGCCTGCTGGATGAAACCATGCTGTTCCGGCGCATTCTGGATCGGCGGCTGGCCGCACGCGGGATTGTCGCCCGCCCGCGCGCCACGGCGGACAGCCATATCGCGCTGTTCGCGCTGGTGGCATCGGGCGCGTTTTGCGCGATCGTGCCCGACAGTTATGCGCCGCTGCTGGGCGGGGCGGATTGGGCGCGCCTGCTTCCGCTCGATCCGCCCGAACCGGCGCGGGCGATCGGGCTGGTAACGCAGAATCGCGATCCGGCCCTGCCCCGCGCACGCGCGGCGCTGGCGGCGGCGCATGCGTTTGTGATAGATGGCATCTATCACCCTTCGCCCCTTTCGATTTGACCTGCATGGGCAGATTGGCCCATAAAAGCGGGCTATGACCAACGAAACTCTTGACCGGACAGCCCGGGCAGTCATCGATCCCGAATTGGCGCGGATTCTGGCCGCGCACGCCGCGCGCGAAGGCGCGTTGTTGCCGATCCTGCACGACATTCAGGCATCGTTTGGCCATGTGCCCGAACGGCTGATTGCGGATATCGCCCGCGCGCTCAATCTCAGCCGCGCCGAAGTACACGGGGTGATCAGTTTCTATCACGATTTTCATGTCGAGCCCGCAACGCTGCCGGTGATCCGGCTGTGCCGCGCCGAAAGCTGTCAGGCGCGCGGGGTTGATGCGCTGGCCGCCGCCTTTGCCGGGGAAACGCGGGTGCGGATCGAACCGATCTATTGCCTGGGGCTGTGCAGCGTCGGGCCCAATGCGATGATCGGCACCACGCTCCACGCCCGGCTGGACCAGGCGCGGTTGGCCGCGCTGGTTGACACGGTGGCGGTAGAGTGCGCGGCATGACCCGGACAGTTCGTATCAGCGATGACGCGTTGGCGCTGGCGTGCGGGGCGGATGCCGTTGCTGCGGCGTTTGCTGCGGCCGGTTGCCATGTCGAACGCGTGTCGAGCTGGGGTATGCACTGGTTGGAACCACTGGCCGAAATTGACGGGCAGGGCTTTGGCCCGTTGTCGGTGGGCGATGTGGCACCGGTGCTGGATGGCACCAGTGCGCTTGGGATCGGCGCGATTGCCGATCATCCGTTCATCGCCCGGCAGGAGCGGCTGACCTTTGCGCGCGCCGGAAAAACCCGTCCGCTCAGTTTGGACGATTATGCCGCGACTGCCGGCTGGGCCGGATTGTTCCGCGCGCGCGAACTGGGTGCAGAGGCGACGATTGCCGAAGTCACCGCATCGGGGCTGCGCGGGCGCGGCGGCGCGGGCTTTCCCGCCGGGATCAAATGGACGACGGTTGCGAAAACCGTTTCCGCGCAAAAATACATCGTATGCAATGCCGATGAAGGCGACAGCGCGACCTTTGCCGACCGCATGGTGATGGAGGGCGATCCATTCCTGCTGATCGAGGGTATGGCGATTGCCGCGCATGCCGTCGGCGCCGATACCGGCTATGTCTATATCCGCAGCGAATACCCGCATGCGATCGCCAAGATGCGTGCAGCAGTCGATCTGGCGGCGGGCATCATCGCGCCATTCCGGATCGAAATCCGCGTCGGCGCGGGGTCGTATGTCTGTGGTGAGGAAACCTCGCTGCTCAACAGTCTTGAGGGCAAGCGCGGCGAAGTGCGCGCCAAACCGCCACTGCCCGCAATCGAGGGCCTGTTTGGCAAACCGACCGTGGTCAACAATGTGCTGACATTGGCAGCTGTGCCGTGGATCATGGCGCAGGGCGGCGCGGCCTATGCCGCGGTCGGGTTTGGCCGGTCGCGCGGCACGATGCCGATCCAGATCGCCGGCAATGTGCGCCACGGCGGGCTGTTCGAAGCGGGCTTTGGCATCACGCTGGGCGAACTGGTCATGGATATCGGTGGCGGCACCGCCAGCGGTCGCCCGGTCATGGCGGTGCAGGTGGGTGGCCCGCTGGGCGCCTATCACACACCCGCCGATTTCGGCCTGCCGTTTGATTATGAAAGCTTTGCCGCGGCCGATGGCCTGATCGGGCACGCCGGCATCAGCGTGTTTGACGATACCGCCGACATGAGCGCGCAGGCGCGCTTTGCGATGCAGTTCTGCGCGATCGAAAGCTGTGGCAAATGCACCCCGTGCCGGATCGGATCGACCCGCGGGGTGGAGGTGATCGACCGCATCCGCGCACGATCGGGGCGCGGGGCAGACGCGGTGGAACTGCTGCCGCAGATGCACAACGCGCGCAAGGCGCCGCGCAGCCTGACCGATGATATCGCGCTGCTGGAAGACTTGTGCGAAACGATGAAGTTCGGATCGCTGTGCGCGATGGGCGGCTTTACGCCCTATCCGGTGCTGTCGGCCCTGCGCCATTTTCCCGACCATTTCGGGCTGCCGGCGGCCGTGCCAGAGGCGGCGGAATGAACGGCGCCCGCATTCTTGGTGTGGTGCTGGCAGGCGGACAATCGCGCCGCTTTGGCAGTGACAAGGCGCTGGCCCTGATCGGCGGCCGCACATTGCTCGATCGCGCGGTGGCCACGCTGGAACGGCAGTGCGATGCCGTGGTGGTGGCAGGGCGCGATGACGCACCGGTCGCGGTTGTCGCGGATCGGCCGCAGGCCGGGATGGGGCCGTTGGGCGGGCTTAACGCGGCGCTGCACCATGCGGCCGCAAACGGGTTTGATGCGGTGCTGTCGATCCCGGTCGATGGCATGGATCTGCCCGATGATCTGATCGGCGAATTGTCACCCGGCCCGGCCCATTGCGACAGCGCGCCGGTGATCGGGCTGTGGCCGGTGGGCGCGGGGCCTGCACTGGATGCGCTGATGGCCACGGCCGAACCCCGCGCGCGATCGATGCGCGCGTTTGCCTGCGCAATCGGCGCGCGCGCCGTGCCGTTGTCGCGCCAGCCCTTCAATATCAACACGCCGGCCGATCGGGCCGCCGCACAGGAACCGCACCATGGGCTATGAACCCCAGGCCGATTTCGGCACGCCTGCCGTTACCAGCGATACCACCGTAACCGTGTCGATCGACGGGCGCATGGTCAGCGTGCCCGCCGGCACCACAGTGATGCGCGCCGCCGCGCTGTCGGGTGGGGCAATTCCAAAGCTGTGCGCGACCGACATGGTCCAACAGTTCGGATCGTGCCGGCTGTGCCTGGTGGAAATCGATGGCATGCGCGGCACGCCGGCATCGTGCACCACGCTGGTGAATGATGGCATGGTGGTGCACACCGAAACCGCGCGGCTGCAGAAATTGCGGCGCGGGGTGATGGAACTGTACATTTCCGACCACCCGCTCGATTGCCTGACCTGCAGCGCCAACAACGATTGCGAATTGCAGGACATGGCCGCCAATGTCGGCCTGCGTGATGTGCGCTATGGCTATGAGGGAGAAAACCACCTGGGTGCGGCGCCTGATACATCGAACCCCTATTTCGATTTCGATCCGTCGAAATGCATCGTCTGTTCGCGCTGCGTGCGCGCGTGCGAAGAGGTGCAGGGCACCTTCGCACTGACCATTTCGGGGCGCGGGTTTGAATCCAAGGTCAGCGCCGGCCTCGCCAGCGACGATTTCCTGTCGTCCGAATGCGTGTCGTGCGGCGCCTGTGTATCGGCCTGCCCGACCGCCACGCTGAACGAAAAGGCGGTTGTTGCGATTGGAAAACCCGAACGATCGGTGATCACGACCTGCGCTTATTGCGGCGTCGGCTGCACCTTCCGCGCCGAAATGCGTGGGGAACAGGTGGTGCGCATGGTGCCGTGGAAGGATGGCAAGGCCAACCGCGGGCACAGTTGTGTGAAGGGCCGGTTCGCCTGGGGTTATGCCCGCCACCAGGACCGCGTGACCAAACCGATGATCCGCGCGCATATCCAGGACCCGTGGCGCGAAGTCAGTTGGGAAGAGGCGCTGGCGTACACCGCCAGCGAGATCAAGCGGATCACCGCCACCCACGGCAACAATGCGCTGGGCGGCATCGTATCCAGCCGCTGCACCAATGAAGAAGGCTTTCTGGTGCAGAAACTGGTGCGCGCCGGGTTCGGCACCAACAATGTCGATACGTGCGCGCGGGTGTGCCATTCGCCCACCGGTTATGGCCTGAAAAACACCTTTGGCACATCGGCCGGCACGCAGGATTTCGACAGTGTCGAAGCCAGCGACGTGATCATGGTGATCGGCGCCAACCCCACCGATGGCCACCCGGTGTTTGCCAGCCGCATGAAAAAGCGCCTGCGCCAGGGCGCAAAACTCATCGTGATCGACCCGCGCCGCACCGATATCGTGCGGTCGCCGCATGTGGAGGCCGATTATCACCTGCCGCTGACCCCGGGTACCAACGTCGCGGTGCTGACCGCGATCGCGCATGTGATCGTGACCGAGGGCCTGGCGGATGAGGCGTTCGTGCGCGCACGTTGCGACATCGATGAATATCGTGATTGGGCCGATTTCGTGTCCGATGTGCGCCACAGCCCCGAATTTCTGGCGCCGGTTACCGGGGTTGATGCCGAAACCCTGCGCGGTGCGGCGCGGCTGTTCGCCACCGGCGGCAATGGCGCGATCTATTACGGGCTGGGCGTGACTGAACACGCGCAAGGGTCATCGACGGTGATGGCGATTGCCAATCTGGCGATGGCGACCGGCAATGTCGGCCGGCGCGGCGTGGGGGTGAACCCCTTGCGCGGGCAGAACAATGTGCAGGGCGCCTGCGACATGGGGTCTTTCCCGCACGAATTGTCCGGCTATCGCCACGTGTCAGACCCGGCGGCGCGCGCGCTGTTTGAAGCGGAATGGGGCGTGCCGATCGATCCCGAACCCGGCCTGCGCATTCCCAACATGCTGGATGCCGCGACCGACGGTCTGTTCAAGGCGCTGTATATCCAGGGCGAAGACATTGTTCAGTCCGACCCCGACACGCGCCACGTGGTGGCCGGGCTGTCGGCCATGGAATGCGTGATCGTGCAGGACATTTTCCTGAACGAAACCGCCAATTACGCGCATGTGTTTCTGCCCGGATCGACCTTCCTGGAAAAGAGCGGCACGTTCACCAATGCCGAACGCCGCATTCAGCCGGTGCGCAAGGTGATGGAACCGCTGAACGGTTATGAAGACTGGCAGGTGACGCAGGAAATGGCGCGTGCGCTGGGGCTGGACTGGAATTACACCCATGCCAGCGAAATCATGGACGAAGTCGCGCGGCTGACGCCGACTTTTGCGGGGGTCAGCTTTGCCCGGCTCGATGCCGAAGGATCGCTGCAATGGCCGGTGAACGAGGCCTATCCCGATGGCGCGCCGATCATGCATGTCGATGGCTTTGTGCGCGGCAAGGGCAAATTCGTGGTCACCGAATATGTCCCCACCGATGAACGCACCGGGCCGCGTTATCCGCTGCTGCTGACGACCGGCCGCATCCTGTCGCAATACAACGTCGGCGCACAGACGCGGCGCACCGACAATGTGATCTGGCATCAGGAAGACGTGCTGGAAATCCACCCCTCCGATGCCGAAAATCGCGGGCTTCGCGATGGGGACTGGGTGCGGCTGGCCAGCCGCGCGGGCGAAACCACGCTGCGCGCACATCTGACCGACCGGGTTGCGCCGGGCGTTGTCTATACCACGTTCCACCACCCCACCACGCAGGCCAACGTGATCACCACCGACAATTCGGACTGGGCCACCAATTGCCCCGAATACAAGGTGACCGCGGTGCAGGTCACCCCGTCGAACGGGCCAAGCGCGTGGCAGGAACACTATGACGCGCACGCCGGGCTGTCGCGGCGGATCATGGCCGAAGAGCCGGCGGAATGAGCGTGGATGCCCATGGGCTGGATGTCCACACCGTCGATACCGGGGCCAAACTGGTGCGCATGGTCAACCAGATCGCGCAGCACCTGGTCCACGACAAAGACCCGGTGAACGCGGTGGCCGACCATGTGCATGCGTTCTGGTCGGCACGGATGAAGCAGCAGTTGTTTGCGCGCGGGTCTGACGGGCTGGACCCGATCGCGTTGGCGGCGGTACAACGGCTGGCATCGGGCGCGCATCTGGAACCACGCCGTGGCGCAACCGACGCCGAGGATACCGGGTGTGACGCCGGTTGATGGCGCGCGCGGCACTGCCGTCGTCGAACATTTTGCCGATGGCAGACCGCCGCGCGGGGTAACGCGCGCGCTGGTTGACGAAGCGCCGATCGCGCTGGAAATCAACGGCATCGGTTATGCCGTGATGATGGCGACACCCGCCGATCTGACCGACTATGCCATCGGCTTTTGCCTTTCCGAACAGATTATTACCGCGCAGCATGAATTTGTTGCTGCAGACGCCTTTGCGGTACCGGCGGGGGGCTGGATGCTGCGAATCACGCTGGATGCGCCCGCTGCAAGCCCGCTGATCGATCGCGCGCGGTTGCGGCTGGCCGAGGGCAGTTGCGGGCTGTGCGGGATTGAAAGCCTGGAACAGGTGCTGCGCCCGTTGCGCCCGGTGACGGCGCGGCTGGCGGTCGAACCGGCGGCGGTGTTCCGGGCTGTGGCTGCTCTGGGCGATCATCAGGTGTTGGGGCGCGCCACGCGCGCCGCGCATGCCGCCGCATTTTGCGATGCCGACGGTACGATCCGTTTGGTGCGAGAGGATGTTGGCCGTCACAACGCGTTTGACAAATTGATCGGCGCGCTGGCCCTGGCCGGGATCGATCCGGCCAGCGGGTTCGTGCTGCTGACCGCCCGGTGCAGTTTTGAACTGGTGCAAAAGGCGGTGATTGCCAATGTGCCCATGCTGGCGACAATTTCCGCGGCATCGACGATGGCGGTCGATCAGGCCCGCGCGCATGGATTGACGCTGTACAGCCTGGCCCGGCAGGACAGCTTTCTGGAATCGTGATAGGCCCTTTGCCATGGCCAACCCGCCTCCGGCCCGTTTCACTGATGCCCCCGCGCTGACACCCCGCGCGCGTGCGCTGCTTGGCGTGGCCGTCGTGCTGGGCCATGTCGCGCTTGCCATCCTGCTGATCCGCGCGTTTGGCGGCGTGCAAGTCCTGACCGAAAGGCTGGGGTTGGCACCGCTGACCGTAGCGACGGTGATCGAACCACAGTCCCACCCCAGTGCCGTCGCGGCCGGCCATGCCGCGCAGGGCGCCAGCGGTGCTGCGGGCAAGCGCGCACAGGCTGACCAGCTTGTCGCCGCACCCACCCCGATCCGTCTGCCCGCGCCCATTGCGCCCCTGGTGGCCGGCACCGGCAGCGAAGCGCAATCGGGCGCCGCCGCATCCGGTGAAGGCACTGGCGGCGGCAATACCGGCACCGGCACCGGCAATGGTGTTACCGGCAATGGCAGCGGCGGCGGCACCCGTCCGGTCAAGCTGGCCGGCGATCTGGTCGAACGCGATTTTCCGCCCGCCGGGCGCGCCAAACGGCTGGGTACCGCGGTCACCGTGGTGCTGACCGTGGGTACCGACGGGCGCGTCAGCCAGTGCCGGGTGCATCAGCCGAGCGGCGATCCCGATGCCGATACGATCACTTGCAAACTGGCCGTTGAACGGTTCCGCTTTGAACCTGCGCGCGATGCCGATGGCAACGCGGTGGAGGCGCAATATGGCTGGCAGCAGCGATTTTTCCTGAACTGATGGATGCAGGTCTGGCGCGTTGCCCGGCGGTCGGGCATTGTATCGGCATGATCGCACAAACCATTCAGCTTTCGCTCGCGCCGGTGTTCGTGCTGGTGGCGATCGGCAATATCATGAACATCCTGACCACCCGGCTGGGGCGCATCGTCGACCGGTCGCGCGTGTTGCAAAAACTCTATGGCGAAACCAGCGGTGCCGCACACGATGCAGTGGTGACCGAAATGCGCTTTGTCGACCGGCGCATCCAGCTAATCAGCCACGCGCTGCTGATCCTGGTATCGGCCGGGATCGGCATCGGCGTGACCGTGGGCACGCTGTTCCTGGGTGAAATGCTCGGCCGCGAATTTCGCATCGCCACCGAAGTCAGCTTTCTGGCCGCGATCACCCTGTTGATGGCGGCGCTGGTCTATCTGCTGCTGGAAACCCGCCTGGTCGCCCGCACGCTGCGCCTGCCACGCCAATTGCTGGAACTGCACCGGGGTGAGTTGTAAACCTGATCCTCCCCGTGCCGGGGAGGATCACGCCAGCAGCTTTTCGCCGCGTTCGCGGATCATGCCTTCGATCATGCGGCGGGCGAAGCCCAGGCCGTTGGGGATGGTGACGTCGAACACCATGGTCGTTTCGGTCAGGTCGAGCGTGGCGGGGACGGTGTAGCCCATTGCACTGGCCTCTACGCCCAGGCGGTCTTCGCTGATCCAGTGCAGCGCCAGCGCCATTGGGCCGCCGATCAGCGCGCCGGCCTTGGCCTCTGCCGTGTCGATGCGCGCGGCGATGCGCCGGCGCAGCTCGGCCTTGCCGAGCGAGTGGGGGATTTCAAGACGCATGTTTATACCGGTCCGGTCAATTTGCCTTGGTCTTCAAGCGCATTGCCATAGCGATAGTCAAGATAGCGTGCCTCTGTCGCCAGCGCATCGATGTCACCTTCGGCCAGTTTGCGTGACAGGGCATCGATTTCGTCGGTGATCCGCGACAGGCCTTCGGTCAATTGCTGGTCGGCGGTCTTGCCGCCGCGCTGTTCATTGCGCAGGTGCGCGGGGATGCGGGTATAACTGGCGACCATGCCGGGCAGGTGTTCGCCGATCAGGCGGCGCACATCGCCCACCGCCGGCTCGGCCGGATCGATGACTGCCAGTTGCACGCCCAGCGCATCCAGCCGCACGCCGATCGCATCCAACTGGCGCGATGCCGGCACGGGCAGGGTCGGCCGCTGCGCCTCCAGCCACAACTGCGTCCGGCCGACGGTCGCGCGCACATCGCCCTGGTTCAGCGCGGCCAGGTCGGGCACTTTCAGCCGGGGATAGGTCGCCAGAAAACCGGCCGCGACCATGACCGCCAGTAGCGTCAGCACAAACCCGCCCAGCCCGATGCCGCCGATCGTGATGCCGGTCACGGTCGCCGCAAACAGGATCACCGCCACCGCCAGGCTGGCGCGCACCAGTTTGCGCAACACGTGCTGGCGTTTCAGTTCGGCCGACCGTTGCCCGATCGATGAGCCGCTGCGCCGCCCGCCCTGCTGCTGAAACGTCAGCGACGCATTGGCCGCGCGCATGATCTGCGCATGATCGGTGGCTTCCCCGGCCATCTGCGATCAGCCCACGCTGTCAAGGCTGAGCGCGGGGTGTTGCGCCGGCCCGCCGATCTGGCCACCCGCACTGCCCTGCGCGCGGGCAATATAGGCCTGCGATTTTTCCACTTCGTTCGACAGCGTGCCGATGGTGGTCTTCATCGAATCCAGCGCTTTCAGCTTGAACGTGTCGATCGAATCCATCGTGTCATAGATGTTCTGAAACGCCTTTTGCAGCGTTTCGAGCGGGATCGTGCTCGATGCCGCCATCTCGTGAATCTTGGCGGTGTTGTCCTTGAGCATCGCGCCGGTCGCATCGATGATATTGGCGGTGGTGGTGTTGAGCGCGGTGATCTGTTGCAGCACCAGCCGCTGGTTGGTCATCGCCTGCGCCACGGTCACCGCGGTGCGCAGCGCGGCGACAGTGGTGGTGCTGGCGCGATCGACGCCCTTTACCAGTTCGACATTGTTCTTTTTCACGAGGTCGAGCGCCAGATAGCCCTGCACCGTCACCGCCATCTGCGTCAGCAGGTCCTGCGTGCGCTGGCGGATATAAAACAGCGCGGATTCGCGGATCGCCTTGGCCTTGGCCGGGTCGCTGTGATCCAGATCGTTGGCGGTATCCTCCAGCTTGGCATCCAGCGCGCGGGCGATGTGGATCATCTGTTCCAGCTTGCCCATCGCGTCCCACAGCTTGGTGCGTTCGACATCGATCGCGGCGTTGTCTTTCAGCAATTCGTCCTTGCCCGATGCCAGCCGGTCCAGAATCGCCTTGATATGGCTCTGTGCCGAAACATAGCTGTCGAAATAGCGCTTCACACTGTTGCCGAACGGGATGAACCCCAGCAGCTTGCGCCCGCCGGTGGTCACCCCGGCCTTGCCGGGGTCGAGTTCCTCCACCGTGCGGCGCAGTGCGGCCAGGTCAGACCCGACGCCGCTGTCCTTGTCCATCGCGCGCACCGGGCGATCCAGAAAGCGGTTCGACATGCCGGCCGCCGCGGCAATTTCCTTTGACCCCATCGCGGTCAGCTGGTCGACCTTTTGCCCGAACGCGGGGCTGGCCGCGTCCTGCGCAATCAGATCGGCGACATAGGCATCGACGCGGCTGTCCAGCGCGGTTTTGGTTTCGGTGCTGATCGGCACCAGCCCGGCGGCCTGTTGTGGCGCAACCACCGGCACCGGGTCGGGCGGGGTCAGGGTCAGCGTGGGGGCGGACAGGGCGGGGTCACTGCTGGTCGATGCCATGGGTTTACTCGGCTGGAGGCGCTTGCCGCGCCAAGATGGGCGCATGCGCGCTGTGCTGCAAGGGCGCACTGTCGATCAGGCATGGCGGTTGGTCGGAAATCGGGTTAGCCATGGCGGCATGGATCGTCGCATGTTCGTTGGCGCGCTGGGCGCCTGTGTCATCCCCGTTCGCGCGCTGGCCGGACCCGTGCCGGCGGGCGTTGGCATGCTTGCCCGGCTGGAACGGCAGGCAGGCGGGCGGCTGGGGGTCATGGTGCGCGACACGGTCACCGGGCACGGTTTTGGCCGGCGCCAGGACGAACGCTTTGCGCAGTGTTCCACCTTCAAACTGTCGCTGGCCGCGCTGGTGCTGGCGGAAATCGATGCGGGCCGCGCGCATGGTGATGAAGTGCTGGCCTACTCGGTGCTGGATGTGCTGCCCAATTCGCCGGTGACAGAGGCTGCGGCCGGCGGCCCGGGCCTGCCGATCCTGACGCTGGCGGCGGCGGCGGTGGAACGCAGCGACAACCTGGCCGCCAATCTGTTGCTGGCACGGTTTGGCGGCCCGGCGGGGCTGACCGCGTTCTGGCGCACGCTGGGCGATGCGGTCAGCCGGCTGGACAATACCGAGCCGGCATTGAACCATGTTGCGCCGGGCGCTGTGCACGACACCACCACCCCGGCGGCGATGGCGGCAACGGTCGGTCGATTGCTGACCGGGCCGGCGCTGTCGGGCGCGGCACGCGCGCAGCTGTGGGGCTGGATGAAGGCCTGTGCGACCGGGTTGGACCGGTTGCGCGCCGGGCTGCCCGCTGTCGAAAACGGGGCGTGGCAGGCCGGTGACAAGACCGGCACTTATACCGACACCGGCACCATCGCCCATGTCAACGACGTGGCGCTGTTGCTTGCCCCTGCGGGCGACCGCCACTTTCGCAGTCCGCTGGCCGTCGCGGCCTGCTATGATCCGCCCGGCATGCCCGATGCGGTGCGGGCCAGCGATGCGGCGGTGCTGGCCGCGGTCGCGCGGATTGTGACCGACCCGGCGGCATGGAGAATGCAACACCGATGAAACGCTGTGCGGTGTTTGGCGCTTCGGGGGGGATCGGTGCCGCGCTGGTTCGGCAACTGGCGGCGCGCGACGATGTCGCGGTGGTCTATGCCGGGGGACGATCGGGAACGCTGCCTGACGGGCCAAAGATCCACCCGTTCCGCTTTGACGCAACGGACGATGATGAACTGGCGGCGGTGGTGGCCGCAATCGGCGCGCCGCTGGATGTGGTAATCGTCGCCACCGGGCGGCTGACCCGCGCCGATGGCAGCGGTCCGGAAAAGGCGCTGCGCCAGGTCACGGCAGCGGCGCTGGCCGAACAGTTTGCTGACAACGCGATTGTCCCGGCAATGATCGCGCGCGCGGTGCTGCCGCTGTTGGCCAGGGATCGCCCCGCGGTGTTCGCCGCGCTGTCGGCGCGGGTCGGGTCGATCGGCGACAACCGGCTGGGCGGCTGGCACGCCTATCGCGCGTCAAAGGCCGCGCTGAACATGCTGATCCGCACGATCGCGATTGAGGCCGCGCGCAAGCTGCCCTTGTCGGTGGTGGTCGCGCTGCACCCCGGCACGGTCGCCACGCCGCTATCGGCGGCGTTTCAGCGCGGGGTGGCGCAGGACAAGCTGTTCACGCCCGATATGAGCGCCGCGGCGCTGCTGGGCGTGATCGATGGCCTGACCCCGGCAGACACTGGCGGCTTTTTCGCGTGGGATGGCGCGCCGATTCCGTTTTGACAGGTTACTGTTCGACCGTCACCCCGGATGAGCGGTCAGGCCGCCACGCTATACGGTTCGATCCCGCCGTTCAGGTACAATGTCTTGGCCTTGGCGCGGCTCAGTTTGCCCGAACTGGTGCGCGGCAGGGTGCGCGGGGGGACCAGTTCGACCACGCAGTTCATGCCGGTGATCGCGCGGACTTTGTCGCGGATCTGGTCGCGCAGCCGCACGCGTTCGGCAGGGTCGGTCACGCGGCAGTGGACCAGCACGGCAGGAGCCTCTTCGCCCGATGCGGTTTCGATTGAAAACGCGGCGATGTCGCCCTGGTGGAAACCGGGCAGCTGTTCCACCGCCCATTCGATATCCTGCGGCCAGTGGTTCTTGCCGTTGATGATGATCATGTCCTTGGCCCGGCCGACAATGAACAGATATCCCGCGCTGTTGAGATAGCCCATGTCGCCAGTATCGAGCCAGCCATCGACCATCGCCTCGGCCGTGGAGTCCGGATCGCGGAAATAGGAATGCATCACCGATGACCCGCGGCACCACACTTTGCCGATGTGGTGGTGGGGCAGCGATCCGCCGTGCTCGCCGCGAATCACCACCTCCATCCCGCGCACCGGCAACCCGCAATTGACAATCGCGCGATAGCGGGCGGGGCGCGACAGATCGCGGGGGGAGCCTGACAGGCGTTCTTCTTCGACCAGTTCGACGCGGATGCCTTCACCCGGCGGCATGATGGTCACCGCCAGCGTCGCTTCGGCCAGGCCATAACTGGGCAGGAACGCGCTGGCCTTGAACCCGGCGGGGGCGAACGCATCGACAAAACCCTGCATCACATCGGGCCGGATCATGTCGGCGCCATTGCCGGCCAGCCGCCAGCGCGACAGGTCAAACCGTTCGGATACGTGGCTCTGGCTGGAAATGCGGCGCGCGCAGATGTCGTAGCCAAAGGTTGGCGAATACGAGATGGTGGTACCGGGATTGCGGCTGATCATGTCGAGCCAGGCCAGCGGCCGCCGCGCAAAATCGTCGGTACGCAGGAAATCGGCCGAGACCTGGTTGGCGATCGGCGACAGGAAACAGCCGACCAGCCCCATATCATGATACCATGGCAACCAGCTGATACAGCGATCGCCAGGCTGCAATTGCATGCCATGCGAATGCCCGGCCAGATTGGCCAGCAGCGCGCGATGGGTGACCGCCACGCCATGGGGAAACCGCGTGGACCCACTGGAATATTGCAGATAGCTGATCGCGTCGGGGTCGGCCACTGGCAGATCGCCCGCCGCCGGCGTGGTCGCGGCGACATCGCCCCAGCTGTAACCCGGGCAGTTCTGACGCGCGGCGGCGGCGGCGCACATCGCGCCGATTTCATCGGGATAGAGCAGCATGCGCGGGTCTGAACTGGCCAGTTGCACCGCGATCTGGTCGATATAGTTATCCTTGCCACCAAAACTGGTGGGCAGCGGCAGCGGCACCGGCCACGCCCCGGCATAGATCGCGCCGCAGAACAGCGCGGCAAAATCGGCCCCGGTTTCGGCGATCAGCGCCACCCGGTCGCCCGGCGCAATGCCCAGCGCGATTAGCCGGCGCGCCGCCGCCAGCGCATCGCCGCGCAATTCGCGATAGGAATAGGCCCGTGTGAGCGTTCCGCGCGCATCATGGAAATTGAACCCCAGTTCGCCCTGCGCGGCATAATCCAGCGCATCGCAAAACGTTGGAAAATCGGCAAAGCGGCGCGGCTGCGCATCGTCGTTCGGTGTCGGCAGGAGCGTCGCGCTGGTGCGGACGGCATCGGAAACGGTCATCTGCTACCCCGGATGGTTTGGACTTAACGTTTGGTGGTTGGCGCATACGGGCGCAAACCGCTAACCTTTCCCTATATCCGCGACTGTGGCACGAATAAGGCGTGATGAAGGACATGACGACGGACAATGACCACAGGCGCGATGAACGGCGGGTGCATCGCGGCGGACGCAAGGTGCCAAAGCCGCTGGACGCGCAAACGCTGAACGATCTGGCGCTGGGCTATGTTGCGCGGTTCGCCACCAGCGGCGGGCGGCTGGGCGATTATCTGAAACGCAAGCTGCGCGAACGCGGCTGGGCCGGTGACAGCGACACCGATGGCGCAAACGCCAGCGCCCCGCCGGATGTGGCGGGGGTGGTCGAACGGCTGGTCGCGCTGGGCTATATCGATGATGCCGGGTTTGCCCAGGCGCGCGGGGCAGGGCTGATGCGGCGCGGCTATGGCGCGCGGCGCATTGCGGAAACGCTGGGGCGCGATGGCATCGATGCACCGCTGGTGGCGCAGGCCAGCGGCAATGACCATGCCCGGCGCACCGCCGCCCTGGCGTTTGCGCGCCGCCGCCGGCTGGGTCCGTTCGGGCCCGGTTCAGGCGGCAACAGGCTTGATCCGGCCGCGCGCGCAAAGCAGGTTTCGGCGCTGATGCGCGCCGGGCATCCGCTTGCCTTTGCCCGCGCGCTGGTCGAAGCGGTGGATGAGGCCGCAGCACAGGAATGGGTTGATGACGCAGATGATTCGTAAGCTGGCCGTGCAGGCGAATTGGGCCGGGCTGGCCGCCGCCATTGCCATGCTGGTGGGGGCGGGCGCCTGTTCACCAGTCGCCGCCACCGATGCCGCGAGCGGCGCGCCAACCGCCACCGCAACCACCGCACCCAAACTGCACCCGATATCAGGGCTGGCGGTCATCCCGTTGAGAGTGGTCACGACCAAGGGCGAACATCTGTTTCAGGTGGAGGTCGCGGCCACTCCGCTGGCACAGGAACGCGGGCTGATGTGGCGCACCGCGATGGGCGCCGATGAAGGCATGATCTTTCCCAACGACCCGCCCCGGCGCACCGCGTTCTGGATGCGCAACACGGTGATCGGGCTGGATATCATCTATGTCGGCGCCGACCACCGCGTGCTCAACATTGTGGCCAATGCGGTGCCCTATGATGAAACGCCGCTGCCGTCGGCGGGGGCTGTGTCTGGCGTGCTGGAACTGATTGCCGGGCGCGCCGCGCAAATCGGATTGCAGCCGGGCGATAAAGTCACCTGGTAGCGGCTTGCCTAGTGGCTTGCATCGCACCCCCCGAACCGGCTAAGCGCGTGGGCCATGAGCATTCTCGGCACGATCTTCACCTGGTGGAACGGCGCGACCCTGGGCACCAGGATTGACAGCGCACGCAACGGCATCCGCGTCGGCAACGATGTACAGGGCAATGTCTATTTCCGCGCGAAAACGCCCTATCCCAAAGGGCATCCGTTCGCCGGGCGTGAACGCCGCTGGGTAATCTACAACGGCGCCAACGATGCCAGCCGCGTGCCGGCCGAATGGCACGGCTGGCTGCACGGCAATTTTGACGGCACACCCGAAAGCAATCTGCCGCCGGCGCGCATCTGGGAAGTGGAATTCACCCCCAACGCCACCGGCACGGTTGACGCCTATCGGCCACAGGGCGCGCTGGAACGCGGGGGTCGGCGCGCTGCCGCCACCGGCGATTATGAGGCATGGTCGCCCGATCAGCCCTGATCGCGGCGGTTTTGCGATATCCCGTGCAAAGGGCACACCGGCTTATGGCATTCCGGCCAGACCCATTCCGGCCCGATTTGCGCCCCATGCTGGTGATGGCCGGCGGGGCGCTGCTGGTCCTGGCCACCGCCGGATGCAGCCGCCAGACCGAGGCACCACCCCCGGCCGAGGCGACCGCCGCCGCCGGCCCATCGGCGCTGGCCAGCGGGATGGTGGATAACGGCGTCGGCACCCCGGTAAAGGACCGCGTGGCGACCATCGGCCTGATCAACAAACGCAACAACATCACCCAGGACGTGGTGCTGAAACCTGGCGAATCGCGCCGCATCGGCAACGTGATCATCAAACTGGCCACGTGTGAACGCACCGCCCCGTGGGAAGACCCGCAGGAAACCGGCGCGTTTGTGCAGGTCTATGTCGAAGAACGCGCCAATGTTCAGGACCGGCTGGGGTGGCACAAGGCGTTTTCGGGCTGGCTGTTCAAAAACACCCCGTCGCTCAACGTGGTCGAACACCCGGTCTATGATGTCTGGGTCAAGGACTGCGCGATGAATTTCCCGGGCGAAGAGGATGATCCGGCCGCTGCTGCTGCCGCCGCCAGGGCAGCAAAGCCAAAGGCCAAACCCGCGCCCGCCGCCGACGCGCCCGACAATGCCCCGGCCGATGGCGCCGCGGCGGATGATGCGCCGCCGCCATAACCGCGCGCCGCGCCGGGCCGCAGCGGCCGCATCGCCGCCTCCAGCCGCCGCAGATAATCGGCCTGGGTGATCTCCACCGCGCCCAGCGATGCCAGATGCGGCGTGGTGAACTGGCAATCCAGCAATTCCGCCCTGCCGTGGCGCATGGCCGCCACCAGCCATGCCAGTGCGACCTTTGATGCATCATTGGCGCGCGAAAACATGCTTTCGCCGCAGAACACCCGGTCAAATTCCACACCATACAGCCCGCCGGCCAGATGTTCGGTGCCGGTGGCATCGGTCAGCCACGCTTCGATCGAATGCGCCGCGCCCAGCCGGTGCAGCGCGCGATAACTGTCGCGGATGCGCCAGCTGATCCAGCTTTCGGGCGCATCGCTGCGCGGCGCGGCACAGGCATCGATCACCGCATCGAACGCGGCGTTGCAGGTGATGCGAAAATGGCCACGGCGCAGGGTGCGTGCCAGCGAATGCGACAGATGAAACCCGTCGAGCGGCAGAATCGCCCGCATTTTCGGTTCCACCCAATAAACCTCAGGATCGTCACGACTGTCGGCCATGGGAAAGATCCCGGCACGATAGGCCCGCAGCAACAGCTCAGGCGGGATCAGGGGTGGGTCTTCGCGCGCCATGACGGTATGATATCACGATCTCCCCGGTTGCATCACTGTCGTCAACCCACTATGGGCCACCTTCTTCTGGCGCCACGGTGCCGGATGCAGGAGTGTAGCTCAGCTGGTAGAGCATCGGTCTCCAAAACCGAGGGCCGGGGGTTCGAATCCCTCCACTCCTGCCATTTTCTTTTGGTATCACTAAGTCACCTTGCGTCCGATGGTTTCGGCGATCATTCCGGTGCGACGCTCCGACGATGAACAAAATGACGATGGTTCCCCTTGGCTACATGCTGAAAAGCGTCACCTCTCCTGCGCCGGATTGGCTGAATGCCCCTGGTGTTGTTGCGGTACATTCTCTCAGCAATTGCATATCGCCTGATTTGGGCGATTACATCCCTATGTGGTGTCACAACGGCTGGTGGCTGTTTGATACACCAGACGCCGCTGACAATGTCGCGCTTACGATGGGGACATCCGTCGATTCGCTAACGCTCTTCTATTACGAGGCATTTCACCAGCAATTTGATGAAGAGTCTGAAACCTGGATGCCATTCGCACCAAATGACTTCGCAACGGCCGTCGTGGCTCCTTATTCGGCAGTCCTTAGTGGATTTGACGTTGTGACCTTTTCTGTAGGGACATCGCCCGAATGCTCACCTCTCTCATGCAACCGTCTGGCAGAGTCTCTTAAGGTGAATCAGAATTGCCTCTTTGACAGCTTTGATGAGGCGCGCGCGGCCATTGAAAATGGTTCGTTCCGCAACTCTGAACCGGGTCCCTACCGCATCATCGCAATTCACGCCGTGGACAATTTCCAGGCACCTTGAATGTCCGCTCGCAGCTTAAGATGAGGGCCTCAGCGCAGGGCGAGGCGAAGGGCATCATTCATGCGCGCCTGCCATCCCGGCCCGGTGGCGCGCCACCGTTCGATCACATCGGGGTCGAGCCGCAGGCTGATCGATTTCTTGGCGTTCGTCTTGGTGGAGCCGATCGGGCGGCCCGGTTTGCGCAACAGGGCTTGGGCGATGGCCGCGCCATGAACTGCATCCGCCGGGCGGGCCCGGGCAAAATCATCCCTGGTCCATTCCGGGTTGTCGTCATCGAAAACAACGGGGCGCTGGTCATTCATGGCGGCGCATTTCCTTTGCATGGGCGCGGCGAAAGCTGATCAACCGGACTTTGCCGGACCGGACCGTATAGGCGATCATATGCGGCACGCCGTCGATCCGGCCAAAGGCGCGAAAGCGGGCTTCGCCATAGTCCTGGCGGTCATCGGCAATCGTTACCGGCATCGCGTCAAACCCCGCAAAATCCGCCAGCGAAACACCATGTTTCGCGATGTTGTCGGAGTCCTTCGCTGGGTCGAACTCGATATCCATCGCTTGTTTGTATAGACAATTTATGCGGGGCGCAAAGGTTTTTTGCCTATACAAAAAATTGCAATGTGGGTAGCCAAGCCATTGAATGAATTGCGGTCGGGGGTTTGCCCACCCTCCTGCCATTCATCCGCCAGAATCGATATGACCTTTCGCCCTCACACGGCGATGGCGTGATCGTCGGGTGCCGGCTCGTTGATCCCGGCGGCGGGTTCGTCGGTGGACGGTGCCGGCGGTTTCAGCGCGATGCCGATGGCGATCAGCGCGGGCCAGGCGAGATAGGTCAGCACCTCAAGGTTTTCGCCAAAGCTGTAGAACAGATAGGTCAGCGTCATCGCCAGGCCGAGTTCACCGATTTTGCCGCGCATCGCGGCGATCGCGGTGGCCACAAAGGTCCAGGCCATTGGCACCGCCAGCGCGATTACGCCCACCAGGCCTTTGACATAGAGCAGGCCGTACCAGGTGTGATGGCTGCCGATCGGCATATATTCCACCAGGTGCGGCCCGCGTTCGACGATGCCATGGCCGAACCAGTATGCTTCGTGCTGCCAGCGCTGGACCGCAATCCGCCCCAGCGCCGCGCGTACCCGCGATGATGACGCGCGCGCACCGTTAAAGGCGTTTTGCGCGCTGGCGATCAGGTCGAGCACTTGCGGCGCGAACCAGCCACCGATCATCACCACCGGCGCCAGCGCAAAAAAGGTCTTGGGGCGATGGAAACGGCCGATCAGCATGGCCAGCGGGATGATCACCGCCAGCGCAATCAGCGCCATGCGGGACGAGGTCAGCAGCGCCAGCAGCACAGAGGCGACATAGGCGGTCCATCGCCACGACGCGACCGGCTCATACCGCGCCAGCAGGAAATGAATAACGGCAACAATCCCCGCCGCCGGCGCCCATGGCGCAAAGAACTGCCAGCGGGCGGTGCCCGTTTCCGGATCGATGGTGTACAGCGTGACCGTAAAGAACACGTCGCCCGCCCCGCCTAGCACCGTCAGCGGCGATACCCACAGCCTGGACGGCAAATGCAGGATCGGCGCCAGCAGGAATAGCGGCAGCAGCACCAGGGTCTGGCGGGCCAGGCGGCAGACCGCGCGGGCCAGCACTTCGATGCGGATCGGCAGGGCATAGCCCGCCAGCGGAAACAGCGCGATCAGCGCCCAGCCTTTGGCCCAGCCGACCGCAGATTTGAGCGTTTGCCCGGCATCCAGACCGAAATTGGCATGGCCGATCAGTAGCGCCACCAGCATCACCGTCATGCCGCCCAGCCACGCCACGATCGCGGGCGGCGGTGGCCCGGGTGGGCGTTCCTCTGCCAGCAACACCGGCGCCAGATAATAGGCACGCAACGCCTGCCAGCCCAGCACCCAGCCCAGCACCGGGCCGGCAAAATAAATTCCGCCGATAAGCCACAACCCATATGTCGCGGCAATCGTCCAGGCGATCAGCCGTTCCGGAGCGGACAAGCAAAATTCGGGTAACGCGGCCATGGCGATCGAAAACTCCAGCATTGGCAATAGGGTCGCAAGGCTGGCCGCCGCAAGCGCAATTGCTTCCGGTTACCGGGGGAAAAACCCTGTCCGGCAAGGACTCGTTCATTTGCCTTAAGCAATGGTGACCGCGATGAAGCTGGCCGATCAACGCTTGATGGAAGTGGACGAAAGCTGCACCTTGCGGGGTAGAGAATCGCGCGCGCGTGCCCTGTGGGCACTGGTTGGTGCGTCTGCCTATGCGTGCATGACCATCGCCGCCATCATGCTGACCACCGATGGCCGCGACATTGCCGCAGTATGGCCATCGGATGCGGTGATCCTGGCGCTGCTGCTGTCCCGGCCGCGCAGCGACTGGCCGGCCCTGCTGCTGTCCGGATGGCTCGCCAATCTGCTGGCCAATGGCGTGGCGCGCGGCTGGGCGCCGGGGATCGTGCTGTATGGCGCGATCAACATGGGCCAGACGTTGCTGGCGGCACAGATCCTGCTGTCTGCGTGGGATATGCCGACAGTGCTGGGGCCACGCCGGTCGCCGGCCACCGTGCCCGACCACCCAGACATCCTGACCGACGGACGCACCATCGTGCGGTTTTTGCTGGTGGCCGGGCTGGTCGTTCCGGCGCTGGGGGGGCTGGCGGGAATGCTGGCATCGGCGGGCGCGTTCGGCGCTGCGGCGGTGCCGTCGTTTGTGCGCTGGTATGCCAGCAACGCGCTTGGCTTTGTGATTTTTACGCCGTTTTTCAAAGGCGTGTTCGATGGCAGCTTTGCCCGATCGGTGGAATCGCTGTCACGCCCGGCGCTGATCCGCGGGGCGGCGCTGTTTGCCTTGCACGCCATGGTTACCTTGCTGGTGTTTGATCAAAGCCGGTTTCCGCTGCTGTTCCTGCCCATATCCACGCTGCTGCTGCTGTCGTTCGGGCTGGGGCGGCTGGCGACCCAGGTCGGCGTGATGCTGGTCGCGGTGATCGGCACCGTTGCCACCCTGCACCACGCTGGCCCGATGGTGCTGATCCATATCGATCTGCCGTCAGAGGCGCTGTTTTTTCAGGTCTACCTGGCGGTGCTGCTGTGCACGGCGATGCCGGTGGCGACCATCGTTGCTTCGCGCGCAGAGGCGCGTACCTTGCTGGCCGAGCGCGAAGAACTGCTGCGCCTGATCATGACGCATTCGCCCGATGCCATCCTGGGGCTGGATGGCGAAGGGGTGTGCCGCTGGGCCGACGGGCCGGTGCGCGATTATCTCGGGCTCGAACCCGACGCGCTGGTTGGTGTACCGCTGGCCACGATCGCCACCCGTGTCGGGCTGGCGTTGGGGCACCTGCACCGCGATGCCTACCGCGCTGACGCCCTGTCGCGCACGGTCGAGGTTCATCCGCTCAACTGCTCTGACCTCACGCTTGAAGCGTCGCTGCGCATGGCGCCGCATGGCCCGGGCCAGGCGGTCGGATCGGTGATCACCTTGCGCAACATCACCGTGCGCAAGGCACGGGAAATGGCCATTTCGCGGCGTATCGAAACCGACGATCTGACCGGCGTGTTCAACCGCGCCGGGTTTCGCCAGCGGTTGAACCGCGCGATCGCGGCGCAGGATGATGCGCCGCCCCGCGCGCTGACTTTGGCGCTGATCGATGTCGATCATTTCAAGGTGATCAACGATACCTATGGCCATCCGGTGGGCGATGCCGCGCTGGCCGAAATCGCGCGGCGACTGTTGGCCGGCACGCGTGAAGAGGATGTGGTGGCACGGTTGAGCGGCGATGAATTTGCCATCCTGTTCCAGTGCAACCTGGATGCCGCGCAGACGATTTGCGAACGCATCATGCGGGTGATCGCCACCGAACCGCTGCACGTGGTCGGCAATGTCGTGGTGCTGTCGTCGATTTCGTGCGGCCTGGCGCAATTGCGCGCGGGCATGAGCCGCGAGGCATTGTTCGATGCCGCAGATCTGGCGCTGTACGACGCCAAGCGGTCCGGTCGCAACGCGGTGCGCGCGGTGGCGTAATCCCCATCAACCGCGCCACTCTTGCGTTTTTGCGCCTTGCCGCCTAAATACGAATCTCTCCCGCATCATGGAGCCTCCACTGCCCCTCCCGGACCTGTCCGGGGCGGCGATGGCCCCTAGGCGGAAGTCACGCAATTTCCTATCGCTGAAGGCAGCAACACAGTCATGGCAAAGACCAGCCCGAACGAGTTTTTCAACCAGGTCAAGGCCGAGGCCCGCAAGGTCGTGTGGCCGACCCGGCAGGAAACCGTGACCACCGCGATCTTTGTCGCGGTCATGATGCTGATCCTTTCGATCTTCTTTCTGGGGATCGACACCCTGTTCGGGTTTATTGTGCAAAGCCTGCTCAAACTCGCCTAATTATCGTTTGGTTATCGCTGCCGCGCGGGGGGTTCGCGCGGCTGGTAGGGGACCCTTTCGCCGGTGCGCGTGGGGAAAGACAGTTTCAGGAATTATCTATGGCTCGTTGGTACATCATCCACGCCTATTCCGGCTTTGAAAACAAGGTGCGCGAAGCGATCCTGGCCGAGGCCGAACGCAAGGGCCTGGCCCAGCTGGTCGAAGCGGTCGAAGTGCCGACCGAAACGATCACCGAGGTCAAGCGCGGCAAAAAGGTCCAGGTCGAGCGCAAGTTCATGCCCGGCTATGTGCTGGCCAAACTGATCCTGAACGACGATATCTATCACCTCGTGAAAAACACCGCGAAGGTGACCGGGTTCCTGGGCACCAACAACAAACCGCAGCCGATTTCCGAAAAAGAAGCGCAGCGCTATTTCGGCGCGCGTGAAGCGGCCGCGGCCGAACCCAGCACGCAGGTCATGGTCGATTACGAAATCGGCGATTCGGTCAAGGTCAACGCGGGGCCGTTTGCCTCGTTCAACGGCGTGGTCGAAGAGCTGGATTTCGACAAGCAGCGCGTCAAGGTGTCGGTATCGATCTTTGGCCGTGCCACCCCGGTGGAACTGGCGTTCGAAGAAGTCGAACTGGTCAAGTAACCGGCGCCCGGCGTTTGGTCCAGGTTTGGACCGGGGCGCGGGTATTGCTTGCAAATTGTGCGTGCGCTGTTATGCGCCCGCTCTTCGTTCCGGTGTGTCCGGGATGATTCCGCTGCGGGAGGCTGGGCCCTTGGGCCAGGCTGTTTGACCGCTCACTCTGCGGGGGTAACCCCAACAGGAAGAACAGGAGGCCATCATGGCCAAGAAGATCGACTGCTATATCAAGCTGCAGATCAAAGCCGGCGAAGCCAAGCCTTCGCCGCCGATCGGGCCCGCCTTGGGCCAGCGCGGCGTTAACATCATGGGTTTCGTCAAGGAATTCAACGCCGCCACCCAGGAAGTGGAAAAGGGCACGCCGCTGCCCACCGTGATCACCGTCTATTCGGACCGGTCGTTCACCTTTATCACCAAGACGCCGCCGGCGACCTTCTTCATCAAAAAGGCACTGAACCTGAAAGCGGGTTCAAAGACGCCGGGCAAGGCTTCTGCCGGCACGATCACCCGTGCGCAGCTGACCGAAATCGCCGAGCTGAAGATGAAGGATCTCAACGCCAACGACCTCGTGCAGGCGGCAAAGATCATCGAAGGCTCCGCCCGTTCGATGGGCATTCAGGTTGTGGAGGGCTGATCCGATGGCAAAGCAGACCAAAAAGACCAAGGCGCTGGAAACCCGGCTGGGCGACAACCAGAAGCTGTACAGCGTCGATGCAGCGATCGCGCTGCTTAAGGACCTGAAAAGCGCGAAGTTCGACGAATCGCTCGAAGTCGCGCTGAACCTCGGCGTCGATCCGCGTCATGCCGACCAGATGGTGCGTGGCATGGTCACGCTGCCGTCGGGCACCGGCAAGGACGTCAAGGTTGCCGTGTTCGCACGCGGTGACAAGGCTGAAGCGGCGCTGGCCGCCGGTGCCGACCGCGTCGGTGCCGAAGACCTGCTCGAAGAAATGCAGGGCGGCTCGGTCGATTATGGCCGCGTCATCGCCACGCCCGACATGATGGGCCTGGTTGGTCGCCTGGGCAAGATCCTGGGGCCAAAGGGCCTGATGCCGAACCCGAAACTGGGCACGGTTACCCCCAACGTCGCTGATGCGGTCAAGGCGGCGAAGGCCGGCCAGATCGAATTTCGCGTTGAAAAGGCCGGGATCATCCATGGCGGGATTGGCAAGCTGTCGTTTTCGGACGAAGCGCTGCGCGCCAATTTCGACGCGTTTGTCGATGCCATCGTCAAGGCCAAGCCGACCGGCGCCAAGGGCAAATATGTCCGCAAGGTCGGTCTGTCGAGCTCGATGGGCCCGGGGATCAAGATCGACGTGGCGCAAGTCTACGGCGGCTGATTTTTCGCAGCACAAGCAAACAAAAAACCGGCCGGGAGCGATCCCGGCCGGTTTTTTGTTGGGTGTGTGTGCCAGTTGCCAGCACCATTGAAGATTTGTGCCATTTCGCGCAAACCGTATTCTTTCCCCGGCCCAAAGACCATGCAGAAGGGTATTTATGCGGAAAGCCACGATGGTTTTGCTGGTAACGTTGGCTTACGCAGGCGGAGCGGCTTCTCTGCTTGTCTACGAGTACTACGATTACTGGTCTTTCGCACATATTGAAATTATAAAGAGGTCGGCGGTCGACGATCAGCAATACCAGATCGCCCGGCAACATTTGGGGATTGAGAATCCGGATTTTATTCATGTTTTTCGTGACAAGACTGGGTCGATGACACTTCAGACCAAAGCACGGAGATGTTACTTCTTCTACAAGAAGTCAGGGGTAATCTGGGAGGGTGGTGATCTTGTATATTGCTTTGACAGGCTGACGGGCGCCTACCTTGGGCCGCTGTAAAACCACTTAGCCGTCAGCGTTCTGCAAATTCCGGCCATTTGTTCAAGCTGGAAATTTGCCCGCTTCGCCTAAGCCCTCCCCGGTGGGGGAGGGTTGGGTGGGGGATTGCGAGGCATGGGCGATCCACACTATTTCGGGCGTTGGACACCCCTCCCCAACCCCTCCCCTGAGGGGAGGGGCTATCTGTGGCCCATTTTTGTTCTGCGTTTACACCTGCCCCGCGTCAGAACGCGATCCAGGTGAACAGGCGCAGGGCGTTGTTGTCCGATGCGGCGGCACCGTTGCCGTCGAAATCGCGGCGGTTGCCGTTGAACTGGCCATAGGCGGTGAACTGCGCGCCGACCCGCAGCGCGACCAGCGGGCCCAACGGGCCATTGCCGGCACCCCACGGGGTGTAATCGATCTGCGCGGTCACCCCGTTGCTGTCGGGGCGGGCCAGCGGGCCGGTATAGATGAACGTGTTGGGCGGCCCGGTGACCGAAAACGCGGCCAGTGTCAGCCCCAGTTTGCCGCGGTACGAATAGGCAATGTCACCGCGCAATTCGCGCAAATGGGTATCGGCACAACCCACCGGCATTTCATTCAGCGCGCAGCTGGCCATCAGGTTTTCGGATTCGTGCACATAGCGCGCCTGCACCGTGAACGTATCACCCTTGGCCGTGGGCAGCATGTACGATGCATCGATGCCCACGTCGCTGTAATGGTCGGTCAGCCCGCTCGAACGGTCGCGGCCGGGATTGATCGCGGCTTTTAACGCGAATGCACCCAGTTCCAGTTGCCCGCTGCCGATTTCGTGCGTCCACGCGACCCGGCCATAGGGCGCAAGGCCATGGATATCGCCCAGCCCGACCGGATCGGACCCCAGCCATTGCAGCGTGCGCGCCTTGGGAGAGGAATAGCCGCCGGCCTCCAGATAGATATGGTGGTCGATCCAGGCATAGGCGGTCATGCCGACCACTTCCTCTGCCAGCCCGCCGTCGATCAGCGGCGATGCGCCGGGGGTCTGCGCCACCGCGCCGCCGGTATAGGGGAACCCCCAGCCGGCAGTGGTGTTCCACGGGTCCTGCACGGTCGGGTTGTTGTTGAAATCGATGCCGAATGTCGCATCTTTGCCAAACACTTTGCCCTGGGTCACCGCGCGCAGATCGACGTTGTCCCACGTCCATGCCTTGCCGATGCCGTCATAGGTCAATTGCGCCAGCCCGCCGAAATGTTTGCCCACGCCGCCGCCCAGAAACACGCTGCCCTGGTCAAACGTCACATTGTCGTTGGGTGACAGGTTGTCGGGCGCGGGCACCTGGTCGGTCTTGGTATGGGTGTAAGACGCGATCGCCATGGCCGACAGCGGCACATTGAATTTCTTGGCCCCGCGCATGGTATAGCCGTTCAGCTTGAACTCGCGGCCGAACTGGGTCAGCTGCGGGCCGAAACCGCCAACGTGGCAGGCCTGGCACGGTTGCCCGGTCTGGTCGGCAAAGCTGGGGACGGCGGCTGCCGGACGGGTCATCACCAGTGCGCCCAGACACGCGGCGGTCGGCAGGCCAAGCCGCAAGGCCAGGCGCAAATGTTTCAGAGCGGTCGGCTTTTTTGCAGGTGCGAGCAGCATGTGGGATCCCCATCAGGTGGTGACGACGTCACCCTTCGATCGGGTGATCAAACCACCATTTTTGGGGTTCTTCCTTGATCCCTGTCAGATTGGCGCACCAAAATTAAGCTTCGGAATACCGAGGGGGGGTTACCGTGCGGCGGTGTTGGCCCGCGTGTAACATTCGCTGACCAGGCTGATCGGCTGTCCGTCGTTGCGCCGCAGCACGGCGGTGACATGGTGAATGGTGGCGGCGGGGCAGGGCGCGGGTGATGCCATGCCGGGGGGCAGCGGCTGGCGGTGCGGGCCCAGCGGCGCGACCACTTTGCCAAACGGCGCTTGCGTGGTGTCCAGCAGCGTGTTCATGGCGGGGGTCAGCCGCGCCGGCACATACCAGTTGCGCGCATCCGACAGCACCACCCCGCCACAGGACAACAGCACATGCCGCGCGCGCACCGGTTCGGCCGAAGCGACGCCCAGCGCGGCGCGGATGCCCGCGGTGACTGGAACGCGATCGGCATCATCCTGGACCGTGGCCAACACGTGGCCGGGCACCAGGATTGCGCGTTGGCCGCACCATTCTTCCAGCGCCACGGTCGCGCTGTCGTGGCGGGCCAGTGTGGCGCGAAATTCGGCCATAGCGGCGGTCTGGGTGCAGCCACCCAACGCAACCGCAACCAGCGCGGCAGCCGCCAGGCCGCCGCGAACGCTCATATCCCGCCGTCGAACGGTTCCCGCCCCAGGTCGGCCAGCGCCGTGGCCAGCGATCCGGCGCAGGCGGCCAGCAATTCGGCATCGGTGGAACGGATCACGAAATTGGCGCCAACGCGGCCTTCGCGGAAAAACGGATAGCTGCCGATCTGGACCCCGGCAAAATGCGCCTCGGTTTCGCGCAGCAGGTCGGCGATTTCGCTTTCGGCGACCCAGCAGCCCACGGTGTGCGACACCAGCGGCAATCCGCCTTCCAGCGTGCCGGTCAGCCCATCGAGCATTTGTGCGGTGATCGATGGTACGCCCGCCATCAGGAACACGTTGCCGGCGCGAATGCCGGGCGCACCCGACAGCCGGTTTTCAATGAGGCCGGCGCCTTCGGGCACGCGCGCCATGCGCAGCCGCGCATCGTTCAGCCCGCCGCGCGTGGCGTAATAGCTTTCCAGCACGGCGCGTGCGCGCGGATGGATGACCACTGGCACGCCCAGCGCCTCGGCCACCGCATCGACGGTGATGTCGTCATGCGTGGGGCCGATCCCGCCGGTGGTAAACAGGTAATCGTTGCGCGCGCGCAGCGTGTTTACCGCCTCGACAATCGCATCCATCACGTCGGGCACCACCCGCACTTCGCGCAGGCGGATGCCCTGCACGCCGAGCCAGGTGGCGACCTGGGCAATGTTCTTGTCCTGCGTGCGGCCAGACAGGATTTCGTCACCGACCACGATCAGCGCGGCGGTCCAGATACGGTTGGTTTGGGTCATGGCCACGGTGGATATAGCAATGCCCGCCCCGTGCAAGAGGGCTATTCGGCCGCTTCGAGCACCTCTTCGGGCAGGGCGGGATGCGCGGCGGCCGGCGCGGGATCAAGCCGCAGCGCGCCATCATCGATGGGATCGCTTTTCATCCACGCGCGGTCGCGCACATAGTCCTGATTGAGCCGCCAGCGCATGTCGGTCGCGCTTTTGGGCAGCAGATGCCGCGCGCGCGAAATGTATCCGGACGACAGGTCAAAGGCGTCGAGGTCGACCAGATCGTGGTTGGCGGGCAGCACCGGCGTGGCGACCGACGCCCCGCGCGCCTCCATCAGGTTGAGCAGGCGGCAGACATAATCGGAAATGATGTCCGCGCGCAGCGTCCATGACGCGTTGAGATAACCGAACACCGCCGCCAGATTGGGCACGTTCGAAAACATGCAGGCCTTGTAATAGTAATGCTCTGACCAGTCGATCGGCACGCCATCCATGGCAAACGCGATCTTGCCCGCCATGGTCATGGTCAGCCCGGTGGCGGTGACGATGACATCGGCATCAAGATGCGTGCCCGATTGCAATTGCACCCCGGTGGCATCGATCGTCGCGATCTGGTCGGTCACCACGCTGGCCTTGCCATCGCGCATCGCCGCGAACAGATCGCCATCGGGCACCAGGCACAACCGCTGCGTCCACGGATCATAGGGCGGGGTGAAATCGCGCGCCTGGTACTGGCTGCCCAGCTGGTCCTGCGTCTGTTTGGTCAGATAGGCCTTGATCTTGTCGGGGTTTTTGCGCGCGCGGTGAAACACCATCGATTGCATCTGGATGTTCTTGAACCGGGTCAGGCGATAGGCCAGCATTTCGGGCAGCACCCGGCGCAGGAAATTGGCGATGCCGTCCTTGGCCGGGCGCGATGCCATCCAGGTTGGCGTGCGTTGCAGCATGGTGACATGCGCGGCGGTTTTCGCCATCGCCGGCACCACGGTGACCGCGGTCGCCCCCGATCCGATCACCACCACGCGTTTGCCGGCGTAATCCAGATCATTGGGCCAGAATTGCGGGTGCACGATCGTGCCGGCAAACTGGTCCTTGCCCGGGATCGGCGCGTCATAGGGCGCGTCATAATCGTAATAGCCCGAACCCAGCAGGATAAAGCGGGTGGCGATCTGCCCGCGCCCGTCCGGGCCGTCGACCTCCAGCCGCCACAGCCCGGCGCCGCTGTCCCAATTGGCCGACAGCACTTGCGTGCCAAAGCGGATATGCGGGCGGATGCCGCGTTCATCGGCAATGCGATCAAGGTATTCCAGGATCGACGGGCCATCGGCGATCGATTTTTCGTGCCGCCACGGTTCGAACACAAACCCCAGCGTGTGCATGTCACTGTCCGACCGCACCCCGGGATAGCGGAACAGATCCCAGGTGCCACCAATGCGGTCGCGGCGTTCCAGCACGGCATAGCGACGGCCAGGGCACATCTGCTGCATATGCGCGGCCATGCCGATGCCGGAAATCCCGGCGCCGACGATCACCATATCAAGCGGTGCATCCGTCGTTTCGTGCTGTGCCGCGCTGGCCGCCATCATTCTCTCCGTGGTGTTTTTAACCGATTCCTTAAACCCTATGCGAAATCATCACGCTTGGCCAGATGGCACGATTACCCCGTACAGATCGTGCGCATCGGCATCCTCGACCAGCACATCGACAAATTGTCCGGGGCTGAGCGTCGCCGGCACATCGCGCAGATAGACCGCACCATCGATTTCGGGGGCATCGGCCTGCGACCGGCCGGTGGCGCCGATATCGCCGTCTTCATCCGCATCGCCCACCTCGTCGATGATCACGCGCAGGGTGCGCCCCACTTTGGCGGCCAGCTTGGCGGCGCTGATCGCCTCTGTGCGTTCCATGATCCGGGCATAGCGTTCTTCCTTCACCGCGTCTGGCACGGGATCGGGCAGCGCATTGGCTGCCGCGCCCGCCACCGGTTCAAACCGGAACGCGCCGACGCGATCCAGTTGCGCCTCATCCAGCCAGTCGAGCAGATAGCGGAAATCGTCCTCGGTCTCACCCGGAAAGCCGACCACAAAGCTCGACCGCACGGTCAGGTCGGGGCAGATGTCGCGCCAGGCGCGCAGGCGTTCCAGCACTTTGGCCTCGTTCGCCGGGCGCTTCATCGCACGCAGCACGGCCGGGCTGGCATGCTGAAACGGGATGTCGAGATAGGGCGTGATCAACCCCTGCGCCATCAGCGGGATCACCGCATCGACATGCGGATAGGGATAGACATAGTGCAGCCGCACCCATGGCACATCACCATCGGGGGTGCGCAATCCGCCCAGTTCGCGCGCCAGATCGGTCATGTGCGTGCGCACCGGCGCACCCTTCCACTGGCGTTCTTCGTACCGCACATCGACGCCATAGGCCGATGTATCCTGGCTGATGACCAGCAGTTCGCGCGTGCCCGCCGCCACCAGCTTTTCCGCCTCACGCAGCACGGCATCGATGCGCCGGCTGACCAGCCCGCCGCGCAATTGCGGGATGATGCAGAATGCGCAGGCGTGGTTGCAGCCTTCGGAAATCTTCACATAGCTGTAATGGCGCGGGGTCAGTTTGACATCGCCGGGCGCAGATTGCGGGATCAGGTCGATATAGGGCCCCATGCCCGGCGGGGCGGCGGCATGCACCGCATCGACCACGTCTTCATACTGGGCCGCGCCGGTCACCGCCAGCACGCCGGGAAAGCGCGCGCGGATCGCGTCCGCCTCATTGCCCATGCATCCGGTCACGATCACGCGGCCGTTTTCGGCCATCGCCTCACCAATCGCGGCCAGGCTTTCCTCCTTGGCCGAATCGAGAAAGCCGCAGGTGTTCACCAGCACGACATCGGCGCCCTGGTAATCGGCGCTCATCGCATAGCCATCGGCGCGCAGCCGGGTGAGGATGCGTTCGGAATCGACCAGCGCCTTGGGACAGCCAAGGCTGACCATGCCGACCCGACGCGGGGCGGGCAATGAAACGGCGGACGGGTGAGCGGGGGATTGTGTGGATGCCATAAGGCCGCGGCCCATAGCGCGTTTTTGTTGCGCGGTCACGCGTCGCGCGAATTGCCAATGCGGGCTGCGCTCTGTATGGGGCAATTCCGCCGATTTCGCAGAAATTGGTGGCTGGAGAGCGTCGATGGGTCCGGTGAACTGGTTGGCGGTCTTGGTTGCGGCATTGGCGGCGCTGGCGGTGTCGTCGGTATGGTATGGCCCGCTTTATGGCCGCGCCCGGCTGGAGGAGCTTGGCCCGGGCGGTCTGGGCCATCGCGCGGCGCCGTGGCGCACGCTGGCGCTGACCTTCGTGGCTCTGCTGATATCGTCGGCGATGATCGGGCATATGTTTGCGCGGGTCGGGCTGGTGACGCTGGCGGTAAAGCCCTGGCTCTATTTCATGATGACCGGCGGGCTGGCCGGGGCGTTTATCATTCCGGCGTTGGTGATCAATTACATGAACCTGCGCATCAGCCTGCGGCTGACGCTGATCGATGCCGGGTTCTGGCTGGTTTCCTACCTGACGATCGGGCTGACCTTTTACCTGATGGCGCGGCTGTAGGGACTTACAACCGGATCGGCAGCGCAGGGATCGGATCGCGTGGCACGTTGTCGTGGCGCAGTTCGAAATGCAGCGTGGGCTTTTTGACCTCGCCACTGGCGCCGATGCGCGCGATCACGGCGCCGGCGCGCACGGTTGTTCCTTCATGCACCGCGACTTTGCCCAGATAGGCATAGGCGGTGGCCCAGCCGCCGCCATGGTCGATCACGATCAACTGTCCGAACCGTTCGGGCTCCGTCCCGGCAAAGATCACCCGGCCGGCGGCAGCAGCGCGCACCGGCATTCCGGCAAAGGCGACCAGATCGATGCCATTGGCCTGGCCTTTGCGGGTGGTGGCGCCAAACGCGGTGACCAGCGCGCCCGATGTCGGCCAGACCAGCCGGGGTGTGCCCGGCAGGTTGCGCACCACGGGTGCGTCTGGCCAGGCTGGCGCCCGCGCTGCGGGGGCGGGGCGGGGTGCCGGGTGGCGGACAGGATCGGGTACCACGCGCGGCGCCGTGCGCGCGGTGTGACGGCTCTGGTGCGGGCTGCCAGTGGCGTCTGGGCGTTTCAGCACCATGCCAGGGGTGATCATGGCATCCGGATCAAGATGGTTCGCCCTGGCCAGATCGGACGGTGCGATGCCCATGCGCGCGGCGATCGCGGCCAGCGTGTCCCCCTGCTGCACGGTATAGCTCCACGCGATGATCGGCGCCGGCCGGGCCTGCCCCGCACCCGGTACGCCGGCCAGCAGCGCCAGCACCAGTGCCGCGTGGGTCCTCACCCGCCCGGTGGCGTCAATCGCGCGACGCCGCCCATCAGTGGCACCAGCACGTCCGGCACAGCGACCGAACCATCGGCCTGCTGGTAATTTTCCAGCACCGCCACCAATGTGCGGCCAACCGCCAGCCCCGAACCGTTCAACGTGTGAACAAACGCATTGGTCTTGGTCCCATCGGGGCGATAGCGCGCGTTCATCCGCCGCGCCTGAAAATCTCCGCAATTGGAGCACGACGATATTTCGCGGTACGCGCCCTGGCCCGGCAACCACACTTCCAGGTCATAGGTTTTGCGCGCGGTAAAGCCCATGTCGCCGCTGCACAGCAGCACTTTGCGATAGGGCAGGTTCAGCGCCTGCAATACCGCTTCGGCGCACGCGGTCATGCGTTCGTGTTCGGCGTCGGAATCCTCTGGCCGGGTGATCGATACCAATTCGACCTTTTCAAACTGGTGCTGGCGGATAAAGCCGCGCGTGTCGCGCCCCGCCGATCCCGCCTCTGACCGGAAACACGGGGTCAGCGCGGTCATCCGCACGGGCAGCGCAGTATCGGGCAGGATCTGTTCGCGCACCGAATTGGTCAGGCTGACCTCGGCCGTGGGGATCAGCCAGCGGCCATCGGTGGTGCGGAACAGGTCTTCGGCAAATTTGGGCAATTGGCCGGTGCCAAACGCCGCTTCATCGCGCACCAGCAGCGGGGTAATGCATTCGGTATAGCCATGCGTGCCGGTCTGCAGATCCAGCATGAATTGGCCCAGCGCGCGGTGCAGTCGCGCCATGCCCCCGCGCAGAAAGGTGAACCGCGCACCCGCCAGCAGGGCGCCGGTTTCAAAATCCAGGCCCAGCGCCGGGCCGATGTCGGCATGTTCGCGCGGGGTAAAATCGAACGTGCGCGGGCTTCCCCAGCGCAGCACTTCGACATTGTCGGCCTCGTCCGCGCCCAATGGCACATCGTCGGCGGGGATCTGCGGCAGCGCGGCCAGCATGGCGTTCAGCTCTGCGGTCAGCGCGCGTTCGGCCTCTTCCTGCGCCGGGATCTGGTCCTTCAGCGCGGCGACCTCGGCCTTGATCGCCTCGGCCCCGGCACGATCGCCTTTGGCCATCGCCGCGCCGATCGCCTTTGACGCTTCGTTGCGGCGGGCCTGCGCGGCCTGGCTGCGGGTCAGCACATCGCGCCGCCGGGTGTCGAGGTCCAGAATGGCGGCAGCCACGGGGGAACCCCCGCGCCGGGCAAGGCCGGCATCGAACGCGGCGGGGTTTTCGCGGATCAGACGGATATCATGCATGGTGGATCAGCCTATGCCCGCGCCGGGCGCCGCTTTCAAGCCGGGTCGCGGCTGTTGCGCGAAGTCACAAAAATGTCAGCCGTCCCGCAAAAACAGCACCCGACACCACGCGCCCCTCGTCAACCGGGATGCCGCTGGGTATGCCGTTGGCGATGAAGCGGCATAGCGACGTGACAGGCGGGGATGGGGCGGTAACAGGCTGTGACGGGTCGCCACCCGCCGCGGGCACGGTTCCGCTTGCGCGCAGCGCCGTGTTGTATGCGTGGGCGACGTTTGGCGCGCATGTGTCCTATGCCCCCCTGCTGGCGCTGTTGCTGCCGCGGCGGATCATCGCGGTCGCGCCCGATCGTGCGGCGGCGATCACGTCGGTGGTGGTGCTGGTGGGCGCGATCACTGCCAGCCTTGCGCATATCATGGCGGGACGCTTCAGCGATGGGTGGCGCCGCCGCCATGGTAACCGCCGCGTGCCGATCGCGGTCGGGCTGGGCCTGACCATGGCCGCGCTGACCGGGCTGGGGCTGGCACAGCAGGTGCCCGCGCTGGTGGTGGGGCTGGTGGCGTTTCAGATCGCGCTCAATCTGATGTTTGCCCCGCTGGGTGCGCTGCTGGTCGATCATTTTGCCGACCACGCCAAAGGCCGGGTGGCGGCGCTGGCCAATCTGGCGATCCCGCTGGCGGGGCTGGGCACCGGGGTCGCCGCGCTGGCCTTTCCGCGCGACAGTGCGGTGCCGTTTGTCGCGGTGGCGGGGCTGGTGGGATTGAGCGTGCTGCCGCTGATCGTGGTGTGGCCGTTTGCGGCGGCAGCGATGCCGGCGTCGCCGTCGCAGCCGGCATTGTCCGCGCCGTCGCGGCCGCAGATATCCGGCCCATCGATCGTGGCGGATCTGGCACGGATCGGGCTGGCGCGGCTGCTGATGCAATGCGGCGCATCGTTTGTGGTCACCTATTTCTATCTGTTCATCGTGCGCCATCCCGATCGCGCAGGCGTGCTGCCCGGCCATTCGGTTGATGTGCTGTTTGGCCGGCTGGTGCTGGTGACGACGCTGGCGGTGCTGGTGGTGACCGTGCTGGCCGGGCGGTGGTCAGACCATCATCGCCGCCGCCGCGCGCCGATGATGGCCAGTGCGCTGGTCGCCGGGCTGGCGCTGTGCGCGCTGCAAGCGGGCAGCGGCTGGCTGATGCTGGCGGGCTATGGCCTGTTTCAGGTCGGGCTGATTGCCTATCTGGCGCTCGATGCCGCGCTGGTGGCGCAGGCCTTGCACAATCATCCGCGCCCGGGCGAAATGCTGGGGTACATGAACCTGGCCAACACCTTGCCGTCGATCGTGGTGCCGGGGCTGGTGCTGGCGGTGGCCGGCGCCACCGCCGAATCGCTGTGGGCACCGGGCTTTGCCGGGGCCGCGGCGTGCTGCGTGCTGGCGGCATTGCTGATCAGCCGTATCCGCACCGTGGTGTGATGCGCAATTCGGCCCGGTTGACCCGGTCCGGTCTGGCGCTACGGTGCGCCGAACCGGTGATACAAAGGCGTCTGCATGAACCGAACCGTCCTGTTGCTGGCCGTGCTGGTGTTCGGAACATTGGTGGGTGTAGCCACCCGCTGGTCGGGCCATGCGGGCCTGATCGCCGCCGCCACGGCGGTTCTGCCGATTGGCACGCTGTGGGTGCGCGCCCTGCAAATGACGCTGATTCCGCTGATTTTTGCGCTGGTCACGCATGGTGTGGCCAGCGCGGTCGCCGGTGGACGGGGCGGTCGGCTGATCGGATCAACCTTTGGCCTGTTTGGTGCCAGCCTGCTGGTGGCGGTCACCAGCGCCATGGCGCTGACCGAGGTGGCGTTGCGCATCTGGCCGCTGCCGGCGCACGCGCTGGATGGTCTGACCGGCGAAACCGCGCCGCAGGTGGTGCCCGGGCTGGCGGCACAGCTGACCGCGATCATCCCGGACAATCCGGTGGCGGCTGCCGCCCAGGGGCAGATCTTTCCGCTGGTGGTGTTCGGCCTGGTGCTGGGCATCGCGCTGGCACGGCTGCCGCGTGCCATTGGGCAAGATGGGGGCGCGCTGGATGATGGTGCGCTGATGCGCATGCTGGCCGACCTGAAGGCGGCGATGCTGCAAATTGTCGATTGGGTGCTGGTGCTGGCGCCGCTGGGCATTTTCGTGCTGGCGCTGGGGCTGGGGCTGTCGTCGGGGATCGGCGTGGCGCAATTGCTGGCCACTTATCTCGCGCTGGGGCTGGCCACCGGGGTGATGATGATCGCGCTGTGCTATGGCGCGATTCTGGCGTTTGGCGCAGCGCCGGTGCGGTGGTTTGCCGGCGCGATTGTCCCGGCGCAGGCGATGGCGGCGGGCAGTTGTTCGTCAATGGCGACCACGCCGGTGATGATCGAGGTCGCGGTGGAACGGCTGATGATCCCGGAAGACGTGGTGGGATTGACCATCCCGCTGGCGGTGTCGGTGTTCCGCATCGGTTCGGTGTCGCTGTGTTCGGCCGGCGTGCTGGTGGCGGCGCATGCGGCGGGTATTCAGCCCGGCCCGGTGCTGCTGGTGCTGACGGCCATCGCCATCCTGCTGGCCTGTGCGGGCGCTGCCGGCCTGCCCGGCGCGGCGGTGCTTTATGCCAGTTCGGCGCCGGCGATGCACCTGCTGGGCGCGCCGATGGCAATCCTGCCGCTGTATATCGCGGTCGTGGCGCTGATCGATCCGGTGACAACCGCGGCCAATGTCACCGGCGATCTGACCGTGGTGACGCTGGTCAATCGCTGGCTGAACGGGCGAACGGCGCCGCTCCGCGCCTGACCTACCCCGCCACGCCTGCTGCTGCCAGCACCGCCAGCGTCAGCAGGTCGGGCGCCAGCGCGGTCATCGGGGCGATCTGGACCGGCTTTTCCATGCCGATCAGCATCGGCCCGATGACGGCATTGCCGCCCAGTTCGCGCAACAGTTTGGCCGAAATGTTGGCCGATTGCAGGCCCGGCATGATCAGCACATTGGCGCGCCCCGACAATCGGCTGAACGGATAGTTGGCCATGACCTTGGGATTGAGCGCGGCGTCGGGCGACATTTCGCCTTCGTATTCAAACCCCGGCGCAGACGCATCCAGGATGGCCACCGCCCCGCGAATGTTGTCGATCCATTTGCCATAGGGATTGCCGAATGTCGAAAACGACATGAACGCGACCCGGGGCTCATGCCCCATGCGACGCGCGACGGCGGCAGTTTCGATCGCGATCTGCGCCAGGTCTTCGGCAGAGGGGCGCTCGTTGACGGTGGTGTCGGCCATGAACACGGTGTCGTTCTTGCCCACCATCAGGTGGATGCCGAACGGCAGCGCGCCCGGTTTCGGGTCCAGCACGCGGCGCACTTCGGTCAGGGTCTGCGCAAAGGTGCGCGTCATCCCCGAAATCATCGCCTCGCCATGCCCCAGCGCGACCAGCAGCGATGCAAACACGTTGCGCTCCTGGTTCACCATGCGCTTGATGTCGCGTTCCAGAAATCCGCGGCGTTGCAGGCGCGGATAGAGATAGGCGACCATTTCGGGCACCAGCGGCGAATTGGCCGAATTGTGAATTTCATAGCTGTCGGGGTCCGACACGCCCAGTTCGGCCATCTTGTCGCGCACGGCCTGCGTGCGGCCAACCAGCACCGGGGTGCCATAGCCGAAATCACGGTACTGGATCGCGGCGCGCAGCACGACTTCGTTTTCGGCCTCGGCAAACACCACCCGCTTGGGGTTTTGCTTCACCTGCGCATAGACTTGCGTCAGCACCGATGTGGTGGGGTTCAACCGCGCCTTCAGGCTGGTGCGATAGGCATCGAAATCGTCGATCGGCAGGCGTGCCACGCCCGAATCCATCGCCGCCTTGGCCACGGCGGATGACACCACCTCCATCAGGCGCGGGTCAAACGGTGCGGGGATGATGTAATCCAGCCCGAACTGGTGGTTCTTGCCATAGGCGGCGGCAACCTCTTCGGGCACGGTTTCGCGCGCCAGCCGGGCAATGGCCTGGGCCGCCGCAATCTTCATTTCTTCGTTGATGGTGGTTGCGCGCACATCCAGCGCGCCGCGAAAGATGAAGGGAAACCCCAGCACATTGTTGACCTGGTTGGGATAATCCGACCGGCCAGTGGCGATAATGCAATCGGGGCGCGCGGCCTTTGCCTCTGGCGGGGTGATTTCCGGGTCGGGGTTGGCCATCGCAAAGATGATCGGCTGCGGCGCCATGTCCATCACCCATTCGGGTTTCAGCGCGCCGGCTGCCGACAGGCCCAGGAAAATGTCCGCGCCTTTCAGCGCTTCTTCCAGTGTACGCGCGGGCGTGTTGACCGCATGCGCCGATTTCCACTGGTCCATGCCCTTTTCACGGCCCTGGTAAATCACGCCCGAACGGTCGCACATGATCACATTGTCATGGCGCACGCCCATCGCCTTCATCAGCGCGGTACAGGCGATCGCGGCGGCGCCGGCGCCGTTGACCACCACTTTCACCTCGTTCAGTTCGCGCCCGGTCAGGAAACAGGCGTTGAGCAGACCGGCGGCGGAAATGATCGCGGTGCCATGCTGGTCATCGTGCATCACCGGGATTTTCATCCGGTCGCGTAGCGCCTGTTCGATGATAAAGCATTCGGGCGCCTTGATATCTTCAAGATTGATGCCGCCAAAGCTGGGTTCCAGCAGCGCGACCGCCTCGATGAATTTGTCGGGGTCTTCGGTATCCACCTCGATATCGATCGAATCGACATCGGCAAAGCGTTTGAACAGGACCGCCTTGCCCTCCATCACCGGCTTGGCCGCCAGCGCGCCCAGATTGCCCATGCCCAGGATCGCGGTGCCGTTGGAAATCACCGCAACCAGATTGCCCTTGGCAGTGTATTCATAGGCGCAGGCCGGGTCATCGGCGATCGCCTGCACCGGCACCGCCACGCCGGGCGAATAGGCCAGGCTGAGGTCGCGTTGCGTGGCCACCGGTTTTGACGCGATGATCTCGATTTTGCCGGGGCGGATGGTCTTGTGATAGAACAGCGCTTCGCGTTCGGTGAAACGGACGTTGCTTTCGTCTGACATCGCATATCCTCACATCGATCGCACCCGCGCCGGTGGTGCGCCATTGGCCCTGTCCGCTCTTTTCGCCGCCGTCAAGCGCTGGGATTCTGCCTAATCGATTAGCTAAAGCCCGCGCGGCTGCCAGTTGGGAATCGCCAGTGGGCGTACCGCAAACAACAGGCTGCGCCCATCGCGCCATACCAGCCGCAGCCGCGGATCGGGGCGCTGGGGCATGCCGGTGTCGATCAGCCAGACATAATCGACGCGTTCGATCGGCGCGTATTTCAGCGCGCTGTCCACCCCGCGCAAACGCCCCCCGGCGCAGCGTGGCGACCACACGAATTCCGACGGGTCGGCGGTGAAATTGCGCCCGGGTTTGAACCGCGGCACCACCATGTGCAACCCGGGCACCGCCCAGTTGTCGTTGACCCAGGCCTGGCGATAGATGCTGGCCAGGCTGGCCAGGTGATCGCGCCGGGTGTTGCGCCACGATTCCTGCAGGCACGAATGTTCGACAAAGGCCAGCACGCGGCTGCCCCGCTCAATATGTTGCAGTGCCACCAGCTGCCGGCGGAAATCATCGGCATAATCGGCAAAGCTGGCGGCGGTCACCACCAGCCGCAGCGCCAGCAATACCATCCCGGCATAGGCCACGGCCGCTGCTATGCGTGGTCGCGCCCGGCTCCAGTCCATCAGCCCCAGCAACAGCATGCAGGCCACCGGCAACAGCCGCACATCGACGAAATTGCTGCCATTGATATCGCTGGGGATGGCAACAAATTCGGCCAGCACCACAAAGCCGGGCAGGAATTGCGACCATTTCCACCGACCGCCAATCGCCCAGCCGAACACGATCAGGAGGTAACTGGCGGCGGTGGTCGCCACATCCAGGATCATCGATTGATCCCGCAGCGTCAGGATCAGGTACCATTCCTTTTCATCCCAGCGCCAGCGGTTGAAACTGCGCGCCGGGGGCGGCGACAGCAGTTTCCACAGCACGATGGTCAGCACCGTCGCCAGCAGCGGCCACAACAGCACCGCCAGCCGGCGTAAGGTCGCGCGCCAGTCGTGGCTGGCCAGCACAGCGCGAATCTGCGACCGCCGCCACCATCCGGCGGGCAGGGCATCCAGTTCGCGGCCCACCGCATTGGCGGCGATCAGCAGCCCCAGCAACAGCCCGCCGATGGCGTGGCACAGCAGCGCGATCGGCTGCAACACGATCAGCACCGCCGCACGCCGTTCGGGCCGCGCTTCCAGCCACACCGCCACGGCAAACCCGGTCAGCGAAATCCCGGTGGCCAGGATGAAATTCAAAAACCCGGTCAGCAGTGGAAAACTGAACACATAGACCAGCGCCCAGCCCGCGCCATAGCCGCCGCGCGCGTTCAGCATGCGGATCGTGGCCAGGCACCCGCCGGCATAGAGCGCGCATGCCAGCACGGTTGACCACCACCCGGCGGCCAGCACGCCAAACGGTTCGCCAATCAGCTTCATCAGCACGCCATCGCCGATGTTGAGCGTGAACGACCATTTCCATGAAAAGTATTTTTCCAGCGGGCTGGTCGGCCCGGCCGCCTCGATCGCGGCGGCGCCCATGTGTCCGGGAATGTCGATCAGCGGCGGCACTTCGACCAGCACAAACGGCAGGCACATCAGCAGCACGATGATCGCGATGCCGGCGCCCGACAGCCAGGGCAGCATGGCGCGATCCTGCCCAAACGGCCACAGCGCGCGCACGTGATCAATCAGACGGCGTTGCATCAGCGCTTGCGCCGGTTGTGGCTCACGCCAATGGCTTTTGGGCCCCGGCTGCGGATGGTCGCCGGGCGGGGGTGCGCTAATTGTCGATATCCTGATGGCCGTGGTTTGAAAAAACGCGTGAGTGTGGTCTAGCCCGGAACGTGGTCACTTCTCATGCCCCAACTCCGATGATGGCGCAATATCTGGCGCTGAAGGCACAGGCCGAAGGCTGCCTGCTGTTTTACCGGATGGGCGATTTTTTCGAACTGTTTTTTGATGATGCGAGGGCTGCCAGCCAAATCCTGGATATCGCGCTGACCAGCCGTGGCGAACACGGCGGGCAGGCCATTCCGATGTGCGGGGTGCCGGTCCATGCCGCCACCGGTTATCTCGCGCGGCTGATCCGCGCCGGGTGCCGCGTGGCGATTGCCGAACAGATCGAAACCCCCGAACAGGCGAAGCAGCGCGGCGGGTCAAAGGCGCTGGTGGCGCGCGATATCGTGCGCTTTGTCACCGCCGGCACCCTGACCGAAGAGGCGTTGCTGGAACCGCGCAGCGCCAATGTGCTGGCCGCGCTGTGCTGGGTTTCGGGCATTGTCGGTCTGGCCACTTGCGATATTTCGACCGGGCGGATGGAACTGGAACAGTGCGCGCCCGATGCGATCGGCGCCGCGCTGGCGCGGATCGGTGCGACCGAAACGATCGTGGCTGACAGCGCTGCGGGGCATGGCGTGGCCCTGTCGGGCGAGGTGGTTGAACGGCCGGCGCGCGGGTTTGATGCAGGCCGGGGCCAGACGCTGTTGTGCGATATCCACGGCGTATCCACGCTCGACGGGTTTGGCCAGTTCAGCCGCGCGATGCTGGCCGCCGCCGGGGGCCTGATCGAATATCTCGATCATGTCGGGCGCGGGCGGCTGCCGTTTCTGTTGCCACCGGTGCCGCGCGGCGAAGACCAGACCATGGCGATGGATGAAGCGACGCGCGCCAGTCTTGAGGTGACCGTGGCCAGCGGCGGCGGCCGGCGTGGCAGCCTGATCGATGCGGTCGATCGCTGTGTGACGGGGGCCGGCGCGCGCCTGCTGGCAGAAGATCTGTCGGCGCCGTTGACCGATTTGCCTGCGATTCGCCAGCGGCTGGAACTGGTCAGCTGGCTGCATGATGATCCGTTGTTGCGCGGCGACATGCGCGCCGCCCTGCGCGCGGTGCCCGATATTGGCCGGGCGATCGGCCGGGTGGTAGCGGGTCGCGGGTCCCCGCGCGATCTGGGCCAATTGCGCGATGGCCTGGGCGAAGCCGCGCGGCTGGCCGAACTGGTGGGCGCACGGCCCGATCTGCCCGCGCTGGCGCAGACCTTGCTGCCGCATTTGCGCGGGCATGGCGCGCTGGTCGATCTGCTGTCGCGCGCGCTGGTGCCCGCCCCGCCGACCGAGCGCGGCCAGGGCGGCTTCATTGCCGAAGGGTATGATGCCGCGCTGGATGAACTGCGCAGCATGGCCAGCCATTCGCGCCGCGCGATCGCCGCGCTGGAGGCGAAGTATCGCGATGACACCGGCGTTGCCGCGCTGAAAATCCGCCACAACGGCGTGCTCGGCTATTTCATCGAAGTGCCGGCGCGCCACGCCGACCGGCTGATGGCGGCAGATTCGGGGTTTACCCATCGCCAGACCATGGCCGGCGCGGTGCGCTTCAACGCGCTGGCATTGCATGAAGAGGCCAGTCGCATTGCCGAATCCGGCGGCCACGCGCTCGCCGCCGAAGAGGCGCATTTTGAAGATCTGTCGGCGCGTGTCATCGCGGTAAGGGAAACTATCGCGCGCACCGCCGCAGCTTTGGCGCGCTTCGATGTCGCCGCCGGGCTGGCCGAACGCGCGGCTGAAGGCGGCTGGGCATTGCCACACGTGGTCAGCGAACCGGTGCTGAACATCACCGGCGGGCGCCATCCGGTGGTAGAGGCGGCGCTGGCGGCGCGCGGGCGCCGGTTTGTTGCCAACGACTGCCGGCTGGTGCCCGAAGACCGGCTGTGGCTGGTGGGCGGGCCGAACATGGGCGGCAAATCGACGTTTTTGCGCGCCAACGCGCTGATCGTGCTGCTGGCACAGGCAGGCAGCTTTGTGCCGGCCGATGCGGCGCAGATCGGCGTGGTGGACCGGTTGTTCAGCCGGGTGGGCGCCAGCGACAATCTTGCACGCGGGCGATCGACATTCATGGTCGAAATGGTCGAAACCGCTGCGATCCTGGCGCAGGCCACCGACCGCAGCTTTGTCATCCTGGACGAAGTCGGGCGCGGCACATCGACCTATGACGGGCTGGCGCTGGCCTGGGCGGTGGTGGAGGCGGTCCATGGCGTCAACCGCTGCCGCTGCCTGTTCGCCACGCATTACCATGAACTGACGCGGCTGGCCGAAAGCTGTGACGCGCTGTCGCTGCACCATGTGCGCGCGCGCGAATGGAATGGTGATCTGGTGTTGTTGCACGAACTGGCGCCGGGGCCGGCCGACAAAAGCTATGGCCTGGCGGTAGCGCGGCTGGCCGGCGTGCCACAGGCGGTGCTGCGCCGCGCGCGATCGGTGCTCGACCGGCTGGAAAAGGGCCGCAACGCTACCGGCGGGCTGGCCGCCGGGCTGGATGACCTGCCGCTGTTCGCCGCCGCGATCGAGGCGGCGGAGGTGAAGGTCGATGCCCTGCGCGAAAAGCTCAACACGCTGGATATCGACTCGCTCAGCCCGCGTGCCGCGCTGGACGTGCTGTATGATCTGAAGCGCGAAGCCAACAGTTAGGGTGGCGCAGGGCTCTGGCCAAAACCACGAATTTCGGGCATTCTGCAGTCGGGGCAACGGGACAGTACAGGCGATGAACGGGCGATACGGATGGGCGCCGGTGGGCGGCCTGATCATGGCACTGGCGACTCTGGCGGGAGTGTCGGCGCCGCTTTGTGCAAAGGCGCCAAAACCGGCCATTTCCGAACACGCCGCGCCGCCGCTGATCACGGTCGGCGATGCGCGGGTGACGGGTGTGGCGTTGCCCGGCGGGGTCGATGCCTATCTGGGCATCCGCTATGGCGTGGCGCCGGTTGGTGAACGCCGCTGGCATGTTTCGACGCAGGCGCCGCTGCATGGCGCAGTCAATGCCACGCATTTCGGCGCGACTTGCCCGCAAAGCCAGGGCACCGCGGCGTGGTATCGCAAATTGGCGGTTGCCATGGGCAGCGATGGCGATGTCGTGCCCGCCACCCCGCCCGGCGATGAAGACTGCCTGTTTCTGAACATCTGGACGCCGGCCCGCGCGAAAGGGACCCCGGCAAAACCCCTGCCGGTGATGGTCTGGGTCCATGGCGGATCGAACACCGGCGGTTATGGGCATGAGGCCAATTATCGCGGTGCGCGGCTGGCGGCGCGCGGCGTGGTGGTGGTCACCATCAATTATCGGCTGGGCGCGCTGGGGTTTTTTGCGCATCCGGCGGTGCCCGATGTCAGCGCCGGGCGGCAGGGCCTGTCCGACCAGATTACCGCGCTGCGCTGGGTGCGCGACCATGTGGCGGCGTTTGGCGGCGATGCTGCGCGGGTCACGCTGTTTGGCGAATCCGCCGGCGGCACCGATATTGTCGGCCTGATGCATATGCCGGTGGCAAAGGGGCTGTTTGCGCGCGCGATTGTCGAAAGCGGCTATCTGTCGGCAGAGGCGTTTGCCACGCCCGCGGCCGCCACGCGCGCTGCCACCGATCTGTTTGCGCGCGATGTGCCGCCCGCCGATCTGGCCAAACAGACGCCGGATGATCTGGTACATTTGCAAGCCGCGCGCCACCCGGGGCAGTTCGTGTCACCGCTGGTGCCCGCGGCGCAGGCGTTTCGCGTGCCGCTGCTGATCGGCAGCAATGCCGACGAATACCGCATGTATCTGCCCGCCGACCCGGCCACGCGCGGCGCGGCAGAGGCGCACACGCTGGCTGGCCTTGCCCATGCCGGCGATGCCGCGCACCTGTTGCAGCGCCTGTCCAACGATGCCGCCACGCGTGCCGATCTGCTGGCCAGCGCGCCCGAATTCCACTGCCCGGCGGTGGCGCTGGCGGGCGACGCGCGCACAGCAGGGTTGGACGCCTGGGTCTATCGGTTTGACCGCGTGCGCCCGGGGCACCATGGTTTTGGCGCGTACCACGGCGCGGAAATCCCCTATGTGTTCGGCACCAGCGATGCGTGGTTGCCCGCCGACGCCGCCGATCGCGCGCTGTCGGACACGATCATGCGCTATTGGGTCAATTTTGCCCGGACTGGCAATCCTAACGCGCCGGGGCTGCCGGCCTGGCCGCGCTGGGTGGCGGCGGGTGAGGCAACCGCCACGCCGGTCCTGCATTTCGGCACCACGGTGCATGCCGCCCCGCTGCCCGATCTGGCGTTGTGCCCATTGATTGGTGAACCGCATTCCTGACCGGAGGGCCGGCCCCCTGACCGAATGGACGGCCAACGTGTGGGCCACTGCGATCAACCAATACCTACGTCCGTTCATGCCGCGCCCGCGCAAAACCGATGGCATCCGCGCGGGGCAGCGATTACCACCGCGGCAATGAGCACCTGCACCGATCCCGCGGCATTGTCGTATCACACGCTGACCGATGGCCGGCGGCTGGCCTATCGCCTGACCCCCGGAACCGGTCCCGCGCTGATGTTTCTGCCGGGGTACAAATCGGACATGGCTGGGTCAAAAGCGCGAAGCGTGGCGGCCTGGGCGCAGGCCAATGGGCGCGCCTGCCTGTTGCTTGATTATTCGGGATGCGGGCTCAGCGATGGTGATTTTGCCCACGGTACATTGTCGCGCTGGCGCGATGAGGTCATCGCGCTGATCGATCATTGCCGGCTGACCCGCGTGGTGCTGGTGGGGTCGAGCATGGGTGGGTGGCTGATGCTGCTGGTGGCGGAACAGCTGGGTGCGCGCGTGGCCGCGCTGGTGGGGATCGCCGCGGCGCCCGATTTTACCGACTGGGGTCGCGATCCGGCGGCACAGGCCGCGTTGGCGGCGGGCCAGGTGGTTTACGATGACAACCCCTATGGCCCCGAACCGACGCCGATGTACCCGGCATTCTGGGCCGATGGGCAGGCGCAGCGGCGGTTGCACGCGCCCATCGATTATACCGGGCCGGTGCGCCTGCTGCACGGGCAGCGCGATGCCGATGTGCCGTGGGATATCGCCTTGCGGCTGGCGGCGGCCTTGCGTTCAGACGATGTGCAGGTCCATCTGATCAAGCAGGGCGATCATCGCCTGTCGCGCGATGGCGATATTGCCCTGTTGCTGGCCATGCTGGCAGAGGTCACCGCATCGCTGCCAAAGGAAATGCCTGCATGAGCCTGCTGTTGCCGTTGATGATGCTGATGCAGGTCGGGCCGGACCCGCATGTCTATCCGCAGACGCCGCTGCCGGCGATCACCCAGCACCGCAAGGATACCACGCCGCCGCCGCCAGTGACCGCGCCGATTGCCGCGCCGGTCCTGTCGGATCAGATGACTGCCTGTCTGACGCAGGGGCGGCGCGACGCCGATGCCGGGCTCGTCTTTGCGCGCGACTGGCTGGCCCGCGCCAGCGCGCCGGAGGAGCGCGCGCAGCCCGACCAGTGCCTGGGGTTGATCCTGTCCGATCGCGGCGATTTTGCCGGGGCCCAGGCGGCCTTTGCCGATGCCGTGGCCGCAACCCCGCCGTCGGCGCCGGCCAAAGCGGTGCCGCTGATGGCGATGGCAGGCAATGCCGCGCTGGCGCGTGGCGATGGCGCCGCCGCGCTCGACTGGTTCAATCGCGCGTTGGCGGTGCGCGATTTCGCCGATGCGCCTGCCCGCGGCGCGATCCTGGCCGATCGCGCGCAGGCGCAAGTGGCGCTTGGGCACTATGGCGATGCCGCCGCGTCGCTGGCCGACGCGCGCCGGGCCGCACCGTCCGACCCCGCAGTGTGGCTGCTGTCGGCAACGCTGGCGCGGCGCGAACAGGATCTGGCCAGCGCGCAGGGCTATATTCAGACCGCAGCGGAGCTGAATCCGCGCGACCCGGCGATCGGGGTGGAGGCAGGGGTGATCGCGGTCTTGTCCGGCCACGATGCCGCCGCGCGCAAATCGTGGAATTCGGTGGTCGCGGTCGCGCCCAACAGTGCAGAGGCGCAGACCGCGCGCGGCTATCTGGCGCAACTGGGCCTGGCCCCGGCGACCGTGCAGGCCAGTGTGCCGGCGACCATGCCCCTTGATCATCCGTCACCACCCCCCACATCGCCAGTGGGCCGATGATGCGTCACGCCAGGAGGATACCATGAAACTTTCCGTGCTGGATCTGGTCCCCGTGGTCGAAGGCGGCACCGTTGCGCGTGCGCTGGCCGATGCCGCGCTGCTGGCGCAGGCGGCGGAGGCCGAAGGGTACAACCGTTATTGGGTGGCCGAACACCACGGCATGGCGGGCATAGTCGGCGGGGCAACCGCGGTGGTGCTGGCGCATATTGGCCATGCCACGCGCACCATCCGCATCGGATCGGGCGGGATCATGCTGCCCAACCACAATCCGCTGGTGATCGCCGAACAGTTCGGCACGCTGGATGCGCTGTTTCCGGGGCGCATCGACCTTGGGCTGGGCCGCGCGCCCGGCGCCGACCAGCGCGTGATGCGCGCGCTGCACAAGGATGTGAACCGCGCGGCCGAAGAATTCCCCAACGACGTGGTGGAATTGCAGGCGCAATTTGCCGGCGATCCGCGCCTGCCGATGCAGGCCAATCCCGGCAAGGGCGCCGCGCCCGCACTGTGGATTTTGGGATCGAGCCTGTTTGGCGCGCAACTGGCGGCGATGCTGGGGCTGCCCTATGCCTTTGCCTCACACTTTGCGCCCGATCACCTCGATGCCGCGCTGGCGCTCTACCGCGACAAATTTCAGCCATCGGAAACGCTGGCCGAACCTTATGTGATGGCGGCGATCAACGTGGTGGCCGCCGACAGCGATGATGAAGCGGTGCTGCTGGCCAGTTCGATGGACCAGTCATTCGTGCGCCTGCGCAGCGGCACCCCGGGCCAATTGCCGCCACCGGTGCCCGGATACCGCGACAGCCTGCCCGCCCCGGCCCGCGCGATGATCGACCATATGCGCCAGGTGTCGGCGATCGGAGCCCCGCGCACCGTGGCCGAACGCATCGACGCGTTCCGCGCCCGCACGCAGGCCGATGAGCTGATCGTGGCCGGTGCGACATTCGATCCGGCCAAACGCCGCCGCAGCCTGCGACTGACCATGAGCGCGCTGCGCGAAGTGGCCGCCTGATCGTTGCGGGGTGCCGCGTGGCTGGTTGCGGGATTTATCGCAAAGAACCTTAACCACCCAACCAAGCGGCTGTGATTTCGCCCCGATGTCCCTCTGGCGCCAGCGCGGCGCGCAGGGCTTCCAGCAGAGGCGGCAGCGCTTCGGTAAAGGCGTAGGGCGGGTTGACGATATAAAGTCCCGCGCCGTTATAGATGCCGGGTTGATCGCTATCGTACAACCAATGTTCCACTTGCAGCAATTTCGGGATGCCGATCTTGCGCAACTGTTCCTGCCACCGACCATGCGTGGCGCGGTCTTTCAGCGGATACCAGATCACCGTCACGCCATGCGCCCATTTGCGGCACGCGGCGGCGAGGGTGGCGGTGATCCGTTCGCGTTCGTCCGTCTGTTCATACGGCGGGTCGACCACCACCACACCGCGAGGGCTGCGGGGCGGCACCATCGCCAGCCACAGCTCATAGGCGTCGCGCTCATGCACGGCAGCGGCTGTGCCGCGCATCACGCCGCGCAGGGCATAGGCGTCCTCGGGATGCTTTTCGTTCAGGATCAGCAAATCCTGCGGGCGCAGCAGCTGCGCCAGAATCCGGGGCGATCCGGGGTAGAGCTGCGGCTCGGCCCCGGCATTGGCCGCCTGTACGGCCGCGCGGTAGTCGTTCAGCAAGGGGTTCGGGTCGGCAAAGACCCGCAGCACGCCCTGCGTGGACTCGCCGGTGCGTTGCGCCTGCTCACCGTAAAGGTCGTACAGCCCGCAGCCGGCATGGGTGTCGATCAGGGTCAGCGCGCCCGGTTTTTGCTGCAATGCCCGCACCAGGGCGATCAGCAGGCTGTGCTTCACGACATCAGCGCTATTGCCGGCATGGAAGGAATGGCGATAATTCATTGCGATGCAAAATCCTGACGATCGGCCTTTGTACGCGCTGCCGGGCGCGGTTGCCGGGCGCATGTCGCTTGCAGCCCGATCGGAACTGGATTTCCGCCTTCGCGGGAATGACGAAGCTCCTGGTGACGTCTGGATCGTTTCCGGTCGATCGGCCCAATTCTGTCACCACACGAAGCTGACCTTGCAGCGTTAGGTAATGATCGTGCCATATCCCGCCATGAACAGTTAATCTGCCGTGGCTAGGTCTTTGATCGACGATGGGCCGGACTGCAACTGCGATAGTGCAGCCGGGCTTGTCCGAATGCCGTGCGGTGGTATTCCACAAGCATAAAGACAGCCGCCAACGCACGCTGGCACCGGGAAGGAACCATATGGCCACGCTGACCGAACCCGCGCCTGGTGCTGCCGCACCCACGCCCACGCCCACGCCCACGCTGGAAACCACGCTCGCCGCGCGGTTTGCGGGTTCGCTGTTGCCCACCGATGCCGCCGATTTTGATGCGGCGCGGCTGGCCCAGGCGGCGCGCTTTGCCATGCGCGCGGTGGCGCGGCGCAAGGGTGCGGAACCGTCGGTGGCGATGGAAAGCGTGGCGGGCACTGACACCAACCCGCGCTATCTGCGCATCGCGGTGGTCAATGCGGATATGCCGTTTCTGGTCGATTCGGTCTGCGCGGCGGTCACCCGCCATGGGCTGACCATCGACCGGCTGGTGCACCCGGTGCTGGCGGTGCGGCGCGATCCCGACGGGCGTTTGCTGGCGCTGCCCGATGGCGAGGCGATCGGCGAATTGCGCGAATCGATCATCTATTGCGAAACCGAACGTGTCGATGCGCGCGGCCGACGCGACCTGGTGGAGGACTTGCACGCCACGCTGGCCGATGTGCATGCTGCCGTGGCCGATTGGCCGCGCATGCAGGCGGCGATGCAGGACGATGCGCGCACCGTGCCCGATGCGGAAGCCGCGGCGCTGATGCGCTGGCTGGCCGATGGCATGCTGACCCAGCTTGGCCGGGTGGTGCGGCATCGTGACGGGCGGCTGGATGACCGGCTGGGCATCTGCCGCGCCAGCGATGATCCACTGTTGAGCGATGCGTCGTATGCCCGCGCCTTTGCCTATTTTGAAACCCCCGGCCCCGCTGGCGCCCCGCCGCGCGTGCCGCTGGTGGTCAAGGCCAACCATATCGCGCGCGTGCACCGCTGCGTGCCGCTCGATCTGTTCCTGGTGCCGCTGCGGACGCGGGGAGAGGTGGTGGCGCTGTCGATCCACGCCGGGGTGTGGACCAGCGCTGCGCTGTCGGCCACGCCCGACCGCGTGCCGCTGTTGCGCAGCCAGCTGGATACGCTGACCGCCAAACTGGGCATTTCGCGCGTCGGCCATGATGCCAAATCGCTGACCCACGCGCTGACCGCGCTGCCGCACGACCTGTTGATCAGCTTTGCCGATGATGATCTGGAACGCATCGCCACCACGATGATGAGCCTGCTGGACCGGCCGCGCGCGCGGCTGCGGCTGGTAGAGGCACCGCTGGCGCGCCACCTGTTTGCATTCGTGTGGCTGCCGCGCGATGTGCAATCGACCGAAGTGCGCGCCCGCGTGCAGACCATGCTGGAAAACGCCGCCGGCGCGCAGGTGATCGACTGGAGCCTGCAGGTCGATGACAACGCGCTGGCGATCACCCGGTTTGTGCTGGATATCCGCGACGGCAGCAGCGGCCTGGATGCCGACGCGCTCGATCACGCGTTGCAGGCGATGGTGCGCGGGTGGGACATCGCGGTCGAAACCGAACTCGCGCGGGTCGAAGACCCCAGCCGGGCGGCGGCAATCGCGGCGCGCTATGCCGATGCCTTTCCCATTCCCTATCGCCATACTTATGGCCCGGCAGAGGCGGCCGAGGATATCGGCGCCTTGCGCGTGCTACACCCTGGCGGCGGCGATGCCAGCGGTGCGCCGCGCCGTGCAGCGCGCCTGCACCGGCTGGGCGGTGATGAAGACCTGCGGCTGAAACTGTATCAGCGCGATGGCGCGATGGTGCTGTCGGATGCGGTGCCCGTGCTGGAAAATTTCGGCTTTCGCGTGATGCAGGAACTGCCGACCGCGCTGGCCCAGGGCCGGCTGGGCTATATCCACGATTTCCTGGTGGCGCTGCCGGCATCGGGCGGGGTGGATGCGCTGCTGGCGCGCAAGGCAGAGATTGAAACTGCGCTGGCCGCGGTGCTGAACGGTACGGCCGAAGACGACGGGTTCAACCGCCTGATCACCGCGATCGGGCTGTCACCGCAACAGGCCAACTGGCTGCGCGGCTGGTACCGCTATTTGCGCCAGGCCGGGCTGACGGTCGATCTGGACGCGGCAGTCTGGGCATTGCAGCGCGCCGGCGATGTTACCCACGCGGTGATCGCGCTGTTTGTGGCGCGCCACGATCCGGCGTTTGCCGGCGACCGCGATGCGGCCGCCGACGCGGCGCAGGCGGCGATTCGCGCCGGCCTGGCCAAAGTCACCGCGATCAGCGACGATCGGCTGTTGCGCGGGTTTCAGGCGGCCGTTTCGGCGATCCTGCGCACCAATGCCTTTGCCCCGGCAGCGGCCGAGGCGCTGGCGTTCAAGTTTGATTCGGGCCTGGTGCCCGGATTGCCGCGCCCGGTGCCGTGGCGCGAGATTTTTGTCTATTCCGCGCGGGTAGAGGGCATTCATCTGCGCGCCGGGGCAATCGCGCGGGGCGGCCTGCGCTGGTCCGACCGGCGCGACGATTTCCGCACCGAAGTGCTGGGGCTGATGAAGGCGCAGCGCGTGAAAAACGCGGTGATCGTCCCGACCGGCGCCAAGGGCGGGTTCTATCCCAAATGCCTGCCCGATGCCGTGGCCGATCGCGATGGCTGGCTGGCCGAGGGCCGCGCCAGTTACCAGGTGTTCATCCGCGCGCTGCTGTCGGTGACCGACAATATCGTCGGCAGCGCGGTGGTACATCCCGCCCACGTGGTCGTGCACGATGGCGAAGACCCCTATTTCGTGGTCGCCGCCGACAAGGGCACCGCGACCTTTTCCGACATTGCCAACGCCATTGCGCAGGAACGCGGTTTCTGGCTGGACGATGCCTTCGCCAGCGGCGGATCAAAAGGTTATGATCACAAGGCGATGGGCATTACCGCGCGCGGCGCCTGGCTGTCGGTGCAACGCCATTTCCGCGAACTGGGCGTGGATGTACAGGCCGATCCGGTGCGCGTGGTCGGGGTGGGCGACATGTCGGGCGACGTGTTCGGCAACGGCATGCTGCTCAGCCACGCGATCAAGCTGGTCGCGGCGTTCGATCACCGCCATATCTTTCTTGATCCTTTGCCTGATCCGGAAGCGTCGTGGCAGGAACGCGCGCGGCTGTTTGCGCTGCCGCGGTCCAGCTGGGATGACTATGATCGCGCCGCGCTGTCGCCTGGCGGCGGCATTTTTCCGCGCAGCCTGAAATCGATCCCGCTGACCGATGCCATGCGCGGCCTGCTGGGGCTGACCCAGGCCGAAATCGATCCTGAATCGCTGATTTCGGTGATTTTGCGCGCGCGGGTTGATCTGCTGTGGTTCGGCGGCATCGGCACTTATGTGCGCGGCGAAGCCGAAAACAACGTCACCGTCGGCGATCCGGCCAACGATGTGGTGCGCGTGACCGCCACCGCACTGGGCGCGCGGGTGGTGGGTGAAGGCGCCAATCTGGGCATGACGCAGGCCGCGCGGATCGAATTTGCACAACGCGGCGCGGGTGGCACGGGCGGCCGGGTCAACACCGATTTTATCGACAATTCTGCCGGGGTCGATTGTTCGGACCACGAGGTCAATATCAAGATCGCGCTGGCTGCGGCGCAGCGCGACGGGCGGCTGGATGAACCGGGCCGGGTCAGCCTGCTGGTGGAAATGACCGATGCGGTGGCCGATCTGGTGCTGACCGACAACCGGCTGCAGGCGCTGGCGCTGTCGGTGGCCGAACGCGGCGGAACGGCGGCGGTGCCGGCGCTTTCCCGCCTGATCGATGTGCTGGAGGATATGGGTGAGCTCGATCGCAAGACCGAGGGGCTGGCCACGTCAGAGGATTATGCCCGCCGCGCCGCCGCCGGCCACGGATTTACGCGCCCGGAACTGGCGGTGATCGCCTGCACCGCCAAACTGGCGCTGCAACGCGCGCTGGAGGACAGCACAGTGGTCGATGATCCGGTGCTGGAATGCGAACTGCTGGCAGCCTTTCCGCCGGCGATGCAGGAAGTGTTTGAAACCGACATTGTCCACCACCGGTTGCGGCGCGAAGTGATTGCCACCGAATTGGCCAACCGCATGGTCAACCGGCTGGGCCCGGTGCATCCGTTTGAACTGGTCGAAGAAGAAGGGTGCAGCGTGGCGCAGGTTGCGGCGGCGTTCGTGGCGGCCGAACGGCTGTTCGATTGCGCGACCACCTGGCATCTGCTGGACAGCGCGGACATGCCCGAAACCGCGCGGCTGGCCATGTTTGACCGCGTCGCGCGCGCGTTGCGCGGCCATATTGCCGATGTCCTGCGCGCCGGGCACGGCACCGCAGCGATCGGCGATCTGATCGATGATCTGGCCGGCGGGGTCGGGCTGTTGTCGCACACCACGCTGCAATTGCTGCGCGGAGAGGCACAGGCCGAAGGGCGGCGGTTGACCGCCGAACTGGCCGGGCAGGGCGTGCCTGCCGATATCGCCGCGCGGGTGGTGCATCTGCACGATCTGGATGGCGCGATTGGCCTGGCGCATCTGGCCGCGGCGCAAGGTGTCGATGCCGGTGCGCTGACCGGCGCGTTTGCCGATCTGGGCGCCGCGCTCGGGCTCGATTGGGCGCAACAGATGGCCAGCCGGGCGAGCCCGTCCGACCCGTGGGAACGCCTGCTGGTGGCCGGGCTGGCGCGCGATTTTCAACAGATGCGGCTGGAATTTCTGGCGCGTGCGGGCAGTGCCGATCCGGCAGCCTTTGTCACCGCATGGCTGGGCAGCCAGCCAGAGCCGGTGCGCCAGTTCCGCGCGCTGATCGCGCGGGCGCAGGCCAGCGGCGCGGTCGCCCCGGCGATGCTGGCACAGATTGCCAGCCAGGCGCGCAGCCTGCTGATGCGGTAAACGGGCTTTTGTTGTCGCAACTGGCCAAATTTGACCGGCACAGGTTGACGGCCTAGGCGTTTTGGCCAATCCGCACGCGATCGATGCGGATTGGGCAAAAGGGCAGGGCATGGTAGTGCTGGGCATGGCAGATGTGGTGATCGTCGGGGCGGGGCACGGGGGCGCGCAGGCCGCGATTGCGCTGCGCCAGAACGGGTTTGCCGGGTCAATCACGGTAATCGGCCGCGAACCCGAATTGCCCTATGAACGCCCACCGCTGTCAAAGGATTACCTGGCGCGCGAAAAGACGTTTGACCGCATCATGATCCGCCCTGCGGCATTCTGGGCCGACAAGCAGGTCGATTTCATGCTCGGCCACGAAGTGGTGGCGGTCGATCCGGCGGCAAAGACCGTTACCACGGATGACGGCACGATCATGGCCTATGGCACGCTGGTGTGGGCCACCGGCGGCGATGCGCGGCGGTTGACGCTGGATGGTCATGATCTGGCCGGGGTTCACGCCGTGCGCACCCGCGACGATGCCGACCGCCTGATGGGTGAACTGGACGCCGGTGCGAAACGTGCGGTGGTGATCGGCGGTGGCTATATCGGGCTGGAAGCGGCCGCAGTGCTGACCAAATTCGGGGTGCATGTCACGCTGTTGGAGGCGCTGCCACGCGTGCTGGCGCGTGTCGCGGGGCCGGTTTTGTCAGCGTTTTACGAGGCCGAACATCGCGCGCACGGCGTCGATCTGCGCACCGATGTGGCGGTCGCCGCGCTGGAGGGCGCAGATGGCAAAGTGACCGGGGTGCGGCTGGTGGATGGCACCGTGCTGCCGGCGCAGATCGTGATCGTCGGCATCGGCATCATTCCCGCCACCGTGCCCTTGCTGGCCGCCGGGGCCGAGGGCGGCAACGGCGTGGCTGTCGATGATCTGTGCCGCACCAGCCTGGCCGATGTCTATGCCATCGGCGATTGCGCGGCCCATGCCAACACCTATGCCGATGGTGCGGTGATCCGGCTGGAATCGGTGCAGAACGCCAACGATCAGGCGACCACGGTGGCCAAGGCGATTACCGGCAACCCGGTGCCGTACAAGGCGGTGCCGTGGTTCTGGTCCAACCAGTATGACCTGCGCCTGCAAACCGTTGGCCTGTCAATCGGGTTTGACGCCACGGTCACCCGCGGCGATCCCGCCACGCGGTCGTTTTCCGTGATCTATCTGAAACAGGGCCGGGTGATCGCGCTCGACTGCGTCAACATGGTCAAGGACTATGTGCAGGGCAAGAAGCTGGTGGAATTGGGCGCGACGATCGATCCCGCCCGGCTGGCGGATACGGCGACGCCGTTGAAGGAAATGGTCTGACACGCTCTGCCGGTCATGGCACCGGCAGACCGCTGACCAATTGATCCAGCGCCCAGCTGGCGGCATCGGCCACCGCCGGGTCGGGATCGGCCAGCAGGCGTTGCACCGGCATGAACAGCGCCGGATCACCACTGTTGCCGGCAGCATACAGGCAATTGCGTACAAACCGGTCGCGGCCGATGCGTTTGATCGGCGATCCGGAAAACAGCGCGCGAAAGGTGCCATCGTCCAGCGTTAGCAGATCGGCCAACCGCGGCGCGGCCAGCTCGGCACGCGGCAGAAACGCGCGGTTGGCGGCGGCCGCACTGGCGAACGAATTCCACGGGCACGCCGCCAGGCAATCATCACAGCCATAGATGCGGTTGCCCAGCGCCGTGCGGAATTCGTGCGGAATTTCGCCTTTGTGCTCGATCGTCAGGTACGAAATGCAGCGCCGCGCATCGATGCGATAGGGCGCGGGGAACGCATCGGTGGGGCAGGCGGTCTGGCACGCGGTGCAGGTGCCACAGCGGTCTTCATGCGGGGTGTCGGGCGGCAGGCGCAGCGTGGTGAAGATCATGCCCAGCAACAGCCATGACCCGTGCGCGCGACTGACCAGATTGGTGTGTTTGCCCTGCCAGCCGATGCCGGCGGCGGCGGCCAGCGGCTTTTCCATCACCGGGGCGGTATCGACGAACACTTTCACGTCGCAATCGGGGCGTTCGGCCACAATCCACCGCGCCAGCGCCTTCAACGCGCGTTTGACCACGTCGTGGTAATCCGCCCCTTGTGCATAGACCGAAATCCGCGCGGGATCGGCCACCGCGCCCAGGTCGCGCGGGTCGGTGGCGGGGGCATAGCTCATGCCCAATGCGATCACGCTTTGCGCTGCTGGCCACAGGCCCTGCGGTGAACGGCGGTGATCGGCGCGCCCGGCCATCCATTCCATGCTGCCATGGTTGCCATCGCCCAGCCATTGTTCCAGCCGCGCCGCGCGCAACGGGTCTTCGTCTGCCGGGGCAAAGCCACAGGCGACAAACCCCAGCGCCTGTGCCTGTGCACGGATTTTTTGGGCAAAGGTTTCCGCGTCGTTAACCAAACTTGCTGCCTCGTCCATTCATGGCCTAGGGTTACACGTGCCCGTCATGAGATACGAACCGATGCAGAGCTTTGTGGGGGAAATGGCCGTAATGGGCAATGCCGGGGACGCGTCCGTCGCGCCAGCCGATCTGGCCCCCGATCTCGCCATTGTGGCGCGTGGGCTGGTCAAACGCTTTGACGGCACGCTGGCGGTCGATGGCGTGGACATTTCGGTGCCGCGCGGGTCGATCTATGGCGTGCTTGGCCCCAATGGCGCAGGCAAAACCACCACTTTGCGCATGCTGCTGGGGATCATCGACCCTGATGAGGGCTATCGCTGTGTGCTGGGCACTGAACGGCCCACCGATCTGGCGCACCGCATCGGCTATCTGCCCGAAGAACGCGGGCTGTACCCGGCGATGAAGGCGTATGAGGCGATTGCCTTTTTGGCCGCGCTGCGCGGCGTGCCGCTGGCCGAAGGGCGCCGGCGTGCGCGCGTGATGCTGGATGATTATGGCCTGGGCCATGCCGCCGACCGCCAGATCCGCCAGTTGTCAAAGGGCATGGCGCAACAGGTGCAATTGATCGGTACGCTGATCCACGAACCCGATCTGGTGGTGCTGGACGAACCGTTTTCGGGGCTGGATGCGATTAACCAGGGCCGGCTGGAAGCGCTGATTCGCGGGCTGGCTGCGCGCGGTGCGACCGTGCTGTTTTCCACCCATGTGATCGCGCATGCCGAACGCATGTGCGACCAGATCGCGATTATCGCCGGTGGCAAAGTGCCGTTTGCCGGCCCGGTCGATGTTGCGCGCGACCGGCTGCGCCCGCAAGTGCGGCTGGAAACCCGCGCCCGCGATGGCCAGTGGCGCGCCGCGCTGCCCGCCGATGCGCGCTGCGATGCCAAGGCGCAGGGCGGCGCGTTCTGGTATTTCAGCCTGCCCGAAACCGGGGTCGAACCGTTGTTGCGCGCGCTGATCGAGGGCGATGCCGGCATCCTGAGCCTGTCGATTGAACGCGCCGGGCTGCACGATGCCTTTGTGGCGATCGCGGGTGAGGCCGCCGCGCGCGCTCTGGAAGAAAACCGCGAAGACGCCGAAACCAATCTCAAGAAGGGGCGCCGCTGATGATCGCCGAACGTGTGCGTGCGGCCGGGGTCATTGCCCGCCGCGATTTTGTCGCCGTGGTGTTTTCCAAGGCGTTCATCTTTTTCCTGCTGGGGCCGCTGTTCCCGGTGATTGTCGGCTTTTTTGCCGGGATGATCGGCGCCAGCGTACAGCACGACATGGATCGCACGGTGATCGGGATTGCCATGCCCGCGCAACAGGGCGACCAGCTGGTCGCGGCGCGCGCGGCGCTGGTCGATCATATGCCGGGCGGTGCGCCCGACATGGTGGTGCTGAACCGGTTGCGCCCGGGTGACCATTTTGACCCGCGCAGCGTGCTGAAAGTGCGTCAGATGTCGGCGGTGGTGACGGGCACGCTGGATGCGCCGGTGCTGACCGGGCCGCAGGGACGCGTGGATGAATGGCGCGGGATGATCGGGCTGTTTGCCGCGCGTGCGCGCAGCGGCGATAGCGCCGCCTATCCCGTGGTGAAGCCAGACGTGGTGGCCACCACTGCTGCCAACGAACACAACGGCCGGGTGGTGACTGCGCAGGCCGGGCAATTGCTGCTGTTTTTGCTGACGATGCTGCTGGCGGGCATGGTGCTGTCCAACCTGGTTGAAGAAAAAGCCAACAAGATCATCGAAGTGCTGGCCGCATCAATCCCGATGGACGCATTGTTCATGGGCAAGCTGTTTGCCATGCTGGCGGTCAGCATGGTCGGCATCGCGGTGTGGGGCAGCGGTTATGGCGTGCTGTTCCTGGTCGGCGCGCGTTCGATCCCGTTTCTTGAAGCGCCGGCGGTGGGCTGGCCGATGTTCCTGGGGCTGGGCTTTGCCTATTTCGCCATGGCCTATCTGCTGCTGGGATCGATGTTCCTGACGATCGGCGGCATGGCCAACACCGTGCGCGAAGTGCAGACGTTGTCGATGCCGGCGACCATGTTGCAACTGATCGTGTTTTTCTTTGCCAGCTTTGCGCTCGCCCGGCCTGGCAGCTGGATCGAAACGGTGGCGCAAGTGTTTCCGATCAGTTCGCCCTATGCCATGATGGCCTATGCCGCCGAACATACCGGCGTATGGCCGCACGTGGTGGCGCTGGTATGGCAGGGGCTGTGCGTGGCCGCGATCATCCGCGGCGGATCGATGCTGTTCCGCCGGACGGTAATGAAATCGGGCCCGGCGCGCCGGCGCCAGCGCAAGGCGGCGGTGATTGCGGCCACCACTGTTTCGCCCGCAACGCAGCCTGCCGGTTATTGACATCAGTGTAGGTTAAGGGAATACTCCGCGCTGAAAGGGGGGCGCTGTGATGCCCCCCGACGGAGGATTCCCGATGGCCACACAGCTCGCGCCCGAAACAGTCCCGACCTATCGCACCAGCCCCACCGCCAGCGCCGCGTTTGACGAATGGCTGGCCGCCAATCCGCAGGCACGCGCGGTGCACACGCACCCCTGGGACGTCAGCCGGTCGGACATTTATGTCTACGACACCTGGGGGCCGATCTTTGCCGAAATGCGGGCCTCTGCACCGGTCAACAAGGTTACCGGCACGCCCTATGGCGATTACTGGAACGTCACCTCGCACAAGGCGATCCTGCACGTCGAATCACTGCCCGATGTGTTCTCGTCCTCGTGGGAACATGGCGGCATCACGATTGGCGATCCCACCCAGAATATCGATCCGGCGCTGCTGGCCGAACGGCAATTGCCGATGTTCATCGCGATGGACCGGCCCCAGCACACCGGCCAGCGCCGCACCGTCGCGCCCGCGTTTACCCCCACCGAAATGGTGCGGATGGAAACCGAAATTCGCAGCCGCACGGCGGAACTGCTCGATTCGCTGCCGATCGGGGTGGAATTCGACTGGGTCGACAAAGTTTCGATCGAACTGACCACCGGCATGCTGGCGCTGCTGTTCGGCTTTCCCTGGCCGGACCGCCGCCTGCTGACGTTCTGGTCCGACTGGGCGGGCGATGTCGAACTGACGCTGGCGCCCGATCTGGCCGATGAACGGTTCGGCATCCTGGGCGAAATGGCGCAATATTTCGGCCGCTTGTGGATGGAACGCATGGGCCAGCCGCCCAGCCCCGATCTGATTTCGATGATGATCCATTCGCCAGCGATGGCGCACATGAGCCCGCAGGAATTCATGGGCAATCTGGTGCTGTTGATCGTGGGTGGCAACGACACCACGCGCAACACCATGTCGGGCATTGTGCATGCGCTGCACACGTTTCCGGATCAGCGTGAATTGCTGGAAAACGATGGTTCGCTGATCCCCAACGCGGTGCAGGAATGCCTGCGCTTTGTGACCCCGCTGGCGCATATGCGCCGCACCGCCAAATCCGACATCGATCTGTTCGGTCAGCAGATTCGCGCCGGCGACAAAGTGGTGATGTGGTACCTGTCGGCCAACCGCGATGAAACGATATTCGAAAATCCCGACAAGCTGATCGTCAACCGCCCCAATGCACGCCGCCACCTGGCGTTCGGGCATGGCATCCACCGCTGCGTGGGCGCGCGGCTGGCCGAATTGCAGTTGCGCGTGCTGCTGGAAGAAATGCGCGCCCGGCGCATGCGTGTGAATGTCACGGGCAAAGTGGAACGCGTGCGCGCCAATTTCGTCCACGGTTTTCGCCGGATGGACGTTACGGTCGAAACCTATTGATCTGGGCGGGGGCGGGCGTGTTCGCCCCCGCACCAACACAAAAAGCCCCGCCAAGGCGGGGCTTTTTTATGCCGACCAGCGCCGCAGCGCCGGCAAAAAGTCAGGCGGCGACAGACTTCTTCAGTTCGCGCTTCACCTTGACGGCGCGCACGCTGAGATCATCGTCGCTGGTCTTCAGCAGCCAGTTGTCCAGCCCGCCGTTGTGTTCTACCGAACGCAACCCGTGGGTCGACACGCGAAAGCGAAAGCTGCGGTCCAGCTTTTCCGACATCAGCGTCACGTTCTGCAGGTTGGGCAGAAACACGCGCTTGGTCTTGTTGTTGGCGTGGCTTACGTTGTGACCGACTTGGCGACCCTTACCGGTCAGTTCGCAAATGCGCGACATGGCTTAAAACTCGCTTGTGTTCGCAGGAAGATAAACTCGAAGGTGCGCCCTTATCGATTCACCCGGCGAAGTCAAGGATTCGCCGCGCCATGTGCGCAGCAAATGACCGGTTCGGCGGCCAACGCTGGTACCACCGGCGCGTGCACCATGCTAGCGCATGACGTGATGACCCGCTGGCCCTTGCCCGAACCGATGCGCGCAGCGCTGGCGCAGGCCGACTGTGCCGCTGCGGCCGATGCTGTGCCGGTCGGCGCGGTGGTGGTCTGCGACGGGTTGATCATTGCGACGGCGCACAATGGCCCGCGCGACTGCCATGACCCCACCGCCCATGCCGAAATTCTGGCGATCCGCGCGGCGGCGGTGGCGCTGGGGCGCGACCGGCTGGATGGGTGTGATCTGTGGGTCACGCTCGAGCCCTGTGCAATGTGTGCCGGTGCGATGGTCCATGCGCGTATCGCCCGCGTCTATTACGCCGCGCCTGATCCCAAGGGCGGCGCGGTCGCCCATGGCGCGCGGGTGTTTGACCAGCCAGGCGTGCTGCACCGGCCCGAAGTCTATGCCGGGCTGGGCGAGGCCGAAGCGGCCAGCCAGTTGCGCGCGTTTTTCAAAGCGCGGCGCGCACCATCTTAGCGCCTGAGCCGATTCTTTCTTATCGCATCAGGCGCTAAGTAGCTGGCCACCATATCCTGCTGGTATCGTTGGTGGCCGGGTGGGGAGGCGGGGCGGGGCGGGCGGTTTGCGCGGCACGCGCCTACAGAGGCGTGAAATCCAGCCCGATATCAGCCGCCGGTGCGCTCTGCGTCAACCGCCCGACCGAGATGTAATCGACCCCGGTGGCGGCAATCGCCGCAATCGTATCGAGCCGCACCCCGCCCGAAGCCTCGCACGGCACGCGCCCGGCAACGTTCGCCAGCGCGACGCGCAGCATGTCGGGCGCCATATTGTCGAGCAGCAGGCGCGTCGCGCCAGCCTGCAGCGCGGGTTCGATCTGGTCGAGCCGATCTACCTCGCAGATCACGTCGCGCACCCCGGCGTGCAGCGCGCGGCGCACCGCTTCGCCAACCCCGCCTGCGACCGCGACGTGGTTGTCCTTGATCATCGCCGCATCATACAAGCCCATGCGGTGGTTGTGCCCGCCACCCGTTCGCACCGCGTATTTTTCCAGCACGCGCAAGCCAGGAATGGTCTTGCGCGTATCGAGCAGGCGGGTGCGGGTCGCCCCCATCGCATCGACATAGCTGCGCGTCAGCGTGGCGATCCCGGTCAGGTGCTGCACGGTGTTCAATGCGCTGCGTTCGGCAGTCAGCAGCGCGCGCGCCGATCCGGCGATGCGCATCAACGCAGTGCCGGGTGCGACAATGGCACCCTCGGCGATCAGAATCTCTGTTTCACAAGCCGGATCAAGCGCGCGAAAGAATGCCGCCGCGATCGGCAACCCGCACACCGCCACCGCATCGCGGCTGTCCATCACCCCGGCGAACCGCGCGGCTGCGGGGATCACGCTGTCGCTGGTGACATCGCGCCCGCCGCCGGGCAGGCCTGCCCCCAGGTCTTCGGCCAAAGTTTGCGCGACAAAGGCGTCAAGGTCGAAACCGGGCAGGGTGAAGGTGGCGGGCATGGTCTTTTCGATCGTTGCCATCAATGCACGAACCGCGCGACCACATCGCGGTATGACCGGCTGACCTTCACCTCCGCGCCCGATTGCAGCACCAGAAAGCATTCGCCATTGGTGTGCGGGCGGACCTGGCGGACGAGGTCGAGGTTGACGATTTTTGACCGGTGGACGCGCTGGAACACGCGCGGGTCCAGCCGGCGTTCCAGGTCCTTCATCGTTTCGCGCAGGATCAGCGAATTGTCGCCGGTAAAGATGCACATGTAATCGCCCGCCGCCTCTATGCGTTCGATCGAATCGACATCGACGCGGAAAATCTGGCCGCGATCCTTGATGTTGATCAGCTTTTCAAACCGCGCGGCGGCCGGTTCGCCATCGTCCTCCATGTCGGGCATGGCGTCGGGCGCAACCTCGGCCAGCACGATTTTCAGCTTTTCCACTTCTTCCAGCCCGCGTTTTTCCGCCAGGCGCGTGCGCGCGCGGTCCAGCGCGTCGGCCAGCCGGTCAGGGTCCACCGGTTTCAGCAGGTAATCGACGGCGTTGGCCTCAAACGCCTTCAACGCGTGTTCGGAATAGGCGGTGACGAACACGAACAGCGGCGGATCGATCTCCATCACGCCCTTGACCACGCTGAACCCGTCAAAGCCGGGCATCTGGATGTCCAGAAACACCAGATCGGGCTTTTCGGTCTTGATCTTGCGAATCGCCTCACGCCCGTTGGCGCAAGTGTCGATCACGTCGACATCGGGAAAGGCGGCCAGTCGCAGTTGCAGACCCTGAATGGCCAGTTTCTCGTCATCGACAAGGATCGTGCGGATGGTCATGGCGTTTCCTTGGGCCCAGAGAGGCGGCGTGTGTGGTGCAAAGGTTATTGTATCATCGCGGGGTTGAGCGTTCGCTGAACAGATGCACTGGCGGCGGGCGGGGGCGGGATGCGCGCCTCAAACGGCAATTCGATCGTCACCACTACCCCACCTTCGGGCCCGGTGGCGATGTCGAACCGCTGGTTTTCACCGTAGGCCTGCCCCAGCCGGTCGCGGATATTGGCCAGGCCCACCCCGGTCGATCCCGAATCCGGCAGGCGGCGATCGGCGGCGCCCTGGTTGTAATTGGGGCCGAACAGGTCGGCGGGATCGACGCCCGGCGGCAGGCCTGGCCCGGTGTCCGACACCGCGATGCGCAGCGCGCTGCCGATCACATCGGCGCTGATGGTGATTTCCGCGCCTTCTTCCAGCGGGCCGACCGCGTATTTGATGGCGTTTTCGACCAGCGGTTGCAGCAGCAGCGACGGCATCAGCGCGTTGCTCGCCGCATCCTCGATGGCAAAGCGCGTGCGCAGCCGGTCTTCAAACCGCATGCGTTCGATATCGAGATAGAGCTTCAGCGTTTCGATCTCCTGCGCCACGGTCACCCGCGCGGTCGGTTCGTTGATCAGCGTATAGCGCAGAAATGCCGACAGCCGCGACAGCATGGCGTTGGCCGGCTCGGTCTGTTTCAGCAGCACCAGCGTCGATATCGAATTGAGCGTGTTGAACAGGAAATGCGGGTTGAGCTGATAGCGCAGCATGGCCAGTTGCGCGCTGGTCGCCTGGTTTTCCAGCTGCAACAGCTGATCATTCTGTTCTTCGACCTGGATGTAGAAATTGATCGCGTAATAGAGCGCCGACCATGCCCCCAGCAGCGTCATATCCAGATAGAACACCCCTAGGAACAACTGGGTAAAGCTGGATTGGGCATTGGTGCGGTACAGGCTGACCACCCACGAATCGATAAACGCATAAAGCCCGACCGCAATCGCCAGCACCACCGCGGTCACCCCCCAGGTGACCAGCGCGCGGCGGTTGATCAGCGCGCGATAGATCACCGACAGGATCAGCGAGAGCGAAAACCCGGTGATCGTGGCGATGATGACGATGATCAGAAACGACAGCGGCACCGCGTTGGCCAGGCTGGACATCGCGCGCAGCAGTAGCGCGCCACCCCAGCCAAGGAATTGCAGCCGCCAGAAAGCGCGGTTCTTGTTGCCGAAAAACGGCGTGGGGCGAAGCGGCAGCATGGCCATGGCGATCAGCTTAGCCCGGCTGACGCCCAGGGGCAACCAAGGGTCTGTTTCGGAAGTGCCACCCACCGCCCCGCACCCCCGGCTCAACCGCCCAGTTAAGGTACCCTGTGGGCGGTTGGGCCGGGGGTGCGGGGCGGTGGGTGGCAC